>NZ_JASHIM010000044.1 GCF_030733685.1 Roseovarius sp. MMSF_3281
CTTGGGGGCTGGACATGGGGGTACCTTGGTTCATTCTTCTTGGGTCGTCTGAGTGACATGGAAATTCGCCTATCTCAAGGGTAGGAATTGCCGCGCGCCGGGGTTAAGAGGGGCGGGGCACTTTTCAAAGGTCTTCAAGCAGTGGACTGGTACGAAACCGTTTTTGAACTGATCGACATGCGCAGTTTCAGCAACCTGTGGTTCTGGATCGCGCTTGCCGTTTTGTGGTCTTCGGTCAGCCATTGGGTGCTTGGCGTGCCCTGGGATATGGTCCTGCGCGCCAAGAAAAAGGACGCCAGCGAAGAGGCGGTGCGCGATCTGGAAGACATGGTTCGGATCAATTGCAACCGTATTCTTTATATCGTCGGAGAGTCCGGCCTTTTGATGGCGGGTTTTGCCTGTTTCATGCTGACGGTGCTTTTCATGCTGGGGTTTCTGTATGGTATGGAGTTCGCGCAGGCGATTTTCCTGCTCGGCTTTCCGATGAGCCTTGTGGGCCTCATGTCATGGAAAACCGCGCGGGGCATCCAGATGCAGGGCCTGGCGGGCGACGCACTCTATAAGCGGATGTACAAGCATCGCTTGTTTACGCAATTGATCGGCATGCTCTCGATTTTCGTCACCGCGATGTGGGGCATGTTGCAGAATATGCAAGCCGGCGTTCTTGGCGGGTAGGTCGGGCTTGCGCCGGGCAGGGCGCGGCGCTAGGTGGCAGCAGCATGAACACCCCTGATCATATCACAGTCGGCGGCGCGCCCGAGGGCTATGACGCCCGTCTGATCCTTGATGAAATCGCCCGCAAGGATGGGCCGGTTCTGCATGTCGCACGCGACGACAAGCGGGCCGAGGCGATGGCGCAGGCCCTGCGGTTCTTTGCACCGGACATGCCGGTGATGCGGTTTCCCGGCTGGGACTGCCTTCCATATGACCGGATGTCGCCCAATGCCGATATCTCGGCCGCCCGCATGGCGACATTGGCGGGCCTCGTGCACGGCATGCCGCGGCGCTTTGTTTTGCTGGCCACGCTCAATGCGGTGACACAGCGGGTGCCGGCGCGGGATGTACTGCGCGAGGCGGCGTTCAGCGCGCGGGTGGATTACCAGATTGACGAGGAGGCCCTGAAGGCCTTCTTGGTGCGCATGGGGTTTTCCCAGGCCCCGACGGTGATGGAACCCGGTGATTACGCGGTGCGCGGCGGGATTATCGACATTTACCCGCCGGGGGAAAGCGGCCCGGTGCGGCTTGATCTGTTCGGCGATGTTCTGGATGGTATTCGCCGGTTTGATCCGGCCACGCAGCGGACCACCGAAAAGCTGGACCAGATCGAGCTTGCGCCCGTAAGCGAGGTTATTCTGGAGGAGGCCGCCATTACCCGGTTTCGGCAGAATTACCGCATCGCCTTTGGCGCCGCGGGCACCGACGATCCGCTTTACGAGGCGGTGAGCGCGGGGCGCAAACATGCGGGAATAGAGCATTGGCTGCCCTTCTTTCATGAGCATCTGGAAACATTGTTCGATTACCTGCCGCAGGCAACGATCACGCTGGATGATCAGGTCGAGGCGGCGCGCGCCTCGCGTTGGGATAGCGTGGTGGACCAGTTCGAGGCGCGGGATCATGCGCTGAAGCAAAAGAACCGCGAGGATACGGTTTACAAGCCCGTTTCGCCCGAGTTGCTGTATCTGGACGACACCGCGTGGCAGGCGGCGGTCGGGGGGCGCCGGGTGATGCAGTTCGCGCCGTTGCCACAGGCCACGGGGCCGGGTGTGATTGATGCCGGTGGCCGCATCGGGCGCAATTTCGCGCCGGAACGCCAAAGCGAATCTCTTAGCCTTTTCGGGGCTTTGAAGGATCATGTTCAAGCAAAGCTTGAGGGTGGCCCCGTGCTGGTCGCCAGTTATTCCGAGGGCGCGCGCGAACGGCTGGAAGGCTTGTTGGAAGACGAAGGCCTGCTTGGCGCGGTCAGCGTCCCCGACGCTACGCGCATTGCAAAACGGGGCCTGCACCTGGCGGTCTGGCCCTTGGAACACGGGTTCGAGGCCCCTGACCTGACGGTGATCGCCGAGCAGGATGTTCTGGGCGATCGGTTGATCCGCGCGCCCAAGAAACGCCGCCGGGCCGAGAATTTTCTGACCGAGGCACAAAGCCTGTCTCCCGGTGATCTGGTGGTGCATGTCGATCACGGGGTCGGGCGTTACAAGGGGCTTGAGGTGGTCACGGCGGCGGGCGCGGCGCATGAATGCCTGCTTCTGGAATATGCCGAGAATTCAAAGCTTTACCTGCCAGTCGAAAATATCGAACTGCTCAGTAAATACGGCCACGACGAGGGGCTGTTGGACAGGCTGGGCGGCGGGGCCTGGCAGGCCAAGAAAGCCAAGCTCAAGGAACGTATCCGCGAGATGGCCGACCGCTTGATCCGGATCGCGGCGGAACGCGAATTGCGCCGCGCCCCGGTTCTGGAACCCGAGCATCACGCCTGGGAAGAGTTCTCGGCCCGCTTCCCCTACACTGAAACCGACGATCAGCTGCGCGCCATTGAAGACGTGCTTGAGGATATGGAGGCAGGCCGCCCCATGGATCGCCTGATTTGCGGCGACGTGGGCTTTGGCAAGACCGAAGTGGCGATGCGTGCCGCCTTTATCGCGGCGATGTCGGGCGTGCAGGTGGCGGTGATCGCCCCCACGACCCTTTTGGCGCGCCAGCATTACCAAAGTTTTGCCGAACGTTTCCGGGGTTTCCCGGTGACGGTGCGGCCCTTGTCACGCTTTGTCAGCCAGAAAGACGCGAACCTGACGCGCGACGGGCTGGCAAAGGGGACGGTGGATATCGTGGTGGGCACCCATGCCCTGTTGGCCAAGGGGGTAAGGTTCAAGAACCTTGGCCTGTTGGTGATCGACGAAGAGCAACGCTTTGGCGTGACGCACAAGGAGCGGCTCAAACAGCTTCGCTCGGACATTCACGTGTTGACCCTGACGGCAACGCCGATTCCACGGACATTGCAACTCAGCCTTTCGGGGGTGCGCGATCTGTCGATCATCGGAACCCCGCCGGTGGATCGTCTTTCGATCCGTACCTATGTCAGTCCGTTCGACGCGGTGACGATCCGCGAGGCGCTCTTGCGTGAGCATTACCGGGGCGGGCAGAGTTTCTACGTGGTCCCGCGTATCGAAGACCTGCGCGAGATCGAAGATTTCCTGCAAAATCAAGTGCCCGAGGTCAGTTACGTGGTGGCGCACGGGCAAATGGCGGCGGGCGATCTGGATGATCGCATGAACGCCTTTTACGATGGCAAATACGATGTGCTTCTGGCCACGACGATTGTCGAATCCGGGCTCGATATTCCCACGGCGAACACCATGGTCGTGCATCGCGCGGATATGTTCGGGCTGGGACAGCTTTACCAGATACGCGGGCGCGTGGGCCGTTCAAAAACAAGGGCTTACGCCTATCTGACCACCAAGCCACGGGCACGCCTGACCCCCGCGGCGGAAAAGCGCCTGCGCGTTCTGGGCTCATTGGATACGCTTGGGGCGGGCTTTACGCTGGCCAGCCAGGATCTGGATATTCGCGGGGCCGGGAACCTTTTGGGCGAAGAGCAATCGGGCCAGATGCGCGATGTGGGCTACGAGTTGTACCAATCGATGCTGGAAGAGGCGATTGCCAAGATCAAGGCGGGCGAACTGGAAGGGCTGACCGAAGGGGATGAGCAATGGGCACCGCAGATCAACCTTGGTGTGCCTGTCTTGATCCCCGAAGACTACGTTCCGGATCTGGACGTACGCCTTGGATTGTACCGCAGACTCAGTGGGTTACACAGCAAGGTTGAACTGGAGGGCTTTGCCGCCGAGCTGATCGACCGCTTTGGCAAACTGCCAAAGGAGGTGAACACCCTGCTGCTGGTCGTGCGGATCAAGGGGATGTGCAAGAAGGCAGGCATCGCGAAACTGGATGGCGGACCGAAAGGCGCGGTCCTTCAGTTCCACAACGACAAGTTTGCCTCGCCCACCGGGTTGGTCGAATTTATCAAGGATCAGAATGGCTTAGCCAAGGTCAAGGACAACAAGATCGTGGTGCGGCGTGACTGGCGCAAGGACAGCGACAAGATCAAGGGCGCCTTTGCGATTGCCCGTGATCTGGCGGAAAAGGTTGTGGCCGAGAAGAAAAAGGCGAAGGGCAATGCTTGAAGACGGGATGCATGGCGTTCCTGCGGGGCACACGGCCTCGGTGGTGACGCATCTGGAGATGAAAACGCAGCCAAATCAACGGGTTGAGGCAGATTTGGACTTGGAGCTGACCCATGTGCCAAACCCGGACCCGGCATGGTATCTGGACCTGTTCCGCAAGGTGGGTGCGCCGTGGCTCTGGTTCGGGCGTTTGGTGATGCAACCTGTTGAATTAAAAGGAATTTTGTCCAACCCAAAGGTGCATGTCCATGCCCTGCGCGACAAAGGCGAGGACGTGGGCCTGTTGGAGTTGGACTTTCGGCAGGGGGGCGAGTGCGAACTGGCCTATTTCGGCCTGACCTCTGGCATGGTCGGAACCGGGGCAGGGCGGTGGCTTATGAATCGCGCGATCGAAATGGCATGGGCCGAAAATATCACGCGATTCCATGTGCATACCTGCACCCTTGATCACCCGGCGGCCTTGGCGTTCTACCGCCGCAGCGGCTTCACCCCCTACAAGCGCGAGATCGAAATCGCCCCCGATCCGCGACTGGCGGGGCTTTTGCCAAGGGATGCCGCGCCGCATGTGCCGCTGATCGGCTGAGCGCCGGATTTTCGTACGAGTCGTACGCTTACACCCCGCGTTTCGTACGAAAATCGCGGCGCCGCGACACCCCATCGTACGAGTCGTACGACCCTCAGGCCATTCCGCCCTGAACCAACCTGTCGGCCAGTTGCGCATAGGCCTGCGCCATGGGGCTGTCACCGGAGGCAATGGGCGTGCCCGAATCCCCGGCCAGCCGGGTATCAAGATCAATGGGCAATGCCCCGAGGAAGGGGATGCCCAGTTTCTCGGATTCCGCCTGCACCCCGCCATGGCCGAAAATATGCGCCTCGTGCCCGCAATTGGGGCAATGGAAGGTCGACATGTTCTCGATCAGGCCCAGGACCGGGGTTTTCAGGGTCTGGAACATATCCAGCGCCTTGCGCGCATCCAGAAGCGCCACGTCCTGCGGGGTTGAAACCACAAGCGCGCCGGTGGGGGCGGATTTCTGGCACAGCGTCAGTTGCACGTCGCCGGTGCCGGGGGGCAAATCGACGATCAGCACATCCAACTCGCCCCAGTTTACCTGCGTCATCATCTGTTGCAGCGCGCCCATGAGCATCGGCCCGCGCCAGACAACGGCCTTGTCGGGGTCCAGCATCAGGCCGATCGACATCAGGGTCACCCCGTGGGCCTGCAACGGTTCGATGATCTTGCCATCGGGGCTGGCGGGGCGCTGGTTGACACCCATCATGCGCGGCTGGCTGGGGCCATGGATATCGGCATCCAGCAGGCCCACGCGGCGGCCCTGCTTGGCAAGGGCCACGGCAAGGTTCGACGAAACCGTGGATTTGCCCACGCCGCCCTTGCCCGATGCCACGGCAAGGATCGAACGCACGCCCGCCGGGCGTACCGGCTCGTCGGTGGCCTTCGGGTGGCCGCCGATCTTGAGGCTGGGCGGTTCCTTGGACGGGGCCGGCTTGCCGCCGCCATGGGCGGTGAGGGCAACGCTGGCCTGATCGACACCGGGCACCGAGCGGGCCGCGCGTTCCGCGGCGGCGCGCAGGGGTTCCATCTTCTGGGCCATGTCGGGCGAGGGGGCCTCGATCACGAATCGGGCGGTGCCGCCGTCAACCGAAAGCGCCCGCACCATATCGCGCGAGACAAGATCGCCGCCGTCGGGAAGTTCCAGTTTCTTGAGTTCATCGAGAATTGCATCGCGCGTCGTTGCCATGGTCGCCACCCCCTTCATCGTTTTGCCGCAATAGGTGGCAGGTTTGAGACAGAGAGCAAGGGGAAGTGCGAAGATTGCTGAAAAAATGATCTGATTGATTGACCTTAGGTCAGCCACTCTTATGCATTTGCTGCATAGCAGCATTGAGGGATATGGGGATTGTGCAGCTGCAGCATTGGGTTATCTTTGGATCAACAAACGAAACGCGATGCACTTCGGTGCATGACCAGTAAAAGACCTGTTAAGCCGATGACCTTTGCACATGATACCCGGGCCTCGAACGCGGCCCTCGCCCTCGAAATCAGCGCCGCTGTAAGCCAGTTCTTCCAGCGCATCGAAGATTATCGCCTGTACCGCAAAACCCTGCGGACGCTGCGCGATCTGGATGACCGCACGCTGGTTGACCTGGGCCTGCACCGGTCGGGCCTGCGGGCCGAGGCGCTCAAGGCAACGTACGGGATCGTACGGTAACGAATTACGGAATCGGATGTCTCTCTCCTCCTCCCTGAGACATTCGTGAATGGCGGCGGCGCTCTCTCCTCCTCCCTGAGTGCCGCCGCCCTAAATACCCCGGGCTGCCTTGCGGTTCGGACAAGATGAACGGCCGATCCTCTCCTCCTCCCTGGATCGGGCGTGAAAAGAACGGCGGTGCTCTCTCCTCCTCCCTGAGCGCCGCCGTTTCTTTGTTTGCGCGCCCCGAACTTGACGCGGATCGGTCCGGGTGGCTGAGCGGGGCCGCAACAAGAGGGTGCGATTGGACCCCCTGCTTGCCCGCGCGGTGCGATGTGGAGTGCCGCATGGGGGGGCGACGCTGTGTTATGGCCCCACGGTCGAGGCGATCCATGGCTTCGACGAGCGGGTCGACCTGGCCTCGGTCCAACATTGCACCGAGGTGATCGCGCTGTTCATCGCCGAACGGTGCGGGCCGTGGGCGGTGTGACTTGATATGTATCATGTGTTGACACATGTACCTTTCGGTGATACGCATCGTGCATGATCCAAAGCACCAGGGGCAAACGTGCCGGTCACGCTGTCAAGGGGACGTTCGGCAAGGGGTTTCCCAGTGATCTGATCAGGCGGACCCGCGCGATGTTATCGGCTTTGGAGGCGGCGACGGAACTCGAAGACCTCAGGTTTCCACCGGGCAACCACCTTGAAGAGCTGAAGGGGGACCGCATCGGGCAGCATTCGGTGCGCATCAATGCCCAATGGCGGATATGTTTTGTCTGGACGCCAAAAGGGCCTGCCGAGGTCGAAATCGTTGATTACCACTGAACGGAGGGGTGAATGACATTGCTTGAAAATCCCATGCATCCCGGCGAGGTGCTCAAAGAGCTTTACCTGGACCCCCTTGAGATCAGCGCCATCGGCCTGGCCAAGCGCCTTGGGGTGCCCCGCACCCGGATAGAGCGCCTTGTGAAGGGAACCACCGGCATTACACCGGACACGGCCCTGCGCCTTGCGCGGGCCTTCAACACGACCCCGGCCTATTGGATGAATTTGCAAACCAATTACGACATGGCCTTGGCCAGCAAAGAGGTTGACGTGTCGGGCATTACCCCATTGGTCGCGGCCTGAGCTTGGTCGCCATTGGCGGACACTGTTTGGCGGACACTGTCCTGCCAAAGCCGGGTATGGATATGATCGTCGTGAAGGAACGCGGGCACCATTATCCGGTAACCGAAACCAATGCATGCATCGTTTTCCGGCGCATCGTGCCAAGACAAATCCGCGGGCGCGGTGATTTACCCCATTTCCGAAATGCTGCGACAGGGTAATCTGGGCCTTCTTGCACCTTTGGGGGGGAAGATGACCCAACGCTTTTTCTTGGCCATGATCCTTGGGCTTTTGCCCGGGGTGCTTTGGGCGCATGCCTCCGAGCAGGGATTTGTCCTGCTGTTGCCGACGGATGTCTATACCTCGGCCGGGGTTGCCACGGTGGCGGCAACGGTGGTGCTTTTGGCGGTCTTGCCGGCCTGGGTGGCGGCGCGGCTGTTCGGGCCGGTGGCTGTATTGCCGTGGCCGGGGCTGCCCCTGCGGCATGTGACCAGCCTTTTGTCGACGATCTTGCTGGCCTTCCTGGTCTGGCGCGGGCTGACCGGCGGGCATGACCCCCTGGTCAATCCCTTGCCGCTGTTCGTCTGGACGGTGTTCTGGGTTGGCATGGTCTCGGCGCAGGGGCTTTTGGGCAATCACTGGCGGTGGACCAATCCCTGGACCGGGCTTGTTACGCTTTTGGCATGGATCACGGGCAGCCGCGCGCCGATGCGATACCCGCGCGCCCTGGGCCATGCGCCCGGGGTGGTGATCTTCCTGTGTTTTGCCGGGTTCCTTCTGGCCGATCCGGCCCCGGCCGACCCGGATCGCCTTGCCCTGGCGGTGGGGGGGTACTGGTACCTGACGTTGCTGGGGATGACGCTTTTCGGTCCGCGCTGGATGCTGCGGGCCGAGGCGGTGACCATCCTGATGCGCGCCTATGGGCGTATGGGCCTTTTGGGCCGGGCGCGCGGGCGCCTGTCGCTGGGCCTTTGGGGGTGGCAGATCCTTGCCCGCCCGCGGCCCGGAATTGGGCTGGCCGTGTTCATCCTGCTGATGCTGGGATCGGGCAGTTTCGATGGTGTGAACGAAACCTTTTGGTGGCTTGGCGTGCTGGGCATCAACCCGCTGGAATTTCCCGGCCGCTCGGCGGTGATCGTGCCGAACCTCGTGGGGCTTGTCGCGGCCAATGCGGCGCTGATCACCGCCTTTGCCGCCTGCCTTTGGCTGGGCGAGCGGATCGCGGGCACGCGGCGGCCCCTGCGCGAGGTGTTCTGCCTCTATGCCCCCACGATCCTGCCCATCGCGCTGGGTTATCACGTGGCGCATTACCTGACCTCGTTCATGGTGGACGGGCAATACGTGATCAAGGCGCTGACCGATCCGATGGGGCAGGGCGCGGATTTGCTGAACCTGGGGACATTTTACGTGACCACCGGGTTTTTCAACACGCCCGGCACCGTCAAGATGATCTATCTTGCACAGGCGGGGGCGGTGGTGTTCGGCCATGTGGTGGCGATCCTGCTGGCCCATGCCCTGGCGGTGCGCGGCCATGGCAATAGCTGGCGTGCGATGCTGGGGCAGGCGCCCTTGGCACTGTTCATGATCGCCTATACCTTTTTCGGGCTTTGGCTTCTGGCCTCGCCGCGCGGGATATGACCAAGATTTCCCCCGAGGCAGGAAAAAAGAACCGCACGTCCTGCGGCATTGCGGTCTGGAGGGTGAAAAATCCGGCAAACCGGCGCTTTGAGAAACAGAAATTCGCGAATCCGGGGCTTGGGATCAATGGCTTCTGACCCTAACCACTGGACAACAGGCCCCCCGTGACGCAGGTTTGCCGCGAAGCGGCGAAAGGCGCCGCGGTAAAGATCACGACCGGAGGTGTCAGATGACCACCCAGAGCCCCAAGACCCCGAAATCGCCCAAAGCCACCTCGCGCCGTGGCGCGCTCAAGACCCTTGCGGGCGGCGTGGCGGGGGCGGCGAGCCTGCCGATGTGGGCGCGCTATGCCCAAGCGCAAACCTCCGAACCCATCAAGATCGGCTTTCAGGTGCACCGCACCGGCATCGGCGCGGCCTATGGCCGGTGGTACGATCGCACCACGCAGGCGGCGGTCAAGCTGATCAACGAGGGCGGCGGCATCAATGGCCGCCCCGTCGAGATCGTGGCCGAGGATGACGGCACCGACCCAAAACGCGGCGCCGAAGTGGTGGAAAAATTCGCCACGCAGCATAACTGCGACATCGGGTTCGGCACGCTGTTTTCGCATGTCGTCATCGGCTCGGCCCCGCGTGCAGGCGAGTTGAAACTGCCCTATTTCGTGGTCTCGGAAGGCACGCATGTCTCGTCGGGGATGCTGAACCGCTATACCTTGCAGCCGGGGATCACCGATGTCCGCAGCCAGGTGATTTCCATGGCCCCCTTCATCACCGATACCCTGGGCAAGAAGGTCACCATGATCTTCCCCGACTACGGCTTTGGCTATGATCACCGCGACAACCTTGCCCCCGCCATCGAGGCGCAGGGCGGCGAGGTGGTGGCCAAGATCGCCATCCCGCCCTCGGAAACCTCGTTCACCCGGTATTTCCCGAAAATCCCGCGCGAGACCGAGGTGGTCTATCACGTGATGGTGGGCCCCGGCGTTCTGACCTTCGTCAAGGAACTGGGCGAATTCTTCGGCGGGCGCGGGCCGGAACTTTTCGGCTTCATCGACAGCCTTGAGGCGGTGGCGATGGACAGCCCGGGCCTTGAGTTCCTTGAAGGCAGCCATTTCTGGGAAGGCATGTGCCGCCACAGCCAGCCCGACGAAAGCGAGCACGAGGCGTTTTACCGGCAGGCCGTGGGGGTCGACGAACGCGGCGCGTCGGTCAGCGACCCGACGGATGTCTCGACCTATGGTCACATGTTCGGCTGTTGGGAAACCCTGCACGTGGTCAAGGCAGGCATGGAGGCGGCGGGCTATCGCGGCCCGCAGGACCGCGCCGCCCTGATCGAGGCGGTGGAAGCGATGACGGACATGCCGCTTGGCCAGGCGCACCCGCAGGGGGCAAAGCGCTTCAACGGCAAGACCCACCAGGTCTTTGGGCATCAGTATATCAGCAAGGTCGAGGAAGGGGTGCTCAAGCGGGTGCATACCACGTCGATCGAGGATACGATGTACCCCGACGAGGTGGATTACACCACGCGGTCGTTCTGATCTTTAAGGCGTTTGGGGGCTCTGCCCCCGACGTTGAAACCCGATGGGTTTTCAACGTCTCCCCCGGGCAAGTGTGTTGTTCAGGTTGGCTGATATGTTCTGTTTTCCCGGATCATGGCGTTGAGAATGATGAGTAG
>NZ_JASHIM010000045.1 GCF_030733685.1 Roseovarius sp. MMSF_3281
GAGCAATCAGAGCATCCGGATACTTACGAGCTCCCGCCCGCAAACATACTTACACGTCAGCGACGGACTGGATACTTATAAAAAGAAGAAAGGATGGGGGGATTGAGCCGATGGTTTCGTCAACGCAGTTTTGGCACACCACCCGGCAGGGTCTCACGCTCAACCACACCCGCCCGCAGGCTGCGCCCGATCCGATGCGCCAGCGCCGACCACGCGGCGGCCTTGCCCGGCTCCAACTCGCGCCGCAACGTCGCGTCAAACAGATCAAGCCAGGTTGAAAACATCCCCGGCTTGACGTTCCCGGCCTTTATATGGGCGGCCATCGGGCTGCCGTCATAGCTGCGTTCGTGCAGGATGGAATTGGCCCAGAAATCTGCCACCTTGGCCTCATGCGCGGGCCAATCGGTGACATGCACCGCGAAGACCGGCCCAAGACCGGGGTGTTCGCGAATGGTGGCATAGAATGCGGCCACGACCCGCTCGATCTCGGGGCGGGTGATGTCGAACCGGGGGGGCAGGGCGTTTGTCATGGGACATGAGATGCGCCACCACGGACGCGGAATCAAGGGCAAAGCCGGTCTTGGCGTCCCCCCCTCTGGACGCTGCGCCAACTGGGGCGTATAACGCGCCCCATGATGGCCTATTTTGCAATCATCATTCGAATTACGTGCCCGGCGCTCTGAGTGATACGAGCCGCCGGGACAATGGCGTATGAGCCTTCGCGCCGCCCCTCCCCCCAAGACGAAACTCAAGTGACAAAGGACGTCACCGATGTGCGCTGACACGCCCGAGTACAAAGACACCCTGAACCTGCCGCAAACCGCATTCCCGATGCGCGCGGGCCTTCCCAAACGCGAACCCGAATGGCTGGAGCGTTGGGAAAAGATCGGCATCTACGACCGCCTGCGCGAGAAGGCAGCCCGCGCCCGGACGGGCGCAGATGAAACCGCTCGAAAGCCCTTCACCCTGCACGATGGCCCCCCCTATGCCAACGGCCACCTGCATATCGGTCACGCGCTCAACAAGATCCTCAAGGATATGGTTGTGCGCTCCCAACAGATGATGGGCCGCGACGCGCGCTATATCCCCGGCTGGGATTGCCACGGCCTTCCCATCGAATGGAAGATCGAAGAGGATTACCGCAAGAAGGGCAAGAACAAGGACGAGGTCGATATCGTCGATTTCCGGCAGGAATGCCGCAAGTTCGCCGATGGCTGGATCGACGTGCAGCGCGATGAATTCAAGCGCCTCGGCGTGACCGGCAAATGGGAAAAGCCCTACCTGACGATGGATTTCCGCGCCGAGCGGATCATCGCGGAGGAGTTCCAGAAATTCCTGATGAACGGCACGCTTTACCAAGGCTCCAAGCCGGTGATGTGGTCGCCCATCGAGAAAACCGCGCTGGCCGAGGCCGAGGTAGAGTATCACGACAAGGAAAGTTTCACCATCTGGGTGAAGTTCCCGGTGACCACCGAAGGTGATCTGCAAGGGGCCAACGTCGTCATCTGGACCACCACCCCCTGGACCATCCCGTCAAACAAGGCGGTCGTCTTCGGCGATAGCTTTGCCTATGGCCTCTACGAAGTCACCGACACGCCCGAGGAATGCTGGGCCAAGCCCGGCGACCGTTTCCTTTTGGCCGACAAGCTGGCCGGTGACGTCATGGCCAAGGCCCGCCTGGAAGACGGCATGTGGAAACGTGTCCGCGACGTCAGTGCCGATGAACTTGCCGGCCTCACCCTCGCTCACCCCCTCGCCGGGGCCGAAGGCGCAAACGGCGAATGGGACGACCCCCGCGATTTCCGCGCCGCCGATTTCGTCACCGACGAGGAAGGCACCGGTTTCGTGCACTGCGCCCCCTCCCACGGGATGGAGGAGTTCGAGCTTTACCGCGATCTGGGCATGTTGGAACAGGTCATCACCTACAACGTGATGGACGATGGCGGTTTCCGCGCCGATCTGCCCTTCTTTGGCGGCACGTACATCCTTGACCGCAAGGGGAAAGAGGGCAACGCCAACAAGGCGATCATCGACAAGCTCGCCTCCGTCGGCGGGCTGCTGGCGCGTGGCAAGATCAAGCACAGCTATCCGCATAGCTGGCGGTCGAAAGCGCCGGTCATCTACCGCAACACCCCGCAATGGTTCGCCGCCATCGACCGCGAGGTTGGCGATGGGCAGGACCAATACGGCAAGACGATCCGCGACCGCGCCCTGACCTCCATCGACAAACTGGTCACTTGGACACCCAAGACCGGGCGCAACCGCCTCTATTCGATGATCGAAGCGCGGCCCGATTGGGTTTTGTCGCGGCAACGCGCCTGGGGTGTGCCGCTGACCTGTTTTGTCAAGAAAGGGGCCATGCCCACCGACCCCGATTACCTTCTGCGCGACGAGGCGGTGAATGCCCGTATCTTGGCGGCCTTCGAGGATGAGGGCGCCGACGCATGGTACAAACCCGGCGCGAAAGAGCGATTCCTTGGCAATGACCATGACGCCGATCAGTGGGAAAAGGTCGATGACATCCTCGATGTCTGGTTCGATTCCGGCTCCACCCATGCTTTCGTTCTGCGCGATCGCGAGGATGGCAGCGACGATGGTATCGCCGATCTTTACCTCGAAGGCACCGACCAGCACCGGGGTTGGTTCCACTCCTCGATGTTGCAGGCTTGTGGGACCATCGGCCATGCGCCCTATCGCGGGGTGCTGACCCATGGCTTCACGCTCGATGAAAAGGGCAACAAGATGTCCAAGTCCTTGGGCAACACCGTCGCGCCCGAGGATGTGACCAAGCAATATGGCGCGGATATCCTGCGGCTCTGGGTGGGGCAGGCGGATTATACCGCCGATCTGCGCATCGGGCCGGAGATCCTCAAAGGCGTCGCCGACAGCTATCGCCGCTTGCGCAACACCATGCGGTTCATGCTGGGGGCTTTGGCGCATTTCGAGGAAAGCGACCGGATGGACCCGGCGGATATGCCGGAACTGGAACGCTGGGTGCTGCACCGTCTGGCCGAGTTGGACCACGTGGTGCGCACCGGCTATGACGCCTATGATTTCCAGGGCGTGTTCCAGCAGCTTTTCAACTTCGCCACGGTTGAGCTCTCGGCGTTCTACTTCGATATCCGCAAGGATGCGCTTTATTGCGATGGCGATACCGCCCGTCGCCGTGCCGCGCGCACGGTTCTGGATATCCTGTTCCACCGCCTGACCACATGGCTTGCGCCGGTGCTGGTCTTCACGATGGAGGAGGTCTGGCTTGAACGCTTCCCGGGCGAGGAAAGTTCGGTCCACCTGACCGATATTCCCGAAACCCCTGCCGATTGGCTGGATGAGCCGCTTGCGGCGAAATGGGCCATGGTGCGCCGCGCCCGCCGCGTGGTGACCGCCGCATTGGAGGTGCAGCGCACCGACAAGGTGATCGGCGCTTCGCTTGAAGCCGCGCCGGTGGTGCATGTCCGCGAGGGCGAGATGCTGGAGGCGCTGAAATCGGTCAATTTCGAGGATATCTGCATCACCTCGGATATCGTGTTGACGGGCGATCCCAGCCCGGCAGAGGCCTACCGCCTGCCCGAGGTCGAGGGCGTGACCGTGGTCTTCGAACGCGCCACGGGCGAGAAATGCCAGCGGTGCTGGAAAATCCTGCCGGATGTGGGCACGCACCAACACCCCGGCACCTGCAAGCGCTGCAACGACGCGCTTGGGTAATTAGAGCGGCCCGGCCTTTTGGTCGGGCCGTTTTGGTTTTTTGGGGGGCGCACACCGGCTGGTCGCCTGCGACACAACATTCATTACCGTCTTGCCCGGGCTTGCCCCGGGCCGCGCCCGACCCTCCCCCCGGGAGGGCGCATGGATTCAGTTGCGCTCCGAACCACGGATTTGAGTGTGACTGCGTCACGCCCAGAATGGCAGTTGCAAAGCCCTCCCAGGGTCGGGCGCGGCCCTCATCCCGATCAATCCGTCGTCCTTAGCGGCGATCTTTGCACCAACCAGATCACCAGCAAAGGCACCCCTACCGTGATCACCGTCACCACGATCAACAGCACACCAAGCTGCGAATAATCCGCTGGCACCGTCACGGCCCCGGTCTCGGGGTCGGTCACCTCGCGGGTGATGACGAAAATCTGGTTCAGGTACTTGGTGGTCAGGCTGCTGGCCGAAAGCGCCAGGTTGGTGAACGAGGCCATCACCGCGAAAAACGTGGCCTTCAGGTCATTCGGCGCATTCCGCGCGATCCATGCCAGCATCGGGATCATCGCCACTTGACCCAGCGGCGATTCAACCGCCGTGTCCAGTATCGCGATGAACCGGGCATCCACCACGCCGCCCGTCAGGGGGGCGGTCACATCCTGTATCCCGTAATAGAGCCCGATATTCGGCAGGGTCAAAACACCCCCCGCGATCGTCAGCATGACGATGATCCAGACGATGGGTTTCGAGGCCATCAGCGGCCGCAGCACCACCATCCCCACCAGCGTCAGCACCGAGGTGATCAGCGACAGCACCGATAGGAATTGCTGGTCAAAGCCCAGAACGTCGATGTTGAACCACGTGCTCCCGTCGCCGGGGCGCGGCACGGCGCGGAACATGAAGATGATCACCGCCGTACCGATCAGGGTGCGCGCCTGCGCCGGGCTCAGCACCGCGATCAACTGCCGCATCAGCAACAGCACGATCGCCATCGAGCCGACAAAAACGATCTCCTGCCCATAGGGCACACCGCCCAGACCCACCGCCATGGTCAGCGCCACGAAGGCCCCGCCGCCGATGAAATACCACGGGTTGGGGGTGGTCTTTTCGTCCGGGCGCTCGAACAGGGCATCGGCCTCCTCGGGCGACAGGCCCTTGTTCACAAGGTCATGCCGCGCCCGCCATTTCTGTATCCCGGCCAGCACCACGCCTGAAACCGACACCAGCGGGATCGCCAAGGCGGCAAGGTAGATATTGGCATAGACCTGCCGCTTGGCCCCGGCGGCCAGCTCCTCGATCCCGGAAAACATGGTGATGTTGAGAACCGCCACCGCCACCGTCCCGCCGATCAGGGCAAACCGGCCCAGCGTCTGCATGGTGGTATGCAGCGCGCGCGAGGTTTCCTCGGGGATCGGATCGCCCTGCGCATCCACCTGCGGCACCGCTTCCACCGACATGGCATCGGCCACGGCATCCTGAAGGACAAGGCCACAAGGCGCCATCAGGAAGCTCGTGATGTACCACGCGCTGATCGGCATCACCGCTTCCATCATCTCGGTCCGGGTCAACACCAGGTACATGATGAAAACGCTCAGCCCGATCAACCCGGCCCCGAGGTAAACCAACAGCCACTTCCACCGCCAGACGATATCGACAAGATGGCCAAGGGGCATCTTGAGCGCCCAGGGCAGGCCCGCCCAAAACGCCAGCCCGGCCAGGAAGGCCGCCGACAGATCAAGGTATTCCTTGACGAAAAACGTCCCCACGATCCCGGTCAGCCCGGAAAACCCGGCGGCGAAATAAACCATCAAGGGCGGCAGGAAAGTCCAGCGCATCTGCCGCGCCAGATCAAAGACCACGGCATCAATCCATGCCATCGGCCCTTTGCGTTGCGAGTCCGTTGTCATCCGCTCCCCGTTGCAGATTTGATTTCAGGTAATCTAGGCGGGGAACGCCGCAACGCCAAATCACAGAATCTCCAGCACCTTTTCAGGTGGCCGCCCGATCCGCGCCTGCCCATTGGCAAAGACCACCGGGCGTTCGATCAGCTTGGGGTTCGCGGCCATGGCCGCGATCAGGGTTTCGTCGTCGTCCGATTTGCTCAGGCCCAGTTCCTTGAACGCCGCCTCGCCGGTGCGCATCATCTCGATCGCCCGCAGGTTCAGCGTATCGCGCGTCAGGCGCAGTTCCCCGGCACTGGGCGCATCGTCGAGGTAACGGCGCACCTGCACCTGCGCACCACGCTCTTCCAACAGGGCCAGGGCCTGCCGCGATTTGCTGCATCGCGGGTTATGCCAAATGGTGATCATGTCCAATCTCCCCGTCCCGTGCCCACGGCCTCGGCCACGTTCCCGAAACCGTCACGCTCCAACAGGTTATCCAACCCCCAGGCGATGCGCGGCACAAGCGACAGCCCCTCGTACACCAGCGCCGAATAAAGCTGTACCGCGCTGGCCCCGGCGCGGATTTTCTCATAGGCCTGCTCGGGCGATCCAACGCCGCCCACCCCGATCAACGGCACCTCGCCGCCGGTCAGCTCCGAAAGCTTTGCCAGAACCCGCGTGGATTTTTCAAAAAGCGGTGCACCGGAAAGCCCCCCGGCCTCGGCCTTGTGCGGCCCGTGCACCCCCTCGCGGTCCAGCGTGGTATTGGTGGCGATGATGGCGGCCACACCCGCCTCCTGTGCCACGCCCGCCACTTCGGCCAATTCCCCGTCACTCAAATCGGGGGCGATTTTCAAGAACACCGGGATCTGGCGGTCCAACCCGTCCCGCGCCGCCATCACACCGGCCAGCAATTGGCGCAGCGCCTCGGCCCCCTGCAAATCGCGCAGCTTCTCGGTATTGGGGCTGGAAACATTGACGGTGGCGAAATCAAGGTGCCGCCCGCAATGCGACAGCACCCGCGCGAAATCCTCGGCGCGGTCGGCGCTGTCCTTGTTGGCCCCAAGGTTGAGGCCCAGAACCATGTCGCGCGGGCGGTTGGCCAATCGGCCCGCCGCCGCCTCCATCCCTTCGTTGTTGAAACCGAAACGGTTGATCACCGCGCGATCCTCGGTCAGGCGGAACAAGCGCGGCTTGGGGTTGCCCGGCTGCGCGCGCGGTGTCACGGCACCCACCTCGACAAAGCCGAACCCGGCGCGCGACAGCGGCGACAGCGCCACGGCGTTCTTGTCGAACCCTGCCGCCAATCCCACCGGATTGGCCAGATGCAGGCCCGCCACCTCGCACCGCAGGCGCGGCGATGTCACCAGGCCCGGCAAGGGCACGACGCCCGCGCGCAGGCCCAACAGCGCCGCGTTATGCGCGCGTTCGGGGTCCATCCCGCGCAAGGCGCGCAGGCCCATTTGTTCAAACAGGCTCATTCCATCCCCGCCGGAAATTGGTGCTGCCCCTCCGACAGCGGCAAGGGCTGTGCCCATGCCACGTCTTCAAGCCGCAACTCTCGATATAGGTGCGGAAACTCGGCCCCGCCGCGCGAGACCTCCCATTTCAACGCCTCGCCCAGACGGTCCACCTCGACCGCGACCAGCATCAGGTCATCCTGACCGACGAAATGCTTGGCCGCCGTTTCCGGCGCCTGCCGGGCGGTCGAGAAATGGATATAGCCGTCGGCAAGGTCCACCGGGGCGCCTTGGCTGACCTTCTCGGCGCGCAAGGCGTGCCACTCATCAGCCCGGAAAATCTTGTAAATCAGCATGGCCCGGTCATGCCTCGCCCATGCGCGCCGGTCAAGCGCCTTGATCGTTGACGCGGCGGTTGAAGCGGTCACTCTGTCGTGGTGCGCAAGTGCAAAGGTGCCCCATGTGCGGACGTTTCGCCATAACCACCGCGTCGGATGCCATGGCGCGTCGATCCAAAGGTCAATTCCAACCGCGCCGAGGGGCCCGAGCTGATCGCGCCGATCAAGAAGGGGTAATTGCCGCTGTGCCGGTCAGAGGGGCAGTCGGCGGCGGCTGCGCCTCCGGTCGGTGCAACTGCAAGAGGCCTTTCTACCGGGCGACGGCGATCAGGTTCACGATGTCACCGTACCGTTCGAACGCGTGTTGCGTTGTGTACCCGTAGCTGGCGAGATGCGCCTCGGTCTTGTCACGATCACATTGCGCGGCTTCGACGAGAATGACAGGTTTGCAGCGTTCTATGGTTTCGTGCAATCCACGCAAGACCGCCATCTCGTGTCGTTCCGCGTCCACCTTCAGCAATGTGACGTCTTCGTCCTTGAGAAGATCGTCCCCGCGTTCCATCTTCACGGTCTGTGTCGCACCTTCGCCTTCTCCCTGGCCGAGTATGGCCAGCGTCCCGTGGTTGCCCTCCGCGATGAACCGCATTTCGGCCTCGCCCGGCGCCTCGGAAAGCGCGACTTTCCTGACCGTCACGCGGTCGCTCAGGTCGTTAAGCGCGATGTTGAAGCACAGGCGCGGATGCGCGAAATCCCCCGGTTCGAAGGCTATCACCTTGTCCGCTTCCATCAGGGTTGCAAAGAATATCGCATGATTGCCGATATTCGCCCCGACATCGACGCATGTTCCCTTTGGGCTCACGATCTTCGAAAGGGCGTTGAGCTCTTCGCGCTCGAAGAAGCGGCAGTTGAAAATGTCCTTGCCGATCAGATCGTAACGGTTCTCGATGTAAAACCGAAGCTCGTGACCAGACTCATGCCAGCGGACGATACTGCCGTCGATCTCCACCTGCGGCGTATCGGGAAGCTTGCGTAGGTCATACCCCGCGCGCTTCAGTAGGGCCTTGATCGCATTTTTCATCAAAAGGTACGATCCGTTGTTGTTGCCTTTCGATAGAACCACAGGTTAGCGGTTGATGAAATGATTTTCAAAAACTGTCGCCCCAGATTCCCGTGCAACGCGATCAATGCGCCCGAAACTGGTTTGCGCGGTCCGGTGCGTCATGCTTCGGCGTCGCGCGACCGGGGCCTAAACATTTGGTTGCGTATGTTTTGTACAGGGCCGCGCTGACGGCACCTGATTTTTGTACAGAACGGCGGGGTAGAACGTACAACTTGTACACAAATCCCGGCAAAATCGGCAATTTGATCAAATTATATTTCGGGGGTGGTCTTTCGGGGCGTTTGCGGCAACTGTGGCGGCGACTAACCTCTTGTTTCAAAGGGATTTGCCGCCATGTCCGCAGATCGTCCCATCCGTGTTGCCCTCAATGGTTTTGGCCGCATTGGCCGGACCATCCTGCGTATCCTTCTGCGCGATGCCCCGGATATCGAACTGGTTCTCATCAACGAGATCGAACCGCTTTCAACCTGTGCCTATCTCTTTGAATTCGATAGTGTTTTTGGCCCTTGGCCGGGTCAAGTCGAGGCCGAAGTCGGGGCGTTGCTGGTCGACGGTCACCGCATCCCCTTCCACTCCGAACCTGACCTGCGCGCCCTCGATCTCACCGGAATCGACCTCGTCCTGGAATGCACCGGCATGGGCGGTGCCCGCACAATCGCCGAACGCGGTCTCGAAGCCGGGGCAGGGGCGGTTCTGGTGTCAGGCCCGTCGGCCGAGGCGGATGTCACGCTTGTCATGGGGGCGAATGAAAAAGATATTTCAGATCAACGGATTATCTCGAATGCGTCCTGCACCACCAATGCGCTTGCGCCGCTTGTGCGGCTGCTGGACGATGCCTTTGGCGTGATCAGCGGGCAGATGACAACGGTGCATTGCTACACCGGCAGCCAACCCACCGTCGACAAACCGCGCCAAGCCCCCGAACGCAGCCGCGCCGCCGCCTTGTCGATGGTGCCGACCACCACCTCGGCCCAACATCAGACCGGCCTCGTCCTGCCGCATATGCAAGGCCGGATCGAGGCCCGCGCCATTCGGGTGCCCACGGCCAGTGTGTCCTGCATCGACCTGACGGTGCAAACCCGCAAGGAGGTGGCGAAAAATGACGTGAATTCAATGCTTAAGGCGGCAGCCGGGGCCTCGCATATCATCGGTTGGACGGAAAAACCCTTGGTCAGTGCCGACCTGCGCGGGCGGCCCGAATCCATTGTGCTCAGCGGTCCGGAAACCTCGGTCTCCACGGGTGGGTTGCTAAGGGTTTTTGGCTGGTACGATAACGAATGGGGGTTTTCCTGCCGGATGCTCGACATGGCACGGCTTATCGCGCGCCGATAGCGCAAGCCATTGGTATCTAAGCGTTTTGGATAAGGTGAGAGGCTGGACAACGACCCAAGCGGGGCTCGTTACGGCTGCTTCCTTCCGGACCTGACCGGGTTGGCGAGGCGCTTGCCCGCGCCAACCTCTCAAGCCCTCAGATAGTCGGCAGCGCGCGGATTCGCAAGGGGGCGTTACAATTCCATGCGAAACCGGGCAAACCCCTCGGGCGTATCTCCCAAGTCGGTCAACCCAAGTGCTGCTATGTCCTGTGGATGCCCGCGCAGGCCCGGCCCGGTGTCAAAGACCACACTGGTACCGGGCATCGGGCGGAAGGACCAGACAGGGGGTGCCTCAAACCCCATGCCCGCCGCGCGAAGCTGCTGTTTCACGGCGTCTATCACCGGAGTTTGACTTTGAAAAATCGCGTGTGCGGTTTCCGCCTTGGCATATGGGGCACCGCCGAAAACCCGGAAGTTGTTCGTGGCCACGATAAAATCCTGTTTAAGGTCAATAGGTTGCCCTTGATGGCGTAGATTGATGATACGCCGCGAATGGGTTTGCACAGCGGTGCCATCACTGCTGTATCGGCTGGGCACCGACAGGTCGATTTCATAGGTTAGCCCCTCGATAACATCGAAATGATGCCCCGGAAAATCATGATTGACCAAAGGCTGATCGGGCTGACCCGGTACAATCCGGTTGAAATAGGCCGCCGCACGCTCCAGCCAATCGCGCAGTTGCGCCCCCGACAGGATTAATGCGCAAAGCGTGTTGGGGAAGGCATAGATATCCGCGACATGCCGTGTCGTGAGTGGCCCGGCGGGAATATCGGTGAAAAACGCCGGCCCGG
>NZ_JASHIM010000046.1 GCF_030733685.1 Roseovarius sp. MMSF_3281
GAGCAATCAGAGCATCCGGATACTTACGAGCTCCCGCCCGCAAACATACTTACACGTCAGCGACAGACTGGATATTTGTGAAAAGAAGAAGGGCCGGCGGTGCGAGGCTGTCGGCAAGATGGCATGGATGATGTTTTGACATGGGCGGCCCGGGTGCAGGCGCAGGCCATCGCCGAGGGAAAGCTGAGCGCCGAAGACCTGATGCGCGCGACATTGGCGCGGGTCGCGGAGGTGAACCCGGGGCTGAACGCGGTGGTGTCCTTGCGGGATGAAGGGGTGCTGTTGGCCGAGGCCAGGGCGGCGGACAATCGCGCGCCCGAAGGGCCGCTGCACGGGTTGCCGATTGCCATCAAGGACCTGGCCGATGCCAAGGGCCTGCCCACCAGCCACGGATCTGCGGCCTTTGCCGGGCAGGTGGCGGCGCGCGACAGCCTGCATGTGGCCCGCCTGCGGGCGGCGGGGGCCATCGTCATCGGCAAGACCAATACGCCCGAGTTCGGCCTTGGCAGCCATACCTACAACCCGGTGCACGGGGCGACCTGCAACCCCTATGACACCACGCGATCCTGTGGCGGGTCGTCGGGCGGGGCGGCGGTGGCCCTGGCTGCCGGGATGCTGTCGATTGCCGACGGGTCGGACATGATGGGCAGCCTGCGCAACCCGGCGGGGTGGTGCAATGTCTATGGCCACCGGCCCACATGGGGGCTGGTGCCCGCCACGCCGGAGGGCGAAAGTTTCCTGCACCCGATGGCCACCAACGGGCCGATGGCGCGCAGCCCGGGGGATCTGGCGCTGCTGTTGGATGTCATGGGCGGGCCGGAGGCGCGGCAGCCCCATGGCAGCGCGGTGCCTGACCTGACGCTGAGCGGCGGCGCCAAGGGCGCGCGGATCGCGTGGCTGGGCGATTGGGGCGGCGGTTTTCCCTACGAGGAGGGCATCGCGCCGCTGTGCGAGGCGGCTTTGAGCGTGTTGGAGGCGCAGGGCGCCGTGGTGGAGCCATTGGCGCCGCCCTTCGACCGCGATCTCATGTGGCAAAGCTGGAAAACCCTGCGCAATTGGGCCGTGGCGGCGAAGTTCGCCCCGCTTCTGGAGGCGCCGGAGACGCGCGACCTGTTGAAGCCCGAGGCGGTCTGGGAGATTGAGCAGGGGCGCAGCCTGAGCGCCCTTGAGGTGCATCGCGCCAGCGAAATACGCTCGGAATGGTTCCGCGTGGCGGCGGGGTTGTTCGAGACATACGATGCGCTGGCCCTGCCCACGGCGCAGGTCTGGCCCTTTCCGGTGGAGTGGGACTGGCCCAAGGAGGTGGCGGGGCAGGCGATGGAGACCTATCACCGCTGGATGGAGGTTGTCGTGCCGGCAAGCCTTGCGGGCCTTCCGGCCATCGCCATGCCCGCGGGCTTCGGGGAAAACGGCCTGCCGATGGGGCTGCAACTGATTGGTCCGCGGGGCGGCGACGGGGCGCTTTTGCGGCTGGCGCAGGCCTATCACGCGGCCACCGATTGGCCCGGCCGGCGGCCTGCCATAACCTGAATTAAAGCGTTCCGCCTTTAACCTGAAGCATCAGCGAAAGGCGGAACGCGTGCAACGATTGAGCCGAGCACTGCGTTTCGCGAAAATCTGTGATTCAGGTTTTTTGCGAAACGCTTTAGATTTGTATCTTTGTGTGCTGCGGCACATTGGCTAGTCTGACCCCGACGGGAGGACGAAAGATGCAGCCAGAAAAGCCGCTTGGCGTGCCGGATATGGGCGCGGTCGATTTTACCATGCTGGGCGTGGCCCTGCGCCGGGGTTGGGCCGACATGGCGCGCGCGCCGGGCTTTGCCGTGGTCTTTGCCGGGGTCTATGTCGCCGTGGGGTGGATCATGGCCTATGTGACATGGGTCACCGGGCAGACCTATTGGCTTATATTCGCCGCCGTCAGCTTCCCGTTGATCGGCCCCTTCGCGGCGGTGGGTTTCTACGAGGTCAGCCACCGCTTGCAAATGGGCCTTCCGCTTGAGCGCAACGAGGTTTTCGGGGTGGTGTTCCACCAGGGCAAGCGGCAGTTGCCCTCGATCTGCGCGGTGATCATCATCTTGTTCCTGTTCTGGTTTTTCTTGGCGCATATGATTTTTGCCCTGTTCCTTGGGTTTTCGACGATGACCAATATTTCCAGCAGCTACGAGGTGTACCTGACGCGCGAGGGGCTGAGCATGCTGGGCTTTGGCACCCTGGTGGGGGCCGGGTTCGCGGTTTTGCTTTACAATATCACGGTCGTTGCCCTGCCGCTGTTGCTGGATCGCGAGGTGGATTTCGTGACCGCCATGATCACCAGCTTTCAGGTGGTGACAGGTAACCCGGTGCCCATGCTGGCATGGGCGGGCTTTATCGCGGTCTCGACCTTCGTGGCGATGCTGCCGGGGTTTCTGGGGTTGTTCATCGTGCTGCCGCTTCTGGGCCATGCGACATGGCATTTGTACCGGTTGATTTGCAAGGCGGGGGCGGACGCACCGGGGCCCGCGACGGACGGGGTTTTGAATGATTGATCATATCGGTTTGAGCGTTTCGGATTTCGCGGCGGCCAAGGCCTTTTACGATCGGGCGCTTGCGCCCTTGGGCATGCGCCTGTTGGCCATGGTGCCCGAGGAGTTCACCGACGGGGTGAAAGTGGGCGGCTATGGCAAAGAGCGGCCGATCTTCTGGTTGGGGGAGGGGGCGGCACAGGTGCCGCCCCTGCACGTGGCCTTCAGCGTCGACAACCGCGCCGAGGTCGAGGCCTTTCACGCGGCGGCGCTTGCGGCAGGGGGCCGGGACAACGGCGCGCCGGGGCTGCGCCCGCAGTACCACCCCGAGTATTACGGGGCCTTCGTGCTGGACCCGGATGGCAACAACATCGAGGCGGTGTGCCATAAGCCGGGCGGCTAAAGCGTTTCCAGTTATTCTTGCACCCCCACCTGCCAGGCCTGAACCCTTGGGGCTGTGCGCAGAGCGCAGTCATGGGGGCGCGTGACGTTTGATACCTCCAGCGGGTAGGGTGCATCAAAGGAGCCAGCCCATGCCATCCGACACGACATTCTGGGACAAGATCGCCACGCGCTATGCGGCGATGCCCATCGGCAATCAAGCGGCCTATGACCAGACGCTTGAGCGGGTGGCGGCCCATTTGACGTCCAGTGATCACGTGGTCGAAATCGGCTGTGGCACGGCCACGACGACCCTGACCCTGGCCCCCAGGGTGGCGCGGATGCTGGCCACGGATGCCTCGGCCGAGATGGTGCGGATTGCGCGGGAGAAGGCCGTGGCACAGGGGATGGACACCATCGAGATCGTCCAGGCGCGCAGCGATGACACCCGCCTTGCCACCGGGGCGTATGACGTTGTCATGGCCTTCAGCTTTCTGCACCTGGTCGAGGAGCTGGACCGGACCTTGGGGGAGGTGGCGGCGATGCTGAAACCCGGCGGGCTGTTCATCTCGAAAACCCCGTGCCTGGGTGCCATGTGGTACCTGCGCCCGGTGCTGCCAGTGCTGCGGATGCTGGGAAAAGCCCCCGGCGGCGTGGCGTTTTTCAGCCCCGAGGTTCTGGAGGCGGCGATCCGGCGGGCGGGGTTCGAGATTATCGAGACAGGGGATTACCCGGCCAAGACCCCGCCGCGCCGGTTCGTGGTGGCGCGGAAGTTGTGATTTGGATGCGAAGGCGTTTCAAAACGCCTTGCTTAAAGCGCCTTAAAAGGCGCTTGCAACGCAAATTCGAATTTGCGTGACCAAGGCTTTTCGAAAAGCCTTGGCCGCCTGTTACGCCTCGCGCCCGTGTTTGACCAGCCGGGCGTGCAGGTCCTTGGCCTGTGGGGCCCCGGCCTCAAGCGCGAAGACATAGGCATGCGTCAGGTAGAAACAGGACGCATCAAGATCGTTCGCACCATTGGCGGCCTCGGCATAAAGCTTGATCAGCGCCATGCGGTCGTTGGCCTCGTGGGCGGTGATCATCCGGGTATCGAGATCTTTCATTCTGCGGCCCTCGCTTTTGCGCGGTGGGTTTCGATCTTGCCGGCCACCCAGTCGTGGAAGCAGTGGGTCGCGCCATCCATGGCGGGGCTGAAGCGGCCCCCGTCGAAGTTGGTGGCGTGGCGGCCCCGCTGCATGCCCTGCACCACGAAGATGTCTTCCTCGAACACGGTTTTCCAAAGCTGGGTGTTGCGCATGCGCAGGCCCTCGTCGCTGTTGGGGACCGCGTAATAGAGGTGGATATGTTCCACGGTCTTTTCCGGCCCCTTGGGTTCAAGGATGATGGCGAAGGCATGGTCGCGGTGGGTGCCCAGCAGGACGTTGGGGTAAACGGCGATATATTCGGCCTGTTCGTTCCACTTGGCGCCGACGTCCTCGAAATCGGGGAATTTCTCGCCGTTTTCATTGGTCAGCTGGCGGTAAACCATGGTGCCCTGGCCCGAGTATTCGCCCGGCTTTTCGATGTTGTAGTGATCTTCCAGCTTGGAATAGCTGTTCAACCCCGGATGCACCCAGGGCAGGTGGTAGCTTTCGCAGTAGTTCTCGACCGCGAGTTTCCAGTTGGTTTGCACCTCCAGCTCGAAGCGGCTGTCGTGGCCGCCGTGATAGAGGGGCAGTTCGAACTCGCTCCAGCGTTCCATGATGTCGGCCATGGCCTCTTCGAAGGCGGGGGCATCGCCCGACAGGTTGATCCAGACGACATCGCGCCAGATATGGCTGCGCACTTCGATCAGGCCAAGGTCGTTGCGGTTGATCGCCTCGTGGGTGTTATGGCCGGGGCCGCCCACATGCGGGGTGGACACAAGGTTGCCCTTGGTCGAATAGCACCACGAATGATAGGGGCAGCGAATGGCGCCTTCGATCTTGCGTGGCTCTTCCACAAGGATCATGCCACGATGGCGGCAGATGTTCTGGAACACCCGCACCTGGCCGTCCTTGTCGCGGATCAGCAACAGCGGCATGCCCAGGAATTCCAGCGGCACGGCATCGCCGTTTTCCGGCACATCGGCGGCGACGGCCAGACCGGCCCATTGCGAGAACAATAGCGCCTGCTTTTCCTCTTGGAAAATGCCCTCGTCGATATAATGCGCGTTGGGCAGGCCATTGGCCTTTTCAACGCTGTTGCGCACGTTCGACAGGTCTGTGACGGGGTGCGTCATCGGAAACTCCTGTTTGTTGGTATGCCAACCAGTCAACAGAAATTCGCGCTGTGAAACCGACGATTCACGACCTGAGTTTCCTCAAGGCGACAGGTTCAGCGGAATTCTTGGTCCATGCGCAAGAGGCGCAGATGGTATTCAGGTACCGAGTCGGGGCTGACAAGCCCCGCGTCGCGGGCGGTGGCCATTACCTGCCCCGAAAAGCGGCCAAGGTGTTCATAGACCATCCGCGTGGCGCGCTGCCCCGAGACGCTTTCGCGGATACTGCGCGTGGCATAGCCTTCCCAGATATTGGGCCGGAACGAGGATTGGCGGCTCAGGAAATTGAATGAACAAGACAGCGTGTCGCGGTGGCTGGCCAGGGCAATGACCCCCTCCTGCTGGCGCAGGAAAAGGCCGCGAAATTCTCGGTCGCGCGGCGCCACCGACAGGCCCTGACCGCGCATCGCCCGGCGTGGTTCATAGCTGCGCAGGAAGGTATAGCCATCGCGCCGCTTGACGAAGACAAGCCCAAGCACAAGCTGCGTATGGTCCAGGAAACTGCGCCGGACAAAGCGGTAGAACCCGTCGGGAAAATTGACTTCGGGGATATCCAGGGGCTCGGCGCCGAAGAATCCCTCCAACTCGGGGTGGTTCAGCAGGTCTTGCGCCGAAGGGGCCAGGGCCTCCACCGGTTCCAGCAGGATACGGGCATCGACGCCGAAGAACCGGCAGATGCGATGCAGGACATCGGGGCGCGGAAAGCTTTCGCCCGACAGGTAGCGATTGAACTGGGTGCGATTGATCCCCAACTCGCGGCACAGGCCCGCCACCGAGGGGTAGGCGGCGCTCAGGATCTGAAGGTTGCGCCCGAACATGCTGCGTAACTTGGCAGGGTCTTGCTCCGGTTGCGGGCGCGAGGAGAGCGAGGGGCTGGGCATTGTCGGAAATCTCTTTTGGGTTAATGTCTGTGCGCTTGCACTTCATATCGCTGAATTTTTGGAATGGCCACAAATCCATGACGCGTATTAGCGTCAGATCGTGCCACAGCTGACACAAAATAATGGGCCCAGATGCGAAAATAAGGCTACACTTTTCGCATCCGTGTCAGGACACTGCTTACGTAAAGGAAAGAACGCAAGGGGAAGGCGTTTTGGGGATGATGTACGGAGTCGTTCTTTGGAGCGATCACTCGCGGAACCGTGCCGTGATCTGGTGCGAGGATCACGGTGATCTGGCTTACTTCGATGGGGGGTTACCCGCAGGTGGGCCAGGCCTTGAACCGGGCGATCTGGTGCGTTTCGAGGTCAGCGAAGGCAAGCGGATGCGCATTGTCAGCAATCCGCGCGTCGTGGCCAGCGAACAATACCCAAGCCTGGCCAGCGATCTGCGCCGCGCCGGCACCGGGCACGGCACGCCGATGCCACAGGCGGGCGATGCACCGTCTTCCAAGATCATCCCGCTGACCCCGGGGGGCGCTGCCGTTCAGGCGGCGACAAATCGCAAAACCTCGACCGGCTGATCCGGTATCCGGCCCGCCGCGCGCAGGCGGTCAGACCCCGCGCGACAGGGCGGCCACGCCGGTGCGGGCAATCTCGGTCAGGCCCAGGGGGCGCATCAACTCGGCGAAGGCGTCGATCTTGTCCGGGGTGCCGGTAATTTCGAACACGAAGCTGCCAAGGGTGCTGTCCACGGCGTTGGCGCGGAAGATATCCGCCAGCCGCAGCGCCTCGACCCGCTTGTCGCCCTCGCCTTCGACCTTCAAAAGCGCCAGTTCCCGTTCCACCGATTTGCCATCGACCGTCAGGTCGTGCACCTCGTGCACCGGCACGATGCGGCCCAGTTGCGCCTTGATCTGTTCGATCACCTGCGGCGTGCCGGTGGTGACGATGGTGATCCGGCTGGTGTGGCCGGTATGGTCCACCTCGGCCACGGTCAGGCTGTCGATGTTATAGCCACGCCCCGAGAAAAGCCCGATCACACGCGCCAGCGCACCGGGTTCGTTATCGACGATCACGGCAAGGGTATGGGTTTCGCTGACATCCGAGAAATTGGGCCGTAGGTTATAGGCCGAATGCTTGGACGAGCCTTTCTTGATCTTTAGGGCTGACATTTCAAACTTTCCTTTTCTTGCGGTGGCCGGGGCCGGAACTTTCAAAAATTCCGGCCCGTTTTCTTTCGAAAGAAAACGGTTGCTACACCAGCACCGCGCCGCCTTCCTTGATCGCGTCCTTGGTCGAGGCCTCGCCCAGCAACATCTTGTTGTGCGGCTCGCCGCTCGGGATCATCGGGAAACAGTTCTCGTGCTTCTCGACAAGGCAGTCGAAGATCACCGGCCCGTCGTGATTGATCATCTCCATGATCGCATCGTCCAGATCGGCGGGATCGCTGCACAGGATGCCCTTGGCCCCGAAGGCCTCGGCCAGCTTGACGAAATCGGGCAGGGCCTCGGACCAGCTCGACGAATAGCGCTCACCATGCAGCAACTCCTGCCACTGGCGCACCATGCCAAGGCGCTCGTTGTTGAGGATGAATTGCTTGACGGGCAGGCGGTATTGCACCGCGGTGCCCATCTCCTGCATGTTCATCAGCCAGCTGGCCTCGCCCGCGACATTGATCACAAGGCTTTCGGGGTGGGCCATCTGCACGCCCACCGAGGCCGGGAAACCATAGCCCATGGTGCCAAGACCCCCGGATGTCATCCAGCGGTTGGGGTCTTCGAACCCAAGGTATTGCGCCGCCCACATCTGGTGTTGGCCCACCTCGGTACAGACATAGCGATCATGCCCCTTGGTCAGTTCCTCAAGCCGCTGCAGCGCGTATTGCGGTTTGATCGTCTTGCCGGTCTGGGTGAAGGCCAGGCAGTTGACCTTTTTCCAATCCTCGATCTGCGCCCACCATTTCTGCAGCCCCTCGCGGTTCACCTTGCGGCCCCGCGATTTCCAGATTTTCAAAACGTCTTCCAGGACATGGGCGATATCGCCGATGATCGGGATATCGGTCTTGATCACCTTGTTGATCGACGAGGGGTCAATGTCGATATGCACCTTGGTCGATTTCGGGCTGAAGGCATCGACGCGGCCGGTGATCCGGTCGTCGAACCGCGCGCCGATATTGATCATCAGGTCGCAGTCGTGCATCGCCATGTTGGCCTCGTAAAGCCCGTGCATGCCCAGCATGCCCAGCCACTTCTTGCCCGAGGCGGGGTAGGCGCCAAGGCCCATCAGGGTCGAGGTGATGGGAATGCCCGTGGCCTCGACCAGTTCGCGCAAAAGCTGGCTTGCGGCAGGGCCGGAATTGATCACGCCGCCACCGGTATAAAAGATCGGGCGCTTGGCGGTTTCCAGGGCCTCGACCAATTCGGTGATCTCGTCCATGTCGCCCTTGACCTGCGGCTGGTAATGGCTGGTCTTGGCCTCGCGCGGGGCGGTGTACTCGGCGCTGGCGAACTGCACGTCCTTGGGCAGGTCCACCAGGACCGGCCCGGGCCGCCCGCTGGTGGCCACGTGAAAGGCCTGGTGCACGGTATCGGCCAGCGACTTGGTATCGGAAACCAGCCAGTTATGCTTGGTGCAGGGGCGGGTGATGCCCACGGTATCGGCCTCTTGAAAGGCGTCGTTGCCGATCATGAAGGTCGGCACCTGGCCCGACAAAACGACAATCGGAATCGAATCCATCAGCGCATCGGTGAGGCCCGTCACCGCGTTGGTCGCTCCGGGGCCCGAGGTGACAAGCGCCACGCCCGGTTTGCCGGTCGACCGCGCATAGCCTTCGGCGGCATGCACGGCGCCCTGTTCGTGGCGGACCAAGACGTGCCGGATATCGTTTTGCTGAAAAATCTCGTCATAAATCGGTAGGACAGCCCCGCCAGGGTATCCGAACACGACGTCCACGCCTTGATCCTTCAAAGCCTGAACCACCATTTTCGCTCCGGTCATCTGACGTGTCATTTGCTTGCTCCGTTCATGACGTCATTACATTGTTTGCACATAAAAAAGCCCCCGACGATCCGGGGGCGCATGGGGTACCATTATGGTGTCCGTTACCGGCCCATGCGCCATTTTCCTACAATTACCACTAGCGATGCCATAAGGCCGACTCCTTGGTGTGCGTCCGCGGAACATTATGAGCGGGGACAAGGGGCGTCAACAGGCTTTTGTGAAAAAAGTGTCGCGCTGCGGGCGCGATCTTTGCATTTATTGCGCGGTTTGGCGATATCGCCCGCGGTGGAAGGCGCCGATGCCATGTGCTTTTTCTTGGCGCGAATACCCCGGGGTGTTTGAGGGGCAGCGCCCCTCATTCAAACAAAACTGTGCGGCGCAGCCGCGCTTTTTGGTCAGGTGCCATCGGCGTCGGTTACAGACTTACGCCCGTCCCCTGCAAGACCCCGTGTTCCAAGGCATAGCGGGTCAACCCGGCGGTCGAGGAAATGCCCAGCTTGCGCTTGATGTTCTTGCGGTGGGTTTCCACCGTGCGCACCGAGATATCCAGCGCCTGCGCCACTTCCTTGTTCGATTTGCCCTGCGCCAGTTGCAACAGGATCGTCTGCTCGCGGTTGGTCAGTTGTTCGCGGCCCGCGCCCGCAAGCGGCGCAAGCGAACCCTTGGCCCCGGTGCACAGGTAGCGTTCCCCGGCCATCACCGCATCGATGGCACGCTTGATCTCGTCGGTGGGCACATCCTTGAGGACATAGCCCAGGGCCCCGTGGCTGAGGGCGGAATTGATGTATTCCGGGCTGTCATGCATCGACAGGATCAGGATCCGTGTGCCGGGGCGTTTTTCCAGCACCATTTCCGTGGTCGAAAGCCCGCCCACGCCGGGCATGTTCAAATCCAGAAGGATCACGTCGGGGGCCAGCCCTTCGACCCGGTCGATAATCTCCTGCCCGTCCGAAAGGCAGGCCAGCACCTCGATATCCTCATAGCTTTCGAGGATGGATTGGATGCCTTCGGTGACCATCGGGTGGTCGTCCACGATCACGATGCGGATGGGCGCGATACGGGAGGGCGCGATAGGGGTGGGGAT
>NZ_JASHIM010000047.1 GCF_030733685.1 Roseovarius sp. MMSF_3281
GCCGCGCGGTCACCAGCTCGCGGTGGGATGCCTCGGAAATGAACTGGACTCACAAACCGCATCACTATGCGGCCATCCATTTCCACGAGGACGACATCTATGATTTCGGATGGGGGACGGATTTCACCTTTGTCATCCCCGAGCATATGCCATCGGGCGCCTATGTCATGCGGCTGGAATGCGACGGGGCCGAAGATGCGATCCCGTTCTTCGTGTGCCCCCCGCTGGGGCAGCGCCGCGCCGATCTGTGCGTGCTGGTCTCGACCTATACCTACACGATCTACGGAAACCATGCGCGGCCCGATTTCGACCCGGCGTGGAAGGACAAGTTCGCCGCCTGCAACGCCTATCCCTACAATCCGGCGGAATATCCGCAATATGGCCTGTCGACCTACAACTACCACCGCGACGGGTCGGGGGTCACCCATGCGTCACACCGCAGGCCGCTGTTCAACCTGCGTCCCGGTTTCATGACCTTCGGCAATACAGACTGTTCCGGGTTGCGGCATTTTCCGGCGGACAGTCATCTTCTGAGCTGGCTGCACGCCAAGGGGATCGCCTATGACGTGGTGACTGACCATGACCTGCATGCGCATGGGGCGGCGGCGATCGAGGGTTACAAGACCGTCACCACCGCGACCCACCCAGAGTATCACACCGGAGGCAGCCTGGATGCTTTGCGCGACTTCCGCGACGGCGGGGGCAACCTGATGTATCTGGGCGGCAACGGGTTTTACTGGCGCATCGCGGTGCATCCCGAGAATGACAGCCTGTTGGAGATTCGCCGCGCCGAGGATGGCATCCGCGCCTGGGCCGCCGAGCCGGGCGAATATTACAACGCGTTCGACGGCACGTATGGCGGGCTGTGGCGGCGCAACGGGCGCACGCCGCAGGAGCTTGTGGGCATTGGGTTCGCGGCGCAGGGCGAGTTCTTCGGCGATCCTTATCGGCGGGTCTGTGTCGACCCGGCCTATGACTGGGTCTTTGACGGGGTCCAGAACGAAGTCATTGGCGATTATGGGTTTTCCGGCAATGGCGCGGCGGGGTTCGAGCTGGACCATATCGACTATCGCTTGGGCACGCCCGAGGACACGGTGCTGCTGGCGCGATCGGTGACGCGCGAGAACGGCTTCATGCTGGTCCCCGAGGAGCAGCTGACCCATCTGACCAACCTGACGGGTGGCAAAGAAGAGGACGCGATGCATGCCGACATGATCCTGGCCCGGTATCCCGGTGGCGGGCAGGTGTTTGCCACCGGTTCGATCACCTTTTGCGGCAGCCTGCCATGGAACGGGTTTGACAACGATGTCTCGACACTGTTTCACAACGTCCTGACGCGGTTTCTGGGGATGGACGCCGACGAGTGATCGGAGAAGGTGGAGGAGTGGGCAAAATCTGGGGATGTTTGTTTATGATGGCGGGTTCACAGCAGAGGAATTGCCATGAATGTGCGAGTCATCGTCGAGACGACACTTGAGAACGGAACCACGAAGCCGCGGCGCCTGGGGCGCTTTTCCCGCCCCTTTCGAAGTTGTGAACGGCGGGGCAATACTCGGCCACGGTAGCGACGGCATAGTGTTGTCGCGGGCGGCGTAAAAGTCGTCCACTTTTGCCTTTCGGATTTCGGGAGGGCTTGGGGATATACACCGTGGAATTGTATTTGAAGGTGCGTCACGCTCATTTCCAGGATGGATTGAGCGGGCGTCAGATTGCCCGGGATTTTGGGATCAGCCGGGACAGTGTTGCGAAGATGTTGGCCTATTCGGAGCCGCCGGGATATCGGCGGACAGCGCCGATCAGGCACCCGAATCTGGATGCGTTCACCAGCCAGATTGACCAATGGCTTGCGGAAAACAGGGGCCGCCCGCACAAGCAGCGTCACACCGCAAAGCGTATTTTCGAGCGGTTGCGGGACGAGTGCGGTTTTGATGGCAGCTACACCATCGTCAAGGATTACGTTCGAGACCGGAAGCGGACCGGCAAGGAGATGTTCGTGCCGCTGAGCCATCCGCCCGGTCATGCACAGGCCGATTTTGGTGAAGCGCTTGTCGTGATCGGCGGCGTCGAGCAGAAGGCACACTTCTTTGCCCTTGATATGCCGCACAGCGTCGCGTGCTACATCCGGGACCGCTATGACCGTCCCGGCAAGGGCAATGACAAAGGGGCCGTGGAGGGGCTGGTCGGCTACGGACGTCGCAACTTCATGGTGCCGATCCCGTCCTTTCCGGATTGGCACGCGTAGTCATTGGTAGCAGTGCCGAGGTGATCGTCGAGCATTCGCGCTCCTATGACACCGGCGACATGATGTTCGATCCGCTGCATGACCTGGCGCTGATCGAACGCAAGATCATGTCCTTCGATCAGGCTGCGCCTTCTGCAGCGCTTCGAGATTGAAGCGCTGCATCTTGCCATCAAAGATGCCCTGCGAATGGGAGCGGTCAGTTTCGATGCAATCAAGCACCTGATCTTGTGCAGGGTCGAGCAAAGGCCTCCGAGGCTGGATCTGGATGTTTATCCCTTCCTGCCCAGAACCAACATCACCACCACCTCCGCCACATCTTACATGAGCCTGCTGGCAGGGGGTGGGGCATGACGGATGCACCCGAACTGCTGTTGGCCCACCATCTCAAAACGCTTCGGCTGCCGACGTTCCTGCGTGAACATGACAAGCAGGCCCGTATCTGCGCCGCTGAAGGCGTAGATCACGTGCGTTACTTGGCCCGGGCTTGCTATATGAGGGCCTCACGCTCCAAGGCGCTCGCGCCAAACTGGCCGACTTTTGCTCCGCCGTTGACAGCGACATCTCCGCGATGGTGACCAGCTTCCCGGCCTATGTGTTGTGTCGCGGAGGATCACACAGACCCTCCTGGATTGAATGTAATGATGTAAAATTTTGTTTGAAATTCAATAAGGTATCAAGAACTCTGCCCCGAAAGGCGTGCGTAGTATGCCCTTAATACCCGTTGGTTCCGGTTGCTGGTTATCTTGCCCAGGCGAACAAAAACGGGAAAAAACTGTGGGTAAGACTATTCATACCATGCTGCGGGTGCTCGACGAGGAGCGCTCGGTTGCGTTCTACCAAAAGGCGTTTGGCCTAGAGGTCGCGGAGCGCCTCGATTTCACCGAGTTCACGCTGATTTACCTCAGCAATTCCGAAACGGAATTCGAGGTTGAGCTAACGGTGAACAAAGGCCGAACCGAGCCCTATGACTTGGGCGATGGCTATGGCCACCTGGCGGTGTCGGTCGCCGATCTGGATGCCGAGCACGCCCGGTTCGAGGCCGAGGGGCTGGCGCCGCGCAAGTTGGTGAAATTCGCGCCTGACGGCCGGCTGGTCGGGCGTTTCTTCTTCGTCACGGACCCCGATGGTTACCAAATCGAGGTGCTGGAGAGGAGCGGCAGGTTCAAGTGATCACACAGGCGAGGAGGAGGCCCGCGCCGCAAATTCCAAGGGGAGGAAAACATGACAGAGACAGCAAGCAACCGGGGCTTGACCCGGCGCCAGCTATTGTCGCGCGCGAGCGCGGCGGGGGCTGGCTTTGTGATCGGGGCGGGGTTCATCGCCGCGCCCGATGCGGCTTGGGCCGCTGAGACCCAACACCTCGCGCCCGAAACTTTCGCGACGTTGGTGCAGATGGCGCGCGATATCTACCCGCATGACCATGTGTCCGACGAATATTACGTGATCGCGGTCAAGGACTATGACACGGTCGAGGCCGCGCCCGGGGTCGAGGCGGGCATCGCCGCGCTCGATGCCGCTGCGCAGGGCCGTGGCTTTGCGCGTTACCTTGCCATCAGCTGGGAACGTGATCGGGTCGACTTGTTGCGCGTGATCGAGAAGGGCGCGTTCTTCCAGCAGATCCGGGGTGGGCTTGTCACTGGCCTCTATAACCAGAAGGCGATCTGGCCGCTGTTTGGTTACGAAGGCGAGAGCTTCAGCCATGGCGGTTACATCAACCGTGGCTTCGACGACATCAACTGGCTCTGAGGGAGGGACCCATGGCTGCACCTTTTGATCTGAAGGACGACAGTGTTGTCGTCATCGTGGGCACTGGCGCTGGCGGAGGCGTTCTGGCCAATGCATTGGCCCAGAAAGGCATCAACGTCGTGTCGCTGGAGGCCGGAGGGCGCTATCTGCCCGAGGATTACATTAACGACGAGTGGGACAGTTTCGGTCAGCTTGCCTGGACGGACGCCCGCAGCACCAGCGGCGACTGGCGCGTGGCAAAGGATTTTCCTGGTCTGCCGACCTGGATCGTGAAGGCTGTCGGCGGCTCGACCGTGCACTGGGCCGGCGCCAGTCTGCGCTTTCAGGAGCATGAATGGAGGGCGGCTACCACCTATGGCAATGTCCTAGGGGCCAATCTCCTCGACTGGCCGATCAACGCCGCCGAAATGGCCCCTTGGTACGAAAAGGCCGAGCGCAAACTGAATGTCACCCGCACCAACGGCCTGCCGGGGCTGCCGGGCAACAACAACTTCAAGGTGATGGAGGCCGGTGCCAAGGCCTTGGGCTATGAAGAGGTGTCGACCGGGCGGATGGCGATCAACTCGACCGAGGGACAAGACCGGATGATGTGCCAGCAGACCGGCTTCTGTTTCCAGGGCTGCAAATGGGGTGCCAAATGGTCGACTGCCTATACCGATATCGAACAAGGCGAAGCCACCGGTAATCTCGAAGTGCGCAGCGAATGCCTTGCCGCGCGGATTCTGCATGACGATACCGGCAAGGTCACTGGCGTGGAATACTTCGACGCCGAGGGCAATCTGCACATGCAGGCCGCCCGGGTGGTCTGCGTGGCGGGCAATTCGATTGAAAGTCCGCGCCTTTTGCTGAATTCAGCCTCGTCGATGTTCCCCGATGGGTTGGCCAACAGTTCGGGCCAAGTGGGGCGGAACTATATGCGCCACACCACGGGGTCGGTCTATGCGGCCTTCGACAAGCCCGTGCGGATGTGGCGCGGTACGACCATGGCCGGGATCGTCCAGGACGAGGCGCGGCACGACCCGTCGCGCGGTTTCGTCGGCGGATTCGAGCTGGAAACGGTGTCAGTGGGGCTTCCCTTCGCAGCGGCCTTCCTCGATCCTGGCGGCTGGGGGCGCGAATTCACCTCGGCGCTGGACAGCTATGAAAACATGGCCGGGATGTGGATCGTGGGTGAGGATATGCCGCAGGAAACCAACCGGATCACCCTCAATACCGAGCTTCTGGACCAGTTTGGCCTGCCAGCGGCGAATGTGCATTACGACGATCATCCTAACGACGCGGCGATGCGCGATTACGCCTATGCACGTGGCGGGGAGATCTACGATGCGGTGGGCGCAACCCGGGTCTTCCCGACGCCGCCCTATCCGTCGACCCACAATCTGGGCACCAACCGGATGTCGGAAAAACCGCGCGACGGGGTGGTGAACCGGCATGGGCAGAGCCATGATATCGCCAACCTCTTCGTGTCGGACGGGTCGCAATTCACCACCGGCGCGGCGGAGAACCCGACCCTGACGATCGTTGCGCTGGCGCTTCGTCAGGCGGAATATCTGGCATCCGAGATGAATGCCGGTAGTATCTGAGGACAGCCGCGAAATCCAGGCGGGGGCGCGATATGCCGCTCCCGCCTCTCGCGCCATCAGGGAGGAGACCCCGCCATGTGCAGATTGTTTGTCGGTGCCGATCCGCAATTCTGGGAAAGTCAGACCCGCTCGATCCGGATGGACGGGATGGTCACCAGTGTCCGGCTGGAAAGCATGTTCTGGTCGGTGTTGGAGGAGATCGCTGCGCGCGACGATCTGAACGTGCCCCAGCTGTTGCACCAGCTTTACAACGAGTCGCTGGACGAGGGGCACGACATCGGCAATTTCACCTCGTTTCTCAGGGTGTGCTGCCTGCGCTATATCGATCTTCAGTTACGCGGCCTTTTGGTGACCAATGTCTCGGGCGAGGGTTATTCGACTGAAGAGATCCTGCGGCTCGAGGCGGTAAACCCGCGCCGCCCGTGCAAGATCGACGTCGGCAGCGGCCGCCCGAACTGACCCGCCGCCGAGCGGCTTACCCAACCCGCTCGGCACGCCATGTTGTGCAGGCTTTGCTTTCGAGAGTTGCTGGCTTGTATCTTCGATCTCTCGTTGGAGGACGAGGATGAAAGCCGCGGCAACGCCGTTGCACGGAATTTGGCAACCCCCTAAAGTGTTCCGGCCAGTTATGCGAACCGCCCCGTCAGCCTGCATGTCTATCCCGAGCGTTTGGTTGTCATGGTCGAAGACCAGAGTGTTTGCACGCATGAGCGCATCATAGAGCAATCGCACCATAAGCCCGGAAAGGTGATCTATGACTGGGGTCATTATCTGGCGGTGATCCAGCGCAAACCCGGTGCCCTGCGGCAATGTCCAGATCCGCAACCGAGGCAACGAACTTCCCGGTCGTGGGATCAAGGGCGTCAAAGCGTGCCTCGCCCTCGATCCACGTGCCGTTCACATAGGCGCGGGCTTCAAGAAGGCTCGGGTCCTTCAGGGACAGGGTTCATCATGTCCTTCATCTCAAGCCCCTTTTACGGCGTCGATCGACGTCTCAAGGATGTCCAGCGCCTCGGCAAAGACAGCGTCGGGGATGGTCAGCGGCGCAAGGAAACGGATCACGTTGCCATAGATGCCGCAGGTCAGCAGGACGAGCCCGCGGGACAGAGCTTCGGCCCGGATGGCATTGGTCATCTCGGGGTTCGGGGTCTTGCCGTCAGCGGTGTTGAACTCGGCCGCGATCATGAAGCCGGGGCCGCGCACGTCGACCATTTCCGGCACGCGCGATCGGATCGCATTGAGCCGCTGTTTCAGACGCGATCCCAATTCAATGGCGCGGTTGCACAGGTCTTCTTCCTCGATCACGTCCAGCACCGCGTGGGCGGCAGCGATCCCAAGGGGGTTGCCACCATAGGTGCCGCCTAGACCGCCGGGTGCGGCGGCGTCCATGATTTCGGCCCGGCCGGTCAGCGCGGCCAGCGGCAGCCCGCCGGCCAGACCCTTGGCCATCGTGGTGATATCGGCGGCAACGTCATAGGCCTCCATCGCGAAGAGGTTCCCGGTGCGGGCAAAGCCGGTCTGAACCTCATCCGCGATCAGCAGGATGCCGTAGGTATCGCACAACTTGCGCAGACCGCGAATCAGATCCGCGGGCGCGGGATAAAAACCGCCTTCGCCCTGGACAGGTTCGAGGATGATTGCGGCCACGCGATCAGGATCCAGGTCGGCCTTGAACAGCTTTTCGATCCCCGCCAGCGCGTCCTTGGTCGAGGTGCCATGCAGCTCGACCGGGAAGGGCACATGGAAGACGTCGGGCATCATCGCCCCAAAGCCCTTCTTATAGGGCGCAACCTTGCCCGTCAGACTCATCCCCATGAAGGTTCGGCCGTGGAATCCACCACCAAAGGCGATGATGGCATTGCGCCCAGTGGCGGCGCGGGCGACCTTGATGGCGTTTTCAACGGCTTCGGCCCCGGTGGTGACAAAGACAGTCTTCTTGTCGAAGTCGCCTGGCACCTTCTCGTTCAGCCGTTCGGCCAGACGGATGTAATTCTCGTAAGGCAGAACCTGATGGCAGGTGTGGGTGAAGGATTCGGTCTGGCGGCGCACGGCCTCCATCACTCTCGGGTGGCAGTGGCCGGTGTTCACCACGGCGATCCCGGCAGCGAAGTCAATATAGCGCTTGCCCTCGACGTCCCAGACCTCGGCGCCAGAGGCGCGGTCGACATAGACTTGCGTCTGCATGCCGACACCCCGAGAGATGGAGGCATCGCGACGGGCGGAAATTCCAGAGTTAAGCATTTTGATGACCCTTTTTACATGAAGAGTGAACGCTTTGTTCCCCGACCGCATCGCTGCGATCTGTGGGAATCAGAGGTTGTGAGGGAGAAGTTGACGTATTGGTTCTGGCCTTAGCCCATTTTCTCACTTGCGTAGGTTCCAGGAGAGGCTGGAAAGACCACCGTTTTGTCGCCGTTTAGGAACGCTCGGCGGTGAATATGGGCGTGGACTGCGCGTGCAAGCACCTGGCTTTCTACATCACGGCCTAGCGAGACATAGTCTTCGGGCGATTGAGCATGAGTTACGCGGATTGTGTCTTGCTCAATGATCGGCCCTTCATCCAATTCGGCAGTCACGTAGTGCGACGTTGCTCCGATCAGTTTCACCCCGTGTTCAAAAGCCTGCTTATAAGGATTGGCGCCTTTGAAGCTGGGGAGGAACGAATGGTGGATGTTAATGATCCGACCAGACATTTTCTGGCAAAGGCTGTCGGAGAGGATCTGCATGTATCGAGCCAGGACGACCAGTTCGGCACCGGAATCTTCGACCACCTGCAAAAGCTGTGCTTCAGCTTCGGGCTTGTTGTTTTTTGTGACCTTGATGTGATGAAAAGGCAGATCGTGGTTCACCACCACTTTCTGGTAGGTCATGTGGTTCGAGACGACACCGACAATTTCGATCGGCAGTGCACCGATGCGCCAGCGGTAGAGAAGATCGTTCAGGCAGTGCCCGAAGTTTGAGACCATGATCAGGACTTTCATGCGGTCGGCGCTGTCGTGGATTCCCCACTCCATGCCAAAGTCCTGCGCAATCGGGTCGAATCCTTTGCGAAGTGTTTCCAGGTCCGCCCCAGTTTCGGGTGAAAAGCTGATGCGTGCAAAGAAGCTATCGGTTTCAACGTCGTCGAACTGCGAGGCGTCCGTGATATTGCACCCCTGTTCCGCGAGAAAGCTGGATATGGCAGCAACAATACCTCGCTTCGAGGTGCAGTGGACGGTAAGTAAATAGGTCATGAGTTTGTTTCTTTCAGCTCCATCATGATGCCTGGATGGCGAGGTTCCGAGTTCTGGGTAGACCCTTCTGATCACAGAGCGCGTTGAGCGTATTTAACAGGAGGCAGGCGATAGTCATCGGTCCGACGCCACCCGCCACTTCGGCGTAGCTGTCAAGTGGCAATCCTCGATCAGCCGGGTCTTGCCCTCGCCCTTCTCGAGCGCGTCAATACGGTTGATGCCCACGTCGGCGACCGTGGCGCCCGGTTTGAGCCAGTCACCGGTCACCATCTCGGGGTAGCCGACGGCTGCTACGACGATGTCGGCGCGCTTGACTACCTCGGCGATGTCCTTGGTGCGCGGGCGCGCAATCGTGACCGTGCAATTTTCCTTGAGCAACAGCTGGGCCATCGGTTTTCCGACAATGTTCGAGAGGTCAATGACGACAGCATTAAGTCCGGAGAGGCTGGGATGGTGGTCTTTCAGCATAAGCAGACAGCCGAGCGACGTGCAGGGTACCATGGATTTCTGACCCGTCCCGAGGAGACCCACATTGGAAATGTGAAAACCGTCCACGTCTTTCGCAGGGTCGATCGTGTTGATGACCAGCTCTGCCTCCAGATGCGGCGGAAGTGGAAGCTTCACGAGGATCCCATGGATCGTCTCGTTGCGGTTTAGCGTTTCGATCAACCCGAGGGGATCGGTCTCGGACGTGTCGGCAGACAGCTTATGCTCTACTAATTTCATGCCGATCTCTATGGTCACCCTGCCCTTGGAGCGCACATAAGCTTCGCTCGCGGGATCATCGCCGAGCAGAACCACGGCCAAACCGAGTTGGCCGTGGGCGGCATAGGCCGCGGCCTGTTCGGGCACACGGGACCGAACATTTGCGGCTAATGCCTTTCCATTGATTGTTTGCGTGCTCATGGTAGCTTTTCGGTGAGTTCCGGCACTGCCTCGAAGAGGTCGGCGACGAGGCCGTAATCGGCCACCTGGAAGATCGGCGC
>NZ_JASHIM010000048.1 GCF_030733685.1 Roseovarius sp. MMSF_3281
CGCCGCGCCCCCCCATGATGACCCAGGCCCGCCAATCGCCCTCGGGCGGCAATTGGTGCTCAAGCGCCCAGAACTCGAAAATATAGGGCAGCGCCAACAACTCACCTTCGTTTAACGCATCTAGGAACTCGTCCTGTGCATCTGGCCCTTCTGAGGCGATCCAGGCGGCACCCGATTGCAGCCCGTGCTGCGTCGAAGTCGAGGGCGTAATCGTGGACGATGCCCTTTTCTTTTTTCCGATGCTTTTCAAGTTGCACCTCCGCTTCCAGGGCGATCTTCAACCATTGCCGAATCTCGGCCGTGGCCTTCGCGCCATCCTTCAAATTGCTCAGATCCCCGGCCCTGAGCTGTTCGTATTTTTCCTCCAGTTCCTGCCGCATGTCCGCCAACTGGCGCTCCAGCGACCGGATCGAGGTCGTCAGGCCCGTGGGCCCGTCGTCTGGGGTGATCAAGACCATGTTTGTTCTGCCTCATGTTGCCTGTCCCTTCCCCGGACGAGAGAGGCAGCAACCCGCCCCTTCCAGCGAGAACGGTTATCTTGGCGAAAGGTTAAGAGGGGGTAGGCAGGGCGTACGGTGGGGGGCCAAGACGCGCCATCGGCAAATCTCTGCTCCGGCGCGGAATCAAGGCGCAAAGCACCGCCGCGCATCGCCGGGCCGCCCCCCGGCACGGCGATTGGGTTGGTCATTGTGCTTTGGCATATAGGTTTCGCGCCAGTGGTTAAGATAAACTGCACAGGCTTATAGCGAGGATCGCCGCACCGCGGCCCGTCGATGCTCGGCGTATGTTCCAATATCCCAAAGGACTCACAGCCGACCTTCGCCGCGGATACCTCATTTGATGACATTGGGCGCTTTCACTGACAGAGCGTGTTGCCACTGTTGAGGATCCCCGCCCCGGGCCTGACCCGGGGCCTCGGTTCAGGACCGAACGGCGAAATTTTCGTACGACTTGTACGTTTCTCGCATCCAGCCCCCGGATTTCCGTACAAAACTCACGTACAAAACGTACAACTTGTACAAAACCCCGCTCAGGCTTCCAGTTCAGCGTCCCAATACAGGAAATCCAGCCAGCTTTCGTGCAGGTGGTTGGGCGGGAACTTCCGGCCCAGGTTGCGCAACTGCTCGGCCCCCGGGGCGCGCGGCGGTTTCTGCAAGGCCATGTTCGCCTGCCGTAAGCTCTTGGACCCCTTGCGTAAATTGCAAGGGCTGCAGGCCGCGACAACGTTTTCCCAACTGGTGATCCCACCCCTTGCGCGGGGCACCACGTGGTCAAAGGTCAAGTCCCCCTTGGCCCCGCAGTACTGACAGCAAAATTCATCCCTTAAAAAAAGATTAAAGCGCGTGAAGGCCACGCGCTTTTGGGGTTTGACGTAATCTCGCAGGACAACCACGCTCGGTATCCGTATGACCATGCTCGGGCTTCGGACGATGTCGTCATATTCTGCAACGATATCAACACGGTCAAGATAGGCCGCCTTGACCGCGTCCTGCCACGGCCACAGCGATAAAGGATAGTAGGACAAGGGCCTGTAATCGGCATTCAGCACCAATGCCGGGTGCTGTTTCAACGCCGCTGGCTCCCTGACGAACTCTGTTCTGAAATCCCCATCCATGGTCAAATTGTCTCCCACCCGACAAAGCCTCTGATCAAGCTCCGGGGCGGGACAAGCCGCCCCTTCCGTAAGGCTACTATATATCGCGTTTTGCGGCTGGCAAGCCCTGCGATAAGCAGCATATCTAGCGATGTGCTATCGCAGCACTGTGACCGCTTCATGACAGATGCCCACCCCGCTTGCCGCGGGGTGCGAAGACGGTTTACCCTATGGGCATGACCTTGCCCCATGCGCCCCCTCTCTCGGCCCTGCTCGAAGCCGCGCTTTACGCCGAAGACCTTGATTTGGCAGAAGAATTCTATGGTCATATCCTCGGCCTGCCCGAGGTAACCCGCATCGAAGGCCGCCATATCTTCTACCGCGTGGGCCAAACCATTCTGCTGATCTTCAACCCGAAGGCTACGCAAGAGGGCTCATCCAACCCGCGCCTGCCCGTGCCCCCGCATGGCGCAAGCGGCCCGGGGCACCTGTGCTTTGCCGCGACGCGCGATGAAATCAATCAATGGAAACAAAGGCTTGACGCCGCTGGCCATCCGGCGGAGGCCGAATTCGACTGGCCCAATGGCGCGCATTCTCTTTACTTCCGCGACCCGGCGGGCAACTCCCTGGAAATCGCCGAACGCGGCCTTTGGTTCTGAACCGCTACAGGTCCACGGCCACCGGCGGGCATTCCAATACACCGCTCAAGCGTTCCAATGCCTCCCCCAGAACAGCGTCGCTTGTATCCGGGGTCAGCGCCACCCGCACCGCATGCGGCGCTTGCCCGTCCGGCAAGGCAAATTCATCCGCCGATTTGATCTGCAACCCCGCCGCATCGCAGGCCCGCATGAACGTGGAGCCCCGCCACCCCTGCGGCAGGCGCAGCCAGACGAAAGGCAGGCTCGGCTGCCAGGAAATATTCCATTTTCCCAGTATGTTAACCGCCATTCTTACACGTGCTTCAACAGCCGCCAGGACACGGGTCCGCACCTCTTCGGCCTGGCCGCTCTTGATCAGGTCGGCCCCCAGGTCCAGGATCGGCTGCGGCATACCATAGAACGACGATTGCGCCACTTGCTGTGCCGCAGCACCTCGCCCGCGCGGGCAGATCGCAAAGCCAAAACGCAAGGCCGAAGACACCGATTTGGTCAGCGACGAGATATACCAGGCATTTTCGGGGCAAATCGCCCGATAGGCCGGTGTCTCGGGCCGGGTGATGCAATGGCAGTCATCCTCGATGATCTGCAACTGATAACGCTGCGCGACACGCGCAATCGCCTGGCGGCGCGCCAAGGGCGTGCGAACCGCCGTGGGGCTATGCGTTTCGGCAGCGGTCAGGAACACTTGCCCCCCGTGTTTCTGCAACGCCTCTTCCAGACGATCCGGGCGCACCCCCTCTTCATCCATATCCACGCCGATCACCTGCGCCCGCAACAGGCGCGCGGCATGCCGCACACCGGGGTAGCACAGGCTTTCGGTCAGTATCACCGGCGCCGTGCCCTGCAGGCATGTCTGCAAGGCCATGATCACCGAATGCTGCGCGCCCAGCCCCATCACGACCTCCGCCACCTGCAGACGCCCGGCGCGGTCGGGGCCGACCCATTGCATGACGGCCTCCTGTGCCGGCGCGCTCGACTGGCTGTCGGGATAGTCGCGATAACGGTTGCCTGATGACTCGGCCAAACGTGACAGCCCCGCCCGAATAACGGCCTCTTGCCCCACGTCCAGAACGCGCGAGGCCCGAAGGTCGATGGCATCGGGCGCAACCTCGCTGATCAAGGGCTCGTCCGGGGTTACATCCACCCGAACGGGGGCCGCCCCGGCCACGAAGGTGCCCCGCCCGACGGTGGTTTCAACCAGGCCTTCCTCGGCGGCCATTCGATAGGCGCGCGCCACGGTACCCGGGGTTATCCCCAACTTCCATGCCAAATCGCGCACCGTGGGCATCTTGTAGCCCTGCTCCAACACACCTGAGCGCACAGCCGTGCGCAGAGATTGTATCAATACAAGATACTTTGGGCCTGCCGATTGTTCAAAGCTTGGCGGCCAAATTGTATCGGTCACAATAAAATCCTCGCCCTTCATGGATACGAATGCTACGTATTGTATGCATCAAGCCACATATTGTATCAACACAAAACTCAGGAGACGACGACATGACGACCCTAGCGCCAACCGATCGCACGGCCCTGCAAAACCTTGCAGCCCAAAACGCCCTGCCCGCGATTGCCAGCGTAGCGGTTCGTTTTGCCTATCTCGTCACCCTCTGGTCGCTGCGCCGCCGCACACGGCGCCACCTCAAAGACCTGCCTGCCAACCTGCTCAAGGATATCGGCCTGACAGCCGGTCAGGCCCAGATGGAAGCGCGCAAACTGTTTTGGATTCCCTGATCGCGACATCGTCGCGATTCTTCCTGACTGGGCCGGGTTTATCCCGGCCCATTTTTTTATCGCGGCGGGATCGAATAGGTCAGGCTGGCCCGCGCCACCGGCGCCTCGCCGCCTTCCGAGAACATCAACACCTCGCCCACGGCCAAAACCCGGCCCAGTTTCAACAACCGGCACTCGGCAATCAAATCCTTGCCGGCCTCGGGCTTGCGCATGAAATCAATGCTGCAATTGGTGGTCACCGCCAAGGCCTGCGGCCCGATCATCGCCAGGATGGCCATGTAAACCGCCACATCCGCCAAGGCGAACATCGACGGGCCCGACACCGTGCCACCGGGGCGCAGGTGCTTTTCCGCCGTCGCCAGACGCACCCGGATTCGCATTTCATCCAGGTCTTCGATAACGAAATCGCCGCCCACCTGCGGAAAAACCTCCGCGATGAAGGCCTCCAACTCCTCGATCGTCATCTGCAAGCCCATGCTTTCCTCCATGCCTGTTCAGCGTTAAGAATGGCCACAAGCCAGAAGGAGATACAAGATGCCGATCCTTGAGCGGACAGATACAGGCGCCATTGCCCGCCTGACCCTGAACCACCCCGAGAAACTCAACGCGCTGTCCGATGCCATGCTGGCCGCGCTCTCCGATGAGTTCGAGGCCTTGGCCAAGGATGAAAGCATCCGCGTTATTATCATCTCGGGTGCGGGCAAAGCCTTCTGCGCCGGGCACGACCTCAAGGAAATGACCCAGGGCCGACAGGCCGAGGATGGCGGCAAGGCCTATTTCGCCGATCTCTTCGCCCGCTGTACCAAGGTGATGACCGCCATTCGCAACCTGCCCCAGCCGGTGATCGCCCAACCGCACGGCATCGCCACCGCCGCTGGCTGCCAACTGGTGGCCAGTTGCGATATGGCCGTCGCCGCCGAAGGCACGCGCTTTGGCGTCAACGGGGTGAATATCGGCCTCTTTTGCTCGACCCCCATGGTGGCGCTTTCGCGCAATATCCCCCGCAAACAAGCCTTCGAGATGCTGACAACGGGTGAATTCATCGACACCGATCGCGCGCTTGCCCTTGGCCTCATCAACCGCGCCGTTCCGCATGATGACCTAGACGAGGCCACCAACCAACTGGCCGAAACCGTGGCTGGCAAACTGGGGGCCGCCGTACGCATCGGCAAACGCGCCTTCTATGACCAATTGGAAATGGATCTGGATCAGGCCTATGCCCATACCGGCGCGGTCATGGTGGAAAACATGCTCCACCGCGATACCGAGGAAGGCATCGCCGCCTTCCTCGAAAAACGCCCGCCCGAGTGGACGCAGTAACGCCAATTGCAGCAGTGTTTCCAAGCGCGCGCCCGACTTTTTCCATATTTGCCGTTTTCCTGACAGGTTCCACCGCGTAAACCGGTCGCGGGGGCGTGATGGGAAGTTTAAGTGTCATCATGCGCGCGTGGGTCGCCATCGGGGTTTTGTCCCTCCAGGCCAGCCTCTCTCTGGCCGCTGATTTGCCCGAACCGGCGACCCGTGCGGATTTCCCGACACCCGGGGCCACCTCTGTTCTGCTTGGCAGGGATCTCTTCTTTGACCCGGTCCTTTCCGGCAATCGCAACATCTCCTGTGCCTCCTGCCACCACCCCGAACACGGCAGTGCCGATGGCCTCTCGCTCAACATAGGCGAGGGCGGCATTGGCCTTGGTCCGTCCCGCCGCGCCAATCCCGAGAACCCGCCGCAGGCCCTTGTGCCCCGTAATGCGCCCGCGCTGTTCAACCTCGGCGCTCAGGAATTCAAAGCCCTCTTTCACGACGGCCGGGTCGAAAACGACCCAAGCCAACGTTTCGGCATCCGCCTGCCCGAAGGCCAGCATCTTGAACGCCCGCTGCCCCTGCTTGCGGCACAGGCCCTCATACCCATGGTCGCCCCCGGGAAAATGGCCGGCCAACCCGGTGAAAACCCTGTGGCCGATCTGGTGGCACAGGGCCAGATCACCGGCCCCTCCGGCGCATGGCAGGCCATCACCGCACGGGTCGAGGCGATCCCCGACTACCGCCGCCGCTTTGCCTGGCTCAACGGCCCGGATGAACCGCTCCACATCACCGATATCGCCCGCGTGATTGCCGCCTTCATCAGCTACGAGTTCCGCGCCACCGATAGCCCGTTTGACGCGTTCCTCATGGGCAACAACAGCGCCCTGACCAATGACCAGCTGCGCGGCATGTCACTGTTTTACGGCAAAGCGGGCTGCGCCAACTGTCATTCCGGCCCCTTGCAGACCGACCACCGGTTTCACGCGCTCGGCGTGCCGCAACTCGGCCCCGGCAAGGGCCATGGGCCGAAGGGCCACGCCGACCACGGGCGCGGCCGTGTCACCGGCAAACCGCAAGATCGCTACCGTTTTCGCACGCCCTCCTTGCGCAATGTCGCCCTGACCGCGCCCTATGGCCATACCGGCGCCTATTCCGAACTGGGCGATGTCATCCGCCACCACCTCGACCCGGAAACCGCCCTCGCCGAATACCTCGGACTCGAAAAAACCATCCTTCCCGACCATGGGCTGACTGAACCACTTGACCCGGCGATGCAGGATTTCGACGAGGTACTGGCAATCTCACAGGCCATCTCGATTGACCTTGCCCCGCTTGGCACCTCTGAAATCGACGCCATCATCGCCTTCCTGCACGCCCTGACCGATCCGGTATCACTCAACGGTCGGCTCGGGGCACCAAACAGCGTGCCGTCAGGGCTACCTGTCGATAACGGCACCTCCGGTCCCTCCTGACCCTTTCCAAACGCCCGCCAATCGCCTACATCGCGCCCTATGGATAAGACACTTCACATCATCGGCGGCGGCATGGCCGGGTCCGAGGCCGCATGGCAAGCCGCGAACATGGGCGTGCCCGTGGTCATTCACGAAATGCGCCCCAAGGTCGAAACCTTCGCCCATCGCACCGGCGATCTGGCCGAAATGGTCTGTTCCAATTCCTTCCGCTCGGATGATGATGAACAAAACGCCGTGGGCCTGCTGCACTGGGAAATGCGCGCCGCCAACGGGTTGATCATGCAGACCGCCGACAAGCACCGCCTGCCCGCCGGTGGGGCCTTGGCCGTGGATCGTGACCCCTTCGCACAAGAGGTCACGGCGGCCCTGCGCAACCACCCGCTCGTCACCATCGACCATGGCGAAATCAACGATCTGCCCACCGATGGGCATTGGATCATCGCCACCGGCCCCTTGACCAGCGAAGGCTTGGGTCAGGCAATCGCCCAAGAAACCGGGAAAGAGGCACTGGCCTTCTTCGATGCCATCGCCCCCATCGTCTATGCCGACAGCATCGACATGTCCAAGGCCTGGATGCAATCGCGCTACGACAAGGGCGACACCGAGGAAGAGCGCACCGCCTACCTCAACTGCCCCATGGACCGCGACCAATACGAGGCCTTCATCGACGCCCTGCTTGCCGCCGATAAAACCGAGTTCCACGACGGCGAAGCAGGATCAGCCCCTAGCCCCACCCCTTACTTCGACGGCTGCCTGCCGATCGAGGTCATGGCCGAACGCGGCCGCGAAACCCTGCGCCACGGGCCGATGAAACCCGTGGGCCTGACCAACCCGCACCAACCCGATGTCAAACCATGGGCCGTTGTGCAGCTTCGCCGCGACAACGCCCTTGGCACGCTGTTCAACATCGTCGGCTTTCAAACCAAGATGAAGTACGGCGCGCAAACCTCTGTTTTCAAAATGATTCCGGGGCTTGAGAATGCCAGCTTCGCGCGCCTTGGCGGGATTCACCGGAACACCTTCATCAACTCGCCCACGTTGCTGGACGATCAAATGCGCCTGCGATCAAAGCCCCATATTCGCTTCGCGGGCCAGATTACCGGCGTCGAAGGCTACGTCGAATCCGCCGCCATGGGCCTTCTCGCGGGCCGCATGGCCGCTGCCGGGATCTTGGGTCAAACGCCGCCCCCGGTGCCGCAGGATTCCGCCATGGGTGCCCTCATCCACCACATCACTGGCGGGGCCGAGGCCAAGACCTTCCAGCCGATGAACGTCAATTTCGGCCTCTTCCGCCCGGTCGAGGGCCTCAAGGGCGGGCGCCGCGGGCGCAAGGACCGCTACAAGGCCTATACCGACCGCGCCAAGGCAGCCTGGACCGATTGGCTGGATCACGTCAAAGCGCCTGAAACCGCATGAAGTTCCCCTGCGAAGCCCCTGTATTCAAATGACTTTCATCACACGCTTCGCCCCATCCCCCACCGGTCCCTTGCACCTCGGCCATGCCTTCTCGGCCCTCACCGCCTATGACATGGCCCAAGCCGCCCATGGCAATTTTCACCTACGTATCGACGATATTGATCAATCCCGCGCCCGCCTCGAATGGGAAGCGCAGATTTACGATGATCTGCACTGGTTGGGCCTTGACTGGCCCAAGCCCGTCCTGCGCCAATCGGATCGTCTATCGCGCTACCGTGAGGCATTGAAAACCCTTTGGGATCAAGGTGTTCTCTATCCTTGTTCATGTAGTCGCGCCGATATCCGCGCCGCCGCCGCCGCCCCGCAAGAAGGCGCGCCAC
>NZ_JASHIM010000049.1 GCF_030733685.1 Roseovarius sp. MMSF_3281
GACACTGCCCGGCTCATTCCGGGATGCAGTGAGACATTAAGTTATTGAGATTTAAGGAAGATTAATTCCGGTGGCACTCAGTGAGAACGTATGACACAAGAAGAATACCCCTCCGGCGGGAGTATTTTGGAAAGATGAAAAATACGCGGCGTGGAGTCGTCTTAGCGCAGGGCGCGGCCTTTGAGGATGGCGCCTGCGCCGAACTTTTCGCGGATCGAGTCCGTGGCGCGTTCCGCGCTGGCGCGGGCATTGGCGTTCGGGTCGAGCAGATCGCCCGAGAGGTCGGCACTGTCTTGCGAGACGAAGTCCGAGAGGCCCACGCCGATCAGGCGGTAGGGGGCGTCGCCTTCGACCTGGTCCATGAGCCTGCGCGCTGTGCGGTAGAGCGTGTCGGCCAGTTGGGTGGCATCGCGCAAGGCGGTGCGGCGGGTGAGGATGGCGTGATTGGCGCGTTTGAGCTTGAGCGTGACCACGCGGCCGGCGATGCCCTTGGCCTTGGCGCGGTCCGAGACCTTTTCGGAAAGCCGCCAAAGGTGACCGTCGAGAATGTCGAGGTCGGCGGTATCCTCGGGAAAAGTAGTTTCGTTAGATATTGATTTCATTGGGGAACTTGCGCTGACGCGGCGGGCGTCCTGCCCCCGCGCAAGGTGCCAGAGACGGTCGCCCATTGACCCGAACCGCGCAATCAGATCGGTGTGATCCCAGCGCAGCAAATCCGAGATGGTGCGGATGCCCGCGGTGTCGAGCGCGCTGCGGGTGGCGGTGCCGACGCCCCAGATGAGGCCCACGGGCTTGTCGTGCAGGAAGGCGGCGGTTTCGGCCTGACCGATCACCGAAAAGCCGTGTGGCTTGTCCAGGTCAGAGGCAATTTTTGCCAAAAACTTGTTATGACTCAAGCCGATAGAGCCCGTGACGCCCAATTCGCTGCGCATGGATTTGACCAGTTTGGCAAGCATCACGGCGGGGGGGGCGCCGTGCAGGCGGGTGGTGCCGGTGAGGTCGAGAAAGGCCTCGTCCAGCGAGAGGGGTTCGATGGCGGGGGTGAGATCCTGCATCAGGGCGCGGATTTGGCGGGAGACCTGCGCATAGACCTCCATCCGGGGCTTGAGGACCACGGCATCGGGGCAGAGCCTGAGCGCCTTGAACATCGGCATGGCTGAGCGGACGCCGCGAATTCTTGCGATATAACAAGCGGTTGAGACAACTCCGCGCCGCCCGCCGCCGATGATGAGGGGCTTGCCTTCGAGGCTGGGATCGTCGCGTTTCTCGACGCTGGCATAGAAGGCATCGCAATCCATATGGGCGATGGAGAGGTCGAAAAGTTCGTCATGCGCGATGACCCGCGGGCTGCCGCAGGCGGGGCAGCGGGCAGCGCTATCGAAGGTTTCAAGGCAATCGCGGCAAAGTGAGGGCATGGCATGGCCAAGTTGTACGAGTCGTACGAATTGTACGTGGGTTTCGTACGAAACTCATCCCCGGTATGCAGAGTTTCGTACGAAACCGGTGTTTGGGGGCGCGATGCAGTTCGAGGGAGCCAAGCTGATCCTGTTTCTGGGAGCCGAATTGCTGATCCTGCGGCGCGATCATACGCCGGGAATCCCTTGGCCGGGATATCTGGACCTGCCGGGCGGTGGACGCGAGGGCGACGAAACCGCCGAAGCCTGTGTCTTGCGCGAAACCCGCGAGGAAATCGGCCTGTGGCTGGAACCGGAGGATTTACGCTGGCGGCGGTTTTACGAGGCGCCGCGCCCGGTTTGGTTTTTCGCGGCATGGCTGGCGCCGGGGCGGGCGCGGGGCGTGCGGTTTGGCGGAGAGGGTGTGGGATGGTGCCTGATGGCGCCGGAGGCATTCGTGGCGCATGACGAGGCAATCCCGCATTTTGCCGAGAGAGTGAGGACGGTTCTGGAGGAGGGGCCACAGGGGTGATGCGCGCCGGTCGCGCGCCCAGATCAGACCTCCAGACCTTACGAGGGTGTCCCCCGGTAGCGAAAGACACCCGTGGCGGTCGCAATCAGGTTTCCCAGATCATCCGTCACCTCGGCCTTGGCAAAAAAGGTTTTGCGCCCGCCGCCCGTAACGTGACCTTCGGCAATCAGGCGCGTGCCTTGTGCTTGGCTGATGTAGTTGACGGTCATCGACAGGGTGAGCGCCATTTGGCTTTTGTCGGGGTCGCCCGTGAAACATCCGGCAAAGCCCATGGCGGTATCCATCAAGGTGGCGTGTAGCCCGCCGTGAGGGAGGCCTTGCCGGTTGGCGACATGCGGGGCGATGGGCACTTCGACGCGGGCGTAGCCCTTTTGCCAGTCGGTTGTCTCAATCCCAAGATGCGCCGCCATGGCAGAGGGTTTTTCAAACAGGTGACTGTTGTCCTGTGTCATGTGTCGTTCTTTCGCAAGTCGGGGTGGCTGTAATCGGCGCACTGCCGGCGCAGGGTGAGCTTGGAGATTTTGCCGGTGGCCGTGAGGGGGAGGTCATCGGCGAAGAGAAGATCATCAGGTAGCTGCCATTTGGCGAAGTGATCGCCCATGTGGCTGTGAATGTCACCCAGGCTGGGCCGCGTGTCGCCCTCGGGGACCACCACGAGAACCGGGCGTTCACCCCATTTGGGGTGTGGAACGGCGATGATGGCGCAGGTTTTCACCAAGGGGTGCGAGATGGCGGCGTTTTCAAGGTCGATGGAGGAAATCCATTCGCCCCCCGATTTGACCAGATCCTTGGCGCGGTCGTGGATGATAAGCTGTCCTTCGGGGGTAAGGGAGGCGACATCGCCGGTGCCGAACCATCCCTCGGCATCCATCGCCGCCTTGGTGGCCTCGGGGTTTTCGTAATAGCCGGTGATGACGGTGTTGCCGCGCACGTAAAGTTCGCCCACGGATTCGCCATCGTGGGGGACGCGGTTGCCGTCGTCATCGACCAGTTTGAAATCGAGGCCGAATTTGCGGCGGCCCGCGCTGGTCTTGATTTGCATCTGCTCGGAGAGCGGCGCGTCTTGCAGCCGGGGCGGGACAACGCCATGGGTGCCGATGGGGCTCATTTCCGTCATGCCCCAGGCTTGGGACACGGTGACGCCGAAGCCCTCGTAAGCCTCGGTCATGCTGGCGGGGGCGGCGGAGCCGCCGACCACCAGATCGCGGAAGGCATGGGGGGCACGGGTTTTGGCCTCGATCTCGGCCAGAAGCCCGGCCCAGACGGTGGGCACGCCCCAAGCGGAATAGACATCGTGGTCTTCCATCAGTTGCCAGAGGCTTGGCCCATCAAGGTGGCGGCCCGGCATGACCATGGTCATGCCTGTGAGCGGCGCGTTGTAGGGCAGGCCCCATGCGTTGACGTGGAACATCGGGACGACGGGCATCACCCGTTTGCCGGCGGCGAAACTGCTGGTTTGGGCCAGTGGCACGGTCAGGGCGTGAAGCACCGTTGAGCGATGGGAATAGAGCGCGCCCTTGGGGTTGCCCGTGGTGCCGGAAGTGTAGCACAGGCCCGAGGCGGTGTCCTCGGGGAACTCGGGCCAGTCGCAGGTTGTGGGCTGCCCGGTCAACAGGTCTTCGTAGCAGAGCGCGTCGAGGGGGGTGTCGGGCATATGCGCCCGGTCGGTCAGGATGATGTAGCGCAGGCCCTTGGGGGCCCCGTGGGCCACGGCCTCGGCCACTGGCACGAGGCTTGGGTCGATGCACAGGATGCTATCGCCCGCGTGATTGAGGATATAGGCCATCTGTTCGGGCGAAAAGCGCGGGTTCACCGTGTGGCAGACCGCGCCGATGCCCGCGAGGGCATAGTAAAGCTCAACATGGCGGTGGGTGTTCCATGCCAATGTCGCCACGCGGTCGCCCATTTGCAGGCCAAGCGCGTCGAGGGCATGGGCCAGTTGCGCGGTGCGTTGCAGGATTTCAGGATAGGTGGCGTGGTGAATATCGCCCTCGTCCCGGGCCGAGATGATGCCTTGATCGACAAAGGCTTCGGCGGCGTGGGTGAGGATATCAATGATCCTCAGCGGGCGATGCTGCATCGTGCCTTTCATCTGGTTGGTCTCCTCCCCCCGTCGCGCGGTTCGGTGACGGTGGCACGAAAGCGGGGAGGGTTCAATTGCCGTGCATGAAACGACCCGGGTGCGTCGGGATTTGCACGGTATTGGCATTGGCCTTGTGGTGTGTTTGGTGAATGCGAACCGTGCGGAGGGCGAGATGCAGGATTTTGACGGCAAGGTTGCGCTGGTTACCGGCGGGCGCAGCGGTATGGGCGCGGCGACCGCGGCGCTTTTGGCAGCGGGCGGCGCGCGGGTGTTTACCGCGCAGCGCGGGGATGAACCGGTGCACGAGGGGATCGCGGCGGATTTCATGGACCCGGGGTGCCCCGAGCGGATTATCGGCGAGGTGATCGAGCGGGCCGGGCGGTTGGACATGCTGGTGAATTGTGCCGGGTTGATGCGCGAAGGCACGGTGGAGGAAACCTCCGAGGCCGACTGGGCGGCGACGCTTCAGGTGAACCTGACGGCGCCGTTCATGATGATCCGCCACGCCATGCCGCACTTGAAACAAGGCGGTGGGGCGATCGTGAACATCGGCTCGATCGAGGGGGTGGGGGCGAACCCGCGCCACCCGGCCTATTGTGCCAGCAAGGGGGGCTTGCATGCCCTGACGCGGGCCGTGGCGGTGGATCATGGCACTGACGGTGTGCGGTGCAACGCGGTGGCACCGGGGTGGATTGATACCGAGCTGAACAACGATCTCATCGAAAGCCTTGGTGATCCGGCGGCGTTTCGCGCAAGGATCGGTGGTATTCATCCGCTGGGCCGGACGGGTCGCGCCGAGGAGGTGGCGGCCCTCGTCGTCTGGCTTTTGTCGGATGCGGCGGGTTTTGTCACCGGGCAGGTCTGGAACGTGGATGGCGGGCGGATGGCCCGGTTGAGCCTGCCGTGAGGTCTTGACCTTCGCGCGTCGAGGCCGCATGTGCAGGGCAGCCAAGGGGAGCATTTGCCATGTCGTTCGACCGCACCGTCAAGATTGCACCATCCATCCTATCCGCCGATTTCGCCAACTTCGGCCAGGAGATCGAAGCCGTCGAGGCGCAGGGCGCGGATTGGATTCATGTGGATGTGATGGACGGGCATTTCGTGCCGAACCTGACCTTCGGGCCGCCGATGTGTGCGGCCATTGCCAAGCACATCAACACGGTGATGGATGTGCATTTGATGATTGCGCCGGTGGACCCCTATATCGAGGCTTTCGCCGAGGCGGGGGCGGATGTGTTGACCGCGCACCTGGAGGCGGGCGCGCATACCCACCGCACGCTTCAGGCCATTCGCGGGGCGGGGTGCAAGGCGGGCCTTGCGCTGAACCCGGCGACGGGGCTGGAGGAGGTGGACTACCTTCTGGACATGGTGGACCTGGTTTGCGTGATGACGGTGAACCCCGGCTTTGGCGGGCAGAAGTTTATCCATAGCCAAGTGGAGAAGGTGCGCCGCTTGCGCGAGATGATCGGCGACCGGCCCATTCATATCGAGATCGACGGCGGGATCACCCCCGAGACCGCGCCCTTGATGACAGCGGCGGGGGCGGATGTTCTTGTCGCCGGTTCGGCGGTGTTCAAGGGCGGCAGCGTGAGCGACCCCGCGCCTTATGGCGAGAATATCCGCGCCATTCGGGCGGCTGTCGCGGGCTGAGGTGGTTTCGGGGGCTTTCCCCCCGCCGCCCTGCGGGCGACTCCCCCAGAGTATTTTGGGAAAGATGAAGCTGGGCGGCCTCACTGCGAGGAGGGCTGCAAAGCCTGATCGAGCGCGTCTTTGAGCGGCGTCAGGTCGTCGATTTTCAGGCGCACGGGCAGGGTGATGACCTTTTGCCGGAAATCCTTGGGCAGGCGCACGGCGTCTTTTTCCGTGGTCACCAGTTGCGCGCCCAGGAGTTTCGCCTCGCCTTCCAGCCGGGTCATCAGCGATTGGGTGAGCGGTTGGTGATCTTCCAGCGCCTCGCCGCGGGCGAGGGTGGCCCCGAGGCTTTGCAGGGTGGCGAAGAATTTGCCCGGGTGGCCGATGCCCGCGAAGGCCAGCGCGCGCATGTCGGACCAGTCCATCCCGGTTTGCAGCGGCTCAAGCCGGCCGGTGAGGTGGGGAATGGCGATATGCCGGCCATAGGTTTCCGCGAATTGCTCTTGCGCGGGGGGCGGGCCGATGGAGAGCAGCAGGTCGGCGCGGGCGAGGCCGGGGCCGATGGGTTCGCGCAGCGGGCCTGCGGGCAGGCAGCGGGCATTGCCGAAGCCCTTGGCGGCATCCACCACGATCAGGGTGATATCCTTGGCCACGTCAGGGTTCTGGTGGCCGTCGTCCATGACGATCACATCGACGCCTGCGGCCTCGGCCGCTTGGGCGGCGGAGGCGCGATCCTTGGCGATCCATGTGCGGGCGAAGGCGGCGATGAGGAGGGGTTCATCGCCCACCTCTTCGTAGTTGTGGCTGCGTTCGTTGACCTCGACCGGGCCGGGGAGCGAACCGCCGTGGCCGCGCGAGATGACGCCCGGCGTCAGTCCCTGTTCGACAAGCCATTGCACGAGGGCGATCACGGTGGGGGTTTTGCCGGTGCCACCCGCATTCAGGTTACCGACGCAGATCACCGGAACGCAGGGCCGGACCCTGGGCGCGCGGGCCACGCGGCGGGCGGTGGCCCTGGCATAGAGGTGGCCCAAAGGGGCCAGCAGGCGCGCGCGCAGGCCGGGGCGGCCGGGCGGTTTGAACCAGAAGCGGGGGGTGCGCATCACTCGCCCTCCAGTGCATCAAGGGTGTCTTGCACCAGGTCGAGGATTTGATCGGTGACACCGGCCCCTTCGGAGGCCACATCCCAGGCGGCATGGGCCATGGCGGCGGATTTATCGGGCGGGATCAGCGACAGCACGGCGGCGGCGAGGCTGTCGGCATCCTTGACGATGCGGGCAGCGCCCGCCTCGGCGTAGCGCGAATAGCTGGACAGGTAGCGGCGCACATTGGGGCCATAGAGGATGGCCGAGCCATGGGCGGCGGGTTCATTCGGATCGCGGCCCCACTGCCCGGCCTTCAGCGAACTGCCCATCAGGGTGATCTGCGCGATGCGATACCATAGCCCCATTTCGCCATGGGTATCGGCCAGAAGCACCTGGGTCGTTTCCTCGGGCAGGGCCCCTTCGGACCATAGCACATGGCGCCAGCCGTCTTCGGTGAGCTTCGCCAGGAAATCGGGGCTTTGGGCCTTGTCGTCGGGCACAAGGACCAGAAGCGAGCGGTGGGCCTGTCGGCTGACCTGGCGGTGGGCGTCGAGGATGGTGGGCAGTTCATCGGGGTGAGCCATGGCGGCAAGCCAGACCGGCCGCCCACGCAACAGCCCGGCCAGCTCTTCGCGGTCGGTTTCGTTGTAGGGCAGTGAAACGGTGCCTTCGCGGAAGGGGCCGGTAATGGCGATATCCTCGTCCCCGAGGCCGAAGCGGCGCAGCATGCGCGCGGTCGTGTCATCCCGGGCCATGACCTGGGTGAAAAGGCCAAGCAGGGCGCGTGGCATATCCGGGATCCAGCGCCAGCTGCGGCGGGTGAGGAGGGTGTCCTCGGCATCCACGAGGTAGAGCGGGACATCGGCCTTGTCCGCACAACTGAGCAGGGCAGGGAGCAGATTGCCGCCGGTCCACAGGCAAAGCGCGGGTTGCCAGTGGTTCAGGAAGGCTTCGGCGCTGGCAATCGTATCTTCCGGCAGGGGCTGCAGGATGACCGATTTGCTGTGGCGGTTGACCGGGGCGCTATCCTCGGGCGTGGTGAGCACCATGTGAAGGCCCGGCCGTTGCGCCGCGAGGCGTTCGGCCAGTTGCACCAAGGCATCGGCGCGCCCTGCATCGACGGCATGGGCCCAGATCACCGCGCCCTTGGGGCGCGGGATGCTGGGGGTGCTGTGACCGTTGCCGCCACGTCGGGCATAGGCCAGGTAGGCCGAGAGCGAGAGAGAGGTCGCCATGCGGTTAGCCCGTCGTGAAGGGCGTTTGAGAACGGGGCAAATGGGCGGGGCACGAGGCCATGGCGTAGTGTCCTTGGGCGGGTCCGGCGTGGCCGCTGACCCTATTCTATTGCTTTGCCGCGTCAAGCGGAAGGGGCGCTGTGCCATCTTGACGGGGGGCGGTAGATGCGCGAGTGGGTTCTGACCCGAGATGAGTGCGAGGCCCGCCAAGCATGAGCAAGCCCTTTTTGATCCTGCAATTGCGCCCCGAGTGCGAGGCCGCCGATGATGAATTCGCGGCGATCCTGCGCAAAGGCGGATTGGACGAGGGGCAGGCAAGGCGCGTGCGGCTGGATCGGGCGCCCTTGCCCGCCGATCTGGACCTGGACGACCTGGCGGG
>NZ_JASHIM010000004.1 GCF_030733685.1 Roseovarius sp. MMSF_3281
TGCCACTGAGAGATTCGGCAAATTTGCCAATATATGCTCGGGCACAAACTGCGGCATGGCATTGCGTTTCGCCTGTGCAACGAGGTGGATCAGGGGACCGCTGCGGATCATGCCAAGATAGCTGTGCAAAGCTTTGTCGCTATGACCCACGGGTTTGTCCATAAGCGCAATCGTCGTCTTGTGGGCCGGTTCCAGAAGATCGCAAAGCACTGGATCGGCCACAACGGGCCGCGCCCTGCCGGCGGGATTGACGGGGCGTACCTCCGCCCTGCTGCGCGCAACATTCCACCCCGCATCGCCCTTTTGAAGTGTGATATCCACGATGCCAAGATGTGACCCGCGTGATCCCGCCATCACCGCGGGCACCCCTTTCAGATGACCATGTTCGATGTCCGCGTCTTCGATGCCCGCATGATCCGCGGCCGGAAATACCAGGTGGCTGTGACCGGCAAGAATGGCGTCCAGACCGGGAACATCGGCCAGTTCAAGTGCCGCGTTCTCGGCGGTGTCATACGCCGAGCCTTGTGCAATTCCGGTATGGGCCAGCGCGATGACAATATCCGCCCCCGCCGACCTTAGCCTGGGAACAAGGGCCCGGGCCGTATCCACGATTGGCCGCGTCATGATCTGGCCTTCAAGGTGGGAATGATCCCAGTTGGTGATCTGCGGTGGCAGCACGCCCAGTACCCCGATGCGCAGATCATGCGCCTGCCCGGCGCAATCCGTGACAATGCGATCCAGCATAAGGTATTGTGATACAAGGGTTTTGTCCTGTTTCGGCGTTGCCCCCATATGCCGGATGGCATTGGCGCAGGTGACGGGAAACTCCGCTTGTTCAAGTGTTTTGACCAACCATTCAACGCCATGGTTGAACTCGTGGTTGCCAAGCCCCACGGCATCATAATCCAGGGCATTCATCGCGGTGATCGCCGGGTGGGGGCCTGTCCACTCGTTGTCTGGGGGGGCCGCGATGTCGATCAGGGGCGCCCCCTGCAGAAAATCACCGGTATCGAACAACAGGCAATTGCGTGCCTGCTGTCGTGCTTCGCGAATCAAGGTGGCCGTCCGGGCCAAGCCTGCACTGGTATTGGCGCTGCACGTCAGGTAGTCAAATGGCAGTAAGTGACCATGTATATCCGTTGTTTCAAGCACGCGCAGCTGAACTGTAACACCGGCAGTGCTGTGATGTTGAGGGGACGGGTCAATGCGAGTCACGGGTATTTGGCTGTTTGCTTTTGGGAGTGATCGACATGGGAATCAAAACGCAACAGAAAGAACATGAGCCTGCGTAAAATGTGTATTTGATAAACATCTTAGAGTTGAAATGACCTATAAATCAATGTGGTAACAAGAAGATATCTGGAAAGTTCGGGAAAATCAGCATGAAGCACGCGGAAACGGTTACCTTCGGAGGATCGTCTTTGGATCGCGCGGCGCATTTGCGCGGGGATCATGAGGCACGGACCTACCAGGAGCGGCAATACGGGTCCGAGGTGATCGTCTTGTGGCGTGGCAAACCATTGGTGTCGGGGTCAAACCTCGATCGCCTGAAACGCCTGCCTGCGGATCATCCCGTCTTGCGCGCTGATATGGGCGTTCAGATATTGCTGGGCCGAGATGAAAGCGGATCTTTGATATTCGCGCATGATCTTTCCGCATGGGAGCCGGACAGTCTCGATGCATCTGAATTGGACCGTTTCCTTGACAGTTCCGAGCAATCCCACCCCGACCTTCCCAAGGATGTGGTGTTCGCCGAGTTGCGCCGCATAATGACACGGCTTGATGCCCGCGATGCGGAATTGGCGGCAACGGCGCGGGCGGTCTTGGGTTGGCACCAAAGCCACAGGTTCTGCGCCCGATGCGGGGCGGAAAGCCAATTGATCATGTCGGGCTGGCAGCGCAGTTGCCCGAACTGTGGGGGGCAGCATTTCCCGCGCACCGATCCTGTGGTGATCATGTTGATCACCCGTGGCAATAGCGTTCTCATGGGGCGCTCACCAGGGTGGCCCGAAGGCATGTATTCCCTGTTGGCGGGGTTTGTCGAACCCGGCGAAACCATCGAGGCCGCCGTGCGGCGTGAAGTGTTCGAAGAGGCGGGCGTCGCCGTGGGGCAGGTGACCTATCTGGCCAGTCAGCCCTGGGCGTTTCCCTCGTCGCTGATGTTTGGGTGCTGGGGCCACGCCCTTTCCCGTGAAATCACCATCGACCCGACCGAGATCGAAGACGCAATCTGGGTCAGCCGGGATGATATGCTTGAGGCTTTCGCCGGGCAGCATCCTATTCTGATGCCCGCAAGAAAAGGGGCTATTGCCCAATTTTTGTTGCGCAACTGGCTTGCGGATACCCTTGAATAGGGCGACACTGATTTCCGAGCAGGAAGATAGAGGCGAACCATGAAGTTCAGCACCAAGGAAGATGTTGAAGCGCCCATCGACTTTGTTTTCAACGAGGTTTCCGATTTTCAAGCCTTTGAGCGTGCGGCGTTGCGGCGTGGCGCGGAGGTTCAGCGCATTGATGCCCTTCAAACGCCCGGCCCGGGCATGATGTGGAGTGCCCAGTTCAACTTTCGTGGGCGCAAGCGCGACGCTGAAATCGAGTTGACCCAATATGATCGGCCAAACGAGTTGGCTTGCACGTTTCGAACCCACCTTTTGCTTGGGACGCTGGATGTTGAACTCGTGGCCCTGTCGCGTAAGCGAACGCGGGTGAGCATCGTGACCGAATTTTCGCCTCGCAACTTGACGGCACGGCTTCTGGTGCAGTCGCTAAAGCTGGCCCGGTCCAGTGTGGAGAAAAAGTTTCGCTTCCGCGTGGCACATTTTGCCAAGGAGCTGGAAGAGCGTTACAAACGTTTGGCTTGATTAGAACGCGGCACCCTAAGGGCGCCGCGTTGTTGGTCGTAATTCCGCCTCTTAGGCAATATCCGTCAGGACTTGACCGACATTATAGATCACGCCTTCACGGTCACCCGGGTTGGTTTCGCCATTGTAAATGACGCCGGTGCGGTCACCGGGGTTGGTTTCACCACCGGCGATGTCGAAGGACCGCAGGTTCTCGTTATAGATCACGCCCTCGCGGTCGCCCGGGTTGGTTTCGCCATTGTAAATGACGCCGGTGCGGTCACCGGGGTTGGTTTCACCACCGGCGATGTCGAAGGACCGCAGGTTCTCGTTGTAGATCACGCCCTCGCGGTCGCCCGGGTTGGTTTCGCCATTGTAAATGACGCCGGTGCGGTCACCGGGGTTGGTTTCGCCACCGGCGATGTCGAAGGACCGCAGGTTCTCGTTATAGATCACGCCTTCACGGTCGCCCGGATTGGTTTCGCCCGCTGCGATTTGGCCAAAGTGGCTTGCCGAATTGGTAACGCTTTCCAATTGCGCCACTTTTGCTGCCGTATCGGGCGAAAAGTTGTGTGCCGAGGCAAGCGCGGGAATTGTGGTTGCGACGATCAGGGTAATGAACTTGGTAGTACGCATGGTTTTGTCCTCCATTTCCGATCGGTCCCCATTGGACCTTTGAGATTTTCGGCGGCGGGGTGTCCCGCTCGTCTGTAACAGAGATGGGGCAACTTGGCGTTGTCGGAAACCTTTTCACGAGTGATGTGAAAATGCCTTCACGCAAACGCACAGACCTGTGAAAACGATCTGGAAATTAGATCACATAAAGGCGACTGGAACGCGATGAGTTTATAAAAATACCTTTATATCAATATGTTAAGCTAATTATCGGATTTGCGCGATTTTGCACATAAGCGGTGCTTTGGCGCAAGTTTCGCGCGAATTGAAACAATTCGACCGATGTTTGGCCTTTCAAGGTCAGTGGCGGCGCGGATCGGCTGGGTAAACACCCAGCATCGTGATGCCAGAGGTGAAATAATCCAGCTCATCAAGTGCGCGTTTCACCGCCGGATCATCGGGGTGGCCTTCGATATCTGCATAAAACTGCGTGGCGGTGAAAGACCCGCCGACCATGTAACTTTCCAACTTGGTCATATTCACACCATTGGTCGCGAACCCGCCCATGGCTTTATACAAGGCCGCAGGAATGTTGCGCACCTGGAAGACAAAGGTGGTCATCATGCCGTCATCGCCCCGGCGGCTCCAATCCGGTTCGCGCGACATGATAAGGAAGCGGGTGCTGTTGTTGCCATGGTCCTCGATTTCGCGTGCAAGTACGTCCAGCCCGTAAATCTCGCCCGCGAGTTCACTGGCAAGCCCGGCAAGGCTCGGGTCGCCCGCTTCGGCCACATGGCGGGCCGATCCGGCTGTATCCGCACCGGTCACGCGTTGAATGCCGTGCTTGCCCAGAAACTCGCGGCATTGGCCCAGAAGCATGGTGTGACTCATGGCGCGATCCACCTGGTCAAGCGTGACGCCGGGCAGGGCAAGCAGGTTGATATGCACCCGAACGAAGGCCTCGCCGATGATATACAGCCCCGAGTCGGGCAGAAGGTGATGAATGTCGGCCACGCGCCCGAAGGTCGAGTTTTCAACCGGCAACATCGCCAGTTCGGCCTCGCCCGAGCGTACCGCCTCAATCGCATCCTCGAAGGTGCGACAGGGCATCGATTCCATTTCGGGATATGTCTCGCGGCAGGCTTGATGCGAATAGGCACCCGGTTCGCCCTGAAAGGCAATGCGCTTGGTCATTATGAATTTTTCCTGTTGAATGCCCCTAGTCGGGCGTTTGGTCGCGGAAACTACACCTTGCGCCCGCATAGGTGAAGCGGATAGATACGCCGCGACGGAATTCAAATGGAAACGGGCCTATGTTCGATACGATGACACTCACCAAGGTCGTTGGTGCCTTCTGTGGCGCCCTTCTGATCTTTCTGCTGGGCGGCTGGGCTGCCGAACTGATTTATCACACCGGCGGCGGTCATGGCGATGACCATCAACAGGCCTATGTGATCGAAACCGGCAATGACGAAGGCGGTGCCGAAGAAGACACCGGCCCCAGCTTCGAAGAGCTTTTCGTCGCGGCGGACGCCGGCAAGGGCGAGCGGATTTTCAACAAGTGTAAGGCCTGCCACCAGCTTGAAGAAGGTGCCAACGGTACCGGCCCCTACCTTTACGGTGTGGTTGGCCGCGACGTCGGTAGCGCCGAGGGCTTTGGCTACTCCGGCAGCCTTTCGGCCGTGGCCGACGTCTGGACCCCGCAAAACCTGTCGGCTTTCCTTGAAAACCCCGCAGGCTATGCCCCGGGTACCACCATGGGCTTTGCCGGCGTCAAGGACATGGAAGACCGCGCAAACCTGATTGCCTTCCTCGACCAGACCGATGGGGACACCTACGAGGTTGAAGTGCCCGCCGCCGCCGAAGAAGAGGCCCCCGCGGAAGAACCTGCCGAGGAAACGACCGATGCCGAGGCAAGCGAAGCCCCCGCAAACGACGGGGCCGCCGCAGAAGACGCCGCATCCGACGAGGCAGCATCGCAAGAACCTGCATCCGACGAGGCCGCCGCCGAGGAGGCCGCCACGGAAGAGGCCGCCGCTGACGACAGCGCAGGTGGTTTCGCCGACGTGGTTGCCGCCGCCGATCCTGCCGATGGCGAGAAGGTCTGGCGTCAGTGCCGCGCGTGCCACAAGCTGGAGGACGGGGCAAACGGTGTTGGTCCGCATATGGCGGGTATTGTTGGCCGCGAGATCGGCAGCGTCGAAGGCTTCCGCTACTCCAACGCGCTGCAAGAGCTTGATGGGACCTGGACAGCGGATGAGCTGAACGCATGGCTGGAAGATCCCAAGGCTTATGCCCCCGGTAACAAGATGAGCTTCCGGGGCCTGCGCAAGGAAGAAGACCGCGCAGCGTTGATCGCCTACATGCAGAGTGCCGCCGAATAATTCGGGCAACATCTGAATTCCAAGGCCGCCGTCCCGAAAGGGCGGCGGTTTTTTTGCGCGGCAGGTCGCTGTGCTGTCTTTCGGTGCTTGAACATATCGGCCCACGTCCTTTAGCTTGCCTGCAATAGAAAAAGCGCCATATCTGGCATCGGCAGGAAAAGGAGACCCCAATGACCGCAGAGCGCCGCCGGGCCAAGGCCCAGGCGATGAAACGTACCGCCCCGCGCGTCTTGATCCTCGCTTTGCTTGGTCTGATGATCGCCGCCCTGATGGCACATACGGCCATCGCGCAGGGCGACGATGATGATGTCATCCGTTCCCATGGATACTCCTTCTATGGCGATCTCAGCTATCCGGCGGATTACACGCATTTCAATTACGTCAATCCGGACGCGCCCAAGGGTGGGGAAATCTCGCTTTATGCGCCGGGGACGTTTGACTCCATGAACCCCTATTCGCGCAAGGGTCGTGCCGGGCGGTATTCGTGGATGGTCTATGAAAGCCTGCTGGGTGAAATGCCCGCGGCGAGCGGCCCCGCGCCTGCGGATGCCTATGGCGAATCCTACGGGCTGCTGGCCGAAAGCCTTGAGTACGACGAGGGCAAGACGTGGGTGATTTTCCACATGCGCCCCGAGGCGCGCTTTGCCGATGGCACGCCGGTCACCGCGCATGACGTGGTGTTTTCGCACAACCTCTTTCTGGAACAGGGCCTGCCCTCCTATGCCCAAGCGGTCAGCCGCCGGGTCACCGGGGCCGAGGCCCTGGATGACCATACCGTCAAGTTCACCTTTGCCGAGGGTATCTCGCGCCGGTCATTGATTGATCAGGTGGGCGGCACACCGGTCTTTCCGCGCAAATGGTATGAAGACAACAACGCGCGGCTGGATGAGCCCCGGCTCGAGGCTGCGCCCGGATCCGGCCCCTACCAAGTGGAAAGCGTCGATGTGAACCGCCGGATCACCTACAAGCGCAACCCGGATTACTGGGGCTGGGATCTGCCGATCAATCAGGGGCGTCACAATTTTGACCGTATCCGCGTGGAGTATTTCGCCGACGACAGCGCCGCGTTCGAGGCGTTCAAGGCCGGGGAATATACCTTCCGCGCCGAAGGCAATTCCAAGAAATGGGCCACCGGATATGACTTCCCGGCCGCAAACGCGGGCGATGTCAAGATCGAGGAACTGCCCGACGGCACCCCGCCCACGCCCACCGGGTTCGTGTTCAACCTTGCACGCGACAAGTTCAAGGATGAGCGCCTGCGCGAGGCGGTGGCACTGGCCTATAACTTCGAGTGGACCAACGAATCCCTGCAATACGGGTTGTTCAAACAACGCCATTCCTTCGTGCAGGATACCCCGCTTGAGGCGATGGGCCCGCCGGAAGGGGCCGAGCTTGAGTTCCTGAAATCCCTGGGCGACGTGATCCCGCCCGAGATGCTGACCGAACCCGCCGTGCGCGCCCATGAATCCCGCGCCTCGCGCCTCAATGACCGCCGCAACCTGCGCCGCGCCATGAAATTGCTGGACGAGGCAGGCTGGACCGTGGGGGACGACGGCATTCGCCGCAATGCCGAAGGCAAGGTCCTGAGCATTGATTTCCCGATCCCCTCGTCGGGGTCGGCCACGCTGGGCGCGGTGGTCGAAAGTTTCGTCAGCAACCTGCAACTCATGGGTATCGACGCGCGCTATGAAAAGGTGGACCCGTCGCAATACACCCTGCGCAGCCGCGACCGGGACTATGACATGGTCTTCGACAGTTACGTGACCTTCCTTGGCACCGGCACCGGCCTTCTTCAACGCTACGGTTCGACGGAGGCGGCCTTCAGCGTGTTCAACCCCGCAGGACTGGCAAGCCCCATGGTCGATGCGATCATCAACGCCTCGCTCAACGCCGAAACCAGCGAGGAAGAAAACGTCGCCCTCACCGCCCTCGACCGCGCCCTGCGGTTCGAACGCTTCATGGTGCCGGTCTGGTACAACGACAGCTACTGGGTGGCCTATTGGGACATGTATGAACACCCCGAGACCCTGCCGCCCTATGCCTTGGGCGTGCTGGACTTCTGGTGGTACAACGACGAGAAGGCCGAGGCGCTGAAAGCCTCCGGCGCGCTGAGGTAACCCGCCCATGGGCGCCTATATCCTGCGCAGGCTGCTGCTGATCATTCCCACGCTTCTGGGGATCATGGTGATCAATTTCGTTCTGGTCCAGTTCGTGCCCGGCGGACCGGTGGAGCAGGTGATCGCCAATATGCAGGGCCAAGGCGATGTCTTCGAGGGCTTCGCCGGCTCGGGCAATGACGCAGGGCAAGACATGACCGGCGGCGGCGACAATGAGCAATACGTCGGCGCCCGGGGCCTGCCCCCGGAACTGATCGCCGAACTGGAACAGCAATTCGGCCTCGACAAACCGCCGCTGGAACGGTTCTTCAACATGATGTGGAACTACATGCGCTTCGATTTCGGCGAGAGTTATTTCCGCAAGATCGACGTGTTGGACCTGGTACTGGAAAAGATGCCGGTCAGTATCACGCTTGGCCTGTGGTCGACCCTGATCGCCTACCTGATTTCCATCCCGCTCGGTATCCGCAAGGCTGTTTATGACGGCAGTTCGTTTGACACATGGACCAGCGGGATCATCATCGTGGCCTATGCCATCCCGGCTTTCCTGTTCGCCATCATGTTGTTGGTACTTTTTGCCGGGGGCAGTTATTTCTCGATCTTCCCGCTCAGGGGGCTGACCTCGGACAACTGGGAACAGCTTAGCCTTGTGGGCAAGGTGCTTGATTATTTCTGGCATATCGCGCTGCCGGTGCTGGCCTCGACCATCGCGGCCTTTGCCACGCTGACGCTTTTGACCAAGAACTCCTTTCTGGACGAGATCAAGAAACACTATGTCATGACCGCCCGCGCCAAGGGCCTGAGCGAGCGAAAGGTGCTTTACGGTCATATCTTCCGCAACGCGATGCTGATCGTGATCGCGGGGTTTCCGGCGGTGTTCATTGGCGTCTTCTTCGGCGGGTCGGTCCTGATCGAGACGATCTTTTCGCTGGATGGGTTGGGCCGGCTTGGTTTCGAGGCCGCCGTGGGCCGGGATTACCCGGTGATGTTCGGCACGCTGTTCCTGTTCGGTCTGATTAGCCTGCTGGTCAATATCCTGTCGGATTTGATGTATGTGCTGGTTGACCCGCGCATCGATTTTGAAAAGCGGGAGGGCTGAGGCGATGGGCGTTGGTCTTGATCGCCTATGTTTGCAGGGGGCGCTGCCCCCGTCGCCGCAAGCGGCGACTCCCCCGGAGTATTTTGGGAAAGATGAAGGGCAGGGGAACGTTTCATGAGCCTGTCGCCCCTCAATCAACGCCGCTGGCGGAACTTCAAACGCAACAAGCGCGCCTTTTGGTCCTTGATCATCTTCTCGGTGGTCTTCGTTATCACGCTTTTTGCCGAGTTCGTGGCGAACGACAAGCCGATCCTCGTCAGCTATCGCGGCGATTTTTATACGCCGATCTTCAATTTCTACCCCGAAACCCGGTTCGGCGGCGATTTCGAGACTGAGGCGATCTATCGTGACCCCGAGGTGCAATGCCTGATCACATCGGGCGGGCTGGATATCTGTTTCGATGATCCCGAGGGGGTGATCGAAGACGCGCAGGATGGCATGGTCGAGGGCGAGGAGATCGCCAAGGGCTGGATGATCTGGCCGCCTATCCCCTATAGCTATGACACCTCGGTCGACCGGCCCGGCGCCGCGCCCTTGCCGCCGAATGAGCAAAACTGGCTGGGCACGGACGATACCAAGCGCGATGTGCTGGCGCGGGTGATCTATGGTTTCCGGCTGTCGGTGATGTTCACGCTGATTGTCACGGCGCTGTCCTCGGTCATCGGGATTTTTGCCGGGGCGATCCAGGGGTATTTCGGCGGCTGGCTTGACCTGATTTTCCAACGGATAATCGAGATATGGGCCTCGACCCCGCAGATTTACGTGATCATCATCCTGTTCGCGATCCTGCCGCGAAGTTTCTGGCTTTTGGTGGTGATTACCGTTTTGTTCGGCTGGATGGCACTGGTGGGTGTGGTGCGGGCCGAATTCCTGCGCGCGCGCAACCTTGAGTATGTCCGCGCGGCCAAGGCGCTTGGCGTGTCGAACCTGACCATCATGTTCCGCCATATGCTGCCCAATGCCATGGTCGCCACGCTGACCATGCTGCCCTTTGTCATCACCGGCACGATCTCGCTTCTGGCGGGGCTGGATTTCCTTGGTTTCGGTTTGCCGTCCTCGGCCCCGTCGCTTGGTGAACTCACTCTTCAAGCCAAGCAAAACCTGCAAGCGCCGTGGCTGGCCTTCACTGCCTTTTTCGCTTTTGCCATCATGCTGTCGCTTCTCGTTTTCATTTTCGAAGGCGTGCGTGATGCCTTTGACCCCAGAAAGACCTTTGAATGAGCCTGTTGCGTGTCGAGAACCTGAAGGTCAGCTTCAAACAGGACGGCGCGATCATCCCGGCGGTGCATGGGGTATCTTTTAACGTCGACCGGGGCGAGACCGTGGCGCTGGTCGGCGAATCCGGCTCGGGCAAATCGGTGACGGCGCTGTCCACCGTGTCGCTTCTTGGACCCTCGGCACAGGTCGAAGGTAGTGTCACCTACGACGGGCAGGAAATGATCGGCGCGCCCAGCAAACGCCTGCGTCAGGTGCGCGGCAACGACATCAGCTTTATTTTCCAGGAGCCGATGACATCCCTCAACCCGCTGCACACGCTGGAAAAGCAGATCGGTGAAAGCCTTGCTTTGCACCAGGGCCTGACCGATGAGGCCGCGCGGACGCGCATTATCGAATTGCTGGACCGTGTCGGCATCCATGACCCGGAAAGCCGCCTTGGCGCCTATCCGCACCAATTGTCAGGCGGGCAAAGGCAACGCGTGATGATCGCCATGGCGCTTGCCAACAAGCCCGATATCCTGATCGCGGACGAACCCACCACGGCGCTTGACGTGACCATTCAGGCGCAAATCCTTGACCTTTTGGCCGAGTTGAAGCGCGAGGAGGGGATGGGCCTTCTGTTCATCACCCACGACCTCAACGTGGTACAGCGGATCGCCGACAAGGTCTGCGTGATGAAGGACGGCGAGATCGTCGAAAGCGGCCCCACGGGTGAAATTTTCGCCAACCCGCAACACGCCTATACCCGGAAGCTTTTGAATGCCCTGCCCTCGGGGGAGCCTGACCCGGTGCCAGAGGACGCGCGCCCGCTTGTGGAGACCGACAAGCTGCGGGTCTGGTTCCCGATCCAGAAAGGGTTTTTGCGTAAGACCGTGGGCCATGTGAAGGCCGTCAACGAGGCCACGATCAGCGTCCGGGCGGGCGAAACCCTTGGCATCGTGGGCGAATCCGGCTCGGGCAAGACCACGCTGGCCCTGGCGATCATGCGGCTGATCCAGTCCGAGGGCGGCATCACCTTTGACGGCGAAGACGTGAATGCATGGTCCACCCGGAAACTCCGCCGCCGCCGGGCACAGATGCAGATCGTCTTCCAAGACCCCTTCGGAAGCCTCAGCCCCCGGATGACCTGCGAACAGATCATTGCCGAAGGGCTGGGTGTTCACGGTAACCGCGATGGCCGCGCCGAACGCGATCTGGTGGCCGAAGTGATGGAGGAGGTGGACCTCAACCCCGCCACCATGGACCGCTACCCGCATGAGTTTTCAGGTGGGCAGAGACAGCGCATCGCCATTGCCCGCGCCATGATCCTGCGGCCCAAGATGGTGGTTCTGGACGAACCCACCTCGGCGCTTGATATGACGGTGCAGGTGCAGGTCGTCGATCTGCTGCGGCGTCTGCAGGTAAAATACGGGCTGGCCTATCTTTTCATCTCTCACGACCTCGCCGTGGTGCGCGCCATGAGCCACCGGGTGGTGGTGATGAAACAGGGCGATATCGTCGAATACGCCGATGCCAAAACGCTGTTCGAGGCCCCGCAAACCGAATATGCGCGCAACCTGCTTCAGGCCGCGCTTGACCTCAAGCCGGCTTAGATGGCCGAGCTATGGCCGGCCTTGTCCAACTCATAGGCGTCGAAACTGCGAGCGATCATGCGGGTTAGGGGCCGGGCCTCCATCGGCACGAACAGCCCGTTTTCGTTCACCTGCAACAGGCCGGAAAACTCTGATGCGGTACGGTTCAGCATCTGGCGCAGGGCCGTGGGCGTGATGTCGAATGTTCGGGTGATGTCCTCGGCATCAATCCGGAACTCGCACATCAACTGTTCGATCAACCGGCTGCGCAACTTGTCGTCGCCGCGGAACACATGGCCCCGCGTGGTGGAAAACCGGCCCTCGCGAATGGCCGCCGTATGCGCCCCCGTGGCAGGGGCGTTTTGTGCATAACCCTGCGGGAAGCGCGAGATCGAGGACGCCCCCACACCGATCAGCGCCTCGGCGGTATCATCGGTATAGCCCTGGAAATTCCGCCGCAGGTTGCCGGTTTTCTGGGCGATGGTCAGGCTGTCGTCTTGGGTGGCGAAATGGTCGATCCCGATCTCGGCGTAATTGTCCCACAGGAACAAGCGGCGCGCGGTTTCGAAAAGTTCCAGCCGCTCTTCCGGTGTGGGCAGGGCGTCCGATGGCAGCAACTGCTGTCGTTTGGCCATCCACGGCACATGCGCATAACCATAAAGCGCTACCCGGTCGGGGTTGAGCGAAAGCAGCTTCTGCACGCTTTCTGTAATCCGCGCCTTGGTCTGATGCGGCAGGCCATAAAGGATATCGGCGTTCAGGCTTTGCACACCGCGCGCACGTATCTCTTCCGCGGCCCAACGTGTGATGTCGTAGCTTTGCAAGCGCCCGATGCTTTGTTGAATCTCCTCGTGGAAATCCTGCACCCCGATCGAGGCGCGGTTCATCCCCGCGGCGGCCAGCACATCCAGACGCGCGCCGTCAATCTCGTTCGGGTCAATCTCAACCGAGAACTCCGTATCCGAATCAAAGGGGGCGACGTCCTTGATGGCCCCGGCCAGCTCATCCATCATGCCCGGTTGCAAAAGGGTGGGGGTGCCGCCGCCCCAATGCAGGCGCGACAGGGTGACGCCCTTGGGCAAATGTTGCCCCAACATCCTGAGTTCGGTCTTCAGCGTTTCCAGATACGCCAGCACGGGCTTGTCGCTTTGCGTGCCTTGGGTGCGACAGGCACAGAACCAGCACAAACGCCTGCAAAACGGCACATGCACATACAGTGAAATCCGCGCCCCTTCCGGGATCGCTTCGATCCAGTTGGTGAAACCATCCGCGTTGATGTCGCGTGTGAAATGTGGGGCGGTGGGATAGCTGGTGTATCTTGGCACCTTTGCGTCAAAGAGACCCAACTCACCCAGTTTTGCTTTTGTAACCATGTGCGTACCGTTAAACTGCAGGACAAACGGCCTCCTTGATGCAGATCAAAATAACAGGAAACTGATCCGCCATGCTTGACGAAAAATCCCAAGCCATTCCGCGCGATTGCGGTGATTGCCCCATTCGGCATCGGGCCGTTTGCGCACGGTGCGAGGCGGATGAACTGGAGTCCCTCGATCAGATCAAGTACTACCGCAGCTTCGAAGCCGGTCAGACGGTGATCTGGGCCGGGGACAAGATGGAGTTCGTGGGCTCGGTCGTCACGGGGATCGCCACCTTGACCCAGACCATGGAAGATGGCCGTACCCAGATGGTCGGCCTTCTGCTGCCCAGTGATTTCGTAGGGCGTCCGGGCCGGGACGAGGCGGCATATGACGTGGTCGCGACAAGCGATGTGGTCATGTGTTGCTTCAGGAAAAAACCATTCGAGGATTTGATGGGCCGCACACCGCATATCGCGCAGCGCCTGTTGGAAATGACCCTTGATGAACTGGACGCGGCGCGCGAATGGATGCTGGTCCTTGGGCGAAAGACCGCCCGGGAAAAGATCGCCTCGCTTCTGTCGATCATCGCGCGGCGCGATGCCTCTCTCAAACTGACAAAACCCGCTGGCCCGATGGTGTTTGACCTGCCGCTGACGCGGGAGGCCATGGCCGATTACCTTGGCCTGACGCTGGAAACCGTCAGCCGCCAGATTTCGGCCCTGAAAAAGGACGGCGTGATCCAGTTGGAAGGCAAACGCCATATCACGGTGCCGGATTTCGACCGCCTTCTCGACGAGGCGGGCGACGACAGCGACGGCGGAATGCTGGCCTAAGCGCCATTGCCGGGAAAATTGCCTCTAACCTATTGCTCGGCAAGGAAAATTCCTGCCAATTTTACGTCTGAGACTCCCGCGCGCCCTATTGTAAACGGGGCGCGCGGTTATAAACCTAAATCAGTTTCGTACATTCGGCAGGCAGGATGACGCGCCCGCAGGCTTACCGCGCCATGAACACCGGCAGGTCGGCCTGTTCCAGCATGTGGCGCGTGGCCCCGCCAAAGACCGCTTCGCGGAAACGCGAATGTCCATAGGCGCCCATCACCAGCATATCGGCTTTCATGTCGTCGGCATGGCGCAAGAGTACATCCGAGACACGCGGCAGGGTTTTCGACAGCACGTCGATTTCCACATTCGCGCCGTGCCGTGCCAGGTACTGCGAGACCAGCCCACCGGGGTCCGAGCGGTTCGGCCCGTGCTGCGGCGGGTCGATCACCACCACATGCACCTCATCCGCCGCCGTGATCAACGGCATGGCGGCGCGAATCGCGCCAAGCGCCTCGTTGCTTTCGTTCCAGCCGATCAGCAGGCGGTTGGGCGCGGGCTGCGGCTTGGCGTTGGGCGGAACGATAAGGGCAGGGGTGTGACCTTCGAACAGCGCCGATTCGGTGACCGGCTCCAATTCGGCGCCACAGTTGTCACCATAGGGGCGCGGCAGAACCACCAGATCGGAAAACCGTGCCCGCGCCGCCACGTGCCGCCCCAGGTCGGCCAATTGCGCCACCCCGGTTTCACTGGACCACCGAACACCCGAACCTTCCAAAAGCTTGGTGACCTTCGCCTCAAGCGCCTCTGATTCCTCTTGCGCCCGGGTAATCGTTTCTTGCAGGACAACCGCGCTTGCCCCTGCATAGTAGTATCCCGTCTGGCTGCGATCCACGCCAAGGCACAGCACATCGAGATGTGCGTCATGCGCCAAGGCCATGGCCATGGCCTGCGCCATGGTGTCTTCGACAAGGGTTTCATCGGTAACCACGGAAAACAGGCTATTATACGTCATGGGGTCGTCCTTGTTTCTAGATATGAGACCTTTACGCTACGCACATTCTCGATCCCTCCGCTTTGATGCGCATCAAGAAATGCGATAGCCGTTATTGATGCAGATCAAGGCACCGATGCTGCCCGCGCAGCATTAACGCAGCAGTCTAAACGCGCCCGCGCGACATGTACGAATCGCGCGGTAAGAGACGAAGGGACGCAACATGACGAACTATATCAAGCTGATCGCGCTTGGCATAATCACGCTCTTCGCGTTGATTGCCGCCAACTACGCGCGCGATCTGGCCTATCTGGTCAATGCGCTGACGGTGGCGCTTGTGGCCGGTGGCCTTTTCATCTGGACTTTGCGCAATACGGACGAGCCCGTCGTGACGGTGGACCTGTCCGGCGAATATATGGATGGCGTCGTGCGCGCCGGTGTGATCGCGACCGCCCTCTGGGGCGTTGTCGGCTTTCTGGCCGGGACGTTTATCGCATTCCAACTGGCTTTTCCGGGGCTCAACTTCGATTGGGCCCAAGGGTATTTGAATTTTGGCCGGTTGCGGCCCTTGCACACCTCGGCGGTGATTTTCGCGTTTGGGGGCAATGCCCTGATCGCGACGTCCTTCTACGTGGTGCAACGTACATCCGCCGCGCGTCTTTGGGGGGGCAACCTGGCATGGTTCGTCTTTTGGGGGTTCCAACTGATGATCGTGCTGGCGGCCACGGGCTATCTTCTGGGCGCGACCCAGTCGAAAGAATACGCCGAGCCGGAATGGTATGTTGACTGGTGGCTGACCATCGTCTGGGTGGCCTACCTTGCCGTGTTCCTCGGCACCATCGTCAAGCGCAAAGAGCCGCATATCTACGTGGCGAACTGGTTCTACCTGTCGTTCATCATCACCGTTGCCATGCTTCACATCGTGAACAACCTGAGCATCCCGGTCTCGATCTGGGGCTCCAAATCGGTTCAGGTCTTCTCGGGTGTGCAGGATGCCATGGTTCAGTGGTGGTACGGCCACAACGCCGTGGGCTTCTTCCTGACCGCCGGCTTCCTTGGCATGATGTACTACTTCGTACCAAAACAGGCCGAACGCCCGGTGTTCAGCTATAAACTGTCGATCATCCACTTCTGGGCGCTGATCTTCATCTACATCTGGGCCGGTCCGCACCACCTGCACTACACGGCGCTGCCCGATTGGGCCTCGACGCTGGGCATGGTGTTCTCGATCGTGCTTTGGATGCCCTCATGGGGTGGCATGATCAACGGGTTGATGACGCTGTCGGGCGCCTGGGACAAGCTGCGCACCGATCCGATCATCCGGATGATGGTGATCTCGGTCGGGTTCTACGGCATGTCGACCTTCGAGGGGCCGATGATGTCGATCCGCGCGGTGAACTCGCTGTCGCACTATACCGACTGGACCATTGGTCACGTGCACTCGGGCGCGCTTGGCTGGAACGGCATGATCACCTTTGGTGCCCTGTACTTCCTCGTGCCCAAGCTGTGGAACAAAGAACGCCTCTACAGCCTGAGCATGGTCAGCTGGCACTTCTGGCTCGCGACCATCGGCATCATCCTCTACGCCGCCGCCATGTGGGTGACCGGCATCATGGAGGGTCTGATGTGGCGCGAAGTGGATGCCAACGGCTTCCTCGTGAACTCCTTCGCCGACACCGTGGATGCCAAGCTGCCCATGTACATCGTGCGTGGTCTGGGCGGGGTCCTTTATATCACCGGCGCAATCATCATGTGCTACAACCTGTTCATGACCGTCAAACGGAGCCCGGCTGTCGAAGCCAACAACTCCGTTGTTCCGGCCGAATAAGAGGAGCGACGGACAATGGCAATTCTCGACAAACACGCAATCCTTGAGAAGAACATCACGCTTCTCACGATCTTTGCCTTCCTTGTGGTCACCATCGGCGGCATCGTCCAGATCGCCCCGCTGTTCTGGCTGGAAAACACCATCGAGGACGTAGAGGGCGTGCGCCCCTACACCCCGCTGGAACTTACCGGGCGCGATATCTACGTCCGTGAAGGCTGCTACGTGTGTCACAGCCAGATGATCCGCCCCATGCGGGACGAGGTCGAACGCTATGGCCACTACAGCCTTGCGGCGGAATCGCAGTACGATCACCCGTTCCAATGGGGCTCCAAGCGGACCGGGCCTGACCTTGCCCGCGTCGGTGGCCGGTACTCGGACGAATGGCACGTCGACCACTTGCGCGACCCGCAGACCGTGGTGCCGGAATCGGTGATGCCCAAATACGGCTACCTCGAAGATCGCATGATCGAACCGACCTATATCGAGGACCTGCTTGAAACGCATGCCTTCGTGGGGGTCCCCTATAGCGACGAGATGATCGAAAACGCCCAAGCGGATTTCAACGTACAGGTCGACCCCTTCGGCGACACCGACGGGCTGTTCGAGCGCTACGGCGAAAACGTCAACGTGCGCAACTTCGACGGGCAGCCGGGGATTTCCGAGGCCGACGCATTGATCGCCTACCTGCAAATGCTGGGCACGTTGGTTGATTTCTCGACCTTCACCCCGGTGGCAAGCCGCTAAGGAAAGGACAAGGACCAATGGAAACCTACTCTCTCCTGCGTGAATTCGCCGACAGCTGGATGCTCTTGTTTCTCTTCGCGTTCTTCGTTGGTGTGGTGATCTGGGTCTTCCGGCCCGGCGCCACCAAGACCTACGAAGATCCCTCGGGCATCCCCTTCCGGCACGAAGACAAACCCGCCACGCGCGGGGAAGCCGACGCCAAGGAGGCGTGAACGACATGGCAAAACAACCTAAAAAGAAGCAAGAGGTCGAAACGACCGGCCACGAATGGGACGGTATTCAGGAGTATAACAACCCCCTGCCGCGCTGGTGGCTGTGGGTCTTCTACGCCACCATCGTCTGGGCCATCTGGTACACCATCGCCTATCCGGCATGGCCCGGCATCAAGGATGCCACCTCGGGCTATCTTGGCTGGTCGACCCGGGCCAACGTGGCCCAGGAAATCGCCGATGCCGATGCCGCCAATGCCGCGATCAACGAAAGGCTCGCCTCGGTCGAACTGACGTCGATTGCCGGCGACGAGGAACTGGCCACCTACGCCCGGTCGGCGGGTGAGTCGATCTTCATGACATGGTGTGCGCAGTGTCACGGCTCGGGTGCTGCCGGTGCCAAGGGCTACCCCAACCTGCAAGATGACGCGTGGCTGTGGGGCGGCACGGTGGAAGATATCCACTACACCGTGGCCCACGGCATCCGGAACGAAGATGACCCCGATGCGCGTTATTCCCAAATGCCCGCCTTCGGCGAGCTTCTGGACGAGGCGCAGATCGAACAGGTGGTCAACTACGTGATGTCCCTGTCGTCCACGTACGAGCCACAGGACGCATCCTTGGTCGAAGCCGGTCAGACTGTCTATCTGGACAACTGTGCCGCCTGTCACGGCGACAACGGAAATGGCGATATCTATCAAGGGGCGCCAAACCTGACCGACGCCATCTGGCTTTATGGCGGGGACTACGAGACCGTGAAGCACACGGTGGTCAACTCGCGCTTTGGCGTGATGCCCCCGATGGGCGGTGCAGAGTTGAGCGAGGCGGAAATCCGCGCTGTCACCACCTATGTCCACCAACTGGGCGGCGGCGAATAAGCCCCGCCTGAAAAGAATACCCGCAGACGCATCGCGCCTGCGGGTTCGGCACCGGTCCTTCCGTCCTGTTCGCGCGTTTCCTGGAAGGCCGGTGCCACTTTATTCCGCGAAATCACCGGTCCCTGTCAACGCCGCTTGGGCGGTTTTGATGCCCGTTACCGGCCATTTGTCCAAGGCCGGGGTGGCCTGTGCCCGGTCATTGCCGCAGCAGGGCACTCAACCGGATCAAAAAGCGTTCAGTCACGGCGGCGGCCCTCGGTGTGGGCAACCAATTCCGCAGGTTCGCGGCTGTCAAAGGCAGGGCCTTTTTGCCAATGGCCGGGGGCGCCCCAATGAATGCGGCGATCCGTGCGGGTGGCGGTATTGAAAGATTTGGCGAAAATTCCAAGCATGGTGTGTCCTTTCGGGGCTGCGTTTCTTGTCTTTATTTATGGTGTTCTGGTGCGCATAATGCGACTCAGGAAAAATTTTGACATGTAATTTGGTGTTACACATGGATTGGCTATCACTTCCGCCGCTCACGGCTCTCAGGGCGTTCGCGGCCTTGGCAGAAACCGGATCGGCCAGTGCGGCGGGGGCCGCGCTGAATGTCAGTCACGCGGCGATCAGCCAGCAAATCAAAACGCTGGAAGGGCACATGGGCCTGACCTTGGCGGACCGGACGGGGCGAAGCCTGACCCTGACGCCCGAGGGCCGGCAACTGTCCGAGGCGCTGACCACCGGCTTTGGCGGCATTGCCCGCACCATCGATGCTCTGACCGGGGCCGATGCGGGCCGCGCGTTGCAAATCTCCACCACGCCCAGTTTCGCGGCCCATTGGCTGATGCCGCGGCTGGCAACCTTTCGTCAGGCGCACCCCGAGGCCGATCTCATGCTATCGCCCACGCCGCAGGTGGTGATCCTCGAACCCGGCGGGATCGACATTGCCATCCGCTACGGCAACGGCGATTGGCCGGGACTGGATGCGCATTTGCTGTTTGCCTCGCCCTTGGTGACGGTGGCGGCCCCGGAACTGGTGAAAGATAGCGAAATCACCCAGCCCGCCGATTTGACCGGCCTGCCATGGTTGCAGGAGTTCGGCACCACCGAGGCCAGCGACTGGTTGCGTCAACGCGGCGTGACCACTGACCGCGAGGGCGGTTTGACCCAGGTGCCGGGCAACCTTTTGCTGGACGGGTTGCGCAATGGCTACGGCGTGGCGGTGACGGTGTTTGAATGGGTGCGACATGACATCGCCGCTGGGCGATTGATCGAATTGTTCCGTGACGAAGAAATCGCGGGCTATTACATCGTGTCGCGCAAAGGCCCTTTGCGTCCTAGGGCAAAAGCCTTTGCCGCATGGCTTAGGCGCGAGGCGCGAAATGCCGCGCGCTGTTTGCCTGAAAAAGAATAGATCACTTTCAGAGTCAGAATTGACCCAAATCAAGGCTGGCCCGCCTCACGCCTGAGACAAGACCCTGGAACAAGAACGCGAACACCGGAGTGATTCCGTGGCCGATACCCAACCCGACAGCCCTCCCAGCCTCTACGCTGCCCGTGAACCCATATTTCCCAAGAAGGTCTACGGCAAGTTCCGTAACCTCAAGTGGATCATCATGGCGGTGACGCTGGGCATCTATTACCTGACGCCCTGGATTCGCTGGGACCGCGGGCCAAGCCTGCCGGATCAGGCGGTATTGCTGGACCTGGCCAACCGCCGCTTCTATTTCTTCTGGATCGAGATCTGGCCGCACGAGTTTTATTTCGTCGCTGGCCTTTTGGTCATGGCGGGGCTGGGCCTGTTTCTCTTTACCTCGGCCCTGGGCCGTGTCTGGTGCGGTTATGCCTGCCCTCAAACGGTCTGGACCGACCTTTTCATTCTGGTCGAACGCTGGATCGAGGGGGACCGGAACGCCCGCTTGCGCCTGCATCGTCAGAAAAAGCTGGATGCGCGGAAAATCCGCCTGCGCCTGACAAAGTGGATCACCTGGCTGGTGATCGCTGCGGCCACCGGGGGCGCTTGGGTGTTTTATTTTACCGATGCGCCGACGCTTCTGGTCGATCTGTTTACCCTCAACGCGCATCCCATCGCCTATACCACCATCGCCGTTCTGACCGGCACGACCTTCTTTTTCGGCGGGTTCGCCCGCGAACAGATTTGCATCTATGCCTGCCCATGGCCCCGCATCCAGGCCGCCATGATGGACGAGGACACCCTGACCGTCGGCTACCGCGAATGGCGGGGCGAGCCGCGCAAGAACTCCCCCGAGGTCAAGGCCGGGGCCGAGCAGGGCGACTGCATCGACTGCATGGCCTGCGTCAACGTCTGCCCCGTGGGCATCGACATCCGCGACGGCCAGCAAATGGAGTGCATCACCTGCGCGCTGTGTATCGACGCCTGCGACGATATCATGGCCAAGATCGGCAAGCCGCGCGGCCTCATCGACTACATGGCGCTGACCGACGAAGAAAATGAACGCAAGGGCGGAACCCCCAAGCCCGTCATCAAGCACGTCCTGCGCCCGCGGACCATCCTTTATACCTCGTTGTGGTCGCTGGTGGGGGTCGGACTGCTCTTCGCGCTCTTCATCCGGTCCGATATCGACATGACCGTCGCCCCGGTGCGCAACCCGACCTTCGTGACCATGTCGGATGGCTCGATCCGCAACACCTACGAGGTGCGCCTGCGCAACAAGCACGGCGAGGATCGCCCCTTCCAGATCTCGGTCAAGGGCGATGACCCTTCGATCCGCCTGCAATTGGAAGGGACGCCCTATGCCACGGTTGACGTCCCCGCCGATTCGATCAAACTGCAACGTGTCTACCTGATCGCGCCGCCGTCCTCGGGGGCCGCCGAGGCGGAACGTACCGAGGTCCGGCTCTGGGTCGAGGATATCACCAACGGCGAACGCGCCTACGAAGATACCTTCTTTAACGGGAGGTCCAACTGATGACCGAACGCAAACTCACCGGTAAACACGTGCTCTTTGGCTTCGTCGGCGCCTTCACCGTGATCATCGGTGTCAATCTTGTGCTGGCCTACTCGGCGATCAAAACCTTCCCGGGACTCGAGGTTAAAAACTCTTATGTCGCCAGCCAGACGTTCAACGATCGCAAGGCCGCGCAAGAGGCCCTTGGCTGGGATATCAGCGCGCACCACAAGGCGGGTATCCTGAGGCTGGCCATCACCGACCCCCAAGGCACCCCCGTTGAGGTGGCCAACCTCAAGGCCACCGTCGGCCGCGCGACCCACGTGAAGGATGATGTCACCCCCGATTTCCGCTTTGACGGCTCGGCCTATGTCGCGCCGGTGGAACTGGGAGATGGCAACTGGAACATCCGCATGATCGCACTGGCCGATGACGGGACCGAGTTCAAACAACGGGTCGTGCTGATCAAGGACTGATGCGATGACCGCCACCATGCGCCCCAATCATTCGGCTTGCCCGGCCTGCGCCGCCGCCCCGGCGGCGGAAGCGCTGGCCCAGGTGGACCGCACCCCGGCCCAGATCGCCCTGTCCCTGCCGGGCATCCATTGTTCGGCCTGTATCACCAAGATCGAAAAGGCGCTGAACGCGCACCCGGGCGTGACATCGGCGCGCGTCAACCTGACCCTCAAACGCGCCAGCATCGAGGCCGAACCGGATGTCACCGCGCAAGAGATGAAGCACCTGGTCGAGGGGCTGGGCTACGAGGCGCATGAACTGGACGCCGGCACCCTCAATGCCACGGCGACCGACCGCGCCGGGCGTGACCTGCTGATGCGGCTCGCGGTGGCGGGCTTTGCCTCGATGAACGTGATGCTGCTGTCGGTCTCGGTCTGGTCCGGGGCGGCGGACGCGACCCGCGATTTGTTCCACTGGATTTCGGCGGCCATTGCCCTGCCGACCATCGCCTTTTCCGGGCAGCCGTTTTTCCGTAGCGCATGGGCGGCGCTCTCGAACCGGCAGCTCAACATGGATGTGCCGATCACGCTGGCGATCCTTCTGGCGATCATCACCTCGCTTTGGGAAACCTCGTTGTCGGGCAAACACGCCTATTTCGATGCGGCGCTTGCGCTGACCTTCTTCCTTTTGGCGGGCCGCTATCTGGACCACCGCACGCGGGCGATTGCCCGCTCGGCGGCCGAGGAACTGACCGCGCTGGAAGTGCCGCGCGCCACGCGGATTGCCTCCGATGGCGCTGAAGAAGTGGTGAACGTCGCGGACCTGGCCGTGGGGGATTTGATCCTCGTGCGCCCCGGCGCGCGTATGCCGGTGGATGGCTCGATCACCCAAGGCACGTCCGAGTTGGACCGCTCGCTTCTGACAGGCGAAACCGTGCCGGTCTTTGCCGAAGTGGGGCAGGGGGTTTCGGCGGGGGAGGTCAACCTGACCGGGCCGCTGACCATCCGCGCGACGGCAGTGGGGCAGGATACTTCGCTGCATCAAATGGCCGATCTGGTGGCCATCGCGGAATCCGGGCGCTCGCGCTATACTTCGCTGGCCGACAAGGCGGCGAAGCTTTATGCGCCGGGGGTGCATATCCTCTCGGCTTTGGCCTTCGTAGGTTGGTTTCTCTACACGTTCGACCTGCGCACGGCGCTCAATATCGCGGCTGCTGTCTTGATCATCACTTGCCCCTGTGCGCTGGGCCTTGCGGTGCCGGCGGTGACAACCGCCGCTTCGGGGCGGTTGTTCCGGCGGGGGATGCTGATCAAACATGAAACCGCGCTGGAGCGTTTGGCACAGGTTGATACCGTGGTATTCGACAAAACTGGCACGCTCACGGCTGGCACGCCTGAACTGACCAACCTCGCCGATTTGCCGCGCCGAGACGTGGAACTGGCGCTGGCGCTGGCCGAAGGCTCGTCTCATCCGCTGGCGCAGGCCATCACCCGCGCCGCGCGCGAGGCGGGTTTTGCCCCGGCGCAAGTGACCGATGTGACCGAGGTGCCGGGCTATGGCACCAAGGGGATGCTGAACGGCCAAGACGTTCGCCTTGGTCGGGCCAGTTGGACCGGGGCAGAGGGCCGCGCGGAAACCGCGACCTTCCTGCAACGGGGGCAGGCCGCGCCGCTTGCCTTCACGTTCACCGACCGTTTGCGCGACGGGGCCGAGGAGGCTGTGACCGAACTGCTGGACAGCGGTAAAGAGGTTTACCTCATGTCGGGCGACACGACCCCCGCCGTCGAGGCCTTGGCGAACCGTCTTGGCATCAGCCGTTGGATGGCCGAAGCCCTGCCCGCCGACAAGGCGGGCCGCGTTCAGGCGATGATGGACGAGGGCAAGCATGTTCTGATGGTGGGCGATGGCCTCAATGACACCGCCGCGCTGGCCGCAGCGCATGTCTCGATCTCGCCAGCCACGGCGCTGGATGCGGCGCGGGTGGCCTCGGACATCGTGCTCTTGGGCGGGGATATTTCGCCGATTGCAGCCGCCTGCGACACGGCCCGCGCCGCAACCCGGCGCATCCGCGAAAACTTTCGCATCGCCACGGTTTACAACGTGATCGCCGTGCCGCTGGCGGTGGCGGGGCTCTGCTCGCCTTTGATCGCGGCCTTGGCCATGTCGGCCAGTTCGATTACCGTGTCGCTCAACGCCCTGCGCCTGAGGTGACCCGATGACCATTCTCGCCTATCTCATTCCGATCTCGCTGTTTCTGGGGGGCTTGGGGTTGGTGTTCTTCGTCTACACCGTGAAGTCGAACCAATACGACGATCCCGAAGGCGATGCGCGCCGTATTCTAAGCGACGAATACGACGATCACCCCAAGCGCTGATTGGTTCGAATGTACAAGGGGGCTTTGCCCCCTCGGCCTGCGGCCTCACCCCTAGGATACTTGGAAAAAGAAGAACAAGGGTTTGTTAACCTTGGCGTGCCATGCTGTGAGGGCGGTACAGGCGGGGACGCCGATGACCGCAAAAGGAGAAAGCCGGTTCGCCGGTCGGGCGCGGGGGGCAAACGCCCCTGCGCCTTCTTCTTTTTGAAAGTATCCCGGGGAGTCGCCCGCAGGGCGACGGGGCAGAGCCCCAATCAGGCGCCGCCGCCGGGTTCGATCATGAAGCATGTCACCTGCTTGGCCTGCAGGCGGCGGCAGGCAAGATCGGCGGTTTCACGGGTCAGTCCCATGAAATTCGCGTCGAATCCCGCGCGCCGTTTGACCACCTTGCGCAGCGATCCGTCCAGTGTGCTCATCTCGTTCAGCGCCGTTTTCAACAGCACTTTGCGCGCCTTGTATTGGCTGGGGTAGCGGCCCACGTTGATGCCCCAATTCCGCCCGCCGGACGTGGAGAGACGGGTGACGACCTCCTGCACCGGGTCCTCGGCGGGTTGTTGGACGCTGGCCAGAACTAGATCCTCGGGGCGCGCCTCGGGCTTGACCTTTGGCAATACGGTGGCCCCGGCCTCGCGGGGTTGCTCAACGGCGGCGGCCAAATCGACGGCCTGCGCGGCCTTGATGGCCGCTTCGATGTCATCCTTGGCGGCGATCGCCACGGGGGCGGTCTCCGGCATCGGGCGGACCTGTGGGCGCAGGCTTTTCTTGACGGCTGCGGCGGCGACAAGGCGAACCTTCTTGCCGAAACCGCCGGGCGTGCCGCCGCCCACCTTGCCCATGTAGGCCGGGCGGCGCGGCTTGTGCACCGCCACGCGGCTTGGCGCCCGGCGAAAGCCGAGGTCCAGAAGTTCGGCCACCTTGGCGTTGCGGGTCGCGGTCGAGCGCCCGCCGAACACCGTGGCGATAATCCGTTCGCCGCCGCGTTCGGCGCTGGCCGTCAGGTTGAAGCCGGCGGCGCGGGTATATCCCGTCTTGATCCCGTCCGCCCCGCGATAATTGCGCAAAAGGCGGCGGTTGGTGTGATACACCTTCTTGACCCCGGCATTGGCCGAGATCCGCGAAAACAGGTTGTAATAGTCGGGGTAGTCATAAAACACGTGCCGCCCCAGAAGCGTCATGTCGCGGGCGGTGGACAGGTGGCCACTTTCGGTCAGGCCATGCGCGTTCTTGAAGGTGGTGCGCGTCATGCCCATGGCCTTGGCGGTGCGGTTCATGCGGCGGGCGAACTTGGCCTCCGAGCCTTCGATCGCTTCGGCAATGGCGGTGGCCGCGTCATTGGCCGATTTGACCGCCGCCGCGCGCAACAAGTACCGAAAGCGGATGGTCTGCCCCGACCGCAAGCCCAGTTTGCTGGGCGGTTCGCTGGCGGCGTGCTTGGAAATGCGCACCGGCGTATCAAGGCCGATCTCGCCGTTTTCGACCGCTTCGAAGGCGATGTAAAGCGTCATCATCTTGGTCAGGGAGGCGGGATGTAAGCGGGTATCGGCATTGCGAGAGTGTAAAACCTCGCCGCTGCGCGCGTCCATCACCAGTGCTGCATAGGGGGCCGCCGCTGCGCTGAGCGGGACGATGATCAACATCCAGATCGTCGCCAGGGCCACCAAACCCCAGCGGATCGGCTGACTGCTCCGAGCCTTCATGGAACTACTCTTTTTCTGCCTCGTTCGCCGCCGGTTATCCGACTGACTTTTAGATTATTAACATTGATCCTAGCACAGGGGCGCAGTCTTTTAAAGTATTCATTTTGAAGGAATTTATTGGATTTTGAACGACCGGAACCCAACATTTAGTGGCTTGGTGGGCATCGTCCGCTAAACTGTCGATTGTGGCGAGGATGTGGCGCTCGTCACCACCTTGCCCAAGGCTTCCCCGGCGTGTTCCGCGGACTGTCGTCTAATTTTCAAAAACCACCACTAAGACCCCGGCGAAACACCCAAGCGACCAAAGGGGGCGATGTGCGGTACTTTCTGTTTTGTCTGATGTTTTGGCCCACGATGCTTTCGGCGGCTGAGCATGACAAGCCGCATGCCACCCTTGCCGACATGGGCCTACCCGTCAGCACCGGCGCGACCCAAGGCTATGTGCCCGATGCGGTTTGCGCCGAATGCCATGCCGACAAGGCCGAAAGCTTTGCCGAAATGGGCATGGCGCGCAGTTTCTACAAACCGCGCCCCGAAACGGCGGTCGAGGATTTCGACGCTCTGCCCTTTTTCCATGAGCCCAGTCAGCGATATTACGAGATGGAACTGCGCGGCGAGGATTATTGGTTCACGCGCTACGGCAAGACCCCGGCAGGCGACAGGATCGACGTCTTTTCCACCAAGGTCGATTGGATATTGGGCTCGGGCAATCATTCGCGCATCTACCTGTACCAAACGCCCGATGGCGCGATGTTCCAGTTGCCGATCTCCTGGTACACGCAGGATAACATCTGGGCCATGGCCCCGGGGTATGAATTTCACGATCACAAAGGCGTTTTGCGCGCTGTCAGCAGGCGCTGTATGACCTGCCACAATTCCTATCCCGACTATGACGACGGCGAAGGGGTCGCCGGGCAACCGCAGCTTTTCCCGCAGGACATGCCCGAAGGGATCGGGTGCCAGCGTTGTCATGGCCCGGGGGCCGATCATGTCGAACAGGCCTATTCCGGTGCCTCCAGCCTTGAGGAGTTGCAAGCCGCGATCACCAACCCCGGCGATCTGCCGCGCGAGGACCTCTATAGCATCTGCTATGGTTGCCACATGCAGCCCACGGCCTCGATCAACGGCCAGCTTCGCCTTGGACGGGGGGAGTTTTCCTTTCGTCCCGGCCAGAACATACATGACGTCCTCGTGAAAATGGATATCGAAGACCCCGCCACGCCCGCGCCCAAGCGGTTCGAGATCAATCATCACCCTTATCGGATGGAACAAAGCGCCTGCTTTACCCAGACCCAGGGCGAATTGGGCTGCCTCACCTGCCACGACCCGCATGTAAAGGTCAAACCCGAGGATCGCGCGGCGCATTATCGGGCGGCCTGCCTGACTTGCCATGAAACCGATGGCGCGGGCCTGCCCGTGATGGCCAAGGCCAAGGCGCAGCATCCGCAGATTGCGCAGACCGACGATTGCACCGCCTGTCACATGCCCAAGCGCCGCACGCAGGATGTGGTCGAGGTTTGGATGACCGATCACAAGATCACCCGCCGGCCCGCCCCCAAGGCCAAGCGCCTTGCCCCGATCCAAAGCGAAAAGGTGCAGGTCGCGCGCATCTTCCCCGCGGACTCCGGGCAGGACATGCCCAAGGCCGAGCGTCAGGCCCTGACGTTGATGTCCGTGCTGGAATACACCGCCTACAAGGCGCCGGCGAAGGCCCGCAAGTTACACGCGCTTCTGGAGCGCGAAAACCTTGACCAGTTCGAGCCATGGCTGACCCTGCTCAATTCCTACGTGGCGCAAAAGGATTTTGCCGCCGCCGCCCGGATTGCCGATCACACGCTTTCGCTGGCCCCCGACAACCCCGGCGTTGTCAGCGCTGTTGCCGTCACGCGCTTTCGCACGGGCCAGCAGCAACAGGCCATCGCCATGCTGCGCAACTTGGTGTCGGCGCGGCCGGCGTTGGCTGAACCAAGGTTGAAACTGGGCAACTTCCTTGCCGTGACGGGGCAGGTGCCCGAAGCCGTGCAGCATGTCGGTAAAGTTGTCGAACTGCGCCCGAACCATTGGAAGGCCTGGACGCTTCTTGCCGGGCTGGAACGCGCCATGGGACAGCAGGAACAGGCGATCACGGCCTATCTCAAGGCGCTTGATATTCGGCCTGAATCGCATGGCGTGCGGCGCGCAACGGTGCGGGTGCTGGATGCCGCAGGCCGCAAGGACGAGGCGAAAAAGCATTTCCAGCGTTTGCAACGCTAGCGGGGTGATTGGTGGGATGGGGGCAGGGCGCATCATGCGTCAATCCTGCACGGGCAAGGGTTAACATCTGATTGATCTGGCGCGCGCTGATCGGCATCCGAGGGGTGATTTCGTACGACTCGTACGATATGCGCCCGGCCCCCTCGGATTTTCGTACGAAACTCGCGTACAAAACGTACAACTTGTACGTTTTGTCAAAAGCCGGGCGTGCCGCGTTTGTCGGGATGATGGGCCAGGTACTTGCGCTTGATCTCTTCGCTGGTGTCACGGCTCCCGTCATGGCTCCAACCCGGGGGCATGACGCAGTAGTTCAACCGGTCCCGCCAAGTGATCCCGGGTTGCGTGGCATCCTTGAAAATGCCCACCCATTCGTGAAAAGCCACGCGCACCGGGTTGAAGGTGCCAAGGTTGTGCACAAGGCCATAGTCAGGCTTTTCTTCTTCCAATTCAGGGACATAGGTGCCGAACAGCTTGTCCCAGACGATAAAGACCCCGGCGAAATTGGCATCCAGATAACGGGCATTGCGGCCATGATGCACCCGGTGATGCGAGGGGGTGTTCATCACCGCCTCGAACCACTTGGGCATCTTGCCGATGGCCTCGGTATGGATCCAGAATTGATAGATCAGGTTGAGGCCACCGCAGAACAGCACCATAGCCGGGTGAAAGCCCAGTAAAATCAAAGGGCTACGGACAATCATCATGAAGGTGAACGTCCCCGTCCAAGTCTGCCGCAGGGCGGTTGTAAGGTTGTAATGCTGGCTGGAATGGTGGTTCACATGGCTGGCCCAGACCCACCTGATCCGGTGGCCAAAGCGATGCACCCAGTAATAGCGCAAATCATCCAGCACGAAACACACCGCGATCACCCACCAGGATGTGCCAAGGTCGAGCGGCGTAAGTGCCCATAAAACCATGAAAAATCCGTAGGCGATGAAACCAAGCAACAGTCCCGAGGCCACGTTCCCCGCCCCCATGATAAGCGAGGTCACCGCATCGCGCGTTTCATAACGCCCGCCTTTGCCTTTCAGGGCGATCCAAAGCACTTCGATAAGGATGGCCGCGATGAAGACGGGCACAGCCCAGCTTACGACATCGGGAAAGGTGATCTGGTCTGTCATGCGGTTTGCTCCATCAGGCTGGGCCATTGGCTGGCCTCCTCCGCGTCCAACGTCAGGTGGATGCGCGGGGCTGTGTAATCGGGCAGGTCAATGCGCAAGCCCTTGTTCGTGCGGGAAATTTTTGCGCCGGTTAGGTGTCGTGCGGTGGTGTCGCTGCCCATGGGCCAAACCACGCCATGGCCTTTTTGCGTCTCGACAAGGGCGGCGTGGTGATCGTGGCTGAGGACGACGCGCTTGGGCGGGTCGTCGGGGAATTCTCCAAGCCAAGCGCGTTCTGCCGCCGCCTCGTCTGCCAAGGCAGCAGGCTTTGACCAGCCCATAACGTGCAAAAGCACCGTGATCCCCACGATGCCCAAGACCACCATCGGCAATAAGATATGCAGTGGCATGGCTCCTCCCTTGCGGGATTAAGCCAAATCGAGGCTGCCTTTGTCAAAGCTGGCGTTGCGTCACTTTCGCGGGGCGGGAAAGGGTGCGCGTACGCGCCCCTCTCGCCAGGCAAGAAGTCCCGCGCCGGTCAGGATGATGCACGCCCCAATGACCGACACCCTGTCCGGCACCACCCGGAACACCGCGGCATCGTAGATCGCCGCAAAAACCAGTGCGGCATAGAAGAATGGCGCGACAAAGCTGGCGTCGGCACGGGCCATGGCGTTGACGAAACAGGCCTGCGCCGCGGCCATGAGCACCCCGATCCCGGCAAGGGCTGCCCATTGCGCCGGGGTTGGGGCCTGCCAGACAAAACTGGCCGCGATCCCGGCGATACACAGGCCTATCGCGTTGTTTATAAACAGGATTTGCAGCGGCCCCTCCCAGCCGGAAAGCCGTTTGATCAGAATAAGTTCCGCCCCCAGGCACAGGGCCGAGCACAGCGCCAGAACCGCGCCAAGCTCAATCGCGTCGCCCCCGGGCCGGGTCAGCACAGCAGCCCCCGCCAAGGCAATCAGGGCGGCGCTCCATCGGACCGGGCCAACCTTTTCGCCCAACAGCGGGATCGCCAGAAGCATGCCGAAAACCGGGTTCAGAAAACTGATTGCCGTGGCATCCGAAAGTGGAATGAAGGCCGCTGCCGCGAACATCAGGGTCACACCGCCCCAGCCAAGCGCAGAACGGCCGGCGTGCAGCCCCAAATGGGGGCGGGTAAACTTCGGGCGAACAACTGCGATGGCGCCACAGATGGTCACCAGGGCAAAAAGGAATCGGCCAAAGCTGATTTGCAGGGCGTGCATCTCGGGGCCAAGAGCCCCTGTTCCAAGCGCCTTGGCCAACAGGGTTGTGCCCGCCAGGAAGGCAGCGGCAAGCACCGTGAGACTTGCGGCAAGTGTGGAATTCTGGGCGCGGGGCGTAAACATGGCCCATGCAGTGCGCCTTTTCACGGGTTGGGACAAGGCGAAAATGGCAATATGAAAAATGCCTTCCCTTGCGGCAAGGATCGCGCTACACCGCCGCCATGATCAAACCTGTGACATATTTCGAGACTCGACGCCGACGCACCCGCGCCTGACGTCCGTTACCCTTTGATCCATGGCGTATATCGCGCCACCAACCCCCCAATGATTGACTTAGCCTGTGCCATGCGGCACTCACAGGGCTTCTTGATAAGGATAAACCCATGATCCCGACTGTCCTTCCGACCTATAACCGTGCGCCTTTGACCTTCGTCAAGGGTGAAGGTAGCTGGCTGATCGAGGACGACGGACGCCGATTCTTGGATCTGGGGGCCGGGATCGCGGTGAATGCCTTGGGCCATGCCAACCCCGAACTTGTCGAGGCCCTGACCGAGCAGGCGGGCAAGCTGTGGCATACCTCGAACCTTTACGACATTCCGCAGCAGCAGGCGCTTGCAGATAAGCTGGTGGAGGAAACCTTTGCCGATACGGTGTTTTTCACCAACTCCGGCACCGAGTCATGCGAGCTGGCTGTGAAAATGGCGCGCAAGTATTTCCATGAAAAGGATCAGCCCGAGCGGGTTGAGATCATCGCCTTTGAAGGCTCGTTCCACGGTCGTTCGCATGCAGCGATCGCCGCGGCGGGTTCCGAGAAGATGACCAAGGGCTTTGGCCCACTGTTGCCCGGCTTTCAGCATGTGGCGTGGGGCGATCACGATGGCCTGAACGCGGCGATCAACGACAACACCGCCGCCATCCTGATTGAGCCTGTGCAGGGCGAGGGCGGTATCCGCCCGCTGCCCGATCAATGCCTGAAGGGGCTGCGGGACCTGTGTGATGAGCGTGGTATCCTGTTGATCCTTGACGAGGTGCAATGCGGCATGGGCCGGACCGGGAAGCTGTTTGCCCATGAATGGGCCGGGGTGGAACCGGATATCATGATGGTGGCCAAGGGCATCGGCGGGGGCTTCCCCTTGGGGGCTGTTCTGGCCACCGAAGAGGCGGCCAGCGGGATGACTGCGGGCTCCCACGGATCGACCTATGGCGGCAACCCATTGGCCTGTGCCGTGGGGGCCAAGGTGATGGAGATCGTGGCCAATCCCGCCTTCTTGCAGGAGGTGAGCCGCAAGGCAGGTCAATTGCGCCAAGGGCTTGAAGGCTTGGTTGCCGCGCATCCGGATGTATTCGAAGCTGTGCGCGGGCAGGGCCTTATGCTTGGCCTGAAATGCAAGGCGGCCAATACCGATGTGGTCGCGGCAGGCTACGAGGCGCAGGTCACCACCGTGTCGGCTGCCGATAACGTGGTGCGCCTTCTTCCTGCGCTGAATATCTCGGACGAAGATATAGACGAGGCCCTGAGCCGCCTTGATGCCGCCGCCACCCAAGTTGAACAAGCGATGCAAAAGGTCTGATCCGATCAGGGCCTTGAACCGAAAGACAAAGACATGAAAAGTTTCCTTGATATCCATAAAACCGATAGCGCCGACTTGCGGAAAATCATCGACAACGCGATTGAAATGAAGATCGCGCGTAAGGGCCGCCTGCGCGGGGCCTGTGATGACGACAAGCCGCTGGACGGCCATATGGTGGCGTTGATTTTCGAAAAACCGTCGACACGGACGCGCGTGTCTTTCGACGTGGGTGTGCGCCAGATGGGCGGGCAGACCATGGTGCTATCGGGGGCCGACATGCAATTGGGCCATGGCGAGACCATTGCCGATACCGCGCGGGTCCTGTCGCGCTACGTTGACCTGATAATGATCCGAACCTTCGATGAATCGGTTCTATTGGAGATGGCGGAATATGCCGACGTGCCGGTGATCAACGGCCTGACCGATCGCACCCACCCCTGCCAGATCATGGCCGATGTCATGACCTATGAAGAGCATCGTGGCCCGATTGCCGGGAAAAAGGTGGTCTGGTCCGGGGATGGCAACAATGTCTGTTCCTCCTTCCTGCATGCCGCGGGGCAGTTCGGATTTGACCTTACGTTTACAGGGCCGTCGCAACTTGATCCCGAGGATGAGTTCATCGGGCTGGCCCGTGGCAAGGGCAGCGCGATTCAGATTGAGCGTGATCCGGTGAAGGCTGTCGAAGGCGCTGATCTGGTGGTGACTGATACTTGGGTCAGTATGCATGACAGCCAATCCACCAAGGAGCGCCGTCATAACATGCTGCGCCCTTATCAGGTGGATGAGCGGTTGATGGCGGCGGCCAAGCCCGATGCCCTGTTCATGCACTGCCTGCCCGCGCACCGCGAGGACGAGGCGACCAGTGCGGTGATGGATGGCCCGCATTCGGTGATCTTTGACGAAGCCGAGAACCGCCTGCATGCGCAAAAGGCGATCATGCGGTGGTGTTTGGGCGTGTGACGTCCGCCGTGCGATGGCTTGCACATGCAGGCCATTCCAGTAGGCTGAACCCGTGATCGCTAACAGGGGCTGATATGCCAAAGGCACAAATCGGGGTTTACGGGCTTGGCACCATGGGCAGCGCGCTGGCGCTGAACATGGCCGAGCACGGGTTTGACGTGGCGGTGACCAACCGCGAGGTTGAGTGGATTGCACCTTTTGTCGATGAGGCGGGGGCGCTGAAGGACAAGCTGCTTGCGCATGACACGCTTGAGGGGTTTGTGCAGAATCTGGTGACGCCCCGGGTGATCCTGTTCATGATTCCGTCGGGGGCGCCGATGGATGCGATGATCGAGGCGGTGACCCCCTTGTTGGAGCCGGGCGATACGATCATCGACGGCGGCAATGCGAATTTCCATGACACCCGGCGGCGGACCGCGGCCTTGGCCGAGAACGACATTCACTTCGTCGGCATGGGCGTGTCGGGCGGTGAAAAGGGCGCGCGCTTTGGCCCGTCGATGATGGTGGGTGGCAGCGATCATAGTTGGCAGCAGCTTCGCCCGATCCTGCGCGAGATCGCGGCCCGGTTTGAAGATGATCCTTGTGTCGATCACCTTGGCCCGGATGGGGCAGGGCATTTCGTCAAGACGGTGCATAACGGCATCGAATACGCCGATATGCAGATGATCGCCGAGATTTACGGGCTGATGCGCCATGGCAAGGCGCTTGCACCCGCGGAGATTGGCGGGATTTTCGCGGAATGGAACAAGGGCGCGCTCAAATCCTATCTTGTCGAGATCACGGGCAAGGCGCTGCAATACGATGACCCGACCACCGGCCACCCGATGGTAGATGTGATCAAGGATGCGGCGGGCCAGAAGGGCACAGGCCGCTGGACCGTGGTTGAGGCCGTGCGAATGGGACAGGCCGCCAATACGATCGAGGCCGCCGTGGGCGCGCGTAGCTGGTCGTCGGAAAAGGAAACCCGCCAGACCGCCGAAGGTGTTCTTGGCGGGGCCTGTCATGCGCTTGATCTGTCGCGTGAGACTTTGGCCGATGCTTTCCTTGCGGCGCGCATTCTTGGTTATGCGCAGGGCTTTCGGATTTTGGAGGCCGCCGCGCGGGAATATGACTGGCCCTTGGATTACGCGCGGATTGCCGAGATTTGGCGCGCGGGGTGTATCATCCGGTCGGCCCTTTTAGACGATATTTCCGAGGCTTTTCGCGGGGAGCTGCCTGCCGGGCAATTGATCCTTGCGCCGCGCTTTGCGCAGATGCTGGCGGCCAGTATCCCGGCGCTGCGCGAGGTGGTGGCCGGGGCGGTGCAAGGCGGGCATGCGGTGCCCGCGCTGTCGGCTGCTCTTGCATGGTACGACACCATGCGGCAGGGGCACGGGACGGCCAACATCATTCAGGCGCAGCGTGACTTCTTTGGACACCACGGCTTTGAACGGCTTGGTGAGACCGGCAAGCACCACGGGCCTTGGTGGGATTAGCGCACCGAGAAATCCAAGGCGGCAGGGCTACTGGCCCAACCGTGCAGCGCGTCGATGAAGGCCGACAGGATCGCCGACCAATGGCTCTCATGCTGCCCGGGATTATCCAGAACCAGACGAACGGCACGCTTGCGCACGTCCGGGGAATACGTGTTCGGTGTATCGCTTATGATGATCCATCCTGCTCAAAAGTTGGAGCCTCCGGCAAACCCGCCGCGGTTCATTAAAGCGTTTCGCTCAATCTTTGCACGCGTTCCGCCTTTCGCTGATGCTTCAGGTTAAAGGCGGAACGCTTTAGGCCAGTGTCGAGTTGATCAATAGGAAGATAACCGCCGACATAAAGGCGGCAGCGGGGACCGTGATGACCCATGCCGCGACGATTGTCATGAAGTGACTGCGCCGGACGAGTTTGCGGCGGCGGCGTTCCTCGGCGGGCAGCACCTTGGGTTTGCCAGCGGCCACGCGACCGTTACGCAGGCGGCGCTCCATATGCCATTCGCGGAAGAAGCCCACGCCGAACACCCCGCCCACGGCGATATGGGTAGAACTGACCGGCAGGCCCAGCCATGAGGCGACGATCACGGTGATCGCTGCGGACAAAGCTACGCAGTAGGCGCGCATCGGATTCAGTTTCGTGATCTGGCTGCCGACCATGCGGATGAGTTTCGGACCGAAGAGAAAGAGGCCAAAGGAAATCCCGAAGGCCCCGATCACCATGACCCACATCGGGATAGATACCGTGCCTGCCGCAACGCCGAATTCGCTGGCGTGAACGATGGCGGCAAGGGGACCCACGGCATTGGCCACGTCATTGGCCCCGTGGGCAAAGGACAGAAGTGCCGCCGAGAAGACAAGCGGCAGGCCGAACAATACCTTGAGAGATTTGTTGCGGTTTTCCATACCTTCGGATTGCCGGCGGATCAGTGGGCGGGTCAGGGCCCATGTCGCAAGACCGATGACCAGGCCGATAAGCAGGGCGGTTTGCAGGTCGATCGTGATGATCCTCTTCAATCCCTTGAGCGCAAGGTAGGAGGCAAAGGCCCCGGCCATGATCCCCACGAGGATCGGCACCCAAGTTCGTGCGGCTGCGATCTTGTCGTCGCGGTAGATGATGCGCGATTTGATGAGGGCAAGAAACAGCGCGGCAATCACACCGCCCAAGACGGGCGAGATCACCCAACTGGCGGCGATCTTGCTCATGGTGGGCCAGCTCACGGCGGCAAACCCTGCCGCCGCGATCCCCGCGCCCATCACGCCACCCACGACAGAATGGGTCGTCGAGACGGGGGCGCCAACCTTGGTTGCAAGATTGACCCAAAGCGCGGCGGAAATGAGGGCGGCCATCATGGCCCCGATGAAAACGCGCGCTTCGGATACGCTGTCGGGGTCGATGATGCCTTTGGAAATGGTCGAGACCACGTCGCCCCCGGCCAAAAGCGCACCGGCGGATTCACAAATGGCGGCGATCACGATCGCGCCGCCCATGGTCAGGGCGTTCGCGCCTACGGCAGGGCCCATGTTGTTGGCCACATCGTTGGCCCCGATGTTGAGCGCCATGTAGGCACCAAAGACCGCAGCCGCGACCACGACCATGTTGCCGGGGTAGCTGCCAAAGAAAATCGCGGCCCCAAGGCCCGCGACGAATATGAAGACAAGCGCAAGACCCATACCGATAAGCGGGCGCGAGACATAGGACGTCGCGTATTCCACTTGCGAGATGCGGTTGAGGTCTTTGTCCAGTGTTTTCCACTGGTTCGATTCAGGCGTCTGTGCCATGCAAGCCCCCTCCCCGATAGCGCGTCTGCGGCACAGCGCTAGTGCGTCTGAAGAGCTTTATCAATGCATGGCCGTCGTAATATCGTTACAAAACGGTTACATTTGCCTAAAAATCGACTGTAGGCCGGGCTCGTCCACCATCTGGGCCGCCTCGGCAGGCGTGACCCATTCGCGGGTTCGCTCACGCGCTTCGGGAAAAATGTCGATGATCTCGGTCACGTCCATCTTGTATACTTGGACGTGGACCGGTGTAACGTACCCATCGTCAAGGCGTTTGTCATAGGCATAGCTTGCCATTGGGTGATCTGCAGTCTTGGCGGATTTTACGCCAGCCTCTTCCCAGGCTTCCAATTGCGCGGCCTCAAGGGCGGTTTTGCCCTCCATCAGCCAACCTTTCGGCAGCACCCAGCGACCGGTGTCGCGGCTGGTGATCAAAAGAACCTCGGGTCCATGCGGCCCTTCGCGCAGGCACAGGGCCGCCACCTGACATTCAGGGGGGCGTCGCAACAAGGGTTGGACCATTTCGGTCCATGCTTTCTTAATTCCTTCGGTCATTTGAACGTCTGTGCCTGCTCAAGGTTAAGTTTTTATTATTGTTTCAATATATGGGGATAGTTCGAAAATGCAAATTACCGGCCCTTGCGCGGCTTTGCACGCAGGGTCGGGTCGGCCTCGGTCGGGTCTTCGGGCCATGGGTGTTTGGGGTAGCGCCCGCGCATATCCTTGCGCACATCGGCGTAGGAATTGGCCCAGAATCCCGGGATATCCATCGTGGTTTGCACCGGCCGCCCGGCAGGCGACAAAAGCGTGACCCGAAGGGCCGTGCGTCCGACCATGGGGTGCGATGTCTGGCCGAACATCTCCTGCAGGCGAAGCGAGATTTCGGGGGTCTCACCGCTGTAATCAATGGGGATACGGCGGCCCAAGGGCGTGGTGAAATGCGCCGGGGCCGCGGCATCGACTTGCTGCATCTGATCCCATGTCAGGCGGGCGCGCAGGGCGTCGAGCATATCGAACCCCTTCCAATCCTGCGCAGTTTTCAGCCCTGCCAGATGCGGCAAGAGCCAGTCTTCCAGAGTCTCAAGCAAAGCGTCTTCGCGCATATCGGGCAGGGTGCCGCCACCATCGCGCACCAATTCCACCCGCGCCACGAAGCGGCGTGCGGCGTCGCTCCAATTCAGGCCCAGATCGCGTACACCGTCCAGCATGGCAAGGGCGACTTGGTCGGCGGGGGCGTCCTTCCAGATGCGATCATCAAGAACAACCTGGCCCAGACACTCCCGCTTGCGGGAAACAACGCGGCGTTCGCGTCTGTCCCAGGCGCAGGTTTCGGTCCAAGCGATTTGATCCCAGAACAGTGCGCGCAAGTCCGCTTCGGAGATTTGAATGGCTTGCCTGATACGCGCCTCGCGCGGGTTGCCGTCCAGATCGGTGGCAACGATGAGGCGGGCAGCGGCAAGATCATCGTCCTGTGGCAGGATCGCGCCCTTACCGCCAGAGAGAACGAAACGCGGTTCGTTACCGTTGCGCCGAAGGCCCACACGGTCCGGGTAGGCGAGCGCCGCCATGGCGGCGTCGCTTAGGCCGGTGTCGTCTGTTGCCTTGGCTTGCGCGCGCAGGCGCTTGGCCTCGGAGCGGATGCGCTCAATGGCACCGCGATTGGCGGGCCATGGGTGCCGGTCAGCATAGGCCCTTGGATCGCGCAGAGCAGACAGGCGCAGCGACAGGTCCACCGGCGCGCCACGCGATAGCGGATCACGATCCGCCAGAAGCGCCGCAAGTGTTGCGGCCTCGGGACCAGCCACCGCCAGCATATGCGCCAAGCGTGGGTGCAGGGGCAGGGTGGCCAGTGCCTTGCCATGTGGCGTGATCCGGTTTTGATCGTCCAATGCACCGAGCATCCGCAAGAGCGCCTGTGCCTCGCTATAAGCACCTGCATTAGGCGGTGTGAGAAAGGCCAAATCCTCGGGCGCTGCCCCCCAAAGCGCCAGTTCAAGCGCCAAGCCCGACAGGTCGGCGGCTTCGATCTCGGCAGGCGGGTAGGCCAAAAGCGCGCCTTCTTCGCCCTTGGTCCAAAGCCTGTAGCAGGTGCCTTCGGCCACACGCCCGGCGCGGCCCGCGCGCTGTGTGGCCTCGGCGCGGGTGACTTTTTCGGTGACGAGGCGCGACATGCCGGAGCCGGGATCAAAACGCGCGCGGCGCGCTTGGCCACCATCCACCACAACGCGGATGTCCTGAATGGTCAGAGAGGTTTCGGCGATGGAGGTGGCCAGAACGATCTTGCGCCCTTCTTCCGCCGGGGCGATCGCCGCGCGTTGTTTGGCAAAATCCATTGCGCCGAACAGTGGGTGCAGCTGACTATCGGGGGGAAGCTTGCCTTGTAGCAGGGCCTCGACCCGCCGAATTTCCCCCTCACCCGGAAGGAAGACCAGAACGCCGCCTTCGGTTTCCGATACCGCCTGTGCCACCAGATCGGCCACGGCCTCTTCAAGGCGGCGCTGCTTGGGAACGGGGCGGTCAAGCCAACGGGTTTCAACCGGGTAACTGCGTCCTTCGGAGGTGATGACCGGCACATCGCCCATGATTGCCGCGACAGGTGCAGCATCCAACGTGGCGGACATGGCCAGCAGGACCAGATCATCGCGCAGGGCTTCGGCCACCTCAAGGCACAGGGCGAGACCTAGATCGGCATTGAGGGATCGCTCGTGAAACTCATCGAAGATCACCGCGCCGATGCCCGGAAGGTCCGGGTTTGACTGCAACATCCGGGTAAGGATGCCTTCTGTGACCACTTCGATGCGGGTGGATTTCGAGACCTTCGCTTCCCCCCGAACGCGGTATCCCACAGTCTCGCCCGGCTGTTCGCCCAAGGTTTTCGCCATGCGTTCGGCTGCGGCACGGGCCGCAAGCCTGCGCGGCTCCAGCATCAGGATGCGGGACTCGGCAAGGCCCGCGTTGAGTATCTCAAGGGGCACCACGGTTGTTTTGCCAGCCCCGGGCGGGGCTTGCAGTACGGCGCGACGATGGGCTTTCAAGGCCTCAAGCAGCGGTGCGATAGCGTCGTGGATGGGCAAACGGGTGGTCATGCCCGCGTTATCGGCGATGCGCCGGGGATTTTCCATAGGCCCTAGCGGCGAAGTAAAACCGCCTTGCCGTATTTGGTTTGAATATCCACCCGGGTGGCCAGCATATCGCCTGATTTGGCCTCGTAGTGCACGGTAAAGGGAATGCGGCGCTCTTTCCTCTCGGACGCGGTATAGCCGGACAGGCGGCGATATTCGCCGGCACATGTTACGCGGTCTTGCTTGGGTCTTGGACTGCCAAGCGATAGCCGGGCATGCCGGTGCCCGTCATAGACATCGCGCCTGAACCGACACAGACCGTCGCGGGGTTGGTCGCGCAGAATCAGGTAAAGTGCAGTCAGCGGGTCAAGCGCATTGCGCAGGCCGCTGGTATCGGCGGGGGTGGCGTGGCTGTCAGGGTCGCCCGAAATCAATCTTGGTGGTTTGCCTTCGAACCTGACTTTCACATCGGTAAAGCGTTTGCCGTCGTTGATGGTTTCGGAATACTGACCGGGGGTATGATCCTGCCCGGCCACCCGCCCTTTTACTGAAACATCGCCGCGCATGCGTTTCAGGGCTTTGACGATACCTGTTGTCCTGAACCGGGAACGGGCGGCATAGCTGCCGTTCGCTTGGGTTCCGGCAATCGTCACCTCGCCGATCTTGGCGCCGATCAGGTGCACGTCATAAAGAATGGCGGTTTTTTCCTGTGCCGCCACAGGCGCCGCAAGCATCCACAAGACAAGACCAAGGCACTTTCGCATCACGCAGGCTTCCGCAATAGGGGGCGGTCTGGACATTCGCCAGCCACCCAAGGCATAGGGAGGGGACCAATCGAACATCGGGCCGCTTCCATGGACATTGCACAACTCAGCGACAAAATAATCAAGGGGGATCGGCGTGCCCTTTCCCGCGCGATCACCCTGATCGAAAGTGCGCGTGCCGATCATCGTGAGCAGGCGACCGAGCTTTTGGAGCGGCTAAAGGACTCGAACCGACAGGCAATCCGCGTCGGGCTGTCGGGGACGCCGGGTGTCGGTAAATCCACGTTTATCGAGAGCTTCGGCATGATGCTGACGGGGCAGGGCCTGCGTGTCGCGGTTCTGGCGGTTGACCCCAGTTCGGCACGGTCGGGCGGCTCGATCCTTGGAGATAAAACGCGGATGGAGCGGCTAAGCCGTGACCCCAATGCCTTTATCCGCCCCTCGCCAAGCCAATCGCATTTGGGCGGTGTCGCCCGGCGCACGCGCGAGGCGGTCGCGGTTTGCGAGGCCGCGGGGTTTGACGTGGTTTTGATCGAAACCGTGGGCGTGGGCCAATCGGAAACCGTTGTGGCCGAGATGTCGGACCTCTTCGTTCTGCTTCTCGCGCCCGCGGGCGGGGACGAGTTGCAGGGCGTGAAACGCGGCATCATGGAGATGGCCGATATCATCCTTATCAACAAGGCCGACGGCGATTTGAAACCGGCGGCAACGCGGACCTGTTCGGATTATTCCGGCGCCTTGAGGTTACTGCGTAAGCGACCGCAAGACCCGGTAGGTTTCCCCAAGGCGATGATGGTTTCGGCACTTGAGGAAGAGGGGTTGCGCACCGCTTGGGATGAAATGACATCGCTGGTCGATTGGCGGCGCGAGACCGGGCATTTCGATGGACGCCGGGCAGAGCAGGCGCGGTACTGGTTCGAAGAAGAGGTCAAACAGCGGCTATTGGCCCGCCTGCGAACGCCGGAGGCACAACAGGCCATGGGCGAGGCTGCTGATGCAGTGGCCGAAGGTGCGGTGACACCAGCGATCGCGGCGCAGCGGTTGTTGCAGGGGTTGGCGGAGTGATCGCCCTGTAATTTCGGACGAAAGTAATCCCGGACGAAAAAAGCGCCCCAATCCGGGGCGCTTTGTTGTTCGTGGGGTCTGCTTGGCTCAGGCGGCTTGCGCCTCGTTGCCAAAGCGGCGGTAGAAGCTTTGATTTTTCTCGGCCATCTCGCGTAGCAAGTCCGGGCAGGTGAACCGCGCGCCATGCGCCTCGGTCAGTTGATCACAACGCTCGGCGGCATAGGGGCTGCCGATGATGTCCAACCAGCTGAAAGGCCCGCCCGACCACGGCGCAAAGCCCCAAGCAAGGATCGCGCCCACGTCGCCCTCGCGGATGTCTTCAAGCACACCTTCCTCCAGGGCGCGGACGGCTTCGAGGACTTGGGCGAACATCAGGCGGTGCTGCACTGCGATCAGATCGGGCTGTTCCTCGGCATGGGGGTATTTTTCCTCCAGACCGGCCCAATAGCCTTGCCGCTTGCCCTTCTCGTCATAATCGAAGAAGCCAGCGTTCGCCTTGCGGCCCAAGCGCCCTTCGCCTTCCATCCAGAAGATCACCTCATCGACGGCCGCATCGGGATAGTCATCGCCCATGGCCTCTTTGGTGGCGCGGGCGATCTTGGCCCCCAGGTCAATCGAGGTTTCATCGACCAGTTGCAGCGGCCCCACCGGGAAGCCCAATTGGCGTGCCGCATTGTCGATGAGCGCAGGGGCTACCCCCTCGGCCACCATCCGGATACCTTCGTTGATGTAAGGGATGATGCAGCGGTTGCAGTAGAAGAAGCGCGCATCGTTCACCGCGATCGGGGTTTTCTTGATCTGCCGGACATAATCAAGCGCCTTGGCCACGGCGCGCGGGCCGGTTTCCTTGCCCTTGATGATTTCCACCAGCATCATCTTCTCAACCGGTGAGAAGAAGTGGATGCCGATGAATTGCTCCGGCTTGTCGGAGGCCTTGGCCAGTTCGGTGATCGGTAGGGTCGAGGTGTTGGTGGCAAAGATGCAATCATCGCCAACGACCTCAAGCACCTTCTTGGTCACCTCGGCCTTCACGCCGGGGTCTTCGAACACCGCTTCGATCACCAGGTCACAGCCTTCGAGCGCGGCGTAATCGGTGGTTGCGGTAATGAGATCGAGGGTGTTCTCTTTCTTCTCCTCGGTCGCCTTGCCGCGTTTGATGCCCTTATCCATGTAATCGGCGGTGTAGGATTTGCCCTTGTCGGCGGCGTCTTGTTTCTGGTCGATCAGGACAACCTGCATTCCGGCCATGGCCGAGACAAGCGCGATGCCCGCGCCCATCATGCCCGCGCCCATGACGCCGACCTTCTTGACGGTCTGCTCCGGCACGTCGGGGCGATTGGCCCCTTTTTCGAGCGCTTCCTTGTTGATGAAAAGCGAGCGGATCATGGCCGAGGACGAGGGGTTCATCAACACGTTGGTGAACCACCGCGCCTCGATTTTCAGGGCTGTGTCGAAGGGGACAAGTGCGCCCTCGTAAACCGCCGAAAGCAAAGCCTTGGCTGCCGGGAAGGCCCCTTGGGTTTTGCCGTTGACCATGGCCGAGGCACCCACGAAGGTCATGAATCCAGCGGGGTGATACGGCGCGCCGCCGGGCATCTTGTAGCCCTTCTCGTCCCACGGTTTGACGAAACTTGGTTCGGACAGGACCCACTCCTTGGCCTTGGCGATAAGCTCGTCCGCTGGCACGACCTCATCCACCACACCGGCGGTTTTGGCTTTCTTGGGGTCGTTGAGTTTCCCTTCGAGCAGCAAAGGCGAGGCCCCCATGGCGCCCAGTTTGCGCACCAGCCGCGTCGTGCCGCCTGCGCCGGGAAAGATGCCGACCATGATCTCGGGCAGGCCGATCTTGGCCTTCGGGTTGTCGGCGGCGAAAATACGGTGGCAGGCCAGCGGGATTTCAAGGCCGATGCCAAGCGCCGTGCCGGGCAGGGCGGCGGCAATCGGTTTGCCGCCCTTGTTCTTGTCGTCCATCCCGCCGCGTTCGATCTTGCGCAGGATGGAATGCATGTTCATCAAGCCATCCATCAGGCCTTGTGCCGGGTTGTCACCGGCCATTTCCTTCATCTTGGCGATAACGTTCAGGTCCATCCCGCCAGCAAAGGAACCCTCCTTGCCGCTGGTGATCACGATGCCCTTGACCGCATCGTCGGCCAGTGCGTCGTCAACAAGGTCTTCCAGAACCGGCCATGCCTCCATCGACATCACGTTCATCGACTTGCCGGGCACGTCCCAGGTGATAACGGCGACGCCATCGGCGCCTTTTTCCATGGTGAAATCAGTCATGTCTCAATCTCCTGTTCGTGGCGCCTTACACGCGCTCGATGATCGTCGCGGCACCCATGCCGGATGCGATGCAGAGCGTGGCAAGGCCAACCTCTTTGTCGGTCCGCTCAAGCTCGTCCAGCAACGTGCCGATGATGATCGCACCGGTGGCCCCCAGGGGGTGCCCCATGGCGATCGAGCCGCCGTTGACGTTCACAAGGCCGGGGTCGACATCAAAAGCCTGCTGAAAGCGCAGAACGACCGAGGCGAAGGCCTCGTTCACCTCGAAAAGATCAATGTCCGATATCGCCATGCCGCTGTCTTTCAGCGCCTTTTGCGTGGCAGGCACCGGGCCGGTCAGCATGATCGTGGGGTCGGTGCCGATCTTGGTGGTCTGACGGATGCGCGCGCGGGGGGTAAGCCCCCACTTTTCGCCGAACGCCTTGCTGCCGATCAGCACCCCGGCGGAGCCATCGACGATGCCCGAGGAGTTCCCGGCGTGGTGGATGTGGTTGATTTTTTCCAGATGCGGGTACTTCAGCTTGGCCACGGCATCAAAGCCGGGCATCACCTCGCCCATCTGCTGGAAGCTGGCATTGAGGCTGCCAAGCGCCTGCATGTCGGTGCCCGGGCGCATGTATTCATCATGGTCGAGGATGGTCAGGCCGTTCTGATCCCTGACCTCGATGATCGACTTGGCAAAGCGCTTGTCGTCCCACGCGGCGGCGGCGCGCTTTTGACTTTCCACGGCCAAGGCATCGGCGTCATCGCGGCTAAAGCCGTATTCGGTGGCGATGATATCGGCCGAGATACCTTGCGGGACGAAATAGGTTTCCATGGCAACGCTTGGGTCCACGGCAATGGCCGCGCCGTCACTGCCCATGGCCACGCGGCCCATCATCTCGACACCACCGGCGATATAGGCCTCACCGGCGCCGCCCATCACTTGGTTGGCGGCAAGATTCACCGCTTCCATGCCCGAGGCGCAGAAGCGGTTGATCGCCAGGCCGGGGATCGACTCGTCCAGGTCCGAGGCCAGAACGGCCGTGCGGGCAAGACAGCCGCCTTGCTCCATCACCTGGGTGACATTGCCCCAGATCACGTCTTCGACGGCATGACCTTCAAGGCCATTGCGGTCTTTCAGAGCGTTCAAAACTTGGGTCGAAAGCCGAACGGCGGTCACCTCGTGCAGGGCACCGTCTTTGCGGCCCTTGCCGCGCGGGGTACGAACGGCGTCGTAGATATAAGCGTCGGTCATCATGATCTCCTTGGGTCAGGCCCGGTCCGCGGGGGAGCCGGGCATCAGGTCATAGGGGTGTTTCCAGCCGGGGGTGCTTTCGATGTTCGAAAGCCACCGGTCGATATTGGGCCAATCCTTGCGGTCGAAGCCGAAAGGCTCGGGGTAAAAGAGGTATCCGCAGCAGGCGATATCGGCATTGGTGATGGCATTGCCCACGATCCAATCGCGGCCCTCAAGATGGGCATCCAGTGTCTTGTAGGCTGCCTTGAGGCGGCCCTGCATGAAGCCGATCACCTCGGCGGGACGCTTCTCTTCGGGGAGGAAGTTCATCAAGAAGCGCGTCATGCCCGCCTGAGAGCTGAGCTTGTGATTGTCCCAGAACAGCCACCGCATGACCTCGCGCTGCTCGACCGGTGTTTCGCCGCCGAACTTGCCGGTCTTCTCGGTGACATAGATCTGCATGACGCCGGATTGGGTGAAGGTTTCATCACCATCCAGCATCACCGGCACTTCACCCATGACATTGATCTTGCGAAACTCCTCCGAGCGGGTCTCGCCGCCGAAGAAATCAACATAAATCGGCTCCCAGTCGAGACCGCCGAGTTCGAGCGCGAGAGCCGCTTTGTAGGCATTCCCCGACTCGCCCATACAGTAGAGTTTAATGGTCATGCTCTTCCTCCCTATGTCGCGCTTTTGGCGGGTGTTGGATGTGAGTATTTTTGGAAAGATGAAGCGAATGGAGCTTCACTTTTCCTTAACGGATTTCGAGTTCCATGAGGGACGCGGTACAGGCTGGAGAGCCGATGGCCGTGAAAGGTGAAGCCCTGATCCGGCGTCTGATGCCAGTAGGCCCGCGCGTCGGACAGGGTGGACCGTTCCCCTTCATCTTTCTCAAAATACTCCACGGGGGTCCGGGGGTGTGAAACCCCCGGTTCGACCTTGGCCATGTGCGCCGCGGGACACGTCATAGCGCCCTCGCGATCAGTTCTTTCATGATCTCGTTGGTGCCGCCGTAGATGCGCTGCACGCGCGCGTCGGTCCACATCTCGGCGATGTCATATTCGGCCATGTAGCCATAACCGCCATGCAGTTGCAGGCAATCGTCCAAGACCTCGCCCTGCGTGTCGGTGATCCAGTACTTGGCCATGGCGGCCTTTTCGACGCTCAACTCGCCGCGTAAATGCTCTGCGATGCATTCGTCCAGGAAGGCGCGGGCCACGGTGGTTTTGGTCTGACATTCGGCCAGTTTGAAGCGCGTGTTCTGGAATTGGGTGAGCGGGCCGCCAAAAGCCTGCCGTTCCTTGGCATAGGCAATGGTACGGGCGACGCCGCCTTCCATGGCCCCTTGTGCCCCGCAGGCGATGATCAGGCGTTCCTGGGGCAGTTGTTCCATCATCTGGTAGAAGCCTTTGCCCTCTTCACCGCCAAGGATGTTTTCGGGCGGGACTTCAACGTTGTCGAAGAAAAGTTCAGATGTATCCGCCGCGTGGCAGCCGATTTTTTCAAGGTTGCGACCGCGCGAAAAGCCTTTTGCATTCTCGGTTTCGACCACCACAAGCGAGGTACCCTTGGCGCCTTCCTTCGGGTCCGTTTTGGCGGCGACGATGATTAGGTCGGCGTGTTGCCCGTTTGTGATGAAGGTCTTCTGGCCGGACAGGCGATAGGCGTTGCCGTCCCGGAGGGCCTTTGTCTTGATACCTTGCACGTCCGAACCGGCGGCCGGTTCAGTCATCGCGAGCGCCCCCACCATCTCGCCCGAGACCATCTTGGGCAGCCAGCGTTTTTTCTGATCTTCGCTGCCATAGGCCAGAATATAATGCGCGACGATCCCGGAATGGATCGGATTGCCCCAGCTTGCGAGGTTGGCGCGGCTTTGTTCGATGCAGATCACGGCCTCGTGGCCGAAATCGCCGCCAGCCCCGCCATATTCCTCGGGAATCGAGGGACAGAGTAGGCCCAGTTCCCCGGCCTGCTGCCAGATGCCGCGATCCATCTCGCCGGCCTTGCGCCAGCGTTCGAAATGCGGCGCCCATTCGGCACCGATGAAATCGGCGGTCATCTCGGCGAGCATGCGGTGCTCGTCAGTCATCCATGCAGACATTGGGCCCTCCTCCCGTCGTCAGCGTTTGCGCGCCTCCAGTTCGGAATTGAAGATACGCAGGCGGTGCCCGAAGGTATCCTCATTGATCACGCTGTCGAAGTTCTCGAAAAGAAAGGACAGCGCCTCGCCTTCGTCCAAACCGGCCTCCTGTGCAAAGCGGCGCAGGCGGCGGTATCCATCCTCGGTCATCGCAGCGTTGAAGCGGCGTGTGAGGCGAAAGCGTTTTGGCATGTCTGTCCTTCCTTTTCGTATTTAGCCCGCCGAACTTGCGAATTGTTCGGGCTCAAGCGCCATGACAGTGTCCGCCCCGCTTTCGATCCGCTTGAGGTGCGTCGCGGTCACCGGCAGGTGGCGGGCCATGTAGTGGCGCCCGGTTGCGATCTTCGTCTCGAAGAAGGTCGCATCGCCTGCCCCCCCGTCAAGCGCACCTTTCGCGGCCTTGGCCATCTTGGCCCACATCAGCCCAAGGCAGACATGCCCGAAGAGGTGCATGAAGTCGTAAGAACCCGACAGCGCATTATTGGGGTTCTTCATGCCGTTTTGCATGAAGTACATACCCGCCGCCTGCAAATCCTTGCTGGCGGCCTTGAGCGGCTCAAGGAATTGCGCGTCGAACGCCTCATCCTGGCCGGCGTTATCCTTGATGTAGGCTTTCATCATGTCGAAGAAACCCATGATCGCCTTGCCGCCGTTTTGCGCCAGCTTCCGGCCAACCAGATCGAGCGACTGAATGCCATTGGTGCCTTCGTAGATCATGGTGATCCGGGCATCGCGGACGAATTGCTCAAGCCCCCATTCCTGGGTAAAGCCCGACCCGCCAAGGGTTTGCTGTGCCAAGACCGTGGTCTCGAACCCCTTATCGGTCAGGAAGCCCTTGATCACCGGTGTCAGGAGCGAGATCATCTGCTCGGCTTCCTCATCGCCCTTACGGTGGCTGGCGTCGATCATCGAGGCCCCCCAGAAGGTGAAGGCCCGCGCGCCTTCGACGAAAGCCTTTTGATCCATCAGGTTGCGGCGCACATCGGGGTGCACGATGATCGGATCGGCGGGTTTGTCGGGGGCTTGCACGCCGGTCACGTCGCGACCCTGCAAACGATCCAGAGCAAAGCCAAGCGCGTTTTGATAGGCGACCTCGCCTTGGGCATAGCCTTGCAGGCCCACCCCAAGCCGCGCTTCGTTCATCATGGTGAACATGGCGCGCATGCCCTTGTGCGGCTCACCCACGAGGAACCCGGTGGCCCCGTCATAGTTCATCACGCAGGTGGCATTGCCGTGAATGCCCATCTTCTCTTCCAATCCGCCGCAGGACAGGGCGTTGCGCTCACCAAGGCTGCCGTCGTCGTTCACCATGAACTTGGGCACGATGAACAGGGAAATACCTTTCACGCCTTCGGGGGCGTCGGGCAGTTTGGCCAGCACGAGGTGAATGATGTTGTCGCACATGTCGTGCTCACCCGCCGAGATCCAGATTTTCTGCCCAGTGATCTTGTAGGTGTCGTCACCCGCCGGCTCGGCCTTGGTACGGATCAGGCCCAGATCGGTGCCGCAGTGCGGCTCGGTCAGGTTCATGGTGCCGCCCCATTCGCAAGTCACCATCTTGGGCAGGTATGTCTGCTTTTGCTCGTCCGAGCCGTGGGCGTGGATGGCGTTATAGGCCCCGTGGGTCAGGCCCTGATACATGTTGAACGCCATGTTCGCCGCCGAGAGCATTTCACCGACAGCCGTGGACATCAGATAGGGCAGGCCCTGACCGCCGTATTCGGGGTCGCAATCAAGGGCCGTCCAACCGCCTTCGCGCACTTGGTCGAAAGCATCCTTGAACCCGTCGGGCGTATGCACAACGCCATTTTCAAGGGTGCAGCCCTGCTTGTCGCCCACGGTATTGAGAGGGGCCAGAACCTCGGAGGCCAGCTTGCCCGCCTCATCGAGAACCGCATTGGTGAAATCGCGATCCAGTTCGTCATAGCCCGGAATATCCGAATCCGAGACATTCAGCACATCGTGCAGCACGAACTGCATGTCCTTCGTGGGTGGGGTATAGGTTGGCATGGCTCTCTCCCTTGACGTGGTGCCGGATTACTCGGCGGCTTTCTTGGATTGGCGGATCGAGGCGATCATCTTTTCGCCCCAACGCATTTGGTCACGCAGATCGGCAATCGCATTTTCCAGCTCGTCGCGCTGACGTTCGAGGTCGACAAGGCGCTCCTGTGCGATCTCGTAGGATTGGGTCAACTGGGTCAGCTGCTGGTCGCCCTTGTCGTAGAGGTCCAGAAGCTGCCGGATTTCTTCAAGGCTGAAACCAAAGCGTTTGCCGCGCAGGATCAGCTTCAGGCGCGCGCGATCGCGCTTGGTGAAAAGGCGTTTTTGACCTTCGCGGATGGGAAACAGCAACTCCTTGGATTCATAGAACCGAAGGGTGCGGGGCGTGACGCCGAAGGCATCGCACATTTCCCGGATTGTCATCGTGTTATCATCTGTCATCGCTACTACCTTTGCTTGGTCGCAAGGCTGAATTGTGCGTCTTTCGGATTCGATACAACAGGAGGTGATGTTGACGTAAGAGATACGTCACGTCACTTTAATATTGACGTAAGATAATGAAAGGTAAACCTGAAAAGGCGCAACTTCCTTGCCCCTGCGTCATCGGGTTTGACCACGATCAAGGCCTGATTTCGTAGGTAAAGCTTTACCCGAGGCTACTGTGCGTTTCGTCGCGCAGGGCTTGAAGTTCGTCCATCGCCTCTTCCAGTTGCGCGCGCTGCTCGGCCAATTCGGCAAGCTGGCGGTCCGCCAATTCAATCCAGCTCCGCATTTGGGCCTCGGTCCCCTCATGCTCGTAGATCAAAAGCCACTGGCGGATCTCCTCCAAAGCGAAACCAAATTTTCGCCCGCGCAGGATAAGTGTCATGCGCGCCACTTCGCGCGCGCCGTAAAAGCGCGACCGCCCTTCACGCTCTGGGTTGAGTAACTCGATATACTCGTAATAGCGTAGGGTACGCGGCGTTACATCGAACTTGGCGCACATGTCTTTGAATGTCAGGCGATTCTCAGCCATCGCTCAAGCCTCCCTTGGGACAAGCGTAGGATGTCCTTGCAATGAGGGCAACCGCTGGCCTTGCGGCTTGCCCATGTTCAGGCCCATAAAGGAACGAGGAACCAAAATGCGGACAGAGGCATGACCCCCGACAAGACAAAATTCGCAGAACAGTTCATGGGCGCGATCCCGCATTCCGAGGCACTGGGTATGGAATTGACCGAGATCGGAGAGGGCACCGCCGAGATTGCCATGGACTATAACGAACGCTTTATCGGTGATCCCGAAACCGGCGTGATCCATGGCGGCGCCGTGTCGGCCTTGATGGATACCTGCTGTGGTGCGGCGGCGATGAGCCATCCCAAGAACCCCGGGGCGACGGCCACGATCGACCTGCGCATAGATTACATGCGCCCGGCGACGCCCGGCCAACGGATCAAGGCCCGGGCCGAGTGCTATCACATAACGCGGTCCGTGGCTTTTGTCCGGGCCAAAGCCATGGATGACGACGAAGATCGCCCTGTGGCCACGGCCACCGGCACCTTCACCGTGGAGGCCAGGTAATGGCGCGTCCCCGTCCAGAGCCTGTACAGGTGGTCAAGCAACGTCGTGATGCCGCGCTTAACGCGCTTGTTCACGGCGTGCCCTACATCCAGTTCCTTGGGATCGAATTTGACCGGCGCGGAGATGAGTTGACCGCCGTCATGCCCTTCGAAGATAAGCTAATTGGCAATCCGCTTTTGCCCGCGCTGCATGGCGGGGCGACGGCGGCCTTTCTCGAGGTTTCGGCAATCATAGGGTTGAGTTGGGCAATGCTGTGGGGCGAAATTGAAACTGGCAAGCTGGACCCCGATGATCTGGCGCAAGGCAAGCTGCCGCGCCTGCCAAAGACAATCGGGTTCACCGTTGATTACCTGCGTTCCGGCCTGCCGCGCGATGCCTATGCCCGTGCGCAGGTAACCCGCTCGGGCCGCCGCTATGCCAGTGTGCATGTCGAGGCATGGCAGGACAATCGCGCGCGGCCCTTCGCACAGGCCTCGGGGCATTTCCTGATGCCGCGCCGGGATGGCTGAACCCGCGCCGGGGGCGATCACCCACAAACGCGTCCTGAATATCGCCCTGCCGATCCTTTTGGCCAATATCACGGTGCCAATCCTTGGTGCCGTCGATACCGGTGTGGTGGGCCAGATGGGGCAGGCCGCGCCCATCGGGGCCGTCGGGATCGGCGCGGTGATCCTGTCGGCGCTTTACTGGATCTTCGGGTTTCTGCGTATGGGCACCACTGGCCTGACCAGTCAGGCCCACGGCGCGGGGCGTACTGGCGAGGTGGCCGCGCTTCTGACGCGCGCCTTGATGATTGCCTTGGCGGGTGGGGTTGCGGTGATCACCCTGCAAATCCCCCTGTTTGCCGGGGCGTTCCTCCTTGCCCCTGCAAGCACCGAGGTCGAGGGGCTTGCCCGCGAATACCTGGGGATCCGGGTCTGGAGCGCCCCCGCCATGATCGCCATCTACGGGATAACCGGCTGGTTGATCGCACTGGAACGTACGCGCGCCGTTCTGTTGATCCAATTGCTCATGAACGGGGTAAACATCGGGCTGGATTTATGGTTCGTGCTGGGCCTTGGCTGGGGCGTGCAGGGGGTGGCCTTGGCCACCTTTCTGGCCGAATGGGGCGGGCTGATGCTTGGCCTGTGGTTGTGCCGCGATGCGTTTCGCGTGCCGGCTTGGCGTGACTGGCCGCGGGTCTTTGATCGGCAGGCCCTGCGCCACATGGGGCAGGTGAATGGCGATATCCTGCTTCGTTCGCTGATGCTTCAGGCGATTTTTCTGTCCTTCCTGTTTCTGGGGGCCAATTTCGGCGATGTCACATTGGCGGCCAATCAGGTGCTTTTGCAGTTTCTGCATATCACGGCCTATGCGCTTGATGGTTTCGCCTTCGCGGCCGAGGCCTTGGTGGGGCAGGCCATGGGGCGCGCCGATAGCCGCCATTTACGCCGCGCTGCCACGGTCAGTAGCACATGGGGCCTGGTCAGCGTGGGGGTCCTGGCCACCGGCTTCGCGCTGATGGGGGGAGTGATCATAGATACCATGGCCAAGGTGCCCGAGGTGCAGGCCGAGGCGCGCGTTTACCTGCCTTACATGGTGGTCGCGCCCGTTTTGGGCCTTGGTCCGTACATGCTGGATGGTATTTTCATCGGTGCCACGCGGACGCGTGACATGCGTAACATGATGGTCCTGAGCTTGCTCTCCTATCTTTTGGCCGCCGCGCTTTTGGTGCCGCAGTTTGGGAACCATGGCCTGTGGCTGGCACTGCTGATCAGCTTCGTTGCACGCGCGGCGACCCTAGGAGCGCGCTATCCTGCGTTGGAGCGCGCTTCCAACGGGCGTCAGTAGCCCAAACCACGATCGACCAGGTGCAAGAGCGGCTCTCCGGCTTCTCCGCGCCGAATATTTTCGGCAATCACGCGCGAGGCGCTTTTGGGCCGGGTTTCCGAGGCGATATGCGGTGTGACCGTTACTTTCGGATGGGACCAGTATGGGTCTTCAGGCGGCAAAGGCTCTTGCCGGAAAACATCCAAGGTAGCGTGACCGACCCGCCCCGAATCAAGAGCGGCCAAAAGCGCGGTATCATCAATCAACTGGCCGCGGCCCGGATTGATGATCGCAGCGCCCTCCGGCAATAGGGCCAAGCTTTCTGCATTCAGGATATTTTCGGTCTCGGGCGTCATCGGCAGAAGTAAGATCACGATCTCCGCCCCAGACAGCGCCGCGCGCAACCCGTCGTCACCAGAGAGGCAGTGCAGCCCCGGAACGTCTTTTTGCGTTCTGCTCCAACCGGTGACAGGAAAGCCAAGCCCGGCAAGGGCCTCGCCGCAGGCCCGGCCAAGGGCGCCAAGACCCAGAATCGTTACCGGGCGGTCAGTGGCCAATGGCGGCACAAAATTGCGCCATTCGCCATCTTGGTTCATCACGTGCAAGTCAGTGTTCAGGTGGTGGCGCAGGGTATGGCCCGTGACCCAATCCACCATGCCTTGGGTCAATCCATCGTCGACCATCCGCGCCAAGGGCTGGGTTAGCGTTTCATTGCCAACGACGCCTTCGACCCCGGCCCAAAGGTTCAGAACCGCCTTGGTACGTGTGTAAGGGGTGAAATCCTGCACGTCGGAACTGGGCGCATAAACGATGTAATCCACCTCTGCCGCCGGAATATCCAAGGCCAGAGTGCTATCACCATGACCTACTTCGGCCAAAGCCTCTCGCAGCGGGGCTTCATAGGTCTGCCAGCGGTCTTCGCTGGCGGCGAACAGGATATTGAGCGACATTTTTTTACCTCGGCTTGTGAATATGCGCGCTTTGTACAAAACCAAAACCAAGCATGAGTATCAACATCGCCGACCCCCCGTAGCTGACCAAAGGCAGCGGCACACCCACCACCGGGGCCAAGCCCATGACCATCGACATGTTGACGGCGAAAAACAAGAAGAAGGTCGTGGCGATCCCGAGTGTCATGAGGGAGGAAAACCTGTCGCGATTGGCAAGTGCGATCGAGATGCAAAAGATCAGGATCAGGGCGTAAAGCAGCAATAGCGAAAAGCCCCCGACAAAGCCGAATTCCTCGGCCAGCGTGGTGAAGATGAAATCGGTGTGTTTCTCGGGCAGGAAGTTAAGCCGCGATTGGGTGCCCTGCATGAACCCCTTGCCGGTCCAACCGCCCGAGCCAAGGGCGATCTTCGACTGGGTGATGTGATAGCCCTTGTCGAGCGGGTCCGAGGCCGGATCAAGGAAGGTGTCCAGACGGTCGTAGTGATAGTTGCGCAGGATTTGCCATTCCGTCCCGCGCGACTGGAATACCGCAAAGATCAGGCCCGCCGCCATCGAGAACACCGCGGCGAAATAGGCCCAGTGCACGCCTGCAAAAAACATCATCGCGGCCCCCGCCATCATCAAAAGCAAAGCGGTGCCAAGGTCCGGCTGTGCAAAGACAAGTGCGGCCGGCAGAAGGATGATAACCACCGGGACCAACACCCAAAGCGGGTGGGATGTTTTCTTGAGTGGAAGCCAATCGTAATAGGCGGCCAGAAACATCACCAGGCTGATTTTCATCAATTCCGACGGCTGCAGCCGCATAAAACCCAGGTCAATCCACCGCTGCGCACCCCCCGCGCTTTTCCCGAAAAACTCCACCGTCAACAACAGCAGGATCGATATCCCGTAAGCGACCCCTGCCATATTGCGCCAGAACCAGATCGGCACCATGGCGGCGATGAACATCACGGCAAAGCCAAGCGCGAAGCGTTTGATCTGTGGTTCGGCCCAAGGGCTGAACGAGCCGCCCGCCACCGAATAAAGCATCAGGAAGCCAACGCTGGCTATCGCGGCAAGCAGGATCGCCAAGGGCCAGTTCAGGTACAAAACCTTGCGAAACCCGGTTGGCGTGGTTTTGACGGTATACTCAAGATAACTCATGCCCGGTCGTTCCCCTCGCCACCGGGTTTCATCCGGATCCGGCGTAGCTCTTCTTGTTGCGAGCGGATGCGCCCACGATCTTTGGCGGGGTAGGCTTCCAAGGGCGGGTCTTCGCCGTAAAGCGCCTGTAGCGTAATGTCGCGGGCGATCGGGGCTGCAGTCCTTGAGCCGCCGCCGCCGTGTTCAACGACGACCGAAACAGCGATCCTTGGCGATTCATAAGGTGCATAATTCACGTATAACGCATGGTCGCGCTGCTCCCACGGTACCGAATTATTGTCGACCACGGCCGAACGCACCTGGCTGGTGCCGGTCTTTCCCGCCATCCGGAAGGCATCCTCGATGATCCGGCTGGAATAGGACGTGCCTCGCCGGTTGTTCGAAACCGCATACATCGCCTGTCTTATGCGGCGAAGGTTGTTTTCGTTCAGGCCCATGTCCTCGCCATGGCCCGTCGGGCTTTCAACGCCATCGACGGACCTTATGACACGCGGGGTCACCGAACGCCCGGTGGCCAGTCGCGCCGTCATTACGGCAAGTTGCAAAGGCGAGGCCAGGACATCACCTTGGCCGATCGCGGCATTCACGCTGTCACCGATGACCCATTCGGCATCTCTTACGCGGCGCTTCCATTCTTTCGTGGGGGCCAGTCCCGCCGCAACCGATGTCATCGGCAGGTCGTGCTTGATACCGAGACCCAGTTTCTTGGCCATGGCGCTGATGTTCTCGATCCCGGTGCGCAATGCCAATTCGTAGTAATAAACATCACAGCTTTCGCGCAGTGACCTGTGCAGGTCCACGTTGCCATGCCCGGCGCGCTTCCAGCAATGGAACCGCCGCCCGGCAACCTCAAGGTGCCCGGGGCAATAGATGGTTTCCTCGGCGTCGATGGTGCCGGCCTCCAGCGCGGCCAGTACCGTGACCATCTTGAACGTTGACCCCGGCGGGTAAACACCCTGCACCGCCTTGTTCGGCAATGGGCGGTACTTGTTCTCCAAAAGCGACTTGTAGTCCGGAACCGAAATACCGCGGACGAATAAATTGGGATCAAAGGAAGGCGACGAGACACAGGCCAGAAGATCGCCGGTTTCGCAATCCATGACAGTGGCGGCGGCGCTTTCCCCGGAAAGGCGGGCACTGATGTAGGATTGAAGCCCGGAATCGATTGTCAATTGCACGTCGGTTCCGGCTTGGCCTTCCTGCCGTTCCAGTTCGCGCATGACATGGCCGCGCACGTTGACCTCCACGCGCTTTGTCCCGGCCTTGCCTCGCAAGGCGTTCTCATACGCGGCCTCGATGCCGAACTTGCCAACCTGGAAACGGGGGATGCGCAGCAATTGTTCGGGCGCATCAATGCGGTCTCGGTCACGTTCGGCATATGGCCCGACGTAGCCCACGATATGGGCATAATCACCTATGTGCGGATACCGTCGTGAAAGCCCGACTTCCGGTGCGACACCGGGCAGGGCGGGGGTGTTCACGGCCACCCGGCTGATGTCATCCCAACTGACCCGGTCGGCGATGGTGACAGCCGTGTCGCCACGGGCTTCGCGCAGGTCGCGCCGGGCGCGGTCCAACTCTTCTGGATCCAATTCAACCAGTTGGGCAAGACGGGCGATGACCTTGTCCACATCGCCGGCTTCTTCGGGCACCATGGTGATCCGGTAACTTGGCACATTTTCCGCGACCGCAATGCCATTGCGGTCGAAGATGCGCCCGCGCGTGGGGGGCAAAAGGCGAATGCTGATGCGGTTTTCGTCAGCCAGCAGGCGGAATTCATCGGCCTGTTCCACCTGCATGTATCGCATCCGAAGCGCCAGCCCCCCCATGAAAAGGGCCTGTGCGCCGCCAATGATCAAACCACGACGGGTGATCAAACGCTGGCTTTGGGCTGTATCACGACCCGGGCGTCTCATGTGCGGGCCTCCATTCCGTCAATGTCACCGGGCGCCAGTTTACGCACGCCGAACAGAAACTGCGAGGCGGCAACCACGATCGGGTAAATCGCGATTGTCGCAACCGCTTGCATCAAGGCCGGTCCAAGTGGTCCGGCTTCGACCATCATCACGCCAAGGACGATCCTGTAGCCCAGGAACATCGCGATCATCGTCATCGCCACGTTGAGCCATTCCATCGAAAAGGTCAGATCGCGAAGACCCGGGGCCCGCCTGCGTAGCGCCTCGCTTCCTATCAAGGCGAATGCGGCCCAAAGGCCGGGCGGGCGTTGCAAAAGCAGGTCTGACATCAGGAACGTCGCGGCCACGAGGACAGCGGGCACATATTCCGGCCGCCTCAGAACCCAGGCCAGGGTGATTGCCACGTGCAGGTCGGGCCCGGCCCAGATGCGTGCCAGGAACGATGGTGACGACAGCGGCGATGGCTGTGCTGAATCGATGGGCAGCAAATGCAAGAACACCAACAGAACCCAAAGCGCCACGAACGTCAGGCGCTTGCTCAAAAGGCGTGTCGTGTTGCGCTCAGCCATCGGCAGCACCCGCTTGCGGGGTTTCGTCGCTTGCATCCAATTCCGTTTGGGGCGAGTCTAGGGGAATGATCAGGTTTCCGGGATCCTCGATTGTCTCGTATCCATAGCTGCGCAGCACCCTTAGAAACTCAAGTCGCTCGTAATCGGCGGCCAATCGCACACGCATGCGCCCACCCGGATCCTCGGCCAGGCGGCCAACAACAAGGCCTGCCGGAAAGACGCCACCGTCACCGGATGTCAAAACGCGATCCCCGGGGCGGGCCTGATCGGGGGTTTCAATAAAACTGATCGGGGGGGCCAGCGTATTGTCACCAATCATCAACCCGCGTTGGCCCGATGGCTGGATCGTCACCGGGATACGGCTTGATGAATCGGTCAAAAGAACCACGCGCGCCGTATTTTGCCCAACACCGGAAATCCGCCCGACCAGCCCAAGGCCATCCATCGCCGCCCAGCCATCGACAATCCCGTCGCGCGCGCCGACGTTGATCAGCACCGACTGCCGGAAAGGCGAGCCGCTATCGGCCATCACGACACCGGTGACATAGGTAAGACGCGGATCGACGCGCACATTGTTCAAATCCAAAAGCCGTGCGTTCTCATCACGCAACTGAACGGCGGCCTCTTTCCACGCCTTCATCTTTTTCAGCTCACGGCGAAGTTCCTGATTTTGCTCGTAAAGGCGCTGATAACTTTGGAAATCGCGCAAGATATTCACGGCGCCGGTCACCGGGGCCATGGCCCAATCGAAACTGGGCACCACGCGGTCGACCACCTGCGCGCGAAAGCGTTCCACCCGGGGGCTGTCGATCCGCCACAAAAGGAAGATGCCAACAAGGCATAGTAACAGGACCCCGATCAATAGCCGTTTCAGGGGGCCTGTGTAATCATCGCTCTGTGCGCGGTCCCTGGCCAAAGCTTTCCCTTCGCCTGTGGAACGAAAATCTGCGCCTGTCAGCTATCGTAATCAATCGCCGGACGAAGCTGTTTCTCAAACTCTAGCGCTTTACCGGTGCCAAGTGCCACGCAATTCAGGCTGTCATCGGCAATCGACACGGCCAGCCCGGTTTGCTCGCGCAGGGCCAGGTCCAGATCACCAAGAAGGGCACCGCCACCGGTTAGCATAACACCACGGTCAACGATGTCGGCGGCCAGGTCGGGCGGGGTCGCTTCCAGCGCGGTCATCACCGCCTCGCAGATGGTTTGAACCGGTTCGGCCAAGGCCTCGGCAACCTGGGCCTGGCTGATTTCGGTTTCCTTCGGCACACCGTTCAAAAGGTCACGCCCCCGGATCTGCATCGACGCGCCGCGCCCGTCATCGGGCATGCGCGCCGTGCCGATCGAGGTCTTGATGCGTTCGGCGGTGGCCTCACCCACCAGAAGGTTCTGTTGACGGCGCAGGTAGCTGATGATCGCCTCATCCATACGGTCGCCGCCGACGCGAACCGAACGCGCGTAAACGATATCGCCCAGCGATAGAACGGCCACTTCGGTTGTCCCGCCGCCAATGTCGACAACCATGTTGCCGGTGGGGTCGGTGATGGGCATGCCCGCGCCGATGGCCGCCGCGATCGGTTCGGCCACAAGGCCCGCGCGGCGCGCACCGGCGGACAGGACCGATTGGCGAATGGCGCGTTTTTCCACCGGGGTCGCGCCATGCGGCACACATACAATGATCTTGGGCTTCGAGAAGGTCGAGCGCTTGTGCACCTTGCGGATAAAGTGCTTGATCATCGCCTCGGCTGTATCGAAATCGGCAATCACACCTTCGCGCATGGGGCGGATCGCCTCGATGCTGCCGGGGGTCCGCCCCAGCATCAGCTTGGCGTCTTCGCCGACGGCAAGAACCTTCTTCACACCATCCTTGACGTGATAGGCCACCACCGACGGCTCTGACAGGATAACACCGCGGCCCTTGACGTAGACCAGCGTGTTCGCGGTTCCGAGGTCGATTGCCATGTCCGACGAGAACAAGCTGGGAATATTCTGAAAAAGCGGCATATGCGTCGGCGTCCTGTGATCCGAATAGGTATTGGGGCCGCGACTCATGCCGAGACGGGCCGGATGCCCTTATAGAGCGGCACCGCGCCCTGTGAAAGGGGCACTTTCGCAAGCCGGCCAAGCCATGCGCGTCAATCCGCCAAAAAGGGGAAATGGTGCTGCTGGGGAGGATTGAACTCCCGACCTCACCCTTACCAAGGGTGCGCTCTACCACTGAGCTACAGCAGCAACTCGTGGCGCGCTCCTTAGACCCTTCTTTACGAGGGCGCAAGGGTTATCTGGACGCTTTTTTACACCTGCTGTAGGAAGGGGGTATGGAAAAAAAGACGACACCCCAGAAGCCCGGCAAACGGGCGGAAGATCGCGAAACCCGCCTCAAGGCGGCCTTGAAGGCCAACCTTGCAAGGCGTAAGGCGCAAACGCGTGGCCGCAAGGCACCAGACGAGGCAGAGACGCCCGAGCAGAAGGACAACTAACCGATGGATTCGATTATTGTGAAGGGCAATGGGCCGCTGAACGGGCAAATCCCCATTGCGGGGGCCAAGAACGCCTGCCTCACGCTGATGCCCGCCACGCTTCTGAGCGACGAGCCGCTGACGCTGACCAATGCGCCGCGCCTGTCGGACATCAAGACCATGTCGGCGCTGCTGCAATCGCTGGGGTGCGAGGTGTCGCAACTGCAGGATGGTCAGGTCTTGGTGATGTCGAGCCACGCGCTCGACAATCACGTTGCCGACTACGATATCGTGCGCAAGATGCGGGCCTCCATCCTCGTGCTGGGGCCGATGCTTGCGCGGGATGGCCATGCGGTGGTGTCCTTGCCCGGCGGCTGTGCCATCGGCGCGCGGCCCGTTGACCTGCACCTCAAGGCGCTTGAGGCCATGGGCGCGGAGTTGGAGCTGAAAGAAGGCTATGTGCATGCCAAGGCCCCCGGCGGCCTGAAGGGCGGCACCTTTGAGTTTCCTGTCGTTTCCGTCGGGGCCACGGAAAACGCCCTGATGGCGGCGACTTTGGCCAAGGGTACAACGGTTTTGAAGAATGCCGCGCGGGAACCCGAGATCGTAGACCTTGCCGATTGCCTGCGCCGGATGGGTGCGCAGATCGAAGGCGACGGCACCGATACGATCACCATTCAGGGCGTGGAACGCCTTGGCGGGGCGACGCATCCGGTGGTTACCGACCGGATCGAACTGGGCACCTACATGCTGGCCCCGGCGATATGCGGCGGCGAGGTGGAATGCCTTGGCGGGCGGATCGATCTTCTGGGCGCGTTTTGTGAAAAACTGGATGCCGCAGGGATCGAGGTGACGGAAACCGACAAGGGCCTCAAGGTCGCGCGCCGCAACGGACGCGTGCGCGCCGTGGACGTCACGACCGAGCCTTTCCCCGGGTTCCCCACCGACCTGCAGGCACAGATGATGGCCCTGATGTGTACCGCGGAAGGCACCAGCGTTCTGGAAGAAAAAATCTTTGAAAACCGCTTCATGCACGCGCCCGAGCTGATGCGCATGGGGGCCGAGATCGACGTGCAGGGCGGCACCGCCACGGTGACGGGGGTTGAACGCCTCAAGGGGGCGCCGGTCATGGCCACCGATCTGCGCGCCAGCGTGTCTTTGATTCTTGCAGGGCTGGCCGCCGAGGGCGAGACGATCGTCAACCGCGTCTATCACCTTGACCGCGGCTATGAGCGGGTCGAAGAGAAACTGGGCAATGTCGGTGCCCATATCGAACGGGTATCGGGGCAATGAGCGAAGACGCCAGATTTGAAGACGGGGCCGAGGCCCCGCTGAACCTCGGGGCCATGGACCCCGAGGATTTGCAGGTTGTCTCGTCGCTTGCGCAGGATGCGATTTTCCCGATCACCGAGATGACATGGCGCGCCGGGGAACGGCGTTTTGCCATTCTTCTCAATCGCTTCCGCTGGGAAGATCAGGGCCGCACCCGCCACGATCCAGAGCGCGTGCAATCCCTTCTGGTGGTGGACAACGTTCTGCGCGTCGCCAGCCAAGGTATTGATCGGGGTGACCGCGATACCGTGCTGTCGCTGCTGTCTGTCAGCTTCGAGCCGGGCGAGGAGGGCAGCGGGCACTTGATCCTGACGCTGGCGGGCGACGGGGCCATCCGCCTTGAGATCGAGGCGCTGGATGTCTCATTGAAGGATGTCACGCGCCCGTATCGTGCACCCTCGGGCAAGGTGCCCGATCACTCCTGAATCGATTCCAGGTAAAGCGCCAGGGACAGGATGCGCCCACGTACGATGGTTTCCGCACCATAGGGGCCGGTATTCTCGATATCCGTCTGAAACCGTTTGCCCCAGACCGGCATCGGATACCCATGCCCCTTGATCCCGGGCCGCCCGTCGATTGAGTGAATCACCCGAAGCATGGGAAAAACCCCGTCATTCCGCGCGCTTAGATCAGTGAGCGACGGTACGGGGACGGTCATCAGTTCGGCCAAGGGGCCGGCTCCATCCGCCATCTCGCCGTGGCAGGTGGCGCAACTGTTCATGTATTCGCTCTTGCCCGCCTCTTCGGTCATGGCGGGGCTTGTCCCGAACGTCAGGGCGAGGGCGAGCATGGTGAGTGGTGTCAAACGTGTCATTGCTTTTCCTTCCTTCTGGAGGCCAATGGCGGCCTGCTTGCATAGTGGAAAAGGAATTCGATGCTTGCGTTGACCACCATCAACGGCCCTTGTGCGCTTGAGGCTTGGGCCGCATCGGTCTAAGTGAGGGGCGAAACCAAAGCGTTCCACCTTTTACCTGAGGCATCAGAAAATGGCGGAACGCGCGCAACGATTAAGCGGAGCACTGCGTTTCGCAAAAATCAGTGATTCAGGTTTTTGCGAAACGCTTTAAGGAGGCAGACCAGATGCCGGTATTTCTTGACGCCGATGCCGCCGATTTCGAGGCGCAGTTCACGGCCCTTCTGAGCGCCAAGCGCGAAGATTCGCCGGATGTGGATGACACGGTCGCCGCGATCATCAAGGACGTGCGCGAACGCGGCGATGCCGCCTTGATCGAGTTGACGGCCAAGTTCGACCGGCTTGATCTGACGCCCGAAACGCTGCGGTTTTCCGAAAGTGAAATCAATGACTTGGTCGCACAAGTCCCGGCGCATGAACGCGAGGCGCTGGAACTGGCCGCGGCGCGTATCCGCGCCTATCACGAACGCCAGGTGCCCGCCGATGAAAGCTGGACCGACGAAAGCGGGGCCACCTTGGGCTGGCGTTGGACGCCGGTTTCGGCGGCGGGTTTGTATGTGCCGGGTGGTCTGGCCTCTTACCCGTCTTCGGTGCTGATGAATGCCATCCCGGCCAAGGTGGCGGGGGTCGAGCGGCTGGCCATCGTGGTGCCCACGCCCGACGGGCAGGCCAACCCGCTTGTGCTGTTGGCGGCCCGGATTGCGGGGGTTGACGAGATCTATCGCATTGGCGGGGCGCAGGCGGTGGCGGCCTTGGCCTATGGCACGCAAACCATTGCCCCCGTTGATAAAATCACCGGGCCGGGCAATGCCTTCGTGGCCGCGGCCAAGCGCCGGGTGTTCGGCAAGGTGGGGATCGACATGATCGCGGGGCCTTCGGAAATCCTTGTGATTGCCGACCGCGACAATAACCCCGATTGGCTGGCCTTGGATATGCTCAGCCAAGCCGAACATGACGAAAGCGCGCAGGCCATCCTGATCACCGATGACCGGGCGATGGCCAAGGCGGTCGAGGCGGCGATCGAGCGTAACCTGATGAGCCTTGAACGCCGCGAGATCGCTGGCGCAAGCTGGCGTGACTTCGGCGCGATCATCACGGTGCAAAACCTTGAAAAAGCAGCGGAATTGTCCAACCGCATCGCGCCCGAACACCTTGAGCTTTGCGTGGCGGATGCCGAAGGCTTGAGCCGGAAAATCACCCACGCGGGGGCGATTTTTCTTGGTGCCTGGACACCCGAGGCCATCGGCGATTACGTCGGCGGGCCGAACCACGTGCTGCCCACGGCGCGCTCGGCGCGGTTTAGCAGTGGCCTGTCGGTCATGGATTTCGTCAAACGCACCACGCTGGCACGGATGACCCCCGAAGCCTTGCGCGCCATTGGCCCGGCTGCCGAAACATTGGCGATTTCCGAAAGCCTGGAAGCGCATGGGTTGAGCGTGCGGGCAAGGTTGAATCACCTCAACGAAGGGTAAGGCGAAAGCCGGGTATTGCCTGCCGTCGGGCGCATGGAATTCTGTACAAAACGTACGTTTTATACAGGCTTTTTGTACATTTCGACGGCGCCGGTCAGAGGGCCCGGGATTTTGCTTGGCGGGATCGGCGGTGTGTCACCCGGCGCGCTGATGCCGATCCCGGGCCTGTGGCCGTGGGTGGTCGGGCTGTGGGCCAAGATGGGTCCCGAGATATTGCGTTAAGTATTTCTTATCATGATGCACAAATTTTAATTTGTTTAACCATGTATCAGGCCGTAGGCAAACCCGGACGCAAGGGAAAGGGTGACCGATGCAGGCGGTGATTGATGGGTATCTTCTGGGGTTTTCGCTGATCCTGGCGATCGGGGCGCAGAATGCCTTTGTCCTGCGGCAGGGGTTGCGGCGCGAGCATGTCTTGCCTCTTGTCGTGCTCTGCGGGGCCTCGGATGCGGTGTTGATCGCGGCGGGGGTGTCGGGCTTTGGCGCCTTGGCGCGGGCGGCGCCGGGGATTGCGCAGGTGATGTTGTTCGGCGGCGTTGCCTTTTTGCTGTGGTACGGCGCGCAGAACCTTTTGGCCGCCTGGCGCGGTGGCGAGGTTCTGGAGGCCGGAGAAGCGGCGGGAAGCCTTTGGCGGGCGGTCCTGACTTGCCTGGCACTGACCTGGCTGAACCCGCATGTTTACCTTGATACGGTGGTTTTGCTTGGGTCAATCTCCGCCCAGTACGACAACCGGCTGGGCTTCGGCGCGGGGGCGGTGACGGCGAGTTTCAGCTTTTTCTTCATGCTTGGCTATGGGGCGCGGCTTTTGGCGCCGTTTTTCCGGCGGCCGTCCAGCTGGCGGGTGTTGGACCTGATCGTCGGGCTGACCATGTGGGCCATCGCCGCCAAGCTTTTGTTGGGGTGAGGCGGCTGCACAGACTATGTGCGGGGGTGCCGTAGCGACCGGGCGCCAGGATTTGCTATCATCCTTGCAAACCGGACCGGAGAACCGCCATGAGTTGGAACCCCACGTTAGAACCGCAGTGCCCCGAGGCCGGGAGCCTTGACGACATCGAAACCCTTATCGTGCCGCGGGCGCGGGATATTGGCGGCTTCGAGGTGCGGCGGGCCTTGCCCGCGCCACGGCGGCAGATGGTGGGGCCGTTCATCTTCTTCGACCAGATGGGACCGGCAGAGTTCTTGACGGGGCAAGGGATCGACGTGCGCCCGCATCCGCATATCGGGCTTGGCACGGTGACGTATCTCTACGAGGGCGAATTCCAGCATCGCGACAGCCTGGGCACCGATCAGATGATTCACCCCGGCGAAGTGAACTGGATGGTGGCGGGCCACGGGGTGACCCATTCGGAACGCACCAGCGAAGCGACGCGCAAGGGGCAAAGCCGGTTGTTCGGGGTTCAGACCTGGGTGGCCCTGCCGGAACGGGCCGAGGAGCGTGAGGCCAGTTTCGAACATCACGGGCAGGGGGCCTTGCCGGTGCTGGAGGGAGAGGGCAAGGAATTGCGCCTGATCATGGGGCGCGGCTGGGGCGCCGAGGCGCCGGTCAGCCGTTTTTCCGAGATGTTTTATGCCGATGTGGTGATGCAGGCGGGGGCCAAGCTACCGCTGCCGGACGATCACGAGGATCGCGGGGTGTACGTGACCCAAGGGGCGGTCAGCGTGGCTGGCGAGGTTTTCGAGGCGGGGCAGATGATGGTCTTTCGCCCCGGCGACGCGATCACCCTGACAGCCGGGGAGCAGGGCGCGCGGGTGATGGCGCTGGGTGGCGAAACCCTGAACGGGCCGCGCTATATCTGGTGGAATTTCGTGGCCTCCAGCCGGGAAAAGATCGAGGCAGCCAAGGCGGCCTGGGCCGAAGGGGATTGGGCGCATGGCCGGTTTCAATTGCCGCCGGGGGATGACGACGAATTCATTCCCCTGCCATAGGCGGCCTGACGCAAGCGGGTGCCGCCCAGGTGTGCCTGACCCACCTGACCGAAAGGAGCGGCTACGCCGCGCAGGATAAGCGCGCTTATGCGCGCCGATTGAGGGGCTTTGCCCCTTCGTTGAAAATGAGATTTTCAACGTACCCCAGGATATTTCGGGCCAGAAGAAAGGGGCAGGAGTGGCCATGCAATCCGCTTTTGGGGGTAGGGGGATTCACCTGGGCCATCGGCGAAATGCTTTTGGGGGGTTTTCATTCCGGGCAATGCCGCCCTAAATGCGCCCATGAGTTCCGATCAAGGCAATCGCCCCGGCTGGGGCATCTTCTGGATGGTGGTGACGGGCCTGCAATTCGTGGGCGTGACGGCACTTGTCAAAACGCTGGGCACGCGCATTCCGGCGCCCGAGGCGGCCTTTATCCGTTATGCGCTGGGGCTGGTGTTCTTGCTGCCGGTCATCGGGCAGTTGCGGCGGTTGCGCCCCGGCAAGCGGGTGCTGTCGCTTTTCGGCCTGCGGGGGCTGGCGCATACCGTGGGCGTGGCCCTGTGGTTTTATGCCATGGCGCGGATTCCCATCGCCGATGTGACGGCGATGAATTACCTGGCGCCGATTTACGTTACGCTGGGGGCGGCGCTGTTTCTGGGCGAGCGTTTGGCGGCACGGCGTATCCTGGCGATCGTGGCGGCGCTTATCGGGGCGCTGATCATTCTGCGGCCGGGTTTTCGCGAGGTTGGCCCCGGGCATCTGGCGATGCTGTTCACGGCGATTTTCTTCGGGGCGTCTTACCTTGCGGCCAAGCGGTTGTCGCAGGAGGCCGGGCCGGGCCTGGTGGTGGCGATGCTGTCGATCACGGTGACCATTGGCCTTGCGCCCCTGGCGGCGATGGATTGGGTCTGGCCCACACCATGGGAAACCCTGATCCTGTTCGCTGTGGCCTGTATAGCAACGGGGGGGCATTTCACGATGACGCTGGCCTTCAGGGCTGCCCCCTTGGCGGTGACGCAGCCGGTGACCTTCCTGCAACTTGTCTGGGCCGTTGCGCTGGGCGCTTTGGTGTTCAACGAAGGGGTCGATCTGTTCGTGGTTCTGGGCGGCCTGGTGATTGTCGGCGCGATCAGCTTCATCAGTTGGCGCGAGGCGGTTTTGAAAGGCCGCGCGGTGACGCCGCCGGTGTCGGCCACCAAGGGGTGAGGGGTAATCGCGGCACGGGGTGAAAGAATCCTTGCGTGCGCCCGCGGCCTGCGACAAGGTTTTCATATCAAGGTGCTGCCCGTGCGAGATGTCGCAGGGCGGAGAATTGGGAAGCCGGTGAAAGACCGGCGCTGCCCCCGCAACGGTAAGGTTGGGGGCAAGGGCATCAGGCCACTGGACCGCCGTCATGGTCCGGGAAGGCGCCCTTGCCAGACCCGCCAAGCCCGGAAACCAGCCTTGTGTCACGTCAAGCCGCGGGGGGCGGTGTGGGCGCGTGTCATGGACCGCTTCCCCTCGTACCCTTCGCCCCAGTCCGGCCCGGGGTGTGGCCGGGGGAAGAGAAACGAAAGATGACTGTCACCCGTATTCTGGATGGCTTGGAAGCCATGCCCGCCACCGGGGCCGAGGCTGATACCGCTGCGCGCCTTGGATTCCTGGAGTGGGCATTCGCCATGCCCGGTGATGCCACGCCGCAGGCCGCGCGCGATGCCCTCAGGACCGAGGCGGCGCAGGAGGCCCGAAGCCCGGCTGCGCGGGCTTTCGTGGGCTTTTTGCAAGCGGCCTGTGTGCCGGTCGGCGCGGGGCGCGGGCGCGTGGCGCGCCGGGCCCGGGTGCTGCATTAACCCCGGGCCCTTGTGCTTGTATCACCAGTTGGGTCCGGCGGAAGGCGCCTTGCACGACACGGCCCATGACCATGGGGGCGCCCATCCTCGTGGAGGAGGTGGGAAAAGCCGCTAAGGCAAAGTGACCCGCATCTGGGGGCCGTGCCGCGCCCCACATGCCACAACACCGCAAAATCCCCGGAACGCGTCGCCGCCCTGCATTGCCCAATGGCCATGCCTGCGCTAGGGATCCGGCAATAAACGCCGCGAGGGATACCGATGTCCTATATCAGCCATATCGAGTTGGATGATGCCAACCTGCCGCCGCCCACGCCCGAGATCGAGCAGGAGCGCAAGGTGGCGATGTTCGATTTGATCGAAGAGAATTCCTTTGCCCTGCCCGCGCGCGAAGGGCGCGAGGTGCCGCAGGGGCCCTATCGCGTGGCCCTGTCGATCCGTGAAAAACGGCTGGTCTTCGATATCCGGACCGAAGGCGATGAGCCGGCGGCAGAGTTTCACCTGTCGCTGTCGCCGTTCCGGCAGGTGGTCAAGGATTACTGGGCGATCTGCGAAAGCTATTTCGATGCGGTGAAAAACATGCCGCCCAGCCAGATCGAAACCATCGACATGGCCCGCCGCGGCATCCACAACGAGGGCGCGCGCATCCTTGAAGAACGGCTTGAAGGCAAGGCCAGCGTCGATAGCGACACCGCCCGCCGCCTGTTTACCCTGATCTGCGTTTTGCATTTCGGGGGCTGAGGCGGGAATGGTGCAGGAGCTTCCCCAATCGGTGCTCTTTTGCTGCGACCACAACGCCGTGCGCTCGCCCATGGCCGAGGGCATCATGAAGAAGTTTTACGGCACCGATACCTACGTGCAATCGGCGGGTGTCAAAAGCGATCTGGAGATCGACGGGTTTTCCATCGCCGTCTGCGACGAGATCGGCGTGGAACTGGCCCGCCACCGCACCCGCAGCTTTGACGAGATGGAGCAATGGGGCGACGACCTGTCGTCCTTCGACCTGATCGTGGCGCTAAGCCCCGCAAGCCAGCGCCGGGCGCTGGAACTGACCCGGGTCTTTCACCTTGAGGTGGTCTATTGGCCGATCATGGACCCGACGGGCCTTGGCGAAACGCGCGAGGCCAAGCTGGAGGCCTATCGCCAGACCCGCGATCAAATCATTTCCCACCTCACCGAACGCTGGGGCGATCCAAGGAGCGAGACATGAGCAATTCCACGATCCAGGCCTATTTCGATGCTTTCAACCGGGGCGATGTGGCCGCAATGCTGGCCTGCCTGTCCGAGGACGTGGCGCATCACGTCAACGAAGGCGAGATACGCAAAGGCAAAGACGCTTTCCGCTCGTTTTGCGAGCATATGAACCGATGCTATCGTGAAAACCTGACCGACATGGTGATCTTCGAGGCCGAGAACGGCACGCGCGGGGCGGCGGAATACGTGGTCAACGGGACCTACCTTGAAACCGACGAAGGGCTGCCCGAGGCCGAGGGGCAGACCTATCGACTGCCAGCCGGGTCGTTCTTTTCGCTCAAGGATGGGCTGATCAGCCGGGTGGTGACCTACTACAACCTTGCCGATTGGATGCAACAGGTCTCCAAATGATCCGGGTGGAGCGGCTGACCGGTGAGGCCTTGGCCCGCGCGCTGGGCGACGTGGCGCGCCTTCGGATCGAGGTGTTCCGCGCCTGGCCCTACCTCTACGACGGCGATGCGGCCTATGAAGAGAGCTACCTGCAAACCTACCGCGACAGCGAGGACGCGATCCTTGTGGGGGCCTTCGACGGGGATCGCCTGATCGGGGCCTCGACCGGCACACCGATGCAGGACCACGCCGAAGATTTCGCAGCGGCCTTTGCGAGGCAGGAGATTCCGCTTCGCGATATCTTCTACTGTGCCGAAAGTGTGCTGTTGCCGGAGTACCGAGGGCATGGCATCGGCCACGCGTTCTTTGACGCGCGAGAGGATCACGCCCGGGCGCTGGGGCACCGGTATTCCGCTTTCTGCGGCGTGCAACGACCGGCGGATCACCCCCTGCGGCCCGATGACTACCAACCGCTCGATCCCTTCTGGCGCAAGCGTGGCTATACGCCAGTCGAGGGCGCGGTCGCACGGTTCGCGTGGAAAGACATCGACCAGGCGCAGGAAACCGACCACCCGCTGCAATTCTGGATCCGCCGCCTGACCTGATTGAGCGCGCTGTTGCGCGCGCCTGATATCTCGTCATCGGCCTTCGGCCGTTTCCTCGGATGCCTCCGGCGGGAGTGTTTTGGCCAAGAAAAAACCATATGCCTTGGGCTTTTCCTGGATGAAATACCCCGGGGGGCTTTGAAAATCTTATTTTCAAAGTGGGGGCAGCGCCCCCGTTTGGCGCGCGAAAGCGCGCTGATCCTGTCGCGCCGCAGGGCGCGTCCTTTTGACAGCAGGGTCAGTCCTGACGCGCCACCCGGTTCACGTGGCCCATCTTGCGGCCCGGCTTCACATCGGCCTTGCCGTAGAGGTGCAGTGAGGCGTCGCGTTCTTTGGCGATGCTTGGCACCTTGTCCATGTCATCGCCGATCAGGTTTTCCATCACCACATCGGCATAGCGGCTGCCATCGCCAAGCGGCCAGCCCGCCACGGCGCGGATGTGTTGTTCGAACTGATCAACGGTGCAGCCTTGCTGCGTCCAGTGGCCCGAGTTGTGCACGCGCGGGGCGATTTCATTGACCACGAGGCCCTGCGGTGTCACGAAAAGCTCAACGCCCATCACGCCCACGTAGTCCAGGGCATTGAGGATTTTACCCGCCATCAACACCGCATCGGTGCGCTGTGGGGTGCTCAGGCGCGCGGGCACGGTGGTTGTGCGCAGGATGCCGCCTTCATGCACGTTCTCGCCCGGATCGAAACAGGCCACATCGCCCGCGGCACTGCGTGCGCCGATCACGGAGACCTCGTGGGAAAACTCGACAAACCCCTCAAGGATCGCCTCTTGCCCGGCCATATCCGCAAGCGCGCTTGCGGCGTCGCCCGCCTGCATGATCCGCGCTTGCCCCTTGCCGTCATAGCCAAAGCGCCGGGTTTTCAGGATCGCGGGCAGGCCGATCTTTTCAATCGCGGCCTCCAGGTCCTCGGCCGTGGTCACCGCGGCATAGGGGGCCGTGGTCAGGCCCAGTTCCGACAGGAAATCCTTTTCGGTCAGGCGGTCCTGGCTGACGCGCAGGGCCTCGCGCCCCGGGTGCACCGGCACCAATGATTCGATCAGGTCCAGCGCGGCGGTGGGGATGTTTTCGAACTCGTAGGTCACCACGTCCACCGCCTCGGCAAAGCGGCGCAGGGCCGCTTCGTCGTCATAGGCGGCCTTGAAATGGAAGTTGGAAACATGGCTGGCTGGGCAATCGCCGCCCGGTTCGAACACACAGGTCTTGAACCCCAGGCGGGAGGCCGCGACCGAAAGCATGCGGCCCAATTGGCCGCCGCCCAGGATGCCGATGGTGGTGCCGGTGGAAAGGAGGTCAGTCATCTTGTGGCTCATCTGGAATGGAGGCGGAAAGGGCCTCGCGCCATGCGTCGAGGCGGGTGGCAAGGGCATCGTCATGGGTGGCAAGGATACCAGCGGCCATCAACCCTGCATTGGCGGCGCCAGCCGCGCCAATGGCCATGGTCGCCACCGGAAAGCCCTTGGGCATCTGGACAATGGAATACAGGCTGTCGACCCCCGAAAGGGCCTTGGTCTGAACCGGCACGCCCACCACGGGCACACGTGTCTTGCTGGCCATCATGCCGGGCAGGTGAGCCGCACCGCCAGCGCCCGCGATGATCACTTTCAACCCGCGCTCAGCGGCGGTTTTGCCATAGGTCCACAGGCGGTCCGGCGTGCGGTGGGCCGAGACGATCTTGGTCTCATAGGCCACGCCCAGTTCATCGAGGATAGTGGCGGCCTCGCGCATGGTGGGCCAATCGGATTGGCTTCCCATGATAATGCCCACTTGGATCTGTGCCATGTTTCATGCCCCTTGCAATGAAGGGCGCACTATACGCATCACGCGGGCTTACGCAATAATGTCCGGGTAAAGCCTGTCCTCGATATAGGCGATCATGTCCTTGAGGCGCAGTTTTTGCTGTTTCAGCCGCTTGATGGTCAGCGGATCGCGCGCGCCTTTTTCCTCAAGCGCGGTAATCGCCTCGTCCAGATCGCGGTGTTGGCGGCGGAATTCCTCCAACTCGACGTGCAGCACCTCGTCGGATTTCATCGACAGATCGCCAAAAGCGTTCATGGCTTACGATTCCTTATCATGGATAGCCTCTAAGATACTGTATTTGCCCGATTTCGCAAAGCCCTTGCACCATCGCGGGTCAGCCCCCATATTTTGCCTGTGGGGTCGCCGCGAACGGGGCCGCACACAGGACTGTCGCTTTAGGTGAAGGACGTGTCGATGACGAAAATGACGCTGGGGTCGCACCCCTACATGCTGGGGTTCGAGCAATTGGAGCGCATGCTGGAACGCAGTGCCAAGTCGGGCAACGAAGGTTACCCGCCCTTCAATATCGAACAAACCTCGGAGAATTCCTATCGTATCACGCTGGCCGTGGCCGGCTTTGGCGAGGACGATCTGGCGATTACCGTCGAAGATCGGCAACTGGTGATCCGGGGCCGTCAATCTGACGACAGCGACAACAGGATCTTCTTGCACCGTGGCATAGCCGCGCGGCAGTTTCAGCGTTCTTTCGTGCTGGCCGATGGTGTCGAGGTGGGCGAGGCGATCATGGAAAACGGTTTGCTGCACGTGGACCTGACCCGCGCCCAACCGGAAACCGTGGTGCAACGGATCAAGATCAACAAGGGGTAAGCGAGATGCAGACACCATATGATTTCGGCGCCGATGCGGGCCGTCCCATCGTCTATGTGCGCGCGGTCAAAGTGGCCGACCTGCCCGAAGACGTCCGCGAACAGGCCATGGGCAATGATACGCTTTACGCGGTGCATAGCGCCGAGGGCGAACGCCTTGCCCTGGTGCGTGACCGGCGGCTGGCCTTTATCCTGGCCCGTCAGAACGACCTGGAGCCGGTGACGGTCCACTAACGCCTGTTGGTGGCGCGTCTGCGCCACCTCTTGCGCTTGCCTTGGGATCGTACAGCGCCTAATCACCCCGGTGTAGATCACCGGAGTATCCCATGCCCCAACAAAAGCCCGCTGTCGCGATCTTGCCCAACCATATCAAGCTGGGCTGGACACCGGGGGTATTGTCGCTTGACGATATGATCTGGCCCTTGGGGCAGCCCGACCGCCTGAAGGGCGGTGCATTGCGCGACCTCACGCCGGAGGATCATCTGCTCGTCTTCCCGCGCGGCATGATCCATTGGCGGTTGGGCTTTGGCACCCGTGCCAAGGTGTCGGTCATGATCCTCGAACCGCAAGCGATCCACGGCAAGCATGCGCGCCGCCTGCGCCTGTCTTATCGGCGCTTTTTCCGGGTGCTGAGCTTTTACGAGGATCTATGCGCAACCCTGCCCAACGCCTTGTTCTTCCCCTTTGGAAGTACCTGGGTCCCGGATTGGCGGGAGATCGAGGTCGAAAAGGTCGAAATGTGCTCGCTGATCGCATCGGCCAAACGCTCGCTTGAGGGGCACGCCCTGCGCCACGAAATCGCCGATTGGGCGAATTCCCAAGGCATCGCCCTCGATGTCATGGGCGGGGGGTATCGGCCGTTCAAGGACAAGGCGGACGGGCTTGCGCCCTATCGCTACTCGGTGGTGATCGAAAACGTGCGAGAGCGGCATTACTTCACCGAGAAACTGGTCGATGCGATCCTTTGCAAAACCGTCCCGATCTACTGGGGCTGCCCCAATATTGGCGACTATTTCGATACCTCGGGCATGGTGATCTGCGACAGCGCCGAGGATGTAAGGGCGGCGCTTTGCGCGATGTCCGAAGACGATTATGCGGCGCGTCTGCCTGCGCTTGAGGCCGCGCGCGGCCAAGCCGACGACTACGGCGATGTCTACGGACGCGCTGCCCGTGCCGTGCTTGAGGCCGCAGGCCAAATGCCATAGCGGCGGGTCAACGCCTCGGCGCAGGCCAGGTTGGCCGCCTGCCGATCTTTGCCGCCGACCCTTGCTGCCTGCAAGGCATGGGCATCATCAAAGGCAGGCCGCATCGCGGCACGGGCCCTTGCCACCTCTCGCAGCGCGATCCCCTGCCGGGCCAATTGCCCTGACAGCCATATATCGTCGACGGGCCATGCCGCATCGGGGGGCACCATGTCCGGGGCCGCCAACCAGGCCGGATCAACGCAGACGCCTGAAAACCCTTGGGCAATATCGGTGAACCCCGGCGCGGCACGGCTTTGCCGTTTCAAGCGCCCGACCGAAAACCCTTGGCCCGTGCTTGCCACGCCATCGCCCGCGCCCTGCAAAAGCGCCGCCGCCCAGCCGGGGCCACAGGTCCAATCGTCATCGCAATAGATCAACCGCTTAACCTTGCCGGCCAAGTGCCGCGCGGCGATCATGGCCTTGCCCGCCGGGCCCAAATCCGTGTCGGACCACAAGACCTTGACCCCATCTGGCAGGGCAGGGGGGCGCACTGTTCCGGTAAATCGCCGGTACCGGCGCGGCAGGCACAGGTAGACAGCCACGGGCGCGGGCCGCTGTGCCAGAAGAGCGGCCAAGACAGGCCCAAGCCGGTCAAACCGTGGCGGAATCGAGGTCAGCGAAATGGCGTACATGCCTTGCGCCTAAACGAAACCGGGCCGCCCCGGCAAGGGCGGCCCGTGGATTACAAGCGCTCCACAGGCCTTGCGGCCCTTGTCGCGAATGGCGGCTCAGCCCGCGATCAGGCCCATCTGCTCCAGCTTCAGGATTACCTGGTGGGCGCAGTTGTCCACCTCGGTGCCTTCGGTCTCAACCCGCAGTTCGGGATCGGCAGGCACGTCATAGGGGTCGGAAATCCCGGTGAATTCCTTGATCTTGCCCTCGCGTGCCAGCTTGTACAGGCCTTTACGGTCGCGCCGTTCGCATTCCTCGATCGAGGTGGCGACATGCACTTCGACAAAGGCACCGTATTGTTCGACGTCCTCGCGCACGGCGCGGCGGGTGGCGGCATAGGGCGCGATCGGCGCACAGATCGCGATACCACCGTTCTTGGTGATCTCACTGGCCACATAGCCGATCCGGCGAATGTTCAGGTCGCGATGCTCTTTCGAAAAGCCCAGTTCGCTTGACAGGTTTTTCCGCACGATATCGCCATCCAGAAGCGTCACCGGGCGCCCGCCCATCTCCATCAGCTTGACCATCAGCGCGTTGGCAATGGTCGATTTGCCGGACCCGGAGAACCCGGTGAAGAACACGGTAAAGCCCTGCTGGCTGCGCGGCGGCTTGGTGCGGCGCAATTCCTTGACCACCTCGGGGAACGAGAACCAGTCGGGAATCTCAAGCCCTTCCTGCAGGCGGCGGCGCAATTCGGTGCCCGAGATGTTCAGGATCGTGACGTCATCCTTGTCTTCGATCTCGTCGATCGCTTCGTACTGGGCGCGCTCCTGCACATAGACCATGTGCTTGAAGTCGACCATTTCGATGCCGATCTCGTCCTGGTGCTCGCGGAACAGGTCCTGCGCGTCATAGGGGCCATAGAAATCTTCGCCTTGGCTGTTCTTGCCGGGGCCCGCGTGGTCGCGGCCGACGATGAAATGGGTGCAGCCGTGGTTGCGGCGGATCAGGCCATGCCAGACCGCCTCGCGCGGGCCGGCCATGCGCATGGCAAGGTTCAAAAGGCTCATCGTGGTGGTCGAGCCGGGGTATTTGTCCAGCACCGCCTCGTAACAGCGCACGCGGGTAAAGTGATCCACGTCCCCCGGTTTGGTCATGCCGACCACCGGATGGATCAACAGGTTCGCCTCGGCCTCTTTCGCGGCGCGGAAGGTCAGTTCCTGGTGCGCACGGTGCAGCGGGTTGCGGGTCTGGAAGGCGACAACCTTGCGCCAGCCCAGCTTGCGGAAATAGGCGCGCAATTCATTGGGCGTGTCGCGGCGACCGCGGAAATCATAGTGCACCGGTTGCTGAATCCCGGTGATCGGCCCGCCCAGGTAAACCTTGCCGGCCGTGTTATGCAGGTAGTTCACCGCCGGATGCGCCTCGTCATCGGCCCCGAAAACCTTCTCGGCCTCGCGCGATTTGTCGGGCGTCCAGCAATCGGTGACCGTCATCGTGGCAAGGATCACGCCTTCCTGGTCGCGCAGGGCGATGTCCTGGCCCAGTTCGACCCCCTCGGCAAAGCTTTCCGAAACATCCAGCGTGATGGGCATCGGCCAAAGCGTCCCGTCGGCCAGCCGCATGTTCTCGACAACGCCGTTGTAATCCTCTTGCGAAAGGAACCCCTTCAACGGATTGAACCCGCCATTCATCAAGAGTTCCAGGTCGCAAATCTGCCGTGGGCTCATGTCCCAACTGGTCAGGTCCGCGGCTTCCACCTTCAATTTCTGTGCGGAGTCGAAAGAAACATAAAGTTCGGGGATAGGGGCCATGTTCGGCTGGTACATCGCTACTCTCGGAATTTGTTTTGCTGTCATATGCTGCTGCTGCGCGGTTCGCGCATGTCGCGCGTGCCATATACCCGATGCTCGCATCGGGGCAAGGCGTGGCACTCAGAATTCCGCAAAAGAGGCAAAAAAGACGCGCGGAAAATGAAACCCGGAAATTTGTTCCGGCATCCGCCAATCTGCATTCCGGAATTGACCGGAATTGACATGGATCAGGGTTCAGCGGCGCGGCCAAGTTTAGAATGAATCTAACGCGCGAGCTTTGACTTCGGAGATTAGCCTAATGCCACATTCCCTGACCGTTGTCCTCGGCACCGTATCATGTCTTGCGCTGGGCACCGCCGCGCAGGCCTCGGAACTGCGTGACGATGCGCTTGCCATGTTCGCCGCCGTGCCCTCGACCGTGCCGGCGATGGCCAACAACCCCATCACCCCCGAAAAGATCGACCTCGGAAAGGCGCTGTTCTTCGATCCGCGCATGTCCGCTTCGGGGGTATTTTCCTGTAACTCCTGTCACAACCTCGCCACCGGCGGCGATGACAACATGCCCACCTCCATCGGCCACGGCTGGCAGAAAGGGCCGCGCAACTCGCCCACCGTTCTCAACGCGGTGTTCAACGAGGCGCAGTTCTGGGATGGCCGCGCCGCGGACCTTGCCGAACAGGCCAAGGGCCCGGTGCAGGCCGGCGTCGAGATGGCCAATACGCCCGACAACGTGATCGCCACGCTCAACTCCATGCCGCAGTATCAGGACTGGTTCAAAGCCTCCTTCCCGGATGAGGAAGACCCGGTCACCTTCGACAACTTCGCCAAGGCGATCGAAGCCTACGAGGCGACATTGATCACCCCCGCCCCCTTCGATGCCTACCTCAACGGTGACGATGCCGCCCTCACGGACGCGCAAAAGGAAGGTCTTGCCCTGTTCATGGACAAGGGCTGTGCCTCTTGCCACAACGGCGTCAACCTTGGCGGTACGGGCTACTTCCCCTTCGGCCTGATCGAGAAACCCGGCGCCGACGTGCTGCCGCCCGATGACCGCGGTCGCTTCCAGGTGACCGAGACCGCCGACGATTCCTACGTGTTCCGCGCCGCACCGTTGCGCAACATCGACCAGACCGCGCCCTATTTCCACTCCGGCAAGGTCTGGGATCTCGAAGTGGCGGTGGCCATCATGGGCACCTCGCAACTGGGCACCGAACTGACCGCCCCCGAGGTCGATAGCATCGTGGCCTTCCTCGGCTCGCTCACCGGCGAAATGCCCGAGGTGATCTATCCGGTCCTGCCGACCGAAACCCTCGGCACGCCCCGGCCCACCGGCGAGGTCGTGCCAAACTGACCTGGCATTCGGGTAAGTCGACAAACGGCGCAGCAAAGCCTGCGCCGTTCTCCATTCCGCGGCCAAGACAGGCGGCACAAACGCCGCTCAGGTCACGACAGACCAATCGTATCGCCCAGCCGGATCAAAACCGTTACCCTTGGTTTCTTCTGGCCGAAAATATCCTGGGGTGAGGCCGCAGGCCGAGGGGCAAAGCCCCTCAAACGGCGCGCAAAAGCGCGCTCAAACCTGCCGCGCCGCAGGCGCGCCCTGTTGGTCAGAGTTCAGGCTTGCGGAACATGGGCCTCGGGGGCCGGTGCGTCATCCTCCATCTCGGCGATGAATTTCTCGGCATCCAGTGCCGCCATGCATCCCATCCCGGCGCTGGTCACCGCTTGACGATAGATATGGTCGGTCAGGTCGCCAGCGGCAAAGATACCGGGGATCGAGGTGCGGGTGCTGCCCGGCTCGACCTTCACGTAATCGCCGTGGTGCATCTCCACCTTGCCCTTGACCAACTCGCTGGCCGGGGCATGGCCGATGGCGATGAAAACCCCCTTGCAGGGGATCTCCTGGGTTTCGCCGGTCTTGCTGTGCTTCACGCGCACGCCTGTCACGCCCTTGGGGTTGTCGTCGCCCAGAACCTCGTCCAACTCGTGGAACCACAGCGGCTCGATCTTGGGATGCTTGAGCAGGCGGTCCTGCAATATCTTCTCGGCGCGCAATTCGTCGCGGCGGTGGATGAGCGTCACTTTCGACGCGAAATTCGTCAGGAACAGCGCCTCCTCAACGGCGGTGTTGCCGCCGCCGACAACCACGATCTCCTGGCCGCGATAGAAGAACCCGTCGCAGGTGGCGCAGGCCGAAACCCCAAAGCCCTTGAAGGCTTCTTCGCTGTCAAGGCCCAGCCACTTGGCCCGCGCGCCGGTGGCCAGGATCACGCTATCGGCGGTATAGGTGGTGCCGCTGTCCCCCTTGGCCACGAAGGGGCGGTTGTCGACATCCAGCTCGGTGATGATATCGCCGATGATCTCACAGCCCATTTCCTTGGCGTGGGCCTCCATCCGCACCATCAGGTCGGGGCCCTGTACCTCGGTGTCGCCGGGCCAGTTTTCGACCTCGGTCGTGGTGGTCAACTGCCCGCCCGGTTCGATCCCCTGCACAAGGACCGGCTCCAACATGGCGCGGCTGGCATAGACCCCGGCGGTATAGCCCGCCGGGCCCGAGCCGATGATCAGGGTTTTGGTATGACGGGTTTCGCCCATGGGTCACCTGTAGCGTTATCGGGTTGCATCAAAAGTCGTGGCAGATATAGCCCTGCGGCGCGGCGCATGTAACCCCCACCGACAAGCCGTAAGGGCGCGCGGGTCATCTTTTTGACCTTGAAATGATATTGCGCCTTGGCGAAACATTATTGCGCGCATATATGGGCGTGATATAACAATCGCGAAAAACCCCGAAGGATCGCCCAAGATGCCCTCAACCCGCCTTGACCCCATTGACCGCAAGATTCTGGCTGAACTGCAGGCCGATGGCCGGATGACAAACGTGGAACTGGCCAAGCGCGTGGGGATCTCGGCCCCGCCGTGCCTGCGCCGGGTGCGCACGCTTGAAGAGCAAGGCTTCATCAAGGGCTACCACGCCGATGTCGACTCCCGCGAGTTGGGCTTCGAAGTGCAGGTATTCGCCAGCGTCGGTTTGCAGAAGCAGGCCGAGTCCGATCTCAGTGCCTTTGAAGACCTGTGCCATGGCTGGCCGCTTGTTCGCGAATGTCACATGCTCAACGGCGAGGTGGATTTCATTCTCAAGTGCGTGGCACCTGATCTGTCAACCTTCCAACGCTTCCTGACCGAGGAGTTGACCGCCGCCGAGAATGTCGCCAGCGTCAAAACCTCGCTTGTCATTCGCGGGGCCAAGGATGAACCCGGTGTGCCCTTCGAGATCCTCGAAGAGCGTTTGGGCCAAAACGCCTAGGCGGCTTCCAAACCCTCCGGTGACACCAGCGGCAGCCGTAGATGCGACAGGCCGCCAAATTCGTGCGGCGCCCTGATATGCGGAAAGAACGACAGGAACAGGCCAAGCATCTTCTCGCCCATCTTGCGCTCGAACCCTGATCCGGGGTGATAGCTTTCCACCCAAAGGCCGCCCGCGTTGATCGTGGCGTGTTTTTCAAGGCACAAGTGGTAGACCGTCACCGGGCGCGGCGGGGTGATCTCGATCACGCTATTGCCGTCTACAAGGTGGCGCACTGGTGCAAGCACCGGTTCATTGCCCATGTGCTGGCGCAGGCGCGCCGCCGGGGTCAACAGGCGCGCGCCCGGGCCGAACATCACGTTCGACATCGGTTTTCCCATGCCAAAGGCTTCGGGCATGACGCGTGTCATGCGCGACTCGGGCGGGGTGTCGCCATTGGCTTTCGGGACCAGGGTCATCGACCCCACCCAAAGCAGGCGCGTGGGGCCGTATTCGGCCGTCACGACCTGATCGCCGGGCAGCAAATCCTCGATCGCCACGGGGCCGTTCGTGGTTTGAATCAAGGTGCTGCGCGCGAAGCCCGAAAAGGCCGCCTCGAACAGGGGCAAGGCCGGGCCGATCTGTTCGGACTGGTGAATCCCGCCATCGGGGCGCAGGGATGAAATGTGATATTTCCGCATGACCAGCGAGCGGCGCGGCCCGGCTGGCGTGGATGTGGCGTGCGGCGAAACCGGGCGCGGAAGGGCCGGCGAATGGGCGGCCGCCGAGAGGCGGGCGGCCGTGGAGGGGGTAGTCATGATGCGTCACCTTTTCAGGTCGTCACACCCGCGTCGGCCCCCACCGACAACGACAGACTGACGAGATACTGTTTACGTCTTCTGAAAACAATAGGACGCGATCATCGCCATTCGGTCAAATTCTTGTACCTATTGTCATGAATGGGCAGGCAATGCCGCCGTCTTCCCGGATTTGTTTCAGGAAAGTTAACGCAACTGCCACAATCCATGGGCTCACCCACGCCGAATCATAGAATCGGGGAAAATAAAAACGGGGCCTTCCCAATGGGAAAGACCCCGTCCAACCGATACCCGGAGCAATGGATAAAACTGTGCCGGGCCGCGCGGCCCCTGCGTTCAGGCGGTCTTGAGCTTGGCCATCGACTGAAGACCCGGGCGCGCTTTTTGTTTCGCGTTGCGTTGAAACGGCAGGGCCGGGGCCTCTTGCTTGCTGGTTTCGATGACGCTTTTCATCCAACGCTTTTTCATGGTCTCGTCCTCGGTTCTGATCGGCCCGCTGCGGGCGTTGATGTCTGATTGAACCCAAGCATGCCCCCGTTTTGCGGCCATGTTTTGACGCCATCCAAGAAAATCGGCGGTTTCTCGACCCGGCTTCAGGGCAATTTCGACAAGTCTGCCAAATTCCCTTAAATTCATGGAAATAAATAATAAACTTCCGCGGCCGGTTGCCAATTCACGGGTTTTCAATGGAATTGTTTCCACCAAATAGGGCAAACCTGCCCCCTTTTGGCCCGATTCAAAGCCGTATGGCGGAAATCAGGCGGCCATAATCGGCCTCGCCCGCATGGGTGGCCCGCCGGTAAGAGAAAAACCGCTCCGCATCCGAATAGGTGCAATGCCGCGTCCATTCCGCGGCCCCCACGCCCGCCTGCCGCATCCGGTGAAGGCCAAACGCGGGCAGGTCGAACAAATAACGATCCCCCTCGCCATTGGCGAAAAACCGGTGGTTTTCCGGGTCTTCGGCCATGAAATCGTCCAGGAACTCCGGCCCCACCTCATAGGCGCGCTGACTGATCGACGGGCCTATGACCGCGCGGATCGCCTCGCGCTTGGCCCCCAGACCCTCCATCGCGTCGATGGTGGCCTCCAAAACACCGTCCAGCGCCCCGCGCCACCCGGCATGGGCCGCCCCGATAACGCCATTCTCGGCATCGGCAAACAGCACCGGCTGACAATCGGCGGTCAGGACGGCCAGCGCAACGCCCGGCGTGGCCGTGACCATGGCATCGACCTTGGGGCGCTCTTTTATCGGGCCGTCCACGATCGCCACCTCCGGCGAATGCACCTGGTGCACGGTGATCAGGTTCTCTGGCGGCACCTCCATTGCCTCGGCCACCCGTGCGCGGTTGATCGTCACGACCGAGCTTTGGTCGGATGACCCCTGCCCACAGTTCAACCCATGAAACACCCCCGACGAGGCCCCGCCCTTGCGGGTAAAGAACCCGTGCCGTAGCGGTGCAAGGCTGTCGGCTGTCAGGATTTCCAATGTCATGCCTCGAATCCCGGTGGTGGTGCGGCGCCTTCGGGATAAAGCGCCATGGCTTTGAAGAGCGTCCCCATTTCCTGCGGGTGGGTCAAGCGCCGATGTGCCGCGGTATGCTGTGTCAGCGCCTCGCCACTCATCCCCTTGGCCAGGGCCTGTGCGCGTTGCGTGATGCCAAGCCGCTCCAGAAACACGCCCTGTGGGGTCAGGCGGCTATGGGCGCAAGGCGCGGCCAAGGCCAGCGCCTCGAAATCCACATGCGCCGTCAGGTCCGCCATTCCGGGGTCTGTAAAAGGGTTCACCGGCTCATGCGCTTGCAACGCCTGAAAGGTATCGCCCAAGGACCGCCAATCGCCATAATCCACGATCACCGCCGCGCCGCCCCGTGCCTTGATCTTCGCGCCGATGCTGGCGGCCACGGCCTGTGCGGGCGGCGAAAATTCCACCACGTCGCCGGGGCGCGAATCCTCCAGCCGATGGTCCAGGGCGGGCAGGGGGCTGGCCTCGCTCAGGCCAAGGGTCAACGCCCCCTCTTGCAGCCCGACCGAACGTTCGCGCCACATCTCGGCCTCGGCGCGCTCCACCTGCCGTACCGGCAGGGCATCGAAGAATTCGTTCGCCACAAGGAAAAGCGGCGCATCGGGCAAATCCTCAACACCCTCGTGCCAGGTCACATTCCAATGGGCCAGGGTCTCGGCCTGCACATCGCGCAGGGTTGCGGAGGTCTCGACCAGATGCACCGACAAGGCGGCGTGAAACCCCGGCACCGCGCGGGTCGCCCGCAATATATCGGCCATCAATGTGCCGCGCCCCGGCCCAAGCTCGGCCAGTGTAAACGGCTTCGGCGCGCCCTGATCCAGCCACGCCTGCGCCAATGTCAGGCCGATCAATTCGCCGAACATCTGGCTGATCTCGGGGGCGGTGGTGAAATCGCCCTTGGCCCCCAAGGGGTCGCGCGTTGTGTAATAGCCATGCTCGGGGTGCATCAGGCAAAGCGCCATGTATTCCGACAGGGGCATCGGCCCCTCGGCCCCGATCCGCGCGGTGATGACCTCGCGCAGGGGGCTCATGTCTCATGCCGCCGGGCAATCAGCAACAGGAACAGGCCCAGGGCGACCATCGGCAGTGACAAAAGCTGCCCCATGCTCAGGCCCCAATTGCCCAGATGTACGACATATCCCATCGGGTTGTCGGGCGTGATGAACTGTGCATCCGCCTGCCGGAAAAACTCCACCACGAAACGCGACAGGCCATAGCCGATGAAAAACACGCCCGCGACCAGCCCCGGCATCCAAAGTGCCCGGTGCCGCCAAACCAGCCAGAGAATCACCGCGCCCAGCAAAAGCCCCTCAAGCCCCGCTTCATAAAGCTGCGAAGGATGGCGCGCGCAGGGGCCCTCCACCCCCGGGCAATCCTGTGCCGCCGCCGTTGGGAACACCACGCCCCAAGGCGCATCGGTGGGCCGGCCCCAAAGCTCGGCATTGATGAAATTGGCAATCCGGCCCAGCAACAGCCCGACGGGGGCGGCCATGCACAGAAGATCAGCCAGCGAAAGAAACCTGATGCCGCGCGACCACGCAAAGCCCAGGCAGGCCAGCATGACGCCCAGCAATCCACCGTGAAAGGCCATGCCGCCTTGCCAGACCTTCACGATCTCAACCGGGTTCTGCAAATAATATCCCGGCTGGTAAAACAGGACAAAGCCCAACCGCCCGCCAAGGATCACCCCAAGGATCACCCAGGTCAGCAGGTCTTCGATATCGCGCACGCTTAACGGGGCCTCGCCACCCCGCCACAGGTGCCCGCGCCGCACCGCCATCACCACCAGGCGCCAGCCCAGAACGATGCCGACGATATAAGCCAGCGCATACCAGCGCAGGGCAAATTCCATGCCAAAAAGCGAGATGCTGAAAATCTCGGGCGAAATATCGGGGAAGGGGATCACGGCCTGCATGTGCGTCTCTGTGCCTCTGGTTTGCCGGGGAAGTCAATCCTTGTCCCCCGTGCCTCATACGCCCATATAGGGACAAAGCGAAACCGGAGTGTGACCGATGCAAAGCCGTAACAAAGTGCTCGACGATATCTCGCAGTTGATGACCAATGCCATGGGCGTGGCGCAGGGCGCGAAAGACGAGGCCGAAACCGCCATGGCGTCGATGATCGACCGTTGGCTGGCCGACCGTGATTTCGTCACCCGCGAAGAATTCGACGCCGTCCGCGCCATGGCCCAAAAGGCGCGCGAGGAAAACGAGGCGCTCAAGGCCCGGATCGAGGCATTGGAGAAGAAGTAAGGGAAAGCAGTGGGCTTGTCTAAGGGCATGCTTTCATGGCTGGCGACCCTTTCCCGGCTCAGGCCCGTCCAATCCCGTCTGCAGGGCCGAACACACTCACTTCGCCAATGCCCGGGGCTTTTTGCAGGCTTCTTGCGACCTGGTCGTGCCGCGCCTCGCCGTGTCTAAAGTGACGCCTGTTAAAGCGCCGGTTTCGTACGACTCGTACGACATGCCCACGGGTCGCCGGGATTTTCGTACGAAAACCGGGGTGTAAACGTACGACTCGTACGAAAATTTTCGGCCAAACGGGGCCCAATCGGCGCGAAGATTCCGGCTGAATCAGCTCGCCTCTTCCTCGAGATGGATCTTCATATCAATCAACACCTGCTGTAGTTGCGAGGTCTCGCGCAGCAGGCGCTTGGCCTCGTTCACGGTGATAATTCCATCTTCTATGGATTGCTGGTATTCGGCCATAAGCATCGCAAATCGTTGAGATAATGCGATCACGTCGCTGTTTACGCCACCCTCGCGGTCGGTGTTGCGGCGGGGGCCTTCGAAGGTCAGGCCGATCCCCTTCAACTCCGCCAGGGCCCCGGTCACATGCGGATAGCTTGCCGCCTCTTCCAGGGCCGCCACCGCATCAATCGGCATAAACCGATCCGCATGTTCGTCATGATCCGAATAATAACGCCCCAAAGTCGCCTTTGACTTGCCTGTCAATTCGCAGGCAGGTTCGATTCCGACATCTTTCACAAGCGCCTCGGTATGCTTCTTCAGATAGCTTCCGATCTTCGACATTCACTCATCCTCACGGCCGGTTTCCGCACTGCGGGGAAGTCCCGGATTTCTTTCCCATTCAGGGCTTTATCACAATATGCAAGCTTCAACGCAATCCCGGGTTTCGGGATAAGCCTATGCCCGACGTCCCCAGCGGCGGGCAGAGGGGGGCGGACGCAAGATGCGACCTTCTCCCGGCCGCCTGTTCGCGGTGTCGGATTTCCATCCCCTGGGCTTTTTGCCCACCCGGCCCAGTCGGACAGGCGGCCCAGTGCCCGGAAAAACGCTTGGCTCTCTCAACCCCTCTCGACAAGTACGGACCCCACCGAATACCCCGCCCCGAACGAGCAGATCAAACCATGGTCGCCCGGTTGCAAGTCACCAGAATACTTGGAAAATGCCACGATCGACCCCGCCGACGAGGTATTGGCATAGTCCTGCAGGATGTTGGGCTGTTCCTCGGGTGTCGGTACCCGGCCCAGGACCTTCTTGCCGATAAAATCGTTCATCGACTTGTTGGCCTGATGCAGCCAAAGCCGCTTGAGGTCATCCGGGGTCACGCCCGCCGCGTCCAGATGCGTGGCGATGTGCTTGGAGACCAGCGGCAGCACCTCCTTGAATACCTTGCGCCCTTCCTGAACGAACTGCATGTCGCGCCGGTCTTCCATGCCCTGTGGACGGCTGCGGCGCAGGAAGCCGTTGTTGTTGCGGATATTATTGGAAAACTGGGTGGCGCATCGGGTGGACCGGACGATGAAATGCGCGCCCCGCGCTTCCTCGGCGCGTTCCAGGACAACCGCCGTGCAGACATCGCCGAAGATAAAATGGCAATCCCGGTCGCGCCATTCCAAGTGGCCCGAGCAAATCTCGGGGTTCACGACAATCGCGCAACGTACCGAGCCCGAGCGGATCATATCCGCCGCCGCCTGTATGCCGAAGGTGGCCGAAGAACAGGCGACATTCATATCGAATGCAAAGCCAACCGTGCCCATAAGTTGTTGAATTTCAATGGCAATCGCGGGGTAGGGGCGCTCGTGGTTCGACGCCGCGCAAATCACCAGATCGACCTCGTCGGCCCGTCGCCCGGCCTGCTCGAGTGCCTTGCCGCAGGCCTCAAGCGCCATTTCGGCCATGATGCCCGGCTCTTCGTTGCTGCGCTCACGCAGCAGGGGGTGCATCACGGCCGGGTCCAGCACCCCGGCCTTGTCCATCACGTAGCGCTGTTCAATCCCCGAGGCGCCGACGATGAATTCGGGCGACGAAGGCCCCTTGGCCTCGACCTCGCCTTTGGCGATCGCTTGGGCATTCTCGGCGTTGAATTTTTCCGCGTAGGCATTGAACGCCTCGACCAATTCCTCGTTGGTGATGACCTGATCGGGCGTGAAGACGCCGCTACCGGTGATCGCGGGGGTATGCATGGTTGGTCTCCCGAAAATATCGGAACAGATCAACCTATGCCTGCCCTCGCGTCAAGCCTGACGGTGCGGAACTCTGCGCGCCTATTCAATCAGGTTCGGAGGGGTCTCGCCCGCAAGCGCGGCGCGCAGGTTTTCAACGGCCAGAAATCCCATGGCCTCGCGCACCTCAAGGGCCGCCGTGCCAAGATGCGGCAGAAGGGTGACATTTTCCATATCTATCAAGGCCTTGGGAACGTCTGGTTCCTTCTCGTAGACATCGAGACCGGCCCCGGCAATCTGCCCATTTTGCAGGGCTTTGATCAAGGCGGACTCCTCCACCACATCGCCGCGGGCAATATTGATGAAATGTCCCGTTGGTTTCATTACGTCAAAAACGGGCGCACCGATCAGGTGATGGGTATCCGCCCCGCCGGGGACGGCCACCACGACGATATCGGCCTTGGCGGCCAGTTGTGCCATGCTGTCGGCGCGGGTGGCGGGAATGTCCAGCTCCTTGGCCGAGCGATTGAAATAGACAACTTTCATGCCGAAGCCCATATGACAGCGCCGGGCAATCGCCTGTCCGATCCGGCCCATGCCGATGATCCCCACTGTCTTGCCCGAGACATGCAGGCCCAGCATTTGGGTGGGGTGCCAGCCGCTCCACTCTCCCGCGCGGACCATGCGTTCGCCTTCGCCTGCACGCCGGGCGCTCATTAAAATAAGGGTCATGGCGATGTCGGCAGTGGCATCGGTAACAGCACCGGGGGTGTTGGTCACCATGACGCCCGCGCCCTTGGCGGCCTCTGTGTCGATATGGTTATAGCCCACCCCGAAGTTGGCCAGCACCTTGCAACGCGGGTTTTGTGCCTCGTCGAACACTTCGGCCGAGAACATATCGCCCAAGGTTGGCAAAATCCCGTCATAAAGGTTAAGCGCGGCGCGCATTTGTCCGATTTTCAAAGGTGCCGTGTCTTCGCGCACCTCCACGTCATCGAACAATTCGCGCGCCCGGGTCAGAACGGCCTCGGGCAAGGGACGGGTCAGGTAGACGCGGGTCAATGCATTTTCTCCCCGTTTTCAACAGGTTGGTCCGGCCGCAACAGGACGATCCCGCCCTCGGTATCCGACAGGCCCAGAACGAGAACCTCGGACATGAAGGGCCCGATCTGGCGCGGGGGGAAGTTGGTGACGGCCATCACCTGCCGCCCCGGAAGATCCTCGGGGCTGTAGTGCGCGGTGATCTGGGCCGAGGTCTTCTTTTCCCCAAGCTCCGGGCCGAAGTCGATCCAGAGCTTGATCGCGGGCTTGCGCGCCTCGGGGAAGGGGGCGGCACGGGTGATTGTTCCGACGCGAATATCGACCTTCAGGAAATCCTCGATACCAATCTCATCAGCCATCCCGCAACTCCCGTGACCGGTCGGCGGCGGCCTTGACCGTGCGTTGCATCAAGTCAGGCAAGCCGTTGTTTTCGTTCATTAACACCTCAAGTCCGGCCTGCGTGGTGCCATTCGGGCTGGTGACGTTCTTGCGCAGTTGCGCAGGTGTTTCATCAGCGGCTTCGGCAAGCGCGCCCGCGCCGGCCACGGTGGCCTGGGCCAGTTGCATGGCAAGCTCCGGGGCCAGCCCCTCGGCCTCGCCCGCGCGGGCCATGCATTCGATCATGTGAAAGACATAGGCCGGGCCCGAGCCGGACACGCCGGTGACGGCATCCATCTGGTCTTCGCTGTCCAGTCGCACGACTTGCCCGACCGCTTCGAGAAGCGATTGCGACAGGTCCAGATGCGCGGGCGTGGCATGCGCGTTGCCGATGATCGCGGTGATCCCCCGGCCCACGGCGGCGGGGGTGTTCGGCATCGCGCGGATCAACGGGGTTTTATCGCCAAGCACTTGTTCAAAAACGGAAATCGGCGTTCCGGCCGCGACCGAAACGAACAGCGTTTCACCGTTCCCCATGGCTGTGATCGCGGGCAGGGCATCGCCCATCATCTGGGGTTTCACGGCGATCAGGACGATGGCGGGGGTGGCGGGAAGATCGGCGTTGATGTGAACGCCGGTGCCTTGCAGCCAGTCGGAGGGGTTGGGGTCGATCACCCAGACGGAGGTGTTGGGTAAGCCCTTGGCAAGCCAACCTTCCAGCATGGCCGAGCCCATCTTACCGCAGCCCAGTAGCACCAGCCCGTTGCGGCTGACATGGTCCATGTCCATGAATTCACTCCCTTTTTTCCTGTCGGCCTTGTGGCGTGTTTCCCTAGGATTACGCCGACAGAAGGGCTTGTGCAATGGGGCGGGCGAAAGGCTGCTCAGGCGCGGCCGTAGGCTTCGGCGATGGCCACTTGCAATGCGTCCTGCGGTGTGCGGTCACCCCAGATAACCAATTGAAATGCCGGGTAAAATCGCTCTGCGCTCAGGACGGCGGCCTTGATCAGCGTATCCACCTGGTCGGGGCTGACGCCTTGGCCGCCGGCCATGACCAGACCGTAGCGATAAACCATCAGTTTCTGCTCGGCCCAATAGGTGAAGGCCCCGGCCCAGCATTGATCGTTCACGTCGTTAAGTGTTTGATACAAAACGGGAAGTTTGTCCTCGGGGGGCTCCATTTCGAAGGTGCAGACCATGCGCAGCGTTTCGTCATACCCCGACCAGGCGAGGGTGATGGAGTAGGTGCGCCATTGGCCTTCGACGGCCATTGCGATCTGATCGTCGGCGATGCGGTCGAAGTCCCAATCATGGTGTTCGGCCAAATGTTCAACGATATCAATGGGATGAAGGTCTTCTTGGAAGAAATGCTCGGACAGTGCCATGGCCCACCTCACTTGGTTGTAGCGCGCGGAGATGGCAGCACCCCAAGCGCTATGTGCCTGCTCTATGGGAAGGGGCTAACCCCCTAGCCCATACAAGATATGGTGCGGGCAGAAATGCCGTCTGTAAAGCTATTTGTTGTGGATAACCGCAATAAGTTGTGGATGACATCAAAACTTCATCAAGATTAAGCGGCTACCATGGAGTTTCGTACGAGTCGTACGCAAGAGGGCGGAGTTTCGTACGAAAATCGGCGCGGTCGCGGGGACAGTCGTACGAGTCGTACGAAACTTGCGGCGCTGTACAGTCTGTACATTTTCTACGCGGGATCTGTACGGAAATCGGGGGCGGCGGAGGGGGGAATGTACAAGTTGTACAGATATGGGCCCGTGGTTCGGTTGTTTAAGGTGATGTTAAGGCTTTGGGGCGAGGGTGTGTGCGATGGGTAGAGCGCCACGCCTTCAACCTGTGACATCGGCGAGAGGCGGGGCGCGTGCAACGATTGAGTGGAGCACCGCGTTTCGCGAAACGCTTTGGGAGGTGTGTGATGTGATTGCCTTGTTTCAGTCCGAAGCGGACAACGATAGCTGCGAGGCGGTATGCCACCGCAGGTCGCCCGAATTTTTACCGCGCCGTGTTAGCGGGGCTGTTAGCTATTCTGAGAGACTATTGACCGCAGGACTTCCTTCGGCAAGTTTGACCCCGAGCAGCTTGCCGCTCGGGGGGGGTGTCGAAACATCGAGCTGAGAGGCCGCAAACATGAAGCTATAATGCGGTGGGATCGCGACGTGAATTTTCAGACTCTCAAGAAAAATTACCACAGCAAGCGGCATTTTCTGCAAAATTTGCACCTGGCAAACCCGGGCGTGTCGGCAAGGCCATTCGTTTACATGAAGAACCACAAGGCCGCGTGTTCAACCATCATTGCCACTCTACTTCGACAAACGACGGCGCATGACGGGGCCGCGATCGGCGAGCTTGATGCGGCAACGATCCATAGCCCGCCAAAACGGCTGCTTGCCACCGGCGAAAGGGGGCTGAACGTCGATCAGGCCGAACAGGCATTAAACAACAAGGCCACATTCAAATTCACTTTCGTACGCGATCCGGTGTCACGCACAGTGTCGGCCTTTGCCGACAAGATGGGGGCAGGCAGCGTCAATAAAAGACGGCTGATGCAGTATGTCGGACGCCCTGAAGAGGATACTATCACTTTATCTGAATTCCTTGATATCATCGCGCAGGATGCCGGCGCCCTGGACCTGGACCGGCATTGGCGCCCGCAATCGAAAGAGATTTCGTATGATCAGATCGCATACGACTTTATCGGACGGGTGGAAAATTTGACTGCCGATCTGGGCCACGTGGTGCAGACCTGCTTTTCCATCGAGAAACCGATGATCGAGGACACTCGAAAGACGATCCGCCACACCTCGGATAGTCGAAAGTTGAAACAGACGCTGACCAGAGAAGACAAACGCAACCTCGAAACGGCGCTTGAAGCTGACCTTGCGATGTATGACCGGGTTAGCATGGCGGTGTGACCGGGCAAGTCGGCCCCCGCTGAACGCCGTTTTACCTGCTGTCGCCTACGAGGAAACTGTCCGACCGTGGCCGCCTTGATAAGAAGCCCTAGCGACTTTTGGCGCGGCCCGGGGGCGCTTCAAGGGGCTTTATCCCCCATCATCTATACGTCCGCTCTTCCATCGGGGTGGCCTCGATCCGGGCCAGCAGCCGATCAAGCAGGGATTGTTCGGCCCGGTTCAGCGTCGCCTTGGGGTTCCAGACCACGTGCACGTCGATCGCCGGGGGCTGGTCGTAGGGCGGCAATTGCCAAAGGAGGTCATCCTCGACGTCGCGCTTGGCGACATGGACGGGCAGGGGGCCGATGCCGAGGCCCGCGATTATCATGCGGCGCACTTCCTCAAGGTGGCTGGAGGTGCCGACCACCAATTCGCCCATATCCGCCTCGGCGCGCATCACGGCCACGGGTTTCAGCGCATCCTGCAAACGGTCGGTGTCGAAACTGACCGCCGATTGCCCGGCCAGGTCGGCGCGGGTCAGGTGGCGTTGACCGAAAAGCGGGTGTGGCGGGCCGCAGAAGAGACCGAAAAATTCGCGGTAGAGCCGCCGGTATTCCAGTTTCGGATCGCGCCGGTTTACAAGGCAAATGGCGAAAGAGGAGAACCGCCCCGAAACGCTGTCGACCGCCTCGGCGGAGGACAGCACGTCAATGTCGAGGGTGGCACGGGGATGCCCCGCGTGGTGTTCGGCCAGCACCGCGTCGAACAGGGGGCAGACCACGTGGCTGGCCAGGGCCACGCGTACATGGCCCGTGACCTCGTCGGTCATGTCGCGCATCAGGGTGGAGAGCCGCAGGATCGAGCCCTGGATATCCATCGCCTCGCGGTAAAGCACCTCGCCGGCCTGGGTCAGTTGGAAATGCCCCGGCTTGCGATCAATCAGGCGCTTGCCCACCCGATCCTCCAGCCGTTTGAGCGCGGCCGAGACAGAAGGCTGCGTCAGGCGCAGTTTATGGGCGGCCTCGGTGATCGACCGCGATTGCGCCAGAACCACGAAGCTGCGCAGCAGGTTCCAGTCAAGATCGCGCATCATGCGTTCGGGGCGGGGGCTATCGTCCATAGGTTTCATCTATAGTTATCATTCTGATTATCTATTTGATTAATGCTTAGCGGCTTTGCATCGTCAAGTCCAAGCTCCGGCCAAAACGGGGTATGGAAAAAGGGGAGATACATGTCGGTCGAAGCCCGTGAGGCGCGACAGCCTTGGATTTTGCTGTCGCCCGCTTTGACGGCGGTGGCGTTGCTGTTGTTCGTGCCGCTTTTGTTTATCGTGGTTTATTCCTTCTGGCTGCGCACGGCGACGGGCGCGGACGAGGTGGGGTTCTTCCTTGATAACTGGCAGGAGGCGCTGACCGATGCCTTTTACCGCGATATCCTTCTGAACACCCTGAAGATCGCCGCGATCACCACCCTGGCCTGTGCCGTGATGGGCTATCCGGCGGCCTATTTCATCGCCCGCAGCAAGGGCAACAAGGCAATATTGTTGCTGCTTTTGATGCTGCCCTTCTGGATCAGCTACATCATTCGCACGATGAGCTGGATCAACATCCTTGGGGTGTCGGGGGCCTTCAACACGGCGATGATGGCGCTGGGCATCATAGATGAGCCGATACAGATGCTGTATAACGAGGTGACGGTGATCCTTGGGCTGGTGCATTTCCTGCTGCCTTTCATGGTGCTGAATGTCTTTGTCAGCCTCGATGGTATCGACACCAACCTTGAGGATGCGGCCAATTCGCTGGGGGCCACCCGCTGGCAGGCCTTTACCAATGTTACGTTGCCTCTGTCGCTGCCCGGCCTGGCCGCCGGTGGGTTGCTATGTTTCGTGCTGGGCGCGGGGACATATATCACGCCGCTGGTTCTGGGCGGGCCGACCGATGCGATGTTCGCCAACCTTGTGTTCGAGGCCATCATCACGCAATTGAACTGGCCGCTTGGGTCGGCCCTGAGCCTGATGCTCTTGGTGGTGCTGGGGGCCTTGGTGCTGATCTACAATCGCTATCTTGGCATGGCGCAACTGATGAAGGGGCTGGGCTGATGGGCTGGAACCTTGTGCGCATCTGGACCGTTCTGGTCTATCTGTTCATGTTTCTGCCGGTGGCGGTGGTTGTCCTGTTGTCGTTCAACGCCAGCCAGTTCGGCAGCTTCCCGATGACCGGTTTTTCCTTTCGCTGGTTCGTGGAGCTGGCCCAGAACGAGGCGATCCTGCGGGCCTTTCGCACCTCGATCGTGCTGGGGCTGTTGACGGCGATGATCTCGACCACCTTGGGGGTTTTGGCCAGTCTTGCGCTGGTGCGGTATCGTGTGCCGGGGTCGAACCTGATTTCCACGCTGCTGATTGCGCCGATCTTGGTGCCCGAGGTGGTTTTGGCGGTGGCGCTGTTGTTGTTCCTGAATTTCCTTCAGATCAACAAGAGCTTTACCCTGCTGCTGCTGGGCCATGTGATTTTCACCCTGCCGTTTGTAATACTGGTGGTGCAGGCGCGGCTGGTGTCGATCAAGCGCGACGTGGAAGAGGCGGCGATGAGCCTTGGGGCCAGCCCGCGCCAGACGTTTTTCCAGATCACCCTGCCGCTGATGCTGCCCGCCGTGCTGGCCGGGGCGCTGTTCGCCTTTACCATCAGTTTCGACGACATCACCGGCACCCTGTTCTGGAAGCCCGGCGGGGTGGAAACCGTGCCGACACAGATTTTCGCCATGCTGCGCAATTCCATCAGCCCCGAGATCAACGCGCTGGGCACGGTGATGATCGTGATGACGGTGGGCCTGCCGCTGCTGGGCCTCGCCATCGCGCGACAAGTTGCAAAAAAGAGCGGCGGCTAGAACCGCCCGATCCACATTGATCCAACCAACAAGGAGAGACGAATGACAAGGAAGATGGATAACACAACCCGCTATGAGCGCCTGCGCGAGCGGTACATGAACGGCGATATAGATCGCCGCGGTTTCCTTGGCCTGATCGGGGCCGCCGGTCTGGCTTATGGTGTGCAGACGCCCTTTGCCAAATATGCCAACGCCCAGACCGTTGCCCAAGTGCGCTTTGACGGTTGGGGCGGCGTGGTGTCCGAGGCGCTGCGCGAAAACGCCTTTGACCCGTTTCAGGCCGAAACCGGTATCGACGTGGTCGATGGCACCTTCGGCGGGGGCGATGAATACCTCAGCCGTGTGAAGGCCAGCCAGGAAGGCGAATACAACATCGCCCACCTGTCGGGCGTCTTCGACTATGCCCGGTATCACAATCTCGGGCTTTCCACGGTTCTCAACGAGGATAACATCCCGAACTTGCAATACGTCATCCCCAAGCTGGTCGACGTCTTCCGCAAGGTGACCGACGGCAAGCTGTCCTGTGTGCCGTATGACTATGGGACCACGGGCCTTGCCTATAACCGCAAGTATATCTCGGACGAGGAAATGCAGGAGAAAGGCGCCAAGATCCTTATCGACGAGGCGCACAAGGGCAAGATCGCCGGGTGGAGCGATTGGCGCACCCGCCTGTGGTATGCCGCCCTGCAAACCGGGCAAGACCCGAACAACATCGAGGATGTCGAGGCCGCATGGGAAGCGGTGCGCGCGCATCGTGACCTGAGCCTGAAATACTGGGGATCGGGCGCCGAGTTGATGAGCCTTCTGGCCGAGGAGGAAATCCATGTCACCGAAGGCTGGTCGGGCCGCATCTACGCGTTGCAGGAGCAGGGCCACGACATCGGCTACATGGACCCGCCCAACGGCTTTGGTTGGCAGGAATGCATGTTCGTCATCAAGGGCAGCCCGATGGAAGCCTGCGAAGAACTGTTGAACTTCATGCTGGCGCCGGAAACCTCGATCGCGGTGGCCGAAGGGCAGAACTATCCGCCCGCGCTTGACCCGCAGAAGGTGGACCTTGGCGACAAGATCCCGACCCTGCCGGCCTTCGACCCGACGGGCAAACTGGACGGTTTGACCTTTGCCGACCCGGCCTATTGGAACGGCAATGAGCAAGAGTGGTCGAAAACCTTCGGTCGCGTGCAAAAGGGCTATTGACGCCCGCCGCCCAAGACCGTCCCGCCCCGACCGCCGCGCCGGGGCCTCGGATCAAGCCACGAGGCCCCGGGCCATGCCCGGGGCGGGATATCCCAGACGCCTGAGCAAGGACAGTGCAGATGAGTTCCGTCACCCTGAATAATATCGTCAAACGCTTCGGCAATTTTACTGCCGTGCACCAAAGCTCGCTTGAGATTCCCGAGGGGGCGTTCATCACCCTGTTGGGGCCGTCGGGCTGTGGCAAGACAACCAATCTGCGGATGATCGCCGGGCTTCTGGACCCGAGCGAGGGCGAAATCCTGATCGGGGGCAAACGGGTCAACGATGTGCCGATTCACAAGCGCAACCTTGGCCTTGTCTTTCAGAATTATGCGCTGTTTCCGCATAAGACCGTGGCCGAGAACGTGGCCTTTGGCCTGAAATACCGCGATGTACCGACAGAGGAAATTCCCAAGCGGGTGCAGGATGCGCTGGACCTGGTGCAGCTTCCGAATGTGGGGGATCGCTATCCCAAGGAACTGTCGGGCGGGCAGCAACAGCGCATCGCGCTGGCCCGTGCCATCGTGATCGAACCCGATGTTCTGTTGCTGGATGAGCCGCTTTCGGCGCTGGATGCCAACCTGCGCGAGGATATGCGGGTTGAGTTGAAGCGTATTCAGGAACGGATCGGTGTGACCACGGTTTTCGTGACCCACGACCAATCTGAGGCGCTGGCCATGTCGGACCAGATCGTGGTGATGTCGGAAGGCCGGGTCGAGCAGGTGGGCGCACCGGAAGAGGTGTATAATACCCCGGCCTCGGAATTTGTCGCCAACTTCCTTGGGGCCTCGAATATCCTCGAGTCCCGCTGTACCGGCACGGGCGATGGCGTGGCCATCGACGCGCCGATTTTCGGGCAAATGACCATTCCCGCCGAAAAAGCCCCGCGCATCACCGGCGAGGGCCCTGCAAAACTGGTGGTTCGGGCCGAGAAGCTGCAGCTTTCCGATCAGCCCGCGCCCGACGGTTCGGTCTCGGTGCCCGCCACCGTGGAAACGGTGGATTACCAGGGGCAGGCGGTGCGCTATTTCGTGCGCGCGGGGGATACACAACTGCAGGCGATCAACATGATTGACGGCCATCCTTTTGCCGAAGGCGCCGAGGTGCATTTGCACCTGCGCCCGCAGGACTGCGCGGCCTTGCCGGGATAATACCATGACTGAACGACCAAGCCACCTGTTTTACCAAGGGCGACAACGGCGGCCCGTGCTGGACCAAGCGCGCGGCGTCTACATGTGGGATGTGGACGGCAAGCGCTATCTTGATGGCTCCAGCGGCGCGATGGTGTGCAACATCGGCCATTCCAACGAGAACGTGCTTGAGGCGATGCGCCGCCAGATGGAGAAAAGCACCTTTGGCTACCGGTTGCATTTCGAGACCGAGGCCTCGGAAAAACTGGCCGCGAAAACGGCGGCACTTTGCCCCGAGGGGTTGAACCGGGTGTTCTTTGTCTCGGGCGGGTCCGAAGCGGTGGAAAGTGCCATGAAGCTGGCCCGGCAATACGCGATTGCCGTGGGGCAGGAGAGCCGGTGGAAGATCATTTCCCGCGCGCCCAGTTATCATGGCTGTACGCTGGGGGCCTTGGCGCTGACCTCTTACGATCCGCTGACCAAGCCCTTTGATCCGATGATGCAGTCCATGCCCAAGGTGCCCGCGCCGACGGCGTACTTGGATGGGCTGGATGCGCAGGACGAGGCGACGGGCCATCATTATGCCGATATGCTGGAGGCCAAGATTTTGCAGGAAGGCCCCGACAGCGTGCTGGCCTTCATGGTCGAACCTGTCGGCGGGGCCTCGACCGGGGCCTTGCCGCCGCCCAAGGGCTACATGGAGCGGGTGCAGGAGATTTGCCGCAAATACGGTGTTCTGCTGATCTTGGACGAGGTGATGACAGGCGCGGGGCGCACCGGTGCTTTCCTTGCCTCGGAGCATTGGAATCTTGAACCCGATATCGTGGTGATGTCCAAGGGGTTTGCCGCCGGTTACGTGCCGCTTGGGGCCATGGCCGCGCATGAACGCCTGGTCGAGGCGGTTCTGGATCAGGGCGGGTTCCTGCATGGCTATACCTATGCCGGGAATCCCTTGGCCTGTGCCGCCGGGGTGGCCGTGATCGACGAGATCGAGCGGCAGGGGCTGGTGCAGAATGCCGCCCGGATGGGCGAGAAGCTGATGGCCCGGCTTGAGGGCTTGATGCAGCGATACCCGATCATCGGTGACGTGCGCGGCATGGGGTTGCTTACGGCCTTTGAATTCATGGCCGACCGGGGCAGCAAGACGCCCTTGCCCAAGCACCTCAAGGCCTTTGACCGGTTCGTGAACATCGCCTATGACAACGGGCTGATCGTCTATTCGCGGCGCACCCGCAACGGGGTGGAAGGCGATCACATCATCGTTGCCCCGCCGATGATCGTGAACGATACGCATCTGGACGAAATCACCGGGATGCTGGATACCTCGCTTGCGCAATTCACCGATGAAATCCGGCCCGAGCTGGACAAGATCGCATAAAGGCCCGAGATGCGGAAAATCCTGATCACCTGTGCCGTTACCGGCTCGATCCATACGCCCAGCATGTCACCGCACCTGCCGGTGACGGGCGAGCAGATTGCAGACCAAGCCATTGGCGCGGCCAAGGCCGGTGCGGCCATCCTGCACCTGCATGCGCGCCACCCCGAGACCGGGCGGCCATCGGCCGAGGTCGAGCATTTCATGGGCTTTCTGCCGCGTATCCATGAAGGGTGCGACGCGGTGCTGAACCTGTCGACCGGGGGCAGCGCGATCATGAGCCTTGACCAACGGCTTGCCGCGCCCAAGCGGGTGGAGCCGGAAATGGCCTCGCTCAACATGGGGTCGATGAATTTCGCGCTTTACCCGATGGCCGAGCGCATCACCGATTGGCAGCACGATTGGGAAAAGCCCTTTCTTGAGGGCACCGACGATCTGGTCTTCAAGAACACCCCGCGCGACATTGGCCGCATCCTGACCGAACTGGGAAAGGAGCGCGGCGCGCGGTTCGAGTTTGAATGTTATGACCTGTCGCATCTCTACATGCTCAGGCATTTCGTGGACCGCGGTTTTGTGCGGGCGCCGCTGTTCATCCAGTTCGTTTTCGGCGTGCTGGGCGGTATGGGGCCGGACCCGGAAAACCTGACCCATATGGTGCGCATCGCCGATAAACTTTTCGGCGAGGATTACATGTTCTCGGTGCTGGCGGCGGGGCGGCATCAAATGCCGCTGATCACCATGGCGGCGGCCATGGGCGGGCATGTGCGCGTGGGGCTGGAGGATAGCCTGACCATCGCGCGCGGCACCTTGGCGGAGAACAATGCCCAACAGGTTGAAAAAATCCGCAGCATCGTCGAAGGCTTGGGCCGCGAGGTGGCCACCCCCGACGAGGCGCGGGATATCCTTGGCCTCAAGGGCGCGGACGAAATGGCGATTTGAGATGAGCGAGATTTCCCTGCGCGTGGTGGATACATCCGACGATCTGCCCCTGTTGGACGAAGGCCTGAGGCGGCTGAGTGCCGATCTGGGCGATGAGCACAAGGGCGACGTGGCCCTGTTGGAACAGGCGCTTTTCGGCGTGCACCCCTCGGCCTATGCGACGCTGGCGATGGCGGGCGAGGATTTGCGCGGCGTGGCCCTTTACAGCCCCACGCTTTCCACCGTGCGCGGCGCGGCGGGGGTTTACGTGTCGGACCTTTGGGTTGCGCCCGAAGGCCGGGGTCATGGCCTTGGGCGGCGCTTGCTGGCAGGGGCGGCGATGCTGGCGGCGCATTGGTGGAACGCGAAGTGGCTTTCGCTTGCGGTCTATGAACATTCGACCGAGTCGCGCAAATTCTACGAGCGGCTGGGCTTTGGCCCGCAAACCGGCGCGACGGTGATGAAACTGGATGCGGAAGGCTTCGAAAACCTGAAAGGGCATGCAAGATGAAAGCGATCTTCGACGAGCGGCAATGGCACCATGACCCCAAGCATTTCATGGCCAATGGCAAGCGCCTGCCGTGCCCCGAACAACCTGCGCGGATCGACAAACTGCTGAGCGGGGCCAAGGCCGCGCAATGCGAGGTTGCGGCCCCCACCGACCACGGCCAAGGGCCTATCGCGGCGCTTCATTCGCCCGAATACCTGACCTTTCTGCGCAATATCTATACCCGCTGGCAACGCATCCCCGATGCGGGCGACGAGGTGATCCCCAATATCCACCCTGCCAACCGCAGCGACAGCTACCCGCGTTCGGCGGTGGGACAGGCGGGGTTTCACCAGGCCGATACGGCCTGTCCCATCGGCGAAGGCACATGGGAGGCGGCCTATTGGTCGGCGCAAACGGCCCTGACCGCCGCCGATCTGGTGGCGGGGGGCGAAATGGCGGCCTATGCGCTGTGCCGTCCGCCGGGGCATCATGCCTTCGGCGACCTGGCGGGGGGCTTTTGTTTCCTGAACAATTCGGCCATCGCCGCCGAGCACCTGCGGATGAAGGGCCTGCGCCCGGCGATCTTGGACGTGGACGTGCATCACGGCAACGGCACCCAAGGCATCTTTTATGACCGCGACGATGTGCTGACGGTGTCGATCCATGCCGACCCGGTGCGCTTTTACCCTTTCTTCTGGGGGCATGCGCAGGAGCGCGGCGAGGGGCGGGGCCTTGGCTATAACCTCAACCTGCCACTGCCGCGCGGCACCGATGACAAGGCCTTTTTGCAGGCGCTTGATACCGGCCTTACCCGCATCGCCGATTTCGGGGCCGACGTGGTTGTCGTGGCGCTGGGCCTTGATGCGTTCGAGGGCGACCCCTTCCAAGGGTTTGCCGTGACCACCACAGGATTTGGCCGCATCGGCGCGGCGATTGCCAAGCTGGGGCTGCCCACGCTTTTCGTGCAGGAGGGCGGATACCTTTGCGACGAGTTGGGCGAGAACCTTACCGCCACACTGACAGGGTTCGAAGACGCATGACACATCCCGATATCATCGTCATCGGCGGCGGTATCGCCGGGATCAGCGCGGCGGCGGAAATGGCCGCCGAGGCCAATGTGCTGGTCTTGGAGGGTGAGGCGCAGATCGGCTATCACGCGACGGGGCGGTCGGCAGCGATCTTTATCCGCAACTACGGCAATGCCACGCTGCGCGCGCTCAATGCCGCCGCCGCGCCGATCTTCGAGGCGCCCGAGGGGATTTCCGACCGCTCGCTTTTGTCGCCACGCGGCGAATTGATGGTGGCGGGCGAGGCCGAGATCGACACGCTGGACGCCTATTGCGAGGGCGCCACGGGGATTGAGCGGCTGACAGGGGGGGAGGCGGCGGAGCTTGTGCCGATTTTCAAGCCCGGCCTGATCGCGGGCGCGGTTCTGGAACGCGATGCACAGGATATTGATGTGGACCGCCTGTTGCAGGGTTATGCGCGGCTTTTGAAATCGCGTGGCGGGCGCGTGGTGACGGCTGCGCAGGTCGAAGGCATCGCGCGCGGCCATTCGGCGTGGCAGGTCACGGCGGGGGGCGAGACCTATACCGCGCCGGTGGTTGTCAACGCGGGCGGCGCTTGGGCCGATCCGGTGGCACAGATGGCCGGCGTGCAGCCATTGGGGATACAGCCCTATCGCCGTTCGGCGGCGATCATCCCCGCGCCAGAGGGCTATGACGTGGAAGACTGGCCGCTTTTCGGGTCGATCACCGAGACATGGTATGCCAAGCCCGAGGCTGGCAAGCTGATGGTCTCGCCTGCCGATGAAGACCCCGTCCCCCCGCATGATGCATGGCCCGACGACATGGTGCTGGCCGAGGGGCTTTACCGCTTTGAACAGGCCGTGACGCATCCGGTGACGCGATTGGAACATTCCTGGGCGGGGTTGCGCAGCTTTGCCCCCGACCGCACCCCGGTCGTGGGATTCGACACCGGGGCCGACGGGTTTTTCTGGCTTGCCGGGCAGGGCGGTTACGGGGTGCAGACCTCTCCGGCGCTGTCGCGGCTGACGGCGGCCCTGATCACCGGCCAGACGCCCGATTTAGACCCGACAACCGTGGCGGCCCTTTCGCCCGAACGCTTTAGGAAGGATACCCAATGAGCAATGTAACCCGCACCCATACCAATCAACGCATGAGCCAGATCGTTACCCATGGCGATACGATCTACTTGGCGGGCCAGGTGGGCAACCCCGGCGATAGCGTGGCCGGGCAGACGACGACCTGTCTTGAAAAGGTCGAGGCGCTTTTGGCCGAGGCCGGATCGGATGCCACGCGAATCCTGCAATGCGTGATCTGGCTGGCCGATATGGCGGATTTCGCCGAGATGAACGCGGTCTGGGATGCATGGGTGCCCGAAGGCCACGCCCCGGCGCGGGCCTGTGGCGAGGCAAAGCTGGCCACGCCGGAATTGAAGGTGGAACTGATCGTGGTGGCGGCCAAGGGATAAGGCCGCTCGCCCCTCGTTTCGCAGTAGTTTCTTTCAGGAAACCGGCGCTGGCTAAAGCGTTCCGGCATGTGCCTCCAGTGCCAGTGTTTCGAACTCTGAAAGGCTTTCGGAGAGGGTTTCGAGGCCCAGCCCCGGGGCCTTGGAAAGGTGGAAAGCCCCGTCGCGCAGCGTGCCTTGGGGCAAGAGATCGTCGCGCAGGGGGTTGGCGTTGATGTCAAGTTCCAGAAGCCCCGCGCCACCCGCCGCGGCCAGAAGGTGGGCCGAGGCCAGAAGGCCCAAACCGCCGCCCAGGAAATGCGGGCAATAGGTGCGGCCCGCTTGGGTGATGGCTTGCGCGGCCTCAAAACACCCTGTCACCCCGCCCCATTTGGCGACATCGGGTTGGATGTAGCCGAGGTGCTTGCCGGCTTTTTCGAAGTTTTCGACCCCGGTGATGTTTTCTCCACCTGCCAAGGGGGGCTGGCCCAGAGCGGCAAGGCGCGCCCAATCGGTGGCGGGGGCGTCGGCGGCGATGGGTTCTTCCAGCCATCCGATATCCAGATTCTTGGTGGCCTGCATGAACTGCTGTGCGGTGGGGGCGTCCCATGCCTGATTGGCGTCGGTGAACAGGCGTTCGTTGTCCTGCAGACCCGCGCTTAGCTTTTCCAGCGTGGCAAGGTCGCTTGCCATGTCAAAGCCGACCTTGACCTTGAAAGCCGTGATGCCTTGGGCGCGGGCGGCTGCGATTTCGCCCTCTGCCTCGGTGATCTTGATGCCGCTGGCGTAGACCGGAACGGAAAGCGCGGCCTTGGGATTGAGCGCCTTGGCCAAGGGCAGGCCCGCCCGGCGCGCGGCCAGATCGTGACAGGCGGTATCAAGCCCGGCGAGTACCTGCGCGAAGGGCCCCCATTCGCCGCATTGCAGGGCGCGGATATGGGTTTTGCGCGTGAGATCGTGCCAGAGCGTGGCGGGATCATTTGAGGGCTGGCCGAGGACCAGCGGCGCGATGTCTTGGATCAACAGCTGCGCGCGGTGTTCGGCCCCGGCAGCGGGCCAATTGGCGAAAACCTCGCCCCAGCCGAAGGCGCCGTCGGCGGCGGTGAGGCGGACAAACACGGCGGGCCGGTCGCGCATTACCCCAAAGGAGGTGGCGACGGGGCGCGGGGTAGGGGCGCGGAAGACGCGCACCTGGATATGCTCGATGGTCATGTCAGTGCTCTTATCATCAGGATGATCCCTGACAGCAGGCACATTGAGATCAAGAGCCTGCGGAAGAGATCGTCGGAGAGGCGGCGAAAGACCGAGATGCCGATCTGTGCCGAAATCATGGTGGCGGGCAGGGCGATGGCGAGGTTGATCAGCACCTCGCGGCTGTAAGTGCCTTGCCACCAGAGCATGACGGCCGTGAGGCCGAGGATTGCCACGTTGAAAGGTTGCAGCACGGCGCGGGTTTCGGCCTTGGGCCATGGCCGCATGGAGCACCACATGGTGGGCAATGCGCCCGAAAGCGAGGCGGCGCCACCGAGGATACCGCCGGCAAAACCCACGGTCATGTCGATGAAGGGGGTGGGCCGCTCGAACTTGGGCAGGGCGCGACGCAGGCTGAAGAAGCCGCCGTAGATCAGCAGGAATGCGGCAATCACCAGTTTCAGGGTTGCCGCGTCGATGATGTAGAGGGCGGCGATCCCTAGCGGGATGCCGATAATACCGGGGCCGAGGAAACGGGCCATGCGGCGGGGATTGTCGAAAATCGCGTGACGGACGATCCAAAGGCCCTGCAACCCGCTGGCGACCGAGAGCACGACGACAACGGCCACGGCCTGTGGCGGGGTCATGACCGTAAGGAAAAAGCCGAGCGCGAAAAGCGCCGTGCCGAAGCCTGCCAGCCCGTTGATAAAGCCGCCCGCCGCCGCGCCGAGGACGACCATGAGGATAGTGTCATTCGAGATCATGTGGCCCCCAGTGAATTCGGGTCGAGTTTTCCAATTGCGGCGCTGTCGAGCAGGACGCTTTCGATTTCCTGCAACATATTGAGGCGCAGGCTGTCGCGACGGTAGATCAGCCCGAGGTGGCGCATCGGGGCGTCAGGGCCGAGGGAAAAGCGTTCGACGGCCAGTGGGTTTTGCGAGGGCACGCAACTGGCCGGAACGATGGAGACCCCGAGATTTGCAAAAACCATGCTTGAAATGGCTTCGAGACCGTCAAGTTCCATGCTTTCCTGCACGCGGATGCCTTTGCGTTGCAGCCAGCTTTCGATCATCTGGCCGACCACGGCATCGCGGTTGAAGCGGATGAAGGGGCGGGAGGCCAGAAGCTCGAGCGGGTCGTCGCAGGTGGTGCCCTTGGCGGCCAGAAGTTGCAGGGGTTCGTCGGCGATGTGGCGATAGTCGAAATCCGGCGGCAGGACAGGCGGGCGCGCGACGATGGCGGCATCCAGCGTGCCGCGTTCGATTCGCGAGATCAGCGGTGTGGTCAGGCCCGGATGGACCTGCACGTGGAGCTTGGGAAAGGCGGACTTGAGTCGCGAGACGGCCAGCGGTACGAGGCCCGTGAGGGTGGTGGGCACGGCCCCAAGCGCAATGTCGCCTTCGAGGGTGTCGGAGTCGACCACCGAGGGGACGATGTTATCATAGGCGCGGACCACTTCGCGGGCCTTGGCGACGATGGCGCGGCCAACGGGCGTGAGTTCGGGAGTGCGTTTCGAGCGGTCGAAGAGGGCGATTTGCCATTCGTCCTCGAGCGCGCGCATTTGCTGGCTGACGGCGGCGTGGGTGACATGCACCGCCTCGGCGGCGGCGCTGAAGGTTTTCTGCTCTTCCACGGCAATCAGGGTGCGCAACATGCGGATCGACAAAGGGAGGCTCCTGCTGATAGGTTAGCTAACGGTTTTGGTAAGCTATTATTACTTCTATTAAGTTCACCTTAACGTTATACCGAAGTCAAGGGCGGCTGATAAGAAGCAAATAACTCAAGCCTGGACTAACTAGACGTCGATTAATGGGAGGACGACATGAACTTCAAATCAATCCTTGCAGCAGGCACCATGGTGGCCGGGCTGACGGCAACGGCGGCCTTTGCGGAATACCCCGAACGGCCGATCAACATGGTGATCCCGTATGGCGCGGGTGGTGCAACGGATATCTCCGCGCGCAGCATTGCAGAGCCTTTGGGCAATGCCGTCGGCAAGCCGTTGGTCATGGCCAATGTGACCGGCGCGGGCGGGGCCACCGGATCGGTGACCGTGCAGAACGCCGAGCCCGACGGGTACCGGATGCTGTTTGCGCGGGTCGGTTCGCACTCGGTCAGCCCGGCGATGAAGGCGACGCTGCCCTATACGCTGGATGATTTCCGATTCGTGACGGTTTACGAGATCAACCCGGTGGCCTGCGCGGTGAACCCGTCGTCGGGGATCGAGAACATGGACGACCTGATTGCCAAGGTGAAAGAGGGTGGCGTTACCTATAGCTCTTCCGGGGTTGGGTCGCTGCTGCATCTGGCGGGGGCCATGGTCTTGCGCGAATTCGGGGTCGAGAATCCGCTGGAAGCGGCCACGCATATTCCGCTTAAGGGCGGTGGGGCCGCGGCAACGGCGGTGTTGAATGGCACGGCCACGTTCATTTGCACCAACTCCTCGGCCTTGGCGAGTTTCGTTTCCAACGATCAGTTGGACCCGATTCTGGTGACCACCGCCGAGCCGGTGCCGGGCTTCGATGCGCCGACCGCGGCGGATCTGGACAAGCCCGCGTTGCATCAGCTTGTCGGCTGGACCGGGATTGCCGGGCCGGATGGCCTGCCTGACGATGTCGCGGCCAAGTGGGGCGAATGGATGGCCGAGGCCACTGCCGACGAAGGCTTCCTTGAGAAGATGACGGCGCGTGGGTCGGTTATCCGCCTGATGGACCCCGAGGAGGCCAATGAGTTCATCGAAACGCAGTACAACACCTTCCGCGAGCTGGTGGACGAGTTGGGCATGCGGGTCGAAGGGTGAGCTTTCGGCACTAAGCTTTTGACATGATACCGCGCCGGGCCTTTCATGGCCCGGCGTATAAGCCATGAGGGAGGGGCAGGTGAGCGAGCGTCGCCTACAAATGCAGCTTGGGATCGGGGCCTGCCTAGCCTCGGCGTTTCTGATATTCGCGGCAATCCCGAATTGGGTGGCCGCCCCGAGCAACATCAAGAATATTTTACTGTCACCGATGTTCTGGCCCTATGTTCTGGCCGGCTGTACCGGCGTGGTGGGCCTTGGCCTGATCGCGGCGGGGTATCGGACGGCCGAGGGACCATCGGAAGACTTCGTGGATGCGCATGACGAGGGCATGGGCGCATGGGTGCGCATGATCGGTATGGCCCTGATCATGGTGGGCACGATGGCCTTGATGCCGCGGCTTGGCATGGTCTGGACGTCGATGCTGTGCTTTGCGCTGACGGCGTTTCTGGTCAAGACGCGCCACCCGGTGGCGGCGGTGATCTGTGCCGTGGTGCTTCCCCTGGTGCTTTATGCCTTTTTCGCGCATGTGGCGGGGGTTGCGATCCCGCAGGGCAATTTCGTGAGGCTGCCATGAGTTTTATCGACAGCTTGATGGCGGGGCTTTCGCTTGTCGCCAACCTGGAGTCTTTCCTTGCGCTGGCCGGTGGTGTCGCCATCGGGGTGTTCGGCGGTGCGATTCCGGGGATGTCGGCCACGATGGCCGTGGCCCTGACATTGCCGTTCACCTTCGCGATGCAGCCCATCACCGGCATCCTGTTGCTTTTGGGTGTCTACAAGGGCGGGATTTTCGGCGGTTGTATTCCCGCGATTCTGATCAAGACGCCCGGAACCCCAGCCTCTTCCGCCACGATCCTTGACGGCTACCCGATGGCGGAAAAGGGCGAGGCGGGCCGCGCGTTGGGCATGGCGCTTTGGGCCTCCTGTACGGCGGATGTGATTTCCAACCTCGCGCTGATCGTCTTTGCCGGTTGGCTGGCCTCTTTTGCGTTGAGCTTCGGGCCGCCGGAGTTCTTCACCCTGATCCTGTTCTCGCTGACCATCATCGCGGGCGTGTCGGGCGACAGCCTGCTGCGCGGGGCGTTGTCGGCCATCCTCGGGCTGTTGCTGGCCACGGTGGGGCTTGATCTGATCTATGGGACCAACCGCTTTACCTTTGGCGATCCGAACATGATGGGCGGGTTGAATTTCATTGCCGTGCTGATCGGGCTTTTTGCGATCCCCGAGGTGCTGGCCATGGTGTGGCACCCGACGGCGCATTTGGGCAAGGCGCGGAGCCTTGGCAATAACTGGGTCAGTTTCGACGACTACAAGAAGAGTTTCCGGTCGATCGTGCGCGGTAGCCTGATCGGTGTTTTCCTTGGCTCGATTCCCGGTATCGGCGCGGCGCCTTCGGCATTTTTGAGCTATTCCGAGGCGCGGCGCAAATCCAAGAACAAGCCGAATTTCGGCAAGGGCGAGGTCGAGGGCGTGGCCGCCTCGGAGGCTGGCAACAACGGCGTGGCCGGTGCCACGCTGATCCCGCTTTTGGCGCTGGGTGTGCCGGGGGATGTGATCACCGCGATCATCATCGGCGCCTTCATGATCCACGGGTTGCAGCCGGGGCCGATGATGTTCGTCCTGAACGTCGACCTGATTTACGGGTTGTTCATCGGCCTGATCGTCAGTTCGATCTGCCTGTTCTTTGTCGGCTCGGTGGCGATCAAGGGGTTCAAATACGTGGCGGATGTGCCCAAGCGGCTGTTGATCCCCGGGGTTCTGGTGCTGTGCGTCTACGGGGTGTACGCGGTGAACAACAACATCTTTGATGTGGGCGTGATGTTTGCCATGGGCTGGGTCGGCTATGCCATGATGCGTTGGCGGATTCCGGCGGCGCCCTTCCTGATCGCCTTTATCCTTGGGCCTTTGCTGGAGGACAATTTCCGGCAGGCCATGCTGATGTCGGGCAGCGATTGGAAGGTGTTTTTCCGGGGACCGATTACCTGGTTCTTCTGGACGGTCACCGCGATCACCATTTTCGCCATCGTGCGGATGGGGGTGAATGCGGCCCGCGAGGGGCGCAATCAGCCCGAGAAAGAGAGTTGACGTGATGCGCGGTGCAGACCTTTTGGTGAAAACGCTGGCGGCCTCGGGAGTGAGGCGGATTTTTGCCCTGTCGGGCAATCAGATCATGCCGATTTTCGATGCTTGTCTCGATGCCGGGATCGAGTTGATCCACACGCGGCACGAAGGTGCGACGGTGTTCATGGCCGAAGCCTATGCGCAACTGACCGGGCAGGTCGGGGTGGCCTTGGTTACCGCGGGCGGCGGCTTGGCCAATAGCGTTGGGGCCTTGGCCTCGGCGCGGGCGTCGGACACCCCGGTTTTGCTTTTGTCGGGCGACAGTCCGCGCGGGCAGGATGGCACCGGGGCCTTCCAGGAAATGGACCAGGTGGCGATCACGCAGGCGGTGACCAAGTATTCCTATCGCTCGGAGGCGTCGGAGGGGCTTGGCCGCGATGTGGCTTGGGCAATCGAAAGCGCCGTGACCGGGCAGCCGGGGCCGGTGCATCTGGCCCTGCCCTTTGACGTGGTCAAGGCGGAGGCCGATGGCCCGGCGCTGACGGCGGACCTGTCGGAGCGGCCTGCCAGCGCCGAGGATCTGGAGGCGGTGCAAACCCTTGTGGCACAGGCCGCGCGGCCCCTGGTGTTGCTGGGGCCGTCATTGACGCCGACGCGGCAGGCTGGACTTGAGCAGAGACTGGGCGCGGCTTTGGGCGCGCCGGTATATGCGATGGAAAGCCCACGCGGATTGCGTGACCCCAGCCTTGGCCGGATTGCCGAGGTCGTCGCGCGGGCCGACCTGGTGCTGAGCCTGGGTAAGCGCGTGGATTTCACGCTTGGCTTTGGCGCGGGCGAGGCCGAGTGGATCACGGTGAGCGCCGATGGCGCGGATCATGCTGTGGCGGCCAGGAACCTGGGTGCGCGACATCGGGCCGGGGTCGTGGCCCCGGCGCGGGTGATGGCGCGGGCGTTGTGCGACAGCGCGGCCCCGGCGCGTGAGGCGTGGTGCGCGGAAGCGGCAGAACTGACGGCTGTGCAGCCCGACGTGGGGGGCGGTTTGACATCGGCCAGCCTGTGCGCGGCAGTACAGGAGGTTGCAAGCGCCTGTGACGAGAGCGTGATTGTCTGCGATGGCGGGGAATTCGGCCAGTGGGCGCAGGCCCTGACCCGTGGCACGGCGCGGGTGATCAACGGCGTGTCGGGCGCGATCGGCGGTGGGTTGCCCTATGCCATGGCGGCGCCCGTGGCGCGGCCCGGGGCCACGGTTTTCGCGCTGTCGGGGGATGGCTCCATCGGGTTTCATTTCGCCGAGTTCGAGACGGCGGCGCGGCATGGGTTGCCCCTTGTCATGGTGATCGGAAATGACCAGCGGTGGAATGCCGAACATCAGATCCAGTTGCGCGATTATGGCGAGGGGCGGCTTTCGGGCTGTGGCCTGACGGCGGCGCGCTATGACTTGTCGGCCGAGGCCATGGGCGCGCATGGCGAGTTCGTGACCGATGAGGCGGAGTTGCGGCCCGCGCTGGAGCGCGCCGTGGCGAGCGGCAGGCCCGCCTGTGTCAACGTGATGATCGAGGGGCTGCCCGCACCAGTGGTTTAGGGCGTGCCGCGCCCCGGGCTTGACCCGGGGCCACTTGGCCCGCTGCAAGGTCCCGGGTCAAGCCCGGGACGGGTGCGCTTAGCCCTCGCGCAGGGCTTGCCATGCCGCGTATTGCGACAGGTACACGGTGCCGCCCAGTTCTTGCAGGAAATGACTGCGTTTCAGGCGGTCCATGACCGGGCCTTTGACCTCGGAGAGGTGCAGCTTGATACCCATGGCCTTGAGGCGGGTGTTGATGGCCTCAAGGCTTTCCAGCGCGGACATATCGACCTCGTTCACCGCGGCGAAATGCAGGATGACGTGCTTGACGGCGCAGTCTTCGGTGATGCGGTCGGCGATGTAATCCTCAAGGAAGCGGGCATTGGCGAAATAGAGGCTTTCATCGACCCTTAGGGTGACGACGCTGGGGTAGGTGATGACCTTGTGGCGCTTGATGTTGCGGAAATGCTCGGTTCCCGGAACGAGGCCCACCTCGGCCACGTGGGGTTTGGAGGTTTTGTAGAGGTGGAGCGCGATGGAGAGCACCACCCCGGCAGAAACGCCGATTTCCACGCCGAACCCGAGGGTCAGCAGGATGGTTGTCAGGATCGCCGCGAAATCGGCACCGGAATAGGCCCATGCGCGTTTCAGGATCGAGAGGTCAACAAGGCTTAGGACGGCGACGATGATGGTGGCGGCCAGCGTGGCCTTGGGCAGAAAGTAGATCAGCGGCGTGAGGGCAAGTGCGGCGATGGCAAGGCCGATGGCGGTGAAGGCCCCGGCGGCGGGGGTGGCGGCGCCCGCGTCGTAGTTCACCACCGAGCGGGCGAAACCGCCGGTCACCGGGTAGCCGCCGCTGATGGCTGCGCCGAGGTTGGCGGCGCCAAGCCCGATAAGTTCCTGGTTGGGGTCGATGCGCTGGCGTTTCCTGGCGGCGAGCGTTTGCGCGACCGAGATGGATTCGACAAAGCCGATGATCGAGATCAGCACGGCGGGCAGGAGCAGCGCCTTGACCAGGTCAAGCGAGGCATCGGGCAGGGTGAAGGGCGGCAGGGATTGCGGCACGGTGCCGACGATGGCGACGCCTTGGGTATCGAGGCGGAAAAGGCCGGCGGCCAAGGTGGTGACGACCACGGCGGCGACGGGGCCGGCCTTGGTCAGCACATCGGCGAGGCGTGGGCCAAGCCCAAAGCTTAAAAGCAGGGGGCTGAGGCCCTTGCGAACCCAGAAGAGGAACGCCGCCGCTGTGCCCCCGATCAGCAGGGTGATCAGGTTCACGCCGCCAAGCCCGGACCAGAGGCTATGTAGAAGGTGCGGCAGGGTATGGCCGGAGGTTTTCAGCCCGAGGATATGGCCCAATTGGCTGAGCGCGATGAGGATGCCGCTGGCGTTGATGAAGCCCGCGATGACGGGGTGCGAGAGGAAGTTTGCCAGGAACCCCAACCGCAGCAGGCCAAGGCCTAGAAGGATCAGCCCCGACAGCCCCGCCAGCGTGAGCGCCGCCGTGGCGTAGCCCGCGGTGCCTTGCTGGGCCACTTGCCCAATGGCTGCCGCCGTCATCAGCGAGACCACGGCCACCGGCCCCACGGCGAGCACCGTCGAGGTGCCGAACAGCGCGTAAAGCATGATCGGCAGGATCGAGGCGTAAAGCCCCGCCTCGGGCGGCAGGCCCGCCAGCAGGGCGTAGGCCAGCGATTGCGGGATCAGCATGATCGTCACGATCAGGGCCGCGATCAGGTCCTGGGCGAAGGCAGAGCGGGAATAGGCCCGGCCCCATGTGAGGATGGGCAGGTAGCGGGCAAGCAAGCGGGGCATTTGGGGGGACTTTCGGGAGAGAGGGGCGGACAGGCGCAAGGGCACCTGCCCCAGCGGCACATCAGAGCTTGTTGACCGGCACCTTGAGCATCGGGTTGCCGTCGGAGTCGGTGGGCACGTCGCCCGCGCGCATGTTCACTTGCAGCGAGGGGATGATGAGGCGCGGCATGGCCAGCGTTGCATCGCGTTCGGTGCGGAACTTGATGAACTCTTCGCGGGTCTTGCCGCCGCCGACGTGGATGTTGTGCGTCTTCTCCTCGGCCACGGTGGTTTCCCACGCGATATCACGGCCGTTTGGGCCGTAATCGTGGCACATGAAAAGGCGCATGTCGTCGGGCAGGGCCAGCACCTTCTGGATGCTGTCGTAAAGCGTGCCCGCATCGCCGCCGGGGAAATCGGCGCGGGCCGAGCCGCCATCGGGCATGAAGAGCGTATCGCCCACGAAGGCCGCATCGCCCATCACGTGGGTCATGCAGGCGGGCGTGTGGCCGGGGGTGTAGAGGGCCACGGCCTGCATCTGGCCGATTGTGTAGGTATCGCCATCCTCGAACAGGGCGTCGAATTGCGAGCCGTCGCGCTGAAACTCGGTGCCTTCGTTGAAGATTTTGCCGAAGGTATCCTGCACCACGAGGATTTTTGAGCCGATGCCGATTTTGCCGCCCAGCTTTTCCTGAATGTAAGGCGCGGCCGAGAGGTGATCGGCGTGGACGTGGGTTTCGATGATCCACTCCAGCTTGAGGCCCTGTTTCTTGATCTGGGCGATCAACTCGTCGGCGTGGTCATAGGTGATGCGGCCAGCGGCATAGTCGATGTCCATCACCGAATCCACGATGGCACAGCTATCGGAGGCGGGATCCTTGACGATGTAGGAGATCGTATTCGTGGCCTTGTCAAAGAAGGCCTGAACCTGCGGTTTGATGTCCATGTTGACGTGGTGGTTGGTCATGGCGGACTCCTTGTTTTGGTGTCTCAGGAATGGGCGCGGGCTTGCAGCGCCTTGGCGATGAAGATGCCTGCGATCAGGGCGGCGGCGAAGATCAGCACCTCGGGCTTGAGGGAGCCGACGGCGGGCAGGGCCCCACCCGGGCAGAAGCCCGCGATACCCCACCCCAGGCCGAAGACGGCCGAGCCGCCCAGAAGGCGGGTGTCTATGGTGCGGTTTTGCGGGATTTGGAAGGTTTCGTCCATGACGGGTTTCTTCGGGCCTTTCCCGAAAATCAGGCGGTAGCCAATGAAGGTGACCACAAGGGCACCGCCCATGACGAAGATGAGCGAGGGATCCCACGTGCCTGCCACGTCGAAGAAATTGAGCACCTTGGCCGGATTGGCCATGCCCGAGATCATGATGCCAAGGCCGAAAGTGAGGCCGATGAGGTAGGTGATGACGATACGCAGCATTGGCTTAGCCCCCGATCACGTGGCGCAGGATGTAGACGGTGATGCCGGTGAACAGCATGAAGGTCAGCGTGGCGGCGATGGAGCGCGGCGAGAGCCGGGCATTGCCGCAGACGCCGTGGCCGCTGGTGCAGCCCGAGCCATAGGTGACGCCGATACCCACGAGGATACCGCCCACGACCAGCATCGGGATGCTGACCGGCACGTCGATGGCGGGCATGTGACCGGTTGTCAGCAGCATCAGGCCGGGGGCGGTGACCATCCCTGCCAAAAGGGCGGCGCGCCATGACCAATCGCGCGGCGAGCTGGGTTGCATGAAGCCTGCCAGAATGCCGGTGGCCCCCATGACGCGGCCCAGTGTCAGCATCAGCAAGACGCTGGCCAGTCCGATCAGCGACCCGCCGACAAGCGATTGGAAGGGTGTGAATTCGGTTATCATGTCATGCGTTTCCTTTGGTGTCCTTGTTCCGGGGCCGCGCGGCCCGGATTTTGAGGGATGATATATATAATAATTGGAATATGTCTAGCCCGCGGTTTGAAATCGCCGTGTTCAAGATAGGGTTTGCCGGATGTTTCCATGGAACCCCGGGCTTGCTAAGCGTAAGGTTGCCTGAGTTTTAATGGTTTCATGGCACAATGAATTCTTGCGGAGTGTTTTACGGTGATCATTCCTTTTCACGTAACCGAGATGCTGCGCCGGGTGATGGCGCGTTATGACGCGGAAAAGACGCCGCAAAAGATGGCGCCCAACGATGACGCCTTTAGCCTGCTGCGCCCCATGCGCAAGATTACTGCGGCGACGGTTGAAAAATACTGGGCGCGCCTGAAGCCCATGGCGGGGGAGGCGGATCAGGCGGCGCTGGCCGACCCCGCGACCATGGAACAGGCCGAGCAATACAGCGCCAATATCGAGAATTTCATCGGCACGGTGAAACTTCCGGTGGGGATCATCGGGCCACTGCGCCTGACGGGGATGAATGCCAACGGCGATTATCACGTGCCGCTGGCCACCAGCGAGGCGGCCTTGGTGGCCTCTTATGCGCGGGGGGCGGCGGCGGCCACCAAGGCCGGTGGGATCAGTACCGCCGTGTTATACGAGGGCGTCATTCGCACGCCCGCTTTCGTGATGAAAGACCTTCTGAGCGCGGGCCAATTCGTGGAATGGGTGGTGCGCAATGTCGAGGATTTGCAAGCGGCGGCAGAGGCCACCACGCGGCATGGCAAGCTGGTCTCGCTGGAGCCTTTTATCGACAACAATATCGCCTTTCTGATTTGCCGCTACACCACCGGCGATGCGGCGGGGCAGAACATGGTGACGATCGCCACCGATGCCCTGTGCAAACGGATATCCGAGGCGTGCCCCGTGCCGATCGAGGCGTGGTATATCGAGGGGAATTTCTCGGGCGACAAGAAAGCCTCGGCTTTGGGGATGGTCACCGGGCGGGGGCGCAAGGTGAGCGCCTCGGTTACCTTGCCGCGCGAGGTGGTGGAGCAGGTGCTGGGCACCACGGTTGACGGCATGCTGGCCTATGGGCGGGTGGCGAACTTGGGCTCTCTTTTGTCGGGGCAGTTGGGCGCGCAGGCGCATTATGCCAATGGGTTGGCAGCGCTTTACATCGCCACCGGGCAGGATGCGGCCTGTGTTGCGGAAAGCGCCATGGGGGTGACGCGAATGGAGCCGCGGGGCGAGGATTTATACGTGTCCGTGACCATGCCGAATATCCTTGTCGGATCGGTCGGGGGTGGCACGGGCCTGCCCAGCCAGTCGGCGGCGCTGAATATTCTTGGGTTGAAGGGCGCGGGCCACGGTGCGGCCTTGGCCGAAATTGCGGCGGCGACCTGTTTGTGTGGGGAAATATCCATCGTGGCGGCAATCACGGCGGGGGATTTTACCCGCGCGCATGAAAATCTGGCGCGGCAAAGATGAGTTTTTTGACCCGTCTTTGGACTTATCAGGCCGAGCGCTTTCCGCTCAAGAAAACCGCGCCCTTGCTGGCGGCGTTTTCGGCAGCGAGCATTTGCGTTTCGGCGCAATTGGCGGGGCGGGATTTGCCCGGCTGGCCCGTGTTCGTGGCGGGTTTCGTCGTGGCCATGGCGCTGTTTTTCCAGATGCGGGTTTGCGATGAATGGAAGGACGCGGCGGATGACAGGCTTTACCGGCCCGAGCGGCCCATTCCGCGTGGGTTGATCGCGCAGGGTACGGTGCTCTGGCTCGGGGCGGCGACGCTGCCCTTGGCGGCGGGGGCGGTTTGGTTGTGGTATCCGCCCGCCTTGTGGTTGTTGGCGCTGGTCTGGCTTTGGCTGGCGGCGATGACCTTGGAGTTTGGCGCGCCGGAGTGGCTCAAGGCGCGGGCGGTTTTGTACCTGCTGAGCCATATGATGATCATGCCGCTGATTGACCTGCTGCTGACAGGGCTTGAGTGGCTGCCCGGCGGTGGCCCCGCGCCGCAGCTTTGGCTGTTTCTGGCGCTGTCCTTTGTGAATGGCTGTGTGCTGGAGATCGGTCGGAAGCTTTGGGCGCCGGAGAACGAGATTGCCGGGGTCGATACCTATTCGGGCCTTTGGGGGCCGGGGCGCGCGGCGCTGATCTGGATGGGCTGTGTCGGGGTGTCTGCCGCCTTGCTGGTTGGCACGGGGGTAGCCACCGGGGTTGGATGGATCACCCTTGGCTTGGCCGCTTTGGCGCTTTTGGCCTGTCTTCGGGCGGCGACGGCTTATCGCGCAAATTCCACGGTCAAGGCGCAGGAACGGATGGATGCCGTTGCCGGGCTTTGGGTGTTTTTCTGTTACGCAACGGCGGGTTTCCTGCCCTTTGTCATCGGGTGGTTCGGATGAGTTTTATTCTGTCTCAGGATCAGGCGAAGGATGCCGGGGTGGTTGGCGGCAAGGCGGCGGCGCTGTCGCGGCTGGCGCGGGAAGGCTTTGCGCCGCCCGCGTTTTTCGTGATCCTGCCGGGGGCGTTCAACCATGGCAAAACCGGGCCGGTGATGGCGAAGGGGGTGAAATCGCAAGTAACTCGCGCCTTGGAAGATTTGGGCGCGGGGCCTTATGCGGTGCGCAGTTCGGGACGCGCCGAGGATGGCGCCGAGCATAGCCATGCCGGGCAGTTCGATACGGTGCTGAATGTCCAAGCGGACGCGGTTTTGGCGGCGGCCAAAAAGGTCTGGCAATCGGGATTTGGTGACACGGTCGAGACCTACCGCGCCAAGACCACGGGCGATGGGGCCGAGGCCCCGGCAGTGATCGTGCAGCGGATGATCGCCGCGCGCGCCTCGGGCGTGGCGTTTTCCGCCGATCCGGTGAGCGGGCAGCGCGGGCGCGTCGTGATCTCGGCCATTCAAGGGCTTGGAGAGCGGTTGGTCTCGGGCGAGGCCGATGGCGAGGACTGGGCTTTGGATGACCAGGGGCAGGTGGTGAATGCCCCCGATACGCCCGAGGCCTTGACGCTTGAAAAGGCCCAAACCGTGGCCGATCTGGCGCGGCGGGCCGAAGCGGCGTTTGGCCATCCGCAGGATATCGAATGGGCGATGGATGGTGACGGCCTGCATATCCTGCAAGCGCGCCCCATCACCACGGCGCTTTTGCCCGCAGCGCGGCCTGACGAGACCCTGACGATTTTCGACAATTCCAACATCGTCGAAAGCTATCCGGGGATAGTCAGCCCGCTGACCTATTCCTTTGCCCTGCATGTTTACGCCCGGGTCTACCGCGCCTTCGTGCGGCTTTTGGGGGTGCGCGAGGCGGTGGTGGCCGAGAATTCGGCGGTTTTCGACAACATGCTGGGCCGGGTCGATGGGCGGGTCTATTACAACCTTGTGAACTGGTATCGGGCGCTGGCGCTGTTGCCGGGGTTTGCCCTGAACCGGGATCACATGGAAACCATGATGGGCGTGTCCGAGCCGATGCCGCGCGAGGTGACCGATGCGATTGGCCCGCCGCCCGCGAAAGGCGTGGCGCGGCTGTGGGAATATGCCAATCTGGCGCGCGTTGGCGCGGGGCTTTTGTGGCAGGCCGTCCGCTTGCCGCGCACCCGGCGGGATTTTTACGCGCGGCTGAATGCGGCCTTGGAGGGCGATTTGGATGTCGCCACGGCCAATGCCAGCGATCTGGCCCGCGAATACCGGCGGATCGAAAGCACGCTTTTGGACCGGTGGGATGCGCCCTTGGTCAATGATTTCCTGTGCATGATGGCCTTCGGGGCCTCGCGGAAACTGATGGAGCGTTGGCTGGGCGAGGCGGGCGTGCAACTGCATAACGATGTGATGATCGGGCAGGGCGATATTGTCTCGGCGGAACCGGCGCAGCGGATTGCACGGATGGGGGCGATGGTGCGCGACGCCGGGCTGGCCGAGGATATGCGGGCGAAGGGCATGGCGGCGCTTGACGATGCGCCGGAGATCCGCGCCGAGGTGGAGGCCTATCTGGCGCGCTTCGGGGATCGCTGCACCGAGGAGTTGAAGCTGGAAAGTATCCCGCTGAGCGAAGACCCCAGCAGCCTTTTGGCCGCTGTGGCGGCTTCGGCAGGGCGCGCAGAGGGGGCCAAGCACGCGGTGCGGGAGCCGGATTGGCAGGCCCTGTTTCCGGGCAAGCCGGTAAAGCGTGTTCTGGCGCGATGGATCATCGGCTGGACCAAGGCACGGGTGCGCGACCGGGAAAACCTGCGGTTCGAACGCACGCGGATTTTCGGCCATGCGCGGCGGGTGTTTCTTGGCATTGGTCGTGAATTGACGTCGCGCGGGCATCTGTCGGCGCCGCGCGACGTGTTTCACCTGACCACGCAGGAGGTTCTGGGCGCGGTTGAGGGGTTCAACCTGTCGCCGGATTTGAAGGGTATCGTGGCGATGCGGCAGGCCGAAGATGCAGCTTCGGCCCAGCGGCCCGATCCGCCGGAGCGGATCGAGGTGCGCGGCCCCGCGATTTTGCCGCGTTGGGAGGCGGGCGAGGTTGCCCGTGATGACAGCCGCCGCAAGACCGGGACGGGCTGTTCGGCGGGGCAAGTGCGGGCCAAGGCGCGGGTCATTCGCGACCCCCGGACCGAGGCGCTGGAGCCGGGGGATATTCTGATCGCACGGCACACCGACCCGGGCTGGATCGCGGTGTTTTCCAATGCCTCGGCCATCGTGGTCGAGCGCGGCTCGCTTTTGTCGCATTCGGCGATTGTCGCACGGGAATTGGGCATTCCATGTGTTGTGGGCCTGAAGGGCGCGACGCAGTGGATCGCGGATGGCGAGATGCTGGCCGTCAACGGGGCCACCGGAGAAGTGGAGCGGCTTGATGGCGACAAGTGAAATCGAGGCCCGCGCCGATTTTGACCACATCCGCTATGCGCAATTGTGGGAAGATGCCGATGTGCTGACCCAAGGGTTGGGGGAGCAGGCGGGCCGGACGCTGGTTTCCATTTGCTCGGCGGGGGATAATGCCTTGGCGATGCTCACGCTGGACCCGGCGAAGGTGGTTGTTGTGGACCTTTCGCCGGCGCAGATCGCCTGTTTGAAGGTGCGGATCGGGGCGTACCGCAGGCTATCGCACACCGAATTCCTGGAACTGATGGGTTCGCGCCCCAGCACGCGGCGCGCGGCGCTTCTGGCGCGGGCCTGTGAGAATTTGGACGCGAAAACGCGGGCCTTCTGGCAGGGTCTTGCGCCTGAAGTCGAGGCGCATGGCCTTGGCGGGGTGGGCAAGTTCGAACGCTATTTCCGCATTTTCCGAAAGTGGCTTTTGCCGCTTGTGCATTCGCGCCGGACGGTTGAGGCGATCTTTGAGCCGCGCGACCGGCAGGCGCGGGAGGTTTTCTTTGACACGCGGTTCAACACATGGCGTTGGCGGCTTTTGTTGCGGGTATTTTTCTCGCGCGTCGTGATGGGGCGGATGGGCCGCGACAAGGCGTTTTTCGACCATGTCGAGGGCAGCCCGGCACAGCATGTGGCGCGGCGGTTGCGCCATGCGGGCGTTGACACCGCCCCGTCGCAGAACCCTTACCTGCACTGGATCATGACCGGCACCCATGGGGATGCTTTGCCCATGGCGTGGCGGGCAGAGCATTACGAGGTGATCCGCGACCGGCTGGACCGGCTGGACATTCGCCCCGGATCGTTGGAAGCCTTTGTTTCGACAGGGGAAAAGGCCCATGGCTTCAACCTGTCGGATATTTTCGAATACATGTCGGCGGAGGTTTTCGCGCAGGTTTACGGCACGATCCTTGGGGCCTCGACCCCCGGGGCGCGGCTGGTTTACTGGAACATGATGGCGCCGCGCCGGGTGCCTTCGGAGCATGCCGAGAAGGTCGAAACCTTGCTTGAAGTGGAAGACCGATTGAAAGCTCAAGACATGGCGTTTTTCTATTCCGATTTCGTGGTGGAAGAGGTGCGCGGGTGAGCGTTGTGGCGCAAATCGTGCTTGCCCTGGCCTCGGTTGCGGTGCTGTTGGGCTTGATGGCGGTGGTGCGGCGGGGCGCGCGGGCCATGGGCCTTGGGGCCGAGGTGCAAAGAAAATTGGTGCACGTCGGCACAGGGCTCTATGCGCTTGTTCTGCCTTGGATTTTTCCGGATCGCTGGCCGGTTTACATGCTGATCGGGCTGACCCTTTTGGTGATGGTCGCCCTGCGCCTGCCACGCTTTGCCAAGGGGATCGGTGGCGCGCTGCATGGGGTTGAGCGCAGCTCTTATGGCGATTTCCTGTTGGCGGTCTCGGTGGGGCTTTGTTTTTTCCTCGCCGATGGTCAGGCGCTTTTATACGTGTTGCCCTTGGCGGTTTTGACGCTGGCCGACGCGGCGGCGGCCCTGGTGGGCACGCGCTATGCCACGCGGCTTTACAATGTCGAGGATGGCCACAAGAGCCTTGAGGGAACAGCGGCGTTTTTCGCGGTGACGCTGGTCTTGTCGATCCTGTGCCTGGTGGGGTTTACCGATCTGCCGGTCGCCAATGTCTTGGCGCTTGCGCTGATGGTCACGGGGTTTGGCACGCTGGTCGAAGCGCAAAGCTGGCGCGGGTTCGACAACCTGTTTTTGCCGCTGGGCCTGTTGCTGTTCCTGTCGGTGCATTTGGAAAGCAGTCTTTTGGAACTCATTGTTTTAGCAGTGATTTTCCTGATCGCCTTGCTGGGATTTCATGCCGTTGGCGCGCGCGTGGGGCTGAGCGGGCATGCCAGCCGGGTTTACGTGGTGGCGATGTTTCTGGTGCTTGCGGTGACCGCGCCGCAGAACGCGGTCTTGCCCGCGCTGGTGCTTTGCGCGCATGTCTGGGCGCGGGTGCAGGCCCCGGGGCGTGATACCTATGGCGACTTGGATGTTGCTGCTGCCTTGGCCTTGATCAGCTTTGGCTGGCTGGCGGTGGGCAATGCCGTGGGGGCAAGCGCGATTGGCTTTTACGGCTTGACCGCCATGGGCCTTTGCATGGGGCTTTCGGTGATCGCGCTGCGCGGCTATGTGCCGTGGATCATATTGATTTCATTGGGCCTTTTCGCGCTGCGCGAGGCGGTTGTCATGCTGAACCCCGCGCTGTCGAACTGGGCCGAGCCCTTGGGCGTTGTGGCGGGGGTGAGCCTTGTGTTTATAGCGGGGCTACCGCTTATTTTGCCGGGAATGTTTGCCCGTGACAGGGTGATGAAGATGACCGCTATGTCGCTGGTTTTTCCCGTTATATCATATGTTTACATGGTTCTTGGAGGTGCCGTTTGACAAAGGATTTGGTGAAAACGGATGGTGCAAAACTGTCGATCTTTTGGGATGGCCCGAAGTGGGGGGGGCGGGCCACGGCGAGTTTCGGCGAGGTTGCGTTCAAATCCCTTGAGGCAGGGACGGAGGTGTTAACGCGGGCGATCGAAATGGTTAAGAACGCCGGGTTAACACATGTTGTCGGCCCGATGGACGGAGATACATGGCATTCATATCGCTTTGTCAGTGAAAGCGATGGATCACCGGCCTTCTTGATGGAACCGAAAGACGCGCCCGTGGCGCGGGAGGTGTTTCAGGCCGCAGGGTTCGAACCCATCGGGCGTTATTTCTCGGCCCGGCAAAGCCTGTGTGATATCGGCACGGCACCGCCCGAAAGCGGGGCCTTCCGGATTGAAACATGGGATGGGAACGACCCGGAAGCCCTGTTTATGCAGGTGTTTGAATTATCTGTTCAAGCTTTTGAAAACAATGCATTTTACAAACCGATCTCGCCCGAGGATTTCCTGGCGATGTATATGCCCATCGTGCCGATGCTGAAGAAAGACCTGATCTTTTTCGCGCGCAGGCCAGAGGGCGAATTGGCGGGGTTCCTGTTTGCCATTCCCGATTATGCGCAGGGGCCGGAGAGTGACACGGTGATCCTGAAAACCTATGCCAGCCTTCTGCGGGGGGCCGGGCGGGGTTTGGTGCAGGCTTGCCAGACATCCGCCAAGACATTGGGGTATAAGAATTTAATCCACGCCTTGATTCATGATTCAAACCAGTCGGCAGAGCGCAGCGAAAAAGAGGGCGGCCAGATTTTCCGCCGGTACGAATTGCTTGGGTTGAGGTTAAGTGACTGATCTACTTGACCATTTCGACGCGGCGGTGGCCCGGCACCCGGAGCGGGTGGCGATTGTCGACGGTCGCGGCCAAGCGGTCACCTTTAGGGAATTACAAAGCCTTTCCAACGGGTTAGTCGAGAAATGGCGATGTAAGGGCGTGCAACCCGGCGACCGTGTGCTTTTGGCGATGGGAGTGAGTGCCGAACTTTACGCCAGCCTTGCGGCGCTTTGGTCCTTGGGGGCTACAGTGGTCTTGCCGGAACCGGCCATGGGGCTGAAAGGGCTGCGCCACGCGGTGGCGACGACCAAGCCAAAATTCTTTTGTGCCAACGGGTTATATTGCTGCCTGAAAGCGCTGCTGCCGCCGCTTTGGCCGCTGCCCCTGTTGCGGGCCAGTGGGCCTCGGGAGGTAACCGAGGTTAAAGAGCGGGTTAACACGGAGGTGGCGTTAATCTCTTTCACCTCGGGCACGACCGGGGCGCCGAAGGCCATCCCGCGCAGTCATTTTTTCCTTATGGCGCAACATGATGCGGTGGCCCCGATACTTGAAAGCGAGGCGGAAGAGCGTGATCTGGTCGCCTTCCCGGTCTTTACCTTGGTAAATCTGGCGGCGGGGCGAACCTCGATCCTGCCGGGGTGGAAGATGAGCCGCCTGGCCGATGTGACGCCTGCGCGCTTGGGCGATTGGCTGCGCCGAACCGGGGCCACGCGGGCGCTGTTGCCGCCGTCATTGGCGGGGCTTTTGCCGCAGGCCGGGCAGACCGATCTGCGCCATGTCTTTACCGGCGGCGGGCCGGTTTTTCCCAACGTGGTCAGAGCCATAAAGGACGATCTTGGAGCCGCGGTGACCTGTGTCTATGGCTCAACCGAGGCCGAACCGATTGCCCATCTGGAGGCGCATGAAATCAGCGCGCAGGATGCCGCGCATATGGCCCAAGGCGCGGGGCTTCTGGTGGGCCATCCGGTGCCGGAACTGCGGTTAAGACTTTGCGAAGGCGAGATCGAAGTTACCGGAGATCACGTTAACAAGTCTTACCTCGACCCGGCACAAACCCTTGAAAACAAGGTGGTCGCGGGCGGTGAGGTTTGGCACCGCACGGGCGATGCCGGGCGGCTGGATGCGCAAGGGCGACTTTGGCTTTTTGGGCGCGTGGGCGATGAGGTTTCGGGACGAAACGGCCCGATCCATCCTTTTGCCGTGGAAGTGGCGGCGCAGGATTGGCCGGGGCTAAGCCGTTGTGCCTTAATGGAAAAATCGGACGGTCCAATATTGGCGGTCGAAGGGAATGCGGCCTGTTTGCAAAACTGGAGCGAGCGGGCGCGGGCCTTTGGCATTGAGCGGGTCGAGGCAATCTCGGCCATGCCGATGGACGCGCGGCACCATTCGAAAATCGACCGGGTGAAACTGGCCGACCTGTTGAAAGGTTAACGTACGAGTCGTACGTTTTACCCCCGGTTTTCGTACGAAAATCCGGCTGGGTGCGACAGCTTTCGTACGAGTCGTACGAAACGTCATGTCGAAACGAGGTCTTTCAGCGGCATTCGAGGGCCGTCCTTGGTGGCGAAGCTGGCGGTCATGTGACGCGGTACGGCGGTTATCGCGGCCTGACCTTCGCCGGTGTCAACGCGTGGGGGCCACGTTCAACTCGAATTGCCGGACACTGGCCTTGGGGCTGTCGTCCTGCGTGAGGCTGGAGCCGCCGCGCATGGTTGTCCCGAAGGCGGCCACGTCCAGGGCGGAGGCGATATCGGACAGGTTGGCCGGGGTGCCTGCGTTTTGCTCCCGGGTCGTGATCACGCTGTCCTGTTCCAGAAAGGACAGGTCCTGTATCAGGGTGCCGCGCGCGGCAGGGGAGACAACCACGACCAGACGCTCGCGGCCAAAGGCGCTGTCGGTGATGCCGACCAGCCCCTTGTCGAGGCGGTCGCCGGGTTGCATCCGGCCCTTCCACATGTGGCTGATGCTGTAATTGGCGTCGATGTAGAGCGCGTTGAGGTCCACGGCCTGACCCATGTTGTTCAGCGCCATGATATGCAGTTCATCCCCCGGGATCATGCGTGGCACCTTGGCGGTGCTGATCGGGGTCAGCTCTGTCTTGCCCGCCTCGTTGGGGTTGCGGGTTTGCAGTGTGACCTCGACATCCAGCGAGGCGGCGCCAAAGGCATCGCCCATGCGCATGACATTGAGGGCGCGGGCCATTTTCGACAGGGTGTCGCCCATGGCCGAGGTCAGTGCCCCGGTGTCCTTGTCCGCCGTCGAGATGGAGGGCGCTTGCGGATCGAAGAGGCCGGAGGCGGGCAGCACCCAGACCGCATCGGGCCGGGGGCTTTGCGGGGCGATGGCAAGGCGCAGGTCGGCGGGGGCGCCGGGATCGACGAAGGTGATGCGCGGCCCCAGGGTGCCGTTTGCCGCAAGTGCGCGCGTGGCCGCGTGCGCGGCCTGTGTGGCGGGGCCGTTCAATTCGGGCAGGGCGATCTGCAATTGGAAGTCGAGGCCGGTTTCGAGTTTGCGCAGGTAGGCCCCACGCGGGATATCACCCAGTGCGAGGGCGTCCCGGGTTTCGGTGGCAATCGGCGCGGCGTTGGCCTCAAGCGCGCTGGCGCGGGTAATCCGGGCATGACCCAAGGCGGCGGTCCCCGGATCGGCGGGAGAGGCCATGATGGCCAGCCTGTCGCCCTCGTTCAGCCCAAAGAGCGTGCCCGCCGGGATTGAGACCGTGCCGGTTTCATAGTCGGGCGTGAGCGGCCATTGGGCAAGGCGGCCCGCATCGCCCCGCCCGAAGACCGGGCGATCCAGATCGCCTTCGAAGTAAGGGGTGGAGCGGGCCAGCCGCGAGACGGCATAGCGGCGCAGCACCTCTTGGCCCAGTTGTTCGTAGGTCATGTTGCCGTTCGCGGCCAGCGACTGGAACAAGGTGAAGGTGAAGACCCCATGGGGTTTGCGGCCCGTCTTGCCGGGGGGCATGTTCATCTCGGGCGTGGGTTCATTGGTTTGCGCGGCGTAGAAGGCCACGAAGGCGCCTTTTTCCTGCGCGTTGCCGGGCAGGGCGCGCGTGGTGGGGGCGCCGGCGATGTCGAGGGCGGTATCCTCGGGCGTGACCGGCAGGGTGTTGCCGGGGATGCCAAGCACGTCGGGGCCCAGTTTGCGCATCACGACCTTGTCTTCGCCGCTGGGCGCGCTGCGGGTGACGGTGCCGGAGTGGCAACTGTCGAACACCGCCCAGACATTGGCCCCGCGGGCGCGCAGGGCGGCGATCCTTTGGCCGATCTCATCGTCCACGAGGGCGTTTTCGACCTTGCCAGCCGCGTTTGCCCATGGGCCGATATCGACGGGCAGGAACAATTCGTCCAGACCGTCGATTTCCGTTGCCGGGTCGCGGGCCGGGGCCTGTGTGCCGTGGCCTGCGAAGTGCAGATAGACGAAATCTCCCGGGGCGACGGAGGTTTCGAGCGCGTCGAAGGCGGCGCGGATACGCGCCAGCGTTGCCGGGCCGTCGGCATTGTCGGTTTCGCCCAGAAGGGTGATGTCTTGCGGGGTGAAGGGAATGGGGGCCGCATTCACAAGGTAATCGTGGACAAGCGCGACGTCGTTGGTGGTGCCCTTGAGCCAGTAGCGTTCGTCGAGGGCCGGATAGGTGGCGGCCCCAACAAGCAGGGCGTGATTGTTCCCGGCCAAAACGGGTGACGCGTGCAGCGGGCCCCAAAGTGCCAAGGTGAAGAGCCCGGAAAAACGGCAGACGGTTTGGCAAATGCCAAGAATTCGGGACAGCATGGGGCACCTGTTCGCGCTAAGAAGGCTTGAGCGGCAAAGTGTTAGTGATTTTTCCCGACCCGTCAAATCCGGCGCGTGGCTTGGCTTGGCCTTGCATCGAATCCCCTGCCGTCTATCATTCGGGTTTGACCATGATGAGGCGGCCGATCCACGTGATACGTTTTTATTCCCTACTTGTGGCAGGCGTGCTTGCCTTGGTGCCGGCCACGGGGTGGGCTGCGTCCTGTGCCGAACTGGCGGCCCCGATGCAATCCCCGGCGATCGGGGTGCGGTTCGATGACATCAGGACCGAGGCCGCCTTGCTAGCCTGCGAGGCGGCGGTTGAGGCAGACCCCGCCGACCATGCAAGCCGTGCCCATCTGGCGCGGGTTTACAACAAGCTGGGCCAGCAACGGCGGGCTTTTGACCTGCTGGACGATATCCGCGACAGCGATGACCCCGATGCCTTGGCCTATCTCGGGGTGATGTTCGACGACAAGGATGAACCCTGGGCCGATCCGGCATTGGCCTTCGGGTATTTCGAGCGCGCGGCGGCGGCGGGCAACCTGTTTGCCATGTCGAACCTTTCCAACATGCTAATGGACGAGGATGGCGCCTTTTACGACCCCGAGCGCGGCCAAGCGGTGCGGCGCAAGGCCGCCGAGGGCGGCAACCCCTTTGCCGCGGAGAACCTTGCCCGAAACCTGATGTATGGCGATGACGCCAATGAGGCACATATGGCGGAGGCGGTGACGTGGTACAAGCTTGCGGCCAAGGGCCGGTCACCGCGTGCCATGGCCGAGCTGGGGCGGGCTTACCGGTATGAGAAAGGGGTCAAGCGCGACGATGCCGTCGCGCGGGCGTGGTGGGAAAAGGGGGATGCGCTGGGGAACAACTATTCCACTTATCAACTGGCAAACCTCTATCGTTTCGGCAACGGGGTTGCGAAAGACCTCGACAAGGCCGCCGCGCTGTTCACCAAGGCGGGCGACAATGGCTATGCCAAGGCCTATTACGCCTTGGGCAGATTGTATCGGTTCGATACTGCCGGGGCGCATGAGAAAGCCGTCAAAGCATGGCGCAAGGCCGCGAAACTGGGGTATGCCGCCGCCTATGACGAGCTTGGGGTGGCCTATTACTTCGGGCGTGGTGTGCCGCAGGATTATGCCGAGGCCGCGCGGCTGAGCATGATCGGGGCCGAGATGGGGAACCGCCGGACGCAGGCGACGATTGCCGACATGTTGTTCAACGGCATCGGCGTGACCCGCGACGAGCAGACCGCCGTGAAGTGGTACCAGGAGGCGGTTGAGGACGGATACGCCTATGCCATGCATAAACTGGCGATTGCCTATGGTGATGGACGCGGGGTTGAGCAGGACCTTGAAAAGGCATTCGAGTTGTATTCGCAAGCCGCGCAAAAGGATGAAGAGCGGGCCTTTCTGTCGTTGGGTTATGCGCTGACCAATGGGGCGGGTACCGAGGCCGACCCCGAGGCGGGGATCAAGTGGTATTTCAAAAGCAATAGTGCCGTCGCCAAGTCCAACATCGCCGAGCTTTATCAAAAGGGTCTGGGGGTGGAGCAGAGCGACAAGAAGGCAAGGTATTGGTATCGCCGGTCTTCCAATCAGAAGCATCCGCGCGCCATGCGCAAATATGCCGAGATACTGATCGAGGATGGCACGCCCGACGCCTTGCAAGAGGCGGCCGCGTTGTACCTGACGGGGGCGTCGCGGGGGGATATCAAGGCCGAGCGGCGCTTGAACCGGGCGTTCGCGCAAGACGATGATCCCTTGGCGCCGGTCTTGCAGGCGGTGTTCGACGAGAACACCAAGGATGTGATCAAGCTGGGCCGCCGGTACGAAGAGGTGCGCGTGAGTTGCCTTGTTCTGTTGGTGGATTGTGGCAAGCTGGCCAAGCAGAAGCTGCATTTGGCCAATGCCGCCAACTGGTATCGCCGGGCGGGAGGGGCCCCGGAGGCGCAGTTCCGCCTTGGCCGGTTGCTGAGCGCCAATCCGCAGGTTGCGCAAGGCCCGACCGAAGCGGCGGATGTCTTGGCCGCCGCCAAGGCGGCGGGCAATGCCGATGCGGGCCTGTGGCTGGCCATGCAGGGGGGTGCGTCACCGCGGGACGCTTCCGAGGCCATGCGCGGCGCACTGGATGGATTGGAGGCGGAGGAGGCCGCGCGGCTGGCGCTGTTGTCGGTGGTGGGCCGGTTCGGGGATGATGCCATCGGCCCGGGCTGGACATGGTTGGAGGCCAAGGCGGACGCGGGCGAGGCCGAGGCGCAGGCGGCAATCGTGGGCGCGGCGCTGTTCCTGGGCAATTTCGACATGGCCGCCAAGCGGATCAAGGCGCTGGGCCCGGGGGCCGCCAGCTTCGATCTTGAGGCGGTGGATTACACGTTGCGCCAGGCGCTGACCTTCCTGATGGGGTCCGTGCGCGACGGGGTGACGCCGGATGCCGGGCAATTGGACGATATCGGCACGCTTTTGGATGTGCTGGCCGAAACCCGCGCCGAACAGACCGGTGAATTGCGCCTGATGCTGAAGGAGGTGCGCTATCGCCTGGCGACGCGGGAGGATTTCACCCCGCTTCGGATCGAAAGCACGCAGCCTGCCGATCTGCGGTTGACGGGTATCGACGAGCGTATCGCGGACAAGACCAAGGGGCTGGGAGAATCGGCTTTGCTTGTGCCGCTTTACCAAGAGCGGGCGCGGATCCTGGCCGAGCTGGGCAACCTTGGACAGGCCGAGGAAGCGGTTTACAAATCGGTCGCCATTGCCAAATCCATCAATGACCAAAGCCGCCATATCACCGGGTCCTTGGTGTATCACATGGAGATGGCCTGTAATCAGCGGAAGGGCAGCGACCTGTTGTTCGACATCGGGGCCGAGGCCGCCGGGTTGGCCCTGGCCAAATCCGCGGTGAACCACCTGCAATCGGCGCGTGGCAAGTTGTTGGAATTGCCGCAGAACCTGCAAAACTGTTTCCGCGATCTGCTGTCCGATCAATACCGGCGGATGGCCGATCTTTTGATCCGCAACGATTACTTCGACGAGGCGCAGGTCATCCTGGCGCAGTTGAAGGATTTCGAGACCTATCGCTATTCCGGGGGGGACAGCGGGCGCGTTGGCGCGGCCTTTGACCCGGTGCCCATGTCGGGCGAGCAGGAGGCGATCATGACGCGTATTCACGGGTTGCCCATGCGCGAGATGATCGCCTTGGAGCAGCGCCTTGAGGCCCTGCCCGAGGAGGAGGCCGATGCGATCGCGGAGGTCGAGGCCAAGTTGGACGCAGCACACCTCGCCTTGTCCGACAGCCTTGATGAATTGTCCGATGCGTTGGACGCGATGGATACCGACGCCAGCGTCGACTTGGCGCGCGAGGTGTCGTCGCGGACCCTGCGGCGGTTGGCGGGGCGGTTGGACCGTTTGGACAGCGTGGCCATGGTCTATTCCGTGTCGCTGCCCGAGCGGACGCATTTCCTGATCGTGACGGGCGCGGGCACCGAGCACCGCGAACTTGAAATCGGACAGGAGGCCCTGACCCGGGATATCGAGGATTTGCGCGCCGCGCTGGGCAATCCGCGGATGGACCCGGCCCCGGCAGCGGAAGCCTTTTACAAGGCGGTTTGGGCACCTGTGGAAGAGGCGCTTGACGTTTTGCCCGCCGACGGTCAGGTGCTTTTGGTGCTGGACGGTGTGATGCGTTACGTGCCGGTGGCGGCCCTGCGCGACGCGCGCGGCTGGCTTGTGGAGCGGCGCAATTACGTCACGTTTACCCCGGCCTCTCGCGATCTGCTTCTGGATGACGAGCCGCTGGAGGATCTTGAGGTCGAGGCGCTGGGCGCGTCGCGGGGCGGCGATGGGTTTGAGCCATTGCCCTACGTGCGGCAGGAGTTGGAAAGCATCGTCGGCATTGAAGGCAAGCAGGCCGCTATCCTGCCCGGGCGTGCCTGGCTGGATGACCGCTTTGATGCCGGGACCTTGGAAACGGCCCTGGAGTCGGGCGCGCCGATTGTCCATGTCGCCACGCATTTCGATTTGACCGAAAGCGAAGATACCTCGCGTCTGCTGTTGGGGAACGGTGAGACCGTCAGTATCGCGGAGTTGAAAAAGGGCGCGCGGCGGGGCCGGTTCGATTTCGCCGATGTGCATATGCTGGTGCTGTCGGCCTGTCGGACAGGGGTTGGCAATGGATCGGAATTGGAAAGCCTTGCCACCGAAATGCAATACGAGGGCGTGCGCAGTGTGCTGGCCACGCTTTGGCCGGTGGCCGATGTCTCGACGGCGGCCTTCATGGGGCGGTTTTACGAACAGTTGAAAGCCGGTGCGAGCCGGTCAGAGGCGCTTCATTCCACGCAGCGGTTCTTCGCCAAGGGCGCGAACCTGGCCGATGCGGGCGGGGCCCTGCGCGGCGGTGCCGCCTTGCAAGAGTCCAAGGCCGATGCCTATCCCGGTGTGACGCATCCCTTTTATTGGGCCGGGTTTCGGATGATTGGGCAGTGGCGGTAGGTCGTGGTTTTTCGGCGTGCCCCCGGGAAGGTCTGGAACGTACAGACGCCGCCGACGAGCCTGAAGGCGATATCGTCAGTGGAAAGAGCGCCCTTGGCCCCCGTGACGTGCCCAAGGGCGGCAATTGACCGGCGGCGGGATGGCCCGCCGCCGAACGGAGGCGTCAGAGGCAGGTGGCCAAGGCCTGTGCGAGGTTGCGCAGGATCTGCGGATAGAGGGCCGGGCCGGGTTCAAGGCTTGCCCCGAGCGGGTCAAGCACGCCTGTCTTCACCTCGGACCCTTGCAGGATGGCCGATACGACACCGGGGTCGAACTGTGGCTCGGACAAGACGCAGGTGATGCCCTCTTGGGTGACGCGCGCCCGGATCTCCTCGATTCGCGCCGGGCTTGGATCGCTGGCGTCGGAGACCGAGATGGCACCGGAGGCCGGGATATCGAAGCTGTCTTCGAAGTATTGATAGGCATCGTGGAACACGACGAAGTTCTTGCCGCGCACAGGGGCCAGCGTGATGTTGATCTCTTGTGACAGGGCGGTCAGCTCGTCCCGGGCCGCTGCGGCATTGGCGTAATAGGTGCTCGCGTTTTCGGGATCGGCGGCGGAGAGTTTGGCCGCGATGGCGTTCAGCCATGCGGCGGCGTTTTCCGGGGAGAGCCAGACATGGGGGTCATATGCGCCATGGTGGTGGCCGTGGCCTTCGGCGTGGCCGTCTTCCTGCGCATGGTCGTGTGTGTCGTGATCATGGGAATGATCATGCGTGTCGTGATCGTGATCGTGATCATGCGCTTCATCGTGGCCATGGTCATGACCGTGGTCGTGGTCATGATCGTGGTCATGGCTGTCTTCGTGGCCATGCGCGTGGTCTTCTTCGCCGTGTCCGTGATCATCGTGGGCGCTGCCATGATCGTGATTGTGGGCTTCGAAAAGCGCGCTTTCGCGTGTTGGCAGGGTCTTGGTCTTGTCCAGCTTGGCCAGCGCTGTCACCTCGGCGTTGCCGGCAAGCGTTTCAATGGCGTCATCGAGCCATGGTGTCAGGTCCGGCCCGATCCAGAATACAAGGTCCGCGTCTTGCAGGGCCTGGGCTTCGGAGGGGCGGAGGCTGTATTCATGCGGGCTTGCGCCGGGCTGCACGATCAGGTCGGGGGTGCCCACATCGGCCATCACCCGCGCGACAAGGGAATGAACCGGTGCGATATCGGTTGCGACCTCGGGGACATCGGCCATGGCCGTGCCCGCCAGAAGCGCAGCGGCAAAGGAAAGCGGGAGAAGGTTTCTGGACATCCTGGGCTCCGTGTGATTTTATAACATTGATGCCGCGATATATGATATGAGATAACATGACAAGCCCCGTATCTTCGAAGTCCGACCCCGCAACGGAAGCCTTGGGATTTGCCGCGCATGACCATGATCATTGCGTCGAGACAGCGATGGCCGCCGCCGAAGCACGTTGTAACGCCGAGGGGCTGCAATTTACGCCGGTGCGTCGCAAGGCGCTTGAAATCCTGTTGCAGGAGCATCGCGCGCTTGGGGCCTACGAGGTGCTTGACCGTTTGCGCGATGCGGGCTTCGGCTCGCAGCCGCCGGTGGCCTATCGCGCGCTTGATTTCCTTGTGGCGAATGGTTTTGCCCATAAGATCGAGCGGCTGAATGCCTTCATTGCCTGTGCCCATCCGGGGACCAGCCATTCCCCGGTTTTCATGATCTGCCGGCTGTGCGATTCGGTGGCTGAGGCCAGCGCAGGGCCGACGCGGGGGGCCTTGGGCCAAGCCGCGCGTGACGCCGGGTTCCAGATCGAGCGCACGGTGGTCGAGGCCGAGGGCATTTGCCCGGCCTGTTCGGAAAAGGCGCAGGCATGAGCCTTTTGTCGCTTCAGAACCTGAGCGTCCGTTACGGCGCGTCCACGGTGCTGCACGATGTATCGGTCACGATCGAGCCGGGCGAGATCGTGACGGTTGTCGGCCCCAATGGATCGGGCAAGACCAGTTTGCTGCGGGCGATCATCGGGGCGGTGACCCCATCGGCGGGGCGGGTCACCCGGAAACCGGGCCTGCGGATCGGCTATGTTCCGCAAAGACTGCATATTGACCCGACCTTGCCGATCACGGTGGAGCGGTTTTTGCGCCTGCCGGGGCCGGTGGACAAGCGGGCCTGTCTCAAGGCGCTTGAAGCCGCAGGGGTGCCCGACCTTGCCGCGCGGCAGATGTCGGGCCTGTCGGGGGGGCAGTTCCAGCGGGTTCTTCTGGCGCGTGCGCTGATCAACCTGCCCGATCTCATCTTGCTGGATGAGGCCACGCAGGGCCTTGACCAACCCGGATCGGCCGCTTTTTACCGGCGCATCGAGGAGGTACGGCGCGAAACCGGCTGTGCCGTCTTGATGATCAGCCATGAATTGCACGTGGTGATGAGCGCCTCGGACAGGGTGATTTGCCTGAATGGGCATGTCTGCTGTGAGGGGACGCCGGAAAAGGTATCCTCGGCGCCGGAATACCGGGCGCTGTTCGGCAGCGGAACGGGCGGGGCGCTGGCGCTTTATCGACACGATCACGACCATGCCCACGATGGGGCCTGCGATCACGATCACGCACACGATCATACCGAGGCTGCCGAATGATACTGGACGATTTCATGATGCGCGCCACGCTGGCGGGGCTTGGCGTGGCCTGTGCCGCCGCCCCCTTGGGCAGTTTCGTCGTCTGGCGGCGGATGGCCTATTTCGGGGATGCCACGGCGCATGCCGCCGTTTTGGGGGTGGCGCTGTCGCTGGCGTTGCAAATCTCGGTTTTTGCCGGGGCGATGGCGGTGGCCCTGGTGATGGCCTTGGCGGTGACCCTGTTGACCGGGCGCGGCTATGCCATGGATACGTTGCTTGGGGTGCTGGCGCATTCGGCCCTGGCCTTCGGGCTGGTCGCGGTGTCGTTCCTGTCGGGCATTCGGATTGACCTGATGGCCTATCTTTTCGGTGATATTCTGGCGGTATCAACGGGTGATCTTGCGGTAATCTGGGGTGGGGCCGCCTTGGTTGTCGGCTTGATCGGCTGGCGGTGGTCGGGGCTTTTGACCTCGACCCTGAACGAGGATTTGGCCCATGCCAGCGGGATTGATCCCAAGCGTGAGAAACTGATCCTGACGCTGGCCTTGGCGATTACGGTTGCGGTGGCGATCAAGGTGGTGGGGGTGTTGTTGATCGCGGCGATGTTGATCATTCCCGCCGCCGCCGCACGGCCGCTTTCGCGCACGCCCGAGGGCATGGCATTCGCGGCGGCCGCCCTGGGGGCAGGGGCGGCGGTGATCGGGCTGCGCGCGGCCTATATGTTCGACACGCCCGCAGGCCCGACCATCGTTTGTGTCGCGGCACTGTTTTTCGTGGCTACAAGCCTTTTGGGCAGCGTATCGCGCGCGGGCTGAAGCGGGCGGGCGTGCAGGCCCGCGGCGCATCTGCCGGCTGGTGGCCCGGGTGGTGCCCTGGGGCAAAACCTGCCATTCTGTGCCGGTCGAGGTGCGAGAAATGAACATTGCCTACACGATGTCGCCGGGGCGCGGCGATACGGACCTTATTCTGGCGCGGCTTGCGGGGGCCCTTGAGGCGCGTGGCATTCGGTGCCGTGGCACCGTGCAGATCAATACCGAGCGCCCGGACACGCATCTGTGCGATATGGATGTGATGGTTTTGCCCAAGGGGCCGGTGTTACGCATCAGCCAGAACCTTGGGGCCAATGCGCGTGGTTGCCGGCTTGATCCTTCGGGGCTGGAGGCCTCGGTGGGTCTTGTCGAAGAGGGGCTGACGCCGCAGGCGGATTTGCTGATCATCAACAAGTTCGGTAAGCATGAAGCAGAGGGGCGCGGGTTTCGCGATATTATCGGCAAGGCCCTTGCGATGGAGGTGTCGGTGCTTGTCGGCCTGAACGCGATGAACAAGCCCGCCTTCGAGGATTTTGCAGGCGATCTGGCGGTGCAGGTGGAGCCGACGCAAGAGGCCCTTTTGGCGTGGGTTCAATCGGTCACGGCCCTGTCATCCCCGGTGGCGGTCTGACCTTCGGCGCAGGCAATACAAGCAAGATGGGATGATCCGCCCGGCCTGTGCCGGGCAGGGTGGTGTCAGGTTGTCAACTCCGACGCGCGGTCGCGCAGGACGAATTTCTGAATCTTGCCGGTCGAGGTGCGGGGGATGGTTTCGAAGATGATCCGCCCGGGCACCTTGTAGTGCGCCAGATGCGCGCGGCACCATATGCGCAGGGTTGCCTCGTCCGCCTTATGGCCTGCGTTCAACTCGACGAAGGCACAGGGGGTTTCGCCCCATTTCTCGTGCGGCATGGCCACCACGGCGGCCACGGCCACCGCCGCGTGGCGGTAGAGCGCCTCTTCCACTTCGATAGAGGAAATATTCTCGCCTCCCGAGATGATGATGTCCTTGGAACGGTCCTTGAGCTGGATATAGCCATCGGGATGCACGACGCCCAGGTCGCCGGAATGGAACCAGCCGCCCGACAGGGCCTTTTGCGTGGCGTCCGCGTTACGGAAATAGCCCTTCATCACCACGTTGCCGCGGAACATGACCTCGCCCATGGTTTCACCGTCGCGCGGGACGGGCTGCATGGTGTCGGGGTCCAGCACGTCAAGCTGTTCAAGCGGCAGGTAGCGCACGCCTTGCCGCGCCTTCAGGCGGGCCTGTTCGGTGGCGGGCAGGGCGGACCAATCGCCGTGCCATTCGTTGACCACCGCCGGGCCATAGGTTTCGGTCAGGCCATAGAGGTGTGTTACGTCGAACCCGGCGGCATCCATGCTGGCCAGAAGGCTTTCGGGGGGCGGGGTGGCGGCGGTGAAGAACTGCACCCGGCGGTCAAGTTCGCGCTTTTCGTCGGCCGGGGCGCTTTCAATGAGCGACATCACGATGGGCGCGCCGCACAGATGCGTGACCCCTTCTTCGGCTAGCGCGCGCCAGATCGGTTCGGACCGGACCTGCCGCAGGCAGACGTGGGTGCCGATGATGGCCGAGAGCGTCCAGGGAAAGCACCAGCCGTTGCAATGGAACATCGGCAGGGTCCAGAGGTAAACACTGTGCTTGGCCATCGAGGTGGTCAGCGCGTTGCCCTGCGCCAGAAGATAGGCCCCGCGATGGTGCGAGACCACGCCCTTGGGATCACCCGTGGTGCCGGAGGTGTAGTTGATCGAGATCGCGTCCCATTCATCCTCGGGCATGAGCCATTCGAATGCGGGATCGCCCGAGGCGACGAAATCCTCGTAATCCTCGGCCCCGTCCATGGTGCCGGGGCCGGTGTATTCGGGATCGTCGTATTGGATCACCTCGGGGGTGACCTTGGCCAGCGCCAAAGCCTCGGCCATCAGGGGTGCGAATTCGCGGTCCACGATGACGATTTTCGCCATGGCATGATCCAGTTGAAAGGCGATGATCGCCGCATCAAGGCGGGTATTGATCGAATGCAGGACCGCGCCGCACATTGGCACGCCGTAATGGCATTCCAGCATCGCGGGAGTATTGGCAAGCATGGCCGAGACCGTATCGCCGCGCCCCATGCCCCGCGATGCCAGTGCCGAGGCCAAAGCCCGCGAGCGGGCGTAGAAATCCCTGTAATCGCGGCGTAAATCACCGTGGACCATGGCGGTGTGATCGGGGAAGACGCTGGCCGCGCGTTCCAGGAAGCTGAGTGGGGTCAGTGGCTGAAAGTTGGCCGGGGTCCGGTCGAGGCCGGTGTTGTAGGGGCTTTGGGTCATGTCTTTTCTCGCTTCTGCCGTTTGGGCATGCGGGTTACGTTTCTTTTGGCCAAGGCCGAAGCGCGCGCAGGCCCAAGACGCTACATTTGCTGCGGCAGGTAGGTGACGATCTGTGGAAAGACAGTAATCAACACCAAGGCGGCCACCATCAACAGGAAAAACGGCAGTGCAGCCAAGGCGACGAACAGGATATCCCGCCCCGTCAGGGATTGGATGACGAAAAGGTTGAACCCGACAGGCGGTGTGATCTGGGACATTTCCACGACGATCACCAGAAAGATGCCGAACCAGAGCGGGTCGATCCCCGCCTCCAGGACCATGGGCATGATCACCGAGGCCGTCAGCACGACGACGGAAATGCCATCAAGAAAACATCCCATGATGACGAAGAACACCGTCAGCGCCGCCAAAAGCGTGAAGGTCGAAAGGCCCAGTGAGCCGATCCATTCGGCAAGGATGCGGGGAATGCCGGTAAAGCCCATGGCAACCGTCAGGAAGGACGCCCCGGCCAGGATGAAGGCGATCATGCAGGATGTGACCGTGGCGCCCATCAACCCGTCGATAAAGCTTTGCCGGGTGAGTGACCCGCTGCTCCATGACATCAAAAGCGCCAGCACGACCCCCACGGCGGCCGCGTCCGTGGGCGAGGCCAGACCGGCATAGATCGACCCGATCACGCCGAGGATCAAAAGCACGACCGGAATAAGCCGCCGGGACCGCCGAAGCCGTTCCGCCAGGCCGACGGAAAGCGATTCGTCCGGCAGGCGGCGCCGGTTGATCAGTGCCCAGACGATCACGTAGCCCACGAAAAGCGAGACCAGCACGATCCCCGGCAAGACACCGGCCACGAAAAGCCGGGCGATGGATTGCTCGGTGGCCACGCCGTAAACGATCAGGATGATCGACGGCGGGATGAGCAGGCCAAGGGTTGCCGAGCCGGCCAGCGTGCCGATGACCATTTTCTCGGGGTAGCCCCGCCGTGACAGTTCCGGGATCGACAGTTTGCCGATGGTTGCGGCGGTGGCCGCCGAAGAACCGGAAACCGCCGCGAAAATCCCGCAGGCAAAGACATTCACGTGCAACAACTGCCCCGGAAGGCGGGTCATCCATGGCGACAGCCCTGAAAACATATCGTCCGACAGGCGTGACCGGAACAGGATTTCGCCCATCCATATGAACAGGGGCAGCGCGGCCAGCGCCCATGAATTGCCGTGGCCCCAGATGGTTGTCGCCATGACAAGGCCCAGCGGCGCGTCGGTGAAAAGTGCCATGGCGGCGACGCCGACCCCAAGCAGCGCAAAGGCAACCCAGAGCCCCGCGCCAAGAAACGCGAACAGCAACATCAGCAGGATGATGGAGAGCAGTGCAACAGACATGGCGGGGCCTCACTCGTTCAGAAGGTTTTCGCCTTTGCCGCTCCAACTGGCCTCGTGGCCGCGCAGCAGGCTGAAAAGCTCATCGGCCAAGGCAAGGGTAAGAATGGAAAGGCCCGCCGCGACGGGCAGTTGCGGAATCCACAGCGGCACCGAAACCATGCCGGCGCTTTTGTCGCCGAATTCATGGGATTCGATGACCAGAAGGATCATGTAGTAGGCCGCGAAGGCGGACATCGCCAAGGCCAGCGCCGTGATCCCGATTTCGAAGACATGCTGCATGCGTGGGCTGAAGCTGCGGGTGACAAGCGTCACCCGGATATGACCGCCCGCGCGCAGCGTGTAGGCCAGCGCCATGAAACTGGCCGCCGCAAGGAAGAACCCCGTGAAATCCGAATAGGAGGGGATGGTCACGCCAAGGCCCGCGCCGGTCACCGCCGCGGTGATCTTGTCGGCAAGGTTCAAGACGACCTGCGCAAAGACCAAGGCCACGATGGCCACGATGAAAAGGGCCGCAAGCCCACCGGCCAGCCGGTAGAGCGTATCGAGAAAGCGCCGCATCTGGGGATCCTCCCTGTGGATCGCAAAGGAAATTGGCCCGGGCGCGTCTTGCCGCGCGCCTCGGGCCGGGGCCGCTTAGCCTTTGTAGGCGTCGAGAAGCTGCTGACCGGCATCACCGGCGTCGGATTTCCAGCTTTCCAGCATCTGGTCCCCGATGGCGCGCAGGCCATTCATCAGCTCGTCGGAGGGTTGGCTGACGGAAATTCCGTTTTCTTCCAGGACCTTCACCATTTCCTGCGACTCGGCCATGCTCATTTCCCAACCGCGTGCTTCGGCGGCTTCGGCGGCCTCGAGGACGGCATTGCGGGTGTCTTCATCCAACCTGCGGAAGGCGCGCTTGTTCACCACGACGATATTTTTGGGAATCCAGGCCTGAATGTCGGTGTAATGCGACAGGAAATCCCAGGCTTTCGAGTTCACGCCGGTCGAGGGCGAGGTGATCATCGCCTCGACGCGCCCGGTGCTGAAGGCCTGTGGAATGTCGGGCACTTCAACCTGTGTGGGGGCGGCCCCGGCAAGGTTGGCGAACTGTTCCAGCGTGGCGTTGTAGGTGCGGAATTTCAGGCCGGCCAGATCATCGACCGAGGTGATTTCCTTGGTGGTATAAAGCCCCTGCGGCGGCCAGGGCACGGCGTAAAGCGCCATCAGGCCCTGGGCATCCAGAAGATCGGTGATCACTTCGTTCTGGGCTTCCCACAGTTGGCGGGCCTGATCGTAGCTGGTTGCCAGGAACGGCAGCGAATCCGCGCCGAAGACCGGGTTGTCATTGGCCAGAAGCGACAGGAAGAATTCCCCGGCCGGGACTTGGCCGCTGCGAACCGCTTTGCTGATTTCGGGATGTTTGAACAAGGACCCGGCGGAATGGACCTTGATGGTCAGGTCGCCGCCTGTCGCCTCGTCGATGTCATTGGCGAATTCCTGGATGTTCACCGTGTGGAAGGTGGCATCGGGATAGGGCGTGGGCATATCCCAGGTCTCGGCCTTGGCGGAAAAGGCAAAGGCCGTCAGTGCGACGGCCGCGCTGCCCAGAATGCGTGTCATGGTCATTTTTAGCTCCCTGATTATGGTTGTTCTTTGCGCAAGGCTTACGTAACGTTGGCATTTTGTCAACGTTTTATAATTATAGGGGGTGGCAAGCAAAGCCCTTTGCTGGGGCATTACTCGGTTAGACCCATTGGCTTGACGAAAAACGTCAGCCGCTTCAAAGTGGGAAAAAGTTTTCGAAACGCTTGCGTTTTGAATGCAAAAAGGGTCCGAATTCATGACAAATCCGCAATCCGAAAGCCGCCGTATCGTTTCATCCCGACACCTTGCCGAGGGCGAAGGTTGGGAGATGTCGGAGTTCGAATTCGGGTTGATCATTGCCTTCAACGCCTTTTCCCGGTGGATGACGCGATGCATGGCGGCGGCGGGGCATGCCGACCTTAACCCGCTTGATATCCTGATCTTGCACAATGCGAACCACCGCAATCGCGACAAGCGGCTTTCGGATATTTGCTTTCTTCTCAACATCGAGGATACCCACACGGTGAATTATGCCCTGCGCAAGCTGTCCAAGGCGGGGCTGATCGTATCCGAAAAGCGTGGCAAGGAAGTGTTTTACAGAACGTCCAGCGAAGGCGCCTCGCTTTGCGAGGCCTATCGCGATGTGCGGCGGCAGTGTTTGCTGGACGTGTCCGGGGGCACCGGGTTGAGCGGTGAGGAACTGCGGGATTTCGCCCGCGTCCTGCGGGGGCTTTCCGGGCAATACGACCAAGCCAGCCGCGCGGCGGCATCGCTTTAGGCGGGGTCTGCACCTGTTGGACCACCCCGGCGCGAGACGGATTTTGCGGGGCGCGGCGGGTGACCGGTGGTAAAGCGATTCGCGGGCTTTTGTGATTTGCAATCAAAGGTCGAAGCCTTCATATGCCTTCCCAAACGTAGATACGCGGGGCCTGTCGATGCGAATTCTTGTTGCAACTCTGGTTGGTCTTGGTCTGCTGTTTCCCATCGGCGCCGCTGCGCAGGACGCCGATGCGCCAATGCCGAAGCCGGTCAAGACCACCGTTGTCGATGCAGGCACCGACAGGATAACCCGGCAATTCTTCGGCACGGTCTCGGCGCGGGAAACGGTTGATCTTAGTTTCCAGGTTTCCGGGCAATTGCTTGAATTCCCGGTGCTCGAAGGGGACGCGATCGAAAAAGGCGGCCTGATCGCCAAGCTTGATCTTGAACCCTTCCAACTTGCGCTTGACCGCGCAAGGGCCGAACAGGCACGGGCCCAGAGGACATTGCGCAGGCTGGAACAACTTTCGGCCAATTCGCGTAGTCAGGCCAGCCTTGAGGATGCCCAGACCGCCGCCGAACTGGCCGGTATTGCCGTGCGCGACGCCGAGCGCGCGTTGGAACTTGCGACGCTGTCGGCGCCGTTCACCGGGCTTGTTGCATCGCGGAACGTGGCGAATTTCACGACCGTGCAAGCCGGCACGCCGGTGGTGCGTCTGCATGATGTCAGCGAATGGCACGTCGAAATTGATGTGCCTGAACAACTGTTCCGGCAGGTCAGCGGCGAAAATGGCGGTGATCCCAAAAGCATCGACCTGAAACTGCGCTTTCCGGGGGAGAGCCGAACAATCCCGCTTGTGCCGCGCGAATTCAACGCCGAAGCCAGCCAGATCGGTCAAAGCTTTTCGATCACCCTTGCCATGCAAGAGGCCCCCGGGCCGGGCATCCTTCCCGGTACGGTGGCGTCGGTCATCGCGCAGATCCCGGTGCGGAATGCCCCGATCGTCCTGCCGCCCGCGGCCATCGTGATCGCGCCGGATGGCGGAACCTCGGTGATGGTTTTCGAAGCCTCCGGCGGGGATGGCACAGGGGTTGTCTCCGAGGTGCCTGTCGAACTCGAAAGCGGGCAGGATGGGGAATATGTCCTGCGTGAAGGGTTGGAACCGGGCGCCGAAATCGTTGTTGCGGGGGCGAATATGCTTCGGGACGGGCAAAGCGTGCGCCGTTTCACCGGCCTGTCGAATTGAAAGGCGCGCAGATGTCAATCGCACGCGCCTCCATTGATCGGCCCCTTTTCATCTGGATTCTTATCCTCGGTCTTCTTTTCGGTGGCATCTGGGCTTTCCTGACGCTGGGGCGGCTTGAAGACCCCGACTTTACCATCAAGCAGGCCGTCGTCGTGACCCAGTACCCCGGCGCAAGCGCCGAGGAAGTCGCAATTGAAGTCAGCGAACGACTGGAATCGGCAATCCAGCAGATGGGCGAAGTTGACGAGATCAACTCGATCAACCAGCCGGGACTGTCGACGATTGACGTGATCATTCGCGATACCATCGGCGGTGACGAGCTGCCCCAAATCTGGGACAAGCTGCGCGCCCGCGTGGCCGAGGCCGCGCCCCGGCTGCCGGATGGCGCCGGTACGCCAACGGTCAACGACCAGTTCGGCGATGTGTTCGGGGTGTATTATGCGCTGACGGCACCGGGCTTCACGGATGCCGAGATACACCAGATCGCCACCTACCTGCGGCGTGAAATCCTTGCTGTCGACGGTGTCGCCGATGTCAGTGTCGGTGGCCTGCCTGAAGAGGCGATCTTTGTCGATGCGATCCCGGCGCTTTACGCCACGCAGGACATTTCACCCCTGGCTTTCGTGGACGCGATCAACAATGCCAATTCCGTGGCGGATGCTGGAACGGTCAAGCAGGGCGGCGTGCGCGCGCGCATCACCTATCCCGAGGGATCGGACAGCGTGGGCGAGATCGCGGGATTGACCATCGGGGTCGAGGGGCAGGTGCTTAACCTTGCGGATTTTGCGCAGGTGCACCGCGAGCGGGTCGAAACACCCGGCCTGATGATCCGGTACAATGGGCAAGAGGCGATCACGCTGGGCATTGCGGGGATTTCGACCGAGAATATCGTGGATGTCGGCAACCGTGTCGATGCGCGGCTTGATACGTTGATGGACAATCTGCCGGTCGGTGTGCAGCTGCAAACGATCTATGCGCAACATGAGGTTGTCGACGAAAGCTCGCAGGCCTTTCTGATCAATCTTGCCACATCCGTTGCCATCGTCGTGGTGGTGTTGGCGCTGTTCATGGGCTGGCGGGCCGCGGTCGTGGTCGGTGGAACGCTTCTTCTGACGGTTGTGGGCACGCTGTTTTTCATGGGGATTTTCGCGATCCAGATGGAGCGCATATCGCTGGGCGCATTGATCATCGCGATGGGGATGCTGGTGGACAACGCCATCGTGGTCGCCGAGGGGATGCAGAAATCCATGGCGCAGGGCAAATCCTCACGCGGGGCCGCCGACGAGACGACCCAGCGCACGCAGGTGCCGCTTCTGGGGGCCACGGTTATCGGGATCATGGCCTTTGCCGGGATCGGGCTGTCGCCGGACAGCACGGGCGAATTCCTGTTTTCGCTTTTCGCGGTCATAGGTATCTCGCTGTTGCTGAGCTGGATTCTTGCGATCACGGTGACGCCGCTTTTGGCGCATATGCTGTTCCTGCGAGGGACCGAAGATGCGGGCGACCCTTATGGCGGGGCCCTCTTCCAAGCCTATGGCGCGATACTGCGGCGGGCGTTGCGCGCGCGCTGGATGGTGGTGCTGCTGCTGATCGGGATCACCGCGGCATGTTACGCGGGCTTTGGCCGGGTTGCGCAGCAGTTCTTTCCCAATTCCAACACGCCGCTTTTCCTTGTGCATTACAAGCTGCCTCAGGGTACGGATATCCACAGCACGAGCGAAGACCTTGCAAAGGTCGAAAACTGGCTGTTGGCACGTGACGAGGTTGTCAGTGTCAGCGCCTTCGTGGGCGAGGGGGCGGACCGTTTCCTGTTGACATACCAGGGGGAGCGACCGAACCCCAGCTACGGACACTTGATCATTCGTACCGAAACGCTGGAGGATATCCCGCCGCTGCGGGCCGATCTGGACGCCTTCGGGACACAATCCTTGCCCGGTGAATTCCGCACCGAGCGCATGGTCTTTGGCCCCGGCGGCGGGGCGCCGATTGCGGCACGTTTCTCCGGGCCCGACCCGGTGACGCTTCGCCGGCTTGCCGCGCAGGCAGAAGCCGCCATGCGCGAGGCCAGCGACAACCTTAGCCACCTGCGCAACGATTGGCGGGAACAGGAATTGGCCTTGCGCCCGCTATACGCCGAAGACCGGGCGCAAACGGCGGGTGTGACGCGCGACGACATCGCCACGACCCTGCGGGTCGCCAACGACGGTATCACCGTTGGCAACTATCGCGAGGACGACCGCAGTGTCCCGATCGTGATACGGGACAAGGACACCCCCCAACTGTCGCTGATGGACCGGGTCGTCTTTTCCGACAGCGCGGGCAGTTTCGTGCCGCTGCAACAGGTGATCGACGGCTTCGACCTTGTTCCCGAGAATACGCTTTTGATGCGGCGGGACCGGGTGCCGACGATCACCGTGCAGGCCGGTATTCCCGCCGATATGACCGCCGCGCAGGTCCATGCCGAGATTCGGGATGCCGTTGAGGCAATCGAACTGCCGCGGGGCTATACCTTCGAATGGGGCGGGGAGTATGAGAACGCGCGCAACGCCAACGAAAGCCTTGCCGGTCAGCTGCCGGTGAGCATCCTGATCATGGTACTGATCTCGGTGCTGCTGTTCAATGCGCTGCGCCAGCCCTTGATCATCTGGCTGCTTGTCCCGATGAGCGTGAACGGCGTCGTACTGGGCCTGCTGGGCACCGGGCTGCCGTTCACCTTCACGGCGCTTCTGGGGTTGCTGAGCCTGTCCGGGATGCTGATCAAGAACGGGATCGTTCTGGTCGAGGAAATCGACCTTGTCCGCGCCGAGGAACCGGATCTGGATCGCGCCATTGAAAGTGCCTCGGTCTCGCGTCTGCGTCCGGTGATGCTGGCCGCTGCGACGACGATCCTTGGCATGGCCCCGCTGCTGGGTGATGCGTTCTTCGTTTCCATGGCGATCACCATCATGGGCGGGCTTGCCTTTGCGTCGATCCTGACGCTTATCGCGGCACCGGCCTTGTACCGCATCCTGTTCCAAGGCGATGCGCAGGGCAAGCGTTCGGAGGTGCCGCAATAAAGGGCGGCCTGACAATTGCAGACGCCGCCCAATGCGTTGCGCGAAAGACCCGCTATGCGCCACCGCGACAGATTGAGCATGTAAAGATTTTTCTTTTCATGGCCGTGGTTCCGCGATATCCACCACGCGCTTCGGTCCGAACGATGCAAGGTTCGGGTAATAGGGAACACGGTGCGGTTTAGCCATCAGGCGCCAAATCCGTGACTGCCCCCGCAACTGTAGGCGGCAAGTGAAGCCGGAATATGTCACTGCGGCGCGCAAGCGCGGTGGGAAGACCCGGCCAAGCAATGACCCGCAAGTCAGGAGACCTGCCGAGGTGATCACCCTGTCCGGACGCGGGGCGCGTCGCGGGCAACGGACCTTCCGTAGTGGTGGCATTATCACCGTTTGCGGGAGGGGATTCCTCCGCAGGCCACAATAAACACTACGCGCCGTGCGCGAGCCGAGGAATTTGCGATGTCCAAACAGATATCAACACCACTGAAAGCGGCACTTGCAGTTTTTGCTACGCTCCATTCCGGATCAGCTTTGGCCCAGGAGGGCACGTTTGACCTGGGTGAAATCGTTATCACCGCCACGACAAAGCCCATCGAGAAATTGCGCTCGGGCGCATCTGTCGAGGTTCTGGGCGAGGACGAGACCGTCGCCCAAAGCGGTGATTTGCAGTTGAAATCGTCGTTGCAGCGCCTGCCGGGCGTGACCGCGCAGCAAAACGGCCCCGCGGGCACTCCGTCCAACATCGGCATTCGTGGCGCGCAGGAACGGTATACGGCGATCTATATCGACGGCATCAAAGTGAACGATCCGTCCTCGACCTCGGGCCAGTACAGCAATCTTGGCGGGCTTACGGCCAGCGGCCTCAGCCGGGTTGAGGTTCTGAAAGGATCTCAATCGGCGCTTTACGGCGGCTCGGCCGTTGCGGGGGTGGTCAATGTCTTCACCATGCCCGATCTTGATGGCCCCGAGGGAACACAGCATCGCGCCGAAGTGATGTACGGAAGCCATGGCACTTTCACGGGCTCCTATTCTTTTAGTCGACGGGTCGGCGACCTGAGCCTTTCTTTGGGCCTTTCCCATGCCGAAAGCGATGGCTTCTCGGCAGGAGATGAAAACCGTGGCAATACCGAGGATGACGGATACAGCAACGACCGCCTCAGCTTTGGTTTGGCCTACCAGGCATCGGATGCGGTGCGTGTCGGCGTGAACGGGTTCTATTCGGTCGGGCGCTCGGAATTCGACGAAGGCACCGGCGCGGGCCCCGTGGACGGCACGCCCGGAGACGAACGCGGCAAACGCACCGAACGGGGCATACGGACCTTTGCCGAGATCGACAACGGCGGGGCCTGGACACATGAATTTTCCGTGTCCTATTACGATGTTGACCGCAGTCAATCCTCGATAACCGTGGCCCCCGGTAGCTTCAGCCCCTACACGAGCCGCTTCAAAGGGGAACGCCGTCGTCTGGACTGGCAGTCGAATGTCGAAGTGTCCGAACAGTTCAGCCTCAGCTTTGGCGGTGATCATGAAAAACTCACGTCGAAGGACAGCTCGATTCCAGGCGGCAGAGCCAGCACCAGCAATAGTGGGGTCTTTGCGGAAGCGATCTATAGCCCGCGCGATGATCTCGATGTGATCGGAACCCTGCGCTACGATGACAATTCGCAATTCGGGGATAAGACCACCGGCAGGCTTGCCGTCAGCTATCGCCCGACCGAGGCACTGACCTTGCGGGGTGCAATCGCGAATGGTTTCCGTGCGCCTGTTCCTTCGGAACTTTACAGTGCCTTCCCCGATCCGCTTTACCCGTATCAAGGCAACCCGAACTTGGCCCCCGAGGAAAGCGAAAGCATCGAAGTCGGTTTCGATCTGGCGCTTGGTGGCGATACCACCATCAGCACAACCGCCTTTCACAAGGGCATCAGCAACCTCGTGCAATACGACCCATGCCCCGTGACGATCGATTTCACGCTGTTTTCCTGCGATCCGGGCACTTTTTCCACGGTCACGAACACCCCCGGAACGACCACGTTCCAAGGTTTGGAATTCCAGCTTGAGCACAGTTTTTCCGAGCATTTGGGAGTGATCTTGGCCTATACTTATATCGACGCGGAAACCGCCGCGGGCGCGCGGTTGCCCCGCGTGGCCCAACACGAGGCCTTCCTTGGCCTTGACGCCGCGTTGACGGATCGCGTGAATGGGCAGCTTTCGGTGACCCATGTCGCGGACCGCGCGCCCGACAACAACCCGGCGCAGGCCATGCCGGATTACACGGTGGTCGATTTGGGCTTTGATTATGAGATAAACGAAGGCACTACGGCCTATCTATCGGTGCACAATGTACTGGATGAACAGTATCAACAGGTTGGCGGCTATGGCACGTCCGACAGGGCTGTCTTTGTCGGGCTTCGTGCGGAATACTAAAGCCATACGGCGTGCGGCGCACAGCCTTGTGCTGTGCGCTTGTCTTATCGCGGGCGCGGCGCAGGCCGCCGCGCCCGAGCGCGTGGTGTCGATCAACCTGTGTACCGATCAACTCTCCATGCTGCTGGCCGACAAGGGGCAACTCCATTCGGTCAGCCATATTGCGCTTGATCCGCGGGTTTCGGCCATGGTCGACACGGCCCGCGACTACAAGGTCAACCACGGGCTTGCCGAGGAAATCTATCTTATGCAACCGGACCTCGTGGTGGCCGGGGCATGGTCTGATCGCGCAACGGTGGATTTGCTGCGGCAGCTCGATATTCCGGTGGCGCTTTTCAAACCGGCGAATTCCTTGGACGATGTGCGCGAGCGTATCCGGCAAATGGGCACCGTTTTGCACCGTCAAGACACCGCAGAGGCCGTGATCGAAGGGTTCGATGCCCGCCTTGCCACCCTTGGGCCCGGGGGCACCCCCAATCCTAGCGCGGTGGTCTATTATGCGAATGGCTACACGGCGGGCGACGACACGCTGGCCGGGGAAATCCTGCGTGTGGCGGGGTTCGATAATCCCGTGGGTACAGGCGGCTACGCCATGGGCCGTAAGCTTTCGCTTGAAATATTGGCGATGACCGACCCCGATATCGTCATCACCGCACGGCCCTATCCGGGTGCGTCGCGATCCGAGGCGATTCTCGAACATCCGGTGGTCAAGGCGCTGCGGCACGATCGCGCCAATGCCACGATGGCCGACCACGATTGGGTGTGTGGGACGCCTTATGTGTTACGCGCCATCGAACAGCTTGCGGCGGCCCGCAAAGACATCACCGGGCAGGCCGAATGAGCCGGCTGATGATCGTTCTTTGGGTCTTGGTGGTGGCCCTCGCATCGGTTTCGCTGCTGACCGGCCCGGCGGGCATCGGTCCGGGCGACAGCCTTGCGGCCCTTGTCACCGGCGATGGTGGGCCGATCACGCTGGTCATGCGCGAGATTCGCCTGCCGCGCATGATCCTTGCGCTTCTGATCGGTGGCTCGCTTGGGTTGGCGGGGGCGGCGATGCAGGGCTACCTGCGCAACCCGCTGGCCGAACCGGGGCTGATCGGGGTTTCGGGCTCGGCCGCGTTTGGCGCGGTGCTGGCGATCCAGACGGGTCTCTCGGCGACTTTCGCCCTTGGCCTGCCGCTTATGGCATTGGGTGGGGCACTGGCGGGCGTCATGCTTGTGATGCTGCTTGCCGGGCCAAGGGGCGGGTCGCTGACGCTTATTCTTGCAGGCATTGCTGTCTCGGCGCTTGCCGGTGCGCTGACCTCGCTGGTGCTTAACCTTTCGCCCAATCCCTTTGCCGCCAATGAGATCGTCTTCTGGATGATGGGCTCGCTTGCCGACCGCTCGATGACCCATGTCTGGCTTGTCCTGCCCTTCATGGCGGTGGGTATCGCGATCCTTGCATCGCTTGGCCGTGGGCTTGATGCCCTCACTCTTGGCGAGGACGCCGCCGAGGCCTTGGGCATGGCCCCCAAGGGCCTGCGCCTCAAGTTGGTGCTTGGCACGGCCTGCGTGGTGGGGGCCGGAACGGCGGTGGCCGGTGCGATCGGTTTCGTGGGGCTGGTGGTGCCGCATATACTGCGCCCACTGGTGGGCGCGCGGCCCTCGCGGTTGCTTTGGGCCTCGGCGCTTGGTGGTGCGGCAATGGTCCTGGCCGCCGATATTGCCGTGCGCGTTATCCTGCCTGAACGCGACCTCAAGCTCGGCGTTCTTACGGCGCTTGTGGGCGCGCCGCTTTTCCTGCACCTGATCCTCAAACTCAGACAGGAGCGGATATGAGCCTTCTGACCCTGTCCAACCTCTCGGTGTGCTTGCGCGGGCGTGACGTGTTTCGCGATATCTCGCTTTCCATCGGGACTGGCGAACTTGTCGGCCTGATCGGCCCGAACGGTGCCGGCAAGACAACGCTGATGCGGGCGGCGCTTGGCCTTTTGCCGTCCTCCGGGCAAAGCACGCTGGCCGCCCTGTCGCAGGCCGAGCGCGCCCGGCAGGTGGCGTGGATGCCCCAATCGCGCGAGATTGCCTGGCCGGTCAGCGTGGCAGACGTGGTCATGCTGGGCCGTTTGCCGCATATGACCAGCCGCCAGCCATCGCAGGTGGACCGGCAGCGCCGGGACGAGGCGCTGGCGTGGATGGAGCTTGAGAATATGCGCGACCGCGCCGCGACCCGGCTGTCGGGCGGGGAGCAGGCGCGGGTGCTGATCGCGCGGGCGCTTGCGCAGGACACACCGCTTTTGATGGCCGATGAACCGGTTGCCGGTCTTGATCCGGCACATCAGATTTCCACCATGCAAACCTTTGGCAACCTGGCGAAGGCGGGTAAATCCGTACTTGTCTCGCTTCACGATCTCAGCCTTGCGGCGCGGCATTGTACGCGGATCGTGATGCTGGGCGAGGGCGGGCTGGTGGCCGATGGCCCGCCCGCAGAGGTGCTTACGCCTGAACGCATTGCGCATGTTTTCCATATCACCGCGTGGTACCGCAGCACCGAAGACGGCCCGATTTACCAACCGCTTGAGGTGATCCGATGAGCGCGGTGATGCTTGATCGTCCTTGGCTTGAATTCGATCTGGGACGTGAAATGCAGGTCTTAAGCTGGGCCGTGCATCGCCCCGGTCTTGTGAAGGCCCGGCGTATCCTCTGGCGCGAAGTGCGTAACGCCGACCTGCCCCCGGACCTTGATGTCGAGGCGTGGCTTGAACGTCAGCTTGCACAGCGCGGCGCCGAAGATGCCGTTACCTTCCTGACGTCGCGGGATATCCGGCAGGTGACACAAGCCACAGTCGCCTCCGGCGCAACCGAGGCCCAAGCCGTGGCCACGGTGGGCCTGTCCAATGCCGAACGGGTGGGCCACAGGTTGGACCGTTCCGGTCAGGACTGGGGCACGATCAACGTGGCGCTGCGCCTGAACCGCAGTTTGACCCAGCCCGCCTTGCTGGAAGCGATGAGTGTCGCGGTGCAGGCGCGCACCGCCGCCGTCATGGATGTCGACATGCCGCTTGCCCCCGGGCGGGCGACGGGCACGGGCACCGATTGCGTTGCCATCGCCGCTTTCGAGGGGGGCGTCAAATATGCTGGGCTGCACACCGAGATCGGCGAGGCCACGGGCCGCGCCGTCTATACCGCCGTTTTTGAAGGGGCGCGTCAGTGGATGGCGACGCAGGGGCGAAGCCTCGATGCGATGATATGACGGTGCGCCGCTTAGATATCGGGTCGACATGATGGCATCCCAAAGGCCTGCGCCAACCCTCCTCTGACCTGCCACACCAACGTCAACCCCATGAGGAAAGCGCGATGAACCCGGCGGAATGGCTGTTGCGCACGGCCCGCCGGATGCCCAAGGCCCCGGCGTTGGTACTGGGAACCGGCATCGTGGCGGATTACCATGAATTCGAACGCCGGGCAGCGGCCATGCGGTCCAAAGGGCCTTGACGACGCGAAGCGCGTGACCGGTGTCTAGGGGCCGGTCGCGTCCATCTTTCGGTGTCCGACCGCCTCTTTTCACGACAACCCGCGGGGGAATTCCTGTTTTGCGCCCAGATCAGCTTTTATTTTCCTAAGCACTTCCAGGCGTTGGCAAAATTTGGAGATCACTTAGTAACACATTGATAATAATAGGGTATTTCCATCACTGCGCTGGTGGCATGCACGCGGTTTTACTTTGGAGTTATTTGTAATGGATCATTGACAGGTTACAATCACGGCGTCAGCTTAGACGAAATGACGCAGTAATAAGGAGATTGGCCATGGCTAGATTTTTGCACACATCCTTGGCGGCAGCCATTGCAACCGGCATGACGTTCAGCGCAAGCGTCGCTCAGGCAGACACTTGGCGATATGCTTTTGAAGAGGCGCTCGACGAGGTGCAGGGTGTTTATGCCCAGAAGTTCAAGGAAGAGGTCGAGGCCAATTCCGACCACACCGTGCAACTCTTTCCCTACGGCACTCTTGGCGAATCCGCCGACACGATGGAACAGGCCCAGACCGGTATCCTGCAATTCGTCGACCAAAGCCCGGGTTTCACCGGGTCGCTTATCCCCGAGGCACAGGTTTTCTTCGTGCCCTACCTGCTGCCGCAGAGCACCGAAAAGCTGGGCGAGTTTTTCCGCACCTCGAAGGCCATCAACGAGATGTTCCCAGAGCTTTACGCCGAGCAGGGTCTGGAACTCCTGACAATGTTCCCCGAGGGCGAGGTCTGCATGACCACGCAGGAACCGGTCACCGGGCCGCCCGATCTCGACCAGGTCAAGTTCCGCGTGATGACCAACCCGCTGTTGGTTGAAAGCTACAAAGCCTTCGGTGCCACGCCCACGCCGCTGCCGTGGGGCGAAGTTTACGGCGCGCTTCAGACCGGTATCATCCAGGGTCAGGAAAACCCGATGTTCTTCATCGATTCGACCAAGATGTACGAGGTGACCGAGGTCATCACCTGTGCCGGCCACAACAACTTTACCACCGCCGTGATGGCCAACAAGGATTTCTATGACGGTCTGTCCGAAGAGGATCAGCAGGTGGTCCAGGACGCGATCGACGTCGCCTTCGACCACATCATCGACTACCAGAAGGGCCTTCACGAACAGAGCATCGAGAACATCAAGGAAGCCAAGCCCGAGATGGAGGTGAATACCCTCAGCGAAGAACAGCGTCAGCCTTTCGTCGAGGCCGGTGCTTCGGTCGAGGAAACCTTCCTTGAAATGACCGGCGACGGCGGGAAGAAGATTCTTGACCAGCTGAAGGCCGATCTCGAAGCCGTGCAATAATTATAAAAGACCATACGGCGGCTGCGCCTTTCGCGTGGCCGCCGTGGCATCTATTGAACGCGGGGACAGCCAATGTCAGACGAACACGGCTCTCAGATTCAGTCGCAGACCGACACGACGGGAATGGACGACGAACCCACGGGCGAATACGTATCCACGCTGCCCGGTTTTCTTGGAACCATTGATATTCTCATAAGTAAGATCGAGGCGGTGATGCTTGCCGTCGGCGTATTGCTGATGGCGGCCAATACCATTGCCAACGTGATCGGGCGCTTCGTTTTTCAGAACAGCATTTTCTTCTCCGAGGAACTTAACCGTATCCTCATCATCCTCATTACCTTCGCCGGGATCAGCTATGCGGCACGCCACGGGCGGCACATCCGAATGTCGGCGATCTACGACACCATGCCGCCCAAGGGGCGCAAGTTGATGATGATCGTCATCACGCTTGTCACGGCGGTCTTCATGTTGGGCCTTGCCTGGTACGCCTATGGCTACATTCTTACGCAGGCCGGACGCGGCCGCGTGCTGCCCTCGCTTCAGATCCCGGTCTGGATCACGCTGGTCTGGGTGCCCGTGGGCTTTTTCATGACCGGCGTGCAGTACCTGCTGACGGCCATCAAGAACATCATCGACAAAGATATCTACCTCTCGACCGCCGTGCTCGAAGGGTATGACGACGACGAGAAGGAGGTCTGAGACATGGCCCTGACCATCTTTTCCATCATGATCGTACTTTTGCTGCTGGGCTTTCCGATGATGATCCCGCTCATTGTCGGTGCCTTCGTGGGGTTTTACACCATGTTCGGCGGCTTCGGGCAGCTTGAAACCATGATCCAGCAGATCATGGCCGGTATCCGGCCCGCCTCGCTGATTGCGGTGCCAATGTTCATTTTCGCCGCCGATATCATGACACGCGGGCAGTCGGCCAACCGTCTGATCGACCTTGTCATGTCCTTCGTGGGCCACCTAAAGGGCGGGCTTGCCGTATCCACCGCCGCCGCATGTACCATGTTCGGCGCGGTCTCGGGCTCCACGCAGGCGACCGTGGTCGCCGTCGGCTCTCCGCTGCGCCCCCGGATGCAGAAGGCGGGTTACAACGACAGCTTCATCCTTGCGCTTATCGTCAATTCCTCGGATATCGCCTTCCTGATCCCGCCCTCTATCGGCATGATCATCTACGGCGTTGTCTCCAACACCTCGATCGCCGAGCTTTTCATCGCCGGTATCGGGCCGGGCCTGCTGATCCTGTTCCTGTTCTCGATCTACGCCTGGATCTACGCTGTTCGCAACAACGTGCCGACCGAACCGAAATACAGTTGGGGCGAACGCCTCGTCGCCGGGCGCAAGGCGCTTTGGCCGCTGGGCTTTCCGCTGATCATCATCGGCGGCATCTACGGCGGCATCTTCAGCCCGACCGAGGCGGCCGCCGCCTGTGTGTTTTACGCGCTGGTGCTCGAGGTTCTCATATTCCGCGAACTCGACCTCAAGGGCGTCTACGAAACCGCGAAATCCACCGGTCTCATCACCGCCGTGGTCTTCATCCTCGTGGGTGTCGGCGCGGCCTTCTCATGGGTGATTTCCTTCGCCCAGATCCCGCAGCAGATCCTTGGGTCCATCGGCATCGACGAGATGGGCCAGATCGGGGTGCTGTTCGTGATCTCGGTGGCATTCTTCGTCGGCTGCATGTTCGTCGACCCGATCGTGGTGATCCTCGTTCTGGTCCCGATCTTCGCCCCCGTGGTCGATTCCGTCGGCCTCGACCCGGTTCTGGTCGGCACGATCATCACGCTGCAGGTCGCTATCGGGTCGGCCACACCGCCCTTCGGATGCGATATTTTCACGGCCATCGCCGTGTTCAAGCGTCCGTACATGGAGGTGATCCGCGGTACGCCACCCTTCATTTTCATCCTGCTATCGGTCGCCGTGCTGCTGATCTTCTTCCCCCAGATCGCCTTGTTCCTGCGGGACCTTGCCTTCGCGAAATAAACGGGAGACAGAGATGTACAAGTCCATACTGGTACCCTTCGACGGGTCGCCCAATTCCGAGCTGGCCCTCGACCGGGCCCTTGAAATGGCCGAGCTTTGCGGCGGCGCGGCTGTCACCATCCTGACGGTCTATCGCCACCATTCCATGCTGGAGGCGTCGCTTTCGATGGTGCGCCAGGAAGATCCGGGTAACATGGACGACGCCATGCGCAGCCACGCCGAAGAGGTCGTGGCCACCGCGAAGAAACGCGCGCAGGACGCCGGCAAGACCGACGTCCGCGCCTTCGTCAAATCCGGTGCCACGTCGCGTAACATCGTCAAGTTCGTCAAGGAACACGACATCGACCTCATCGTGATCGGCCGCCGTGGCATGGGATCAATGGAAGGTTATCTTCTGGGCAGTGTCTCGCAGAAGGTCACATACCTGTCTCCGGTGCCGGTGTTGATCGTCTGACCCGCGCGATTTCGCGAAAATTCGAACACGGACCCGCAAAGGTGCTCGAACCGGTATGCGGTCAATGACGCTTGGCCTGCCGTAGGCGCTCTATGCGTCGGTGGGTTGCGCATGCCGGATTCCGCGCCCCGGACCATCCCGCCGCTTGGGGTGTCGCCCTTGCCGGGGCGCGAGTGGTTCTCATTGCAATTCCGGGCGCCTTGTGAAAAGTGTGGCGAACAGGCAGCCAATTATCCGCTACCCAGAACAAGACCAAATCTACTGGGGAATGGATATGCGCACTGTCACGCCGTTTGCGTCGGCTATTTTCATCATCGGAACCGGGGGCGCGTTGGCGCAAGCACCCGAACCATTCGTACTCGGCACGATTTTTATCGGGTCGGATGCCACCACCTCCATCGGGATCGACAACGAGGACCTGACGCGCACGACGCCGAAGGATCTGCAGGAAGTCTTCAAGTCCGAGCCGTCGGTATCGGTTGGAAGTTCGCTGCCCATCTCGCAAAAGATCTACGTGAATGGGGTTGAAGAGAATAACCTGAACGTCACCATTGACGGTGCGCGTCAGAACAACCGGATCTTTCACCACAGCGCCACGACCTATATCGACCCCGAACTGCTGAAGGCGGTGCGGGTGGACCCGGGTGTTGCGCCGGCGGATGCGGGACCGGGGGCCATGGCCGGTGCCATTGCGTTCGAAACGAAGGACGTACAAGACCTGTTGGAGGAGGGGCGCACATTCGGCGGGCGCTTCATCACCGAGTACCAAAGCAACGGCGATGTCTTCACCAACAGCCTGGCGCTTTTCGGCGTGTCGGGGCAGTTCGAATACCTTGCCTTCGGCAAATACGCGGATGGGGGCCTGCGCGAGGACGGCTCGGGCGTCGATATCACGGGGTCTGGTACGGGGCTGACCAGCGGGTTGGCCAAGGTCGCGTATAACGCGGAAAATGGCGGTCGGCTGGAGCTGAGCTACGAGTCCGTGCGCGACGATGCCCAAAGACCGTTAAGGGCGGATTTCGCGGGCCTTCGCGGCGTTTTGGCGACGCGGACCTATACACTGGAACGCCAGAACCTTGTCCTGTCTTACGATTTCGGCAACACCACCGAGATGTGGAACCCCTCGGTGCAGGTCGCCTATAATTCGACCGAGCTTTACACCGGGCCGATGCCGGGCGCGACGGATGCCTATTCAGGCGAGACCACCAGTTTCACCGGCAAGGTCCAGAACGAGTTTCAACTGGCGAACGGCACCGTCAACGCGGGTCTCGATTTCTATAGTGACGTGGCGGATATCAACGGCGAGGGCACGGCGGTCTTCTTTGCCGAGGAGAAGGCCACGAATATCGGCCTGTTCGCACAAGCGGAACTGGACATAACCGAGCGGCTTCGCCTGTCCTCGGGCGCGCGCTACGATTTCCAGGAGTTCGAGGGCGTCGATGGCACGAGTTATGACAATGACGGGCTGTCGGCGAATATCGCCGGGGATTTCGACGTGACCGATGCGCTTACGATCAGCGCCGGGGCCTCGCGCGTGTGGGGCGGTATCGCGCTGGCGGAAAGCTTCCTCTTCGATCCGGCCTGGGCATACCCTGCCTCGATCGAGCCGGTGACCTCCGAGAACTATTACCTCGGGGCCAACTACCGGGTTGGCAGGTGGGACTTCAACGCCAAGCTGTTCAAGACGGATATCGACAACGCGCGGACCCTGCTTGATCCGACAACGGGTCTCTTCAACGGCGGACCGGGGCAGGTTTCGGACCTCGACACCGAAGGTTTCGAGGTTGGCGCGGCCTACACATGGTCGAGCGGGTTTGCGCGGATCGCCTATGCCGATATCGACACCAAGGTCAATGGCGGCCCCGCCGACAGTTATACCGGGCGGTACCTGTCGACGCCCCTTGGCGACAACCTTGTCTTCGAGGTGGCCAATACCTGGGACAGGTCGGGCCTGACGCTGGGTGCGGATGCGCAGATCGTCTTCGACAAATCGGCGGCGGGTGCACCCGGCGGCAAGATCGGCGGGTTCGAGGTGGTCAATGCCTTTGCCGAGTATACCCCCCGCCAGATGGAGAACCTGACCGTGCGGGCGGAGATCGACAACATCTTCGACGAAACCTACACCGAGCGGGCGACCTATGGTCAGGACTTCGCGACGGTCACACCGCTGCGCGAACCGGGCCGGTCCTTCAACCTGCGGGCCACGCTGCGGTTCTGAACTGGGCGCTGCCCGGGCCGGTGCGGTCCGGGCAGAGCACCCGCGTCAGGCTGCGGCCCATTCCATGCCCTGGATATTTTCGCGGTGGGCGAAGGTCACGAGGTGATTGTCGATGACGCCCTTGGCGGCGGGCACGTTCTCGTCCTTGTCCACTTCGAAGCGGATCGTAAGCCCCTGCGGATCGGCCTCCATGATCGCGGGGCCGAAGACAAAGTCGGCCCGGCCATGGTTGCCATCGTATTCGGCGTCGATCTTGTGGGCGAAATGCTTGCATAGCTGCGTAAGGTATTTCGCGCCGTTCTCGGTTTCGATGCGTCCGATGATGGTGGGCATGGCCGCCTCCGTTTCGTGATCTCTTGGCCGTAGACTCTTCTTTTGTCTCCGGTTAAGCAAGCCGAAATCGCACCTGCAAAGCCAGACTTCCCAGCCATGCGGGTATTACAAGACAGAGGGAAGACATGTTCCGAAAATTCGCCTTTGCGCTTTGCCTTTCGGCAGGCCCCGTCGTCGCGCAGGACGTGACCGTCGACACGTTTCGCGGGGCCGTGTCCGTGGCGCCGAACCCCGAGACCGTCGCCGTCTACGACATGGCCGTACTCGATACGCTGGAGGCGTTGGGCGTCGAAGTGGGCGGCACGATTTCCAATGTCTACCTTGATTACCTCGAGGATGCGGCCGCGGATGCAGAGCGTATCGGCACCCTGTTCGAGCCGGACATGGAGGCGCTGTATGCCTTGCAGCCCGACCTGATCATCGCCGGGGGGCGCAGCCATGACAAGGTGCCTGACCTTGGCAGGATTGCCCCGACGATCGACATGACGATCCACGACAGGACGCTGGCGACAGGGCTGAAACGGTTGGAGGCCTATGGCGCGATTTTCGACAAGAAGGCCGAGGCCGCGGCACTGGCCGAGACCCTGACGCGCAAGCAGGCCGAGGTCACAAAGGCCGCTTCGGGCGCGGGGCGCACGCTGATCGTGATGACGAACGGCCCGAAGGTATCGGCCTATGGCGCGTCGGGGCGCTTCGGTTGGCTTCACACCGCCTTCGGGCTGGAGGTGGCCTCCGAAGAGATTTCCGGCTCGGACCATGGCGAGGCGATCAGTTTCGAATTCATTCGCCAGGTTGACCCCGACGTGATCCTGGTGATCGACCGCAGCGCCGCGATCGGGGATGTCGAGACGGCGAAATCGACGCTGGACAACGCGTTGGTGCGCGAAACGAAAGCGTGGCAATCGGGCAGGGTCGTTTACCTGGACAGCGCGCCCATTTATATCGCGGCGGGTGGGGTGCAGGCCCTCGAGGCCACCATGGACCAGATGATCGCCGCGTTTTCCGGAAACTGACGTATGTGGAGGGTCGTCCTCGGGCTGGTGGGGCTGCTGGCGCTTTCGGGCCTGTCGCTTTTCATCGGCGTGATTGATTTGCGCCCCAGTGCGCTGTTGCGAGACTCCGAAGCCTTGCAACTGCTTGCGGTGAGCCGCGCACCGCGCCTGTTCGCCGTGCTGATCACCGGCGCGTCGCTGGCGGTGGCCGGAACGATCCTGCAGATGCTGGTGCGCAACCGGTTCGTCGAACCGATGACGGTTGGCACGGGGGAGGGCGCGGCGCTGGGTATCCTGCTGGTCACGCTTTACGCGCCGGCGGCATCGCTTTTTGCAAAGATCGCGATGGCCTCGGCGACGGCGTTCGCCTCGACCGCCGGCTTCCTGGTCCTCGCGCGGCGGCTGCCCCCGACGCAGCCATATATGGTTGCGCTTGTGGGGCTGGTCTATGGCGGGGTGATCGGGGCCGGCGTGACCTTCGTGGCCTACCAGAACGACCTGTTGCAGATGATCGGCGTCTGGGTGACCGGGGAATTCTCGGGCGTGTTGCAGGGCCGGTACGAAACCCTTTGGCTTGCCGCCGTGGCCGCAGTGCTGTGCTTCGTGGCCGCCGACCAGTTCTCGATCCTGGGGCTGGGGCACGCGGCCAGCATCAACCTTGGGCTCAATTACCGGCAGGTGATACTGTTCGGGCTTCTGGCCGTGTCGCTGGTCAGCGGGCTGACCGTGGTCAGCGTCGGTATCATTCCCTTTGTCGGGCTGATCGTGCCCAACATCGTGTCGCGCATGATGGGCGACAACCTGCGCCGCACCCTGCCGGTGATCGCGATGACGGGCGCGGGGCTGGTGTTGGTGGCGGACATCTTGGCCCGTGTGCTGCGCTATCCGTTCGAGATGCCCTCGGCCACGGTTCTGGGGGTGATCGGGTCGGTCGTCTTTATCTGGCTGCTTTACCGCCCGGCGCGTCATGCACCGTAGGCGGCTGATCGTTCTTGCGGTGCTGTGCGTGGCGTCGGCGGTGGCGTACATGACGATCGGCGCGCGCGGCAACTGGGGTTTCGTGCTGGAGTTCCGGGGCGCGAAGCTGGCGGCGCTATGCCTTGTGGCGGTGGCGCTGTCGACTTCGACGGTTCTGTTCCAGACCATCACGCAGAACCGCATCCTGACCCCGTCGATCATGGGGTTCGACGAGTTGTTCGTGCTGATTGTGGCGATGGGGGTATTCGTCTTCGGGATGACGGATGAGCTTGTCGTCACCTCGTGGATACAGTTCACCGTGTCGCTGGTGCTGATGACCGGGGCGTCGCTGCTGCTGTTCGGAACGCTTTTGTTGCAAGAGCGGCCCGACCTGATGCGAATGATCCTGACCGGGCTGGTGCTGACCGTGCTGTTCCGGTCGCTGCGCACCCTGTTGGTGCGGATGCTGGACCCCAACGAATTCAGCGTCGTGCAGGTATCGTCCTATGCCCGGTTCCACCAGATCGAGACCGGCCTGCTGGCCATTTCGGCCGTGACAATCGGTGCGGCGCTGATCGGTGCGTGGCGCATGCGGCATCGGCTGGACGTGCTGTCGCTGGGGCGCGAGGCGGCGATCAACCTGGGCGAGGACGTGCGCCGCGGCACGTTGCAGGTGTTGGTCCTGATCGGCGTGCTGGTGTCGGTGGCGACCGCGCTGGTGGGGCCGACGGCGTTCCTGGGGCTGTTGGTGGTCAGCATCGCCCATGCGGTGACGCCGACGGGGCGGCACGCGGTGTTGCTGATATCTGCCGCGCTGATTTCGGCCACGACGCTGATCGGGGGGCAGGCCCTGCTTGAACGTGTGTTCGGGCTGGTGACGCCGCTGACCGTGGTGATCGACCTTGCGGGGGGCGTGCTGTTCCTGTTCCTGGTGATGAAAGGATTGAAGCGATGATTTCCGTGACGGGTGTAAGCCATGCGCTGGGCGGTAGCACGGTGCTGCACGATATCGAACTGGAGATTCCGAAGGGTAAGGTCACCGCGCTGATCGGGCCGAACGGGGCGGGCAAAAGTACGCTTCTGTCGCTGATCGCGCGGCTGGCGCGGCACCGGACGGGGCGCATCATGGTGGACGAGCTAGAGGTCGGGGCCTGCGCGTCAAACACGCTGGCGCGGCGGCTGGCTATCTTGCCGCAAAGTTCCGAGATCGCGCCGCGCCTGACCATCGCGGAGCTGGTGGCATTCGGGCGCTACCCGCATCACCTGGGGCGTCCCGGCAAGCATGACCGCGAAAAGGTCGCCGAGGCGCTGACGCTGTTCGATCTGGACGGGCTGGCGCAGCGGACGCTGGATACCGTGTCGGGCGGCCAGAGACAGCGCGCGCTACTGGCCATGATCTTTGCGCAGGATACCGACTACTTGCTGTTGGACGAGCCGTTGAACAACCTCGATATCGCGGCGTCGCGGTCGCTTATGGCGCTGTTGCAAAGGCTGGCGCGGGAACATGGGCGCACGGTGGTGATCGTGCTGCATGACATCAATTATGCCTGTGCCTACGCCGATCATATCGTGACCATGAAAGGCGGGCAAATCGGCCCGCAGGGCGATGCCGAAACGCTGGTGGATGGCAGGCTGATGCACGATGTTTTCGGAACCGACGCGGCTGTGCACAGGATTGGCGGACAGACCTTCGTGGCTGTCTGAACCCGCGCCGGGGCCGCCAGAGCGGCGGCATTGATGCAATATTACCAGCCCGGCCATGGGTTGCGGATGATGATGCTTGCACTTTGCGCACCGGCGCTTAAACGTCGCCGCAGAACCGCCAGGGAAGCATGACCGCACGTACCCAGCTTCGACAAGAATGAAATGGGACACAGTCATGAACCTCTCTCGCCTCAGCGTTTTGCTGATCACGACCGCTTTCGTTCCCGTGCCTGCCGCTTTCGCGCAGGACGCCGAAGGCGCCGGTTTCCTCGGTACGATCCGCATCGGCTCACCAGAAGCGCAGGCGCTTCTGGGCAACGACGAGATTTCGGAAGAAGAAATCGAACAGCGCAACCCGCAATCCATCCGCGATGTATTCGACGGCGAAACCTCGGTCACCACCAGCGGCGGCGCGGCGATTGCCAACAAGGTCTTCGTCAACGGTGTCGAGGAAAGCCTGTTGTCGGTCACGATTGACGGGGCGCGGCAGAACAAATCGGCGTTTCACCACACCGGCAACGTTCTGATCGACCCGGCGCTTCTGAAGAAGGTCGAGGTCAGCAAGGGGCTGGCTCCGGCGGATGCCGGGCCAAACGCATTGGCCGGCTCGCTGGCCTATGAAACCAAGGATGCCGCCGACCTTCTGGAAGACGGCGACAATTTCGGTGGCATGACGACGCTGAGTTTCGGCAGCAACAAGGACCGGGGCCGCGCCGGGCTGACGGTGTTCGGGCGCAATGGCGGGTTCGAATACCTGATAAGCGGCACGCGATCGGACAGCGACAGCTACGAAGACGGCAGCGGCGTGACAGTGCCCGGTTCGGGGGCCGATCTCGCCAGCTACCTGGGCAAGTTCGCCTATACCTCTCCGACGGGTCACCGGCTGGAATTCGCGGCCTCCCAGACCGAGGATACGGGCCTGCGGGCCGGGCAGGCGGGGCCCGGCGGCATCATATTCATCCGGCCCGACTTTAGCGGCGTGGTGGGCCGGCCCAGCGTGCTTGTCCCGGCGCTGTCGAAGCGCACTTCCTATACGCTGACCTATACCAAGGACACGGCGACAGATTGGTTCGATCCGTTTTTCCAACTGAGCTATAACGAGCAGGAGATCGACGCTTCGGGTGTCTTCGGCAAGAACGAAAGCTTCAGCGGGACGTTCAAGAACCGCTTTGCCATCGCTGGCGGCGACCTTTCGGTGGGTGTCGATTTCTTCGACGAATCCGCCTCGGGTTTCGGTCGTGGCCCGGGTCCGTTCGGCAGTTCGGGGCGCGAGGATCATCGCAACATCGGGATATTTGCACAGGCGCGGCAGGATCTCGGCGCGCGTGTCTCGGTGTCCTATGGCGCACGCTATGACTGGCAGGAGTTCGAGGCCGCCACCGGCCAGACCTTCAAGGACGACGGTGGCAGCGCCAACGGCTCGGTCGATTTCAAGATCACCGATGCGCTGACCCTGAATGCGGGCTACGCCCACAGCTGGGGCGGGTACGAACTGGGCGAAGCGGCATTGATCAATTTCGGCGGGGCCTGGACCTATAACGGCTTTACCACGTCTCGGTCGGATGCGGGCCGGATCGGCCTGCGCTATGAGCAGGGTCCGTGGCAGGTGAGCGGCGCGTATTTCGAAACCTACGTCAACGATATCAACGCCGTGCTACCCGCCAGCGGTGCCCGGGGCGCGATTGCTGACCTCTCATCCAAGGGCTGGGAGGCGTCGGTCGGCTATAACTGGGGCAACGGGTTCATCCGGGCCAACTACACCGATGCGGATGTCGACCTGAACAGCACGACCATCGGTTCGACGGCGTATTACCTTGGCCGGCCCGTCGGCAAGGCGATTGCCTTCGAAGGTGCCATTGATGTGAGCAACGAGTGGACCCTTGGCGGCACGGCAGAGCTTGCCTTCGAGAACCGCGATACCCCGGTGCCGCTGTCGGGCTACGAGGTGGTCAACCTTTACGCAACTTACACGCCAAGCAGCTTCGACCGGCTTGAGATGCGCCTGGACCTGCGCAACGTCTTTGACGAAACCTACACGAGTCGCTCGTCCGACGGGGTCGGGCAGGGTAACGTGATCGCGTTGACAGAACCGGGCCGCGCGATCAGCCTGACGGCGAACCTCGCTTTCTGAGGCGTGTTCGCTTGCACGGAAAGGCCGCCGCGCTACGCGGCGGCCTTTATTCGTTCACCGGCATCTTGCCGATGGGGCGCGAGTGGGGGGCAAGGATAAGGCCCTCAATAATATCGCATCCAAGGGGCCGCCGCTCAGCAGCGCGTGAACGGTCCTTCACGCCTTTCCATCCAAATTGATTCCGCCATGCTGGCCGTCCGCCGAACCGGGGGGCGTGGGCTGTTGCCTTGGTACCCGGTCCGATGGTGCCGGGGGCGGGTTATTCGGCCTGCTTGCTGGCGTTCTCCCGCGGTCGGGGCTCTGCACAGAAATCGACGAAGGCGTTGATCGCCGCGATGCGGGCGCTGGAGGACGACCACAGGATGCCGGTTTCGCGCACTCCGCACCCGGACAGGCGCTTTTTGCGAAGTGTCAAACCCTCGGGCCAGGGTGGGGCCCAGTCCGGCACGATCGAGACGCCAAGCCCCCGGTTGACCATCGAGGCAATGGCATCCAGCGCATCAAGCTCCAGCCATTCCTGTACCCTCAAACGGTTCCTTTGCAGGTAACGCTCAACGATCTGGCCGCCCCACTGGTTGCGGTCATAGCGGATGAAAGGATGGCTCATGATGGCCGCGTGAGGATCGCCCAGATCGACGTCGCCGGCGGCGATAAGCAACATGTCCTCTTCCCTGATCGTAAGCCAGTTAAGCGATTTCGGGATCGGGAAATGGGGGCGTACGATCACGGCGGCATCCAGCTCGCCGTCAAGTAGCCCGCGATACAGCGCCGCCGATGAGCCCGGCTGCAGGAAATACTCGATCTTGGGGTGTGAAACGCGCAGCCGGGCGATGGCATCGGGCAAAAGGCCCAACAGGGTGGTCGCCGTGGCGCCTATCCTCAGTTGCCCGGCGGGTTCTTCGTTGGCCGCGATGGAGCGTAGATCGCGAACGCTTTCGATCACCGACGGTGCATGGCTCAGCACCGCCAGCCCGGATGCCGTCGGGCGCACGGTCCGCCCGGCGCGCCGAACAAGGTCGTGGCCCAGCTCATGTTCAAGGGCGCGTAACCGCTGTGCCATGGCGGCAGGGGTAAGGTTGAACCGCCGCGCCGCCTCGGCGATCGAGCCGCATTCGGCGATGGCCACGAAAGATTCCAGAAATCGAATATCCATAAGATAGAATTTCTATCGTTTGAAAATACATATGACAACTTTTTCTGCATTTGTTTCGGGCCTAGACTGGCGGTCGAAACGCGAACCATGGGGTGTTCGCGGCCATTCGCATTTTCAGGAGGACATCATGTCGATAGAAGACAAGTTCCGCAGGTTGGGCACCGATAACGCACCGGGGCAAGAGGTCCGCCAGACCTCAACCGGGATCGAAGAAATACTGCGCGGAGACCCCCTGGAGGGGCGGCCCGTCGATTTCTCACATGGGGATGTCGACGCGCATGAACCCACCCCGGGGGCCTTCGAACTGTTCGAGGCCGGGTTCAAGGCAGGCGGTGCGCAGGCCTATACCGAGTACCGCGGCGATATGGGCATCCGGGAAATGCTGGCGCCGCGTCTGGCCGATTTTACCGGCGCGCCGGTGGATGCGGCGGATGGGCTCTTTATCACGCCCGGAACGCAAGGGGCCCTGTTCCTTGCCATCGCCTCGACCGTGACCACGGGCGACAAGGTGGCCATCGTACAGCCCGACTATTTTGCGAACCGTAAACTGGTCGAGTTTTTCGAGGGCGAGATCCTCCCGGTGCAGATGAACTACACCGAGGCCAGCGGCGACGAAGCCGGGCTCGACCTTGGAGAGCTGGAAGAGGCGTTCAAGGCGGGGGCGAAGACCTTCCTTTTCTCGAACCCGAACAACCCGGCCGGGGTGATCTATTCCCCCCGGGAAATTCAACAGATCGCGGCCCTTGCCGACCGCTACGGGGCGACGGTGATCGTCGATCAGCTATACTCGCGTCTGCGCTATAGCGGGGTGGACTATACCCATCTGCGCGCCGAAAGCATCGACCCCGAAAACGTCGTGACGATCATGGGCCCATCGAAAACCGAATCCCTGTCGGGGTTTCGTCTCGGGGTCGCCTTCGGCTCGAAGACGATCATCTCGCGGATGGAAAAGCTTCAGGCCATCGTCAGCCTGCGTGCGCCGGGGTATTCCCAGGCCGTGCTGCGCGGATGGTTCGACGAGCCGCAAGGCTGGATGGACGAGCGTATCCGCCAGCACCAGCGTATTCGCGATGACCTCATGGAGATCCTGCGCGGTATCGAAGGTGTCTTCGCCCGCACGCCGCGCGCGGGAAGCTACCTGTTTCCGCGCCTGCCCGAACTGGCGGTCAGCCCGGCGGATTTCGTGAAGATCCTGCGCCTGCAGGCCGGGGTGATCGTGACACCCGGCACGGAATTCAGCCCGCATACCGCCCGCAGCATTCGGTTCAACTTCTCCCAGGATCACGCGGCGTCGGTGGCTGCGCTGGAACGCATGGCCACCCTGATCGAAAGATACCGCGCGTGACAGCCGCGATTCCGGTCCCGCAAGGCCATTACAGGCCGGCCATGCGCCACGGGGCGATCATTTACACCTCTGGTATGACGCCACGGGTGCAGGGTCGTCTGGTGGCGTCCGGTCCGGTGCGGGCCGACGTCCCGCTTGAGGACTACCGGGATGCGGTCGTGCTGGCCTGTTCAAACGCATTGACGGCGGCCCGCGCGCAGTTGGCCGAGGGCGAGGCGCTTGCCGCCGTCCTGACCCTTTCGGTCTTCATCGCGGCCGAGCCGGGCTTTACGGCGCATGCAAGGCTTGCCGATTTCGCGTCGCACTACCTGCAATCCGAACTCGGGGCCGATGGGGTCGGGGCGCGGGCGGCAATCGGTGTTGCCACGTTGCCGGGAAACGCGCCGGTCGAGGTTCAATTGACCGCCGCGGTTTGACGACACGCTGAAATCATCGCCTTCGGGCCGGTCGCTCCTTTCCACGGCGACCGGCCCGGGCCATTGGCCCTAAAGCGTTTCGCGAAAAACCTGAGTAACAGATTTTCGCGAAACGCAGTGCTCCACTCAATCGTTCTACGCGTTCCGCCTTTAGCTGATGCCTCAGGTTAAAGGCGGAACGCTTTAGTTTTGCTCGGTCACGGTGGTGAAAAACATCTTTGCAAGCTTGGACATGGGCCTGTGGCGTGCACGGTATAGCAGGGCGGTGACCGTCAGGTTCGGTTCGAACGGCACAACCGCAAGGCCCCCCATCTCGATCTGCTGGGTGGCATAACTGTCCACCAGCGCCACGCCAAACCCCGCCTTGACCAGATTGCACGCCGATGCGCTATAGGGCGTTTCCACCGCCCAGTTCAGCGGTAGCCGCGCGTCATCGAATGCCGAGGCGATCAAGGAATGCAAAGGCGATCCGCGGGTCATCATGATCAGCCGATGCCGGGAAAAGTCGCTTGGCCGAACGACAGTGTTGGCCGCAAGCGGATGATCGGCCGGGCAGACACAGATAATGCGGCCGCTGCCAATCGGGGTCGACACGATGTCGGGCGCATCGGTCGGCAACAGGCCCAGGCCAAGTTCGGCCACGTTGGCGCGCACCATCTGCAGCACGTTCTCGCGTCGGCGGATGTCCAGCGAGGTTTTCATCCCCGGCCGCTTGCGCAACACCTTTTCCAGCGTCAGGGGCACAACCGAATGGGCAAGGCCGGGCGTCGCCGCGATCCGCAATATCCCAAGCCGACCTTCGCGAATATCGACGACGCGTTCCTGCACCGACCGGAACGAGGTGATGAACGGGTCGATCTCCTGGAACAGCTGCTCGGCCTCCTCGGTGGGCACAAGGCGGCGACCGACCTTTTCGAACAGGGTCAGGCCCAGTTCGGCTTCGGCGGCTTGCAACATTCGGCTGATGGCGGGTTGCGTCACCGACAGTACATCCGCCGCCGCCACAACCCCACCATGCGAGATGACGGCATGAATAACCTGTAGATGGCGCATCTTCATTATATGCATTTCCCTTATGTGAAATGGAAAGAATTCATATGATATTATATCTCAAGACAGGTATGAATTGCCACATGGGTAATGCTACCAATGAACAGACTACGCAGAAATCGGATGCCGGGGGCCTGACCGTTGGCATCGCGGGGCTGGGCGCGATAGGCCTGCCCGTGGCGCGCTGGCTGGATGCCGGGGTGCCGGGCCTGACACTGACCGCCGCCTCGTCTTCCTCGAATGACAAGGTCCGCACCCTGACGCAGGATTTTCGCCGCCTCCCCTCGGCCGTTGCGCTGGGCGAGCTTGCGGATCATGCCGACGTGGTGGTCGAGGCGCTACCGCCTGACCGTTTCGCCGAACTGGCCGAGCCGGTCATCCGCGCCGGCAAAACGCTGATCGTCGTGTCGATGACGCAGCTTCTGGCAAACCGGCATCTTGTCGATCTGGCACGTCAGACAGGCGCCCGGATCATCGGGGCAACCGGTGCCCTGGCCGGGCTGGATGCGGTCCGCGCCGCGGCCAAGGGCACGCCGGGGCGGGTCATCATGCGCACCCGCAAGCCACCGGCCGGCCTGGCAAACGCGGCCTTCGTGCGCGAATCCGGCATCGACATGGCCGGGCTGAAAGAACCCAAGCGTCTTTACGCGGGCACCGTCACCGATGCCGCACAGAAATTTCCCGCCAATGTGAATGTCGCCGTCGCCCTTTCGCTGGCGGCCTGGGGGCCGGAAAAGACGGAATACGAAGTCTGGGCCGATCCGACGCTGGATCGCAACACCCACACGGTTCGGGTCGAAACCGACGATGTCCGGCTCGAAATCACCATGGAAAACATCCCCAGCGATGAAAACCCGGCCACCGGGCGCATCACGCCTTTGTCGGTGATGGCAACATTGGAACGCCTTGTCGCTCCGCTAACGATAGGAACCTGACCGGTGAAACTCGACACCAACCTGCACGCCTCCGCCATGACGCCACCGGCCTTTGCCGATGTTCTGGGCGCGGCCCAACGAATCCAGGGCATCGCCCTGCGCACCCCGCTTGTCGAATGCCACGCGTTGAACGAGCGGCTGGGCGGTCGCGTCTTCCTGAAGTTGGAAAGCCTGCAGCGCACCGGGGCCTTCAAGTTTCGCGGCGCGGTCAACCGCCTGTCGAGGCTGGCGGAAGACGGGGTTGAATCGGTCATTGCCTATTCCACGGGCAACCACGGTCAGGCCATTGCAACCGCGGCCCGGCTGTTCGGACAGCAGGCCACCATCGTCATGCCGCAGGACGCCCCGCAATCCAAGATTGCCCGGGCAAAGGCCGCCGGGGCGACGATCCGGTTTTACGACCGCAGCACCGAGTCACGCGAAGGGATCGCGGCCGAAATCCGTGAACAGCAGGGCGGCGTGATCGTGCCGCCCGGCGACGATCCGGCCATCATCGCGGGCCAGGGCACCGTGGCCCTTGAGGCGGTTCAAGATTTGCAGCGCCTTGGGCTGACCCCCGATGTGCTGCTGACCCCCTGCGGCGGCGGCGGGCTGAGCGCGGGCTGTGCCATCGTTCTGAACGCGATCTCCGCACAGACAGAGCTCTACGCGGTCGAACCCGCACAGTTCAACGATACCGAACGGTCGCTGGCGGCTGACGCGCGGCTGGAAATCGCGGACCGCAATGCGCGTTCGATCTGTGACGCACTGCTGGCCCCGATCCCGGCCGAGCTGCCGTTCAGCGTCAATCGTCATCACCTGAAAGGGGTGCTGACAGTCACCGATGCCGAAGTGATGCGCGCGATGCGGTTCGGTCTTGAGGACGCCAAGGTTCTGATCGAACCGGGCGGCGCCGTTGCCCTGTCAGCAGCCCTTGAAAAGCGCATCTCGCTGGAGGGGCGCACCGCGATCATTGTCTGTTCAGGCGGCAATGTCGATACCGACCTGATCGCGCGACTCTTGGAACAGGAAGGCTGATCCCGGCTTTTCGAACACCATCCAAATTGCCGCGATCCGGAAACCGGGTGCGGCGCATTAGTTGAGGAGAGAATAAAATGAGCCGAAAACTGATCGTGGGCGGCGCCCAACTCGGACCGATCCAGCCAGACGAAAGCCGTGAAAGCGCGGTGGCCCGCATGGTCGAACTTCTGCGTGAGGCCAAATCGCACGGCTGTGGCCTCGTGGTATTCCCCGAAATGGCGCTCAGCACCTTCTTTCCGCGCTATTACGCGGAAGACATCACCGAGATGGACCACCATTTCGAACGCGAAATGCCGAATGACGCTGTTCGCCCGCTGTTCGAGGCCGCCGCCGAGGCCGACATCGCCTTCTATCTTGGCTATTGCGAACTGACACCGGATGGCCACCACTACAACACGTCGATCCTTGTCGATAAGGGCAAGATCATCGGCAAGTACCGCAAGATCCACTTGCCCGGCCATGCCGAACTGGATGAAAACCGGCCATGGCAGCACCTTGAAAAACGCTATTTCGAGCCGGGCAATCTGGGCTGGCCGGTGTGGCGCTGCAAGGGCGGCATCATGGGCATGGGGCTGTGCAACGATCGCCGCTGGCCCGAAACCTACCGCGTGATGTCCCTGAAAGGCGTCGAGATGACGATGTTCGGCTACAACACGCCGGATCGCAACACCGCCGCCCCCGAGCCGAACCACCTGCGGATGTTCCACAACCACCTGACCATGCAGGCCGGGGCATATCAGAATTCCACCTTCGTCGTCGGCGTGGCCAAGGCGGGCCTCGAAGACGGCTGCATGTTGATCGGCGGCTCGTGCATCGTTCAGCCATCGGGCGAAATCATCGCCCAGGCCTCGACCGTCGAGGACGAGTTGATCGTCGCGACATGCGATCTGGATCTGGCAAAGATGGGCAAGGAAACGGTGTTCAACTACGCCAAGCACCGGCGTATCGAACATTACGGTATCATCTGCAGCCAGACCGGCGTTGAGATTCCGGAAGGCGTCTGAACGTGAATAAGCCGATACAAAAAAGACCAACCAACAGGAGAATGAAAACATGAGTATTTTCTCACAGATCAAGAAGGGCCTTGTCGCAGGGGCGATCCTTGCAACGACGGCGCTGACCGCTCAGGCCGATACCCTGAAGTATTCGGACCACGACGCGACGGGCGGTATGCGTACCGATTTCGTCAACGACGTCTGGCTGCCCGAGATCGAAAAGCGCACCGACGGCGAAATCAACATTCGCCCCTTCTTCGGCGGCACGCTGCTTGGCTCCAAGGAGGTGCTGGGCGGCGTTGGCGACAACATCGCGCAACTCGGTTTCGTGTTCCCGGGGCACTACCCCAACCGGATGGTTGCACATTCCGTCTTTGCCATGTTCCCGACCGGCCCCGCGGCGTTCGAGGATCAGGCATGGATGTACAACCAAGCCTACGAACAGATTCCCGCGCTCAAGAACGAACTGGCCAAGGCAGGCGTCGTGCCGCTGATGATCACCGCCGGTTTGCCGGGGGCCTTCTTCGGCAACAACGAACTCAACGGCCTGGACGACATCCAGGGCGACAACTGGCGGGCAGGCGGCAAATGGCTGCTGCGCTATCTGGAAGCGGCAGGTGCGAATCCGGTTTCGGTCCCGTGGGGGGACGTCTACGTGGCCCTGCAGACCGGCACCATCGACGGGGTGTTCGCCAATTATGACGGGATGCACCTGATGAAGTTCGACGAGGTCGCAAGCAACATCATGATCTCCAAGCGCCTCTGGTACGCGACCCCCTTCGTTCACTTCATCAACAAAGATATCTACGACTCGATGTCGGAAGAGACGCGCCAGCAACTGCACGACGCATCGCGTTATGCCGAACAACAGTTTGCGGGCGTCTACGAAGAAGCCTTCAACACGGTCCGCTCGGAACAGGAAGAGGCAGGCTATTCCATCGTCGAACTGTCGGACGAGGACATCGCGAAGTGGTCCGACCCCGACAAGCTGACGGCACTGCAGGAAGCATGGGTCGAGGATGCCAAGGCCGTCGGGCTGGAAAATGCCGACGAAGTGATGGCCAAGATGCGTGACCTGCACGCCCAGGCCATGGCACGCTAAGCAACACACCCAGGCCCCGCGATGCGAAGAGTTGTCTCTGCCGTAAACGCCGCCATGTCGGGTTTTACCGGCTGGCTGTTATTCGCGATGATGTTGATACTGGTGGCGGATTTCGTTGCGCGACTGTTCGGTTGGCCGCTACAGGACATGGCGCAGATCTCGGTTTTCGTGATGATGATCGTGATCTACCTCGGGTTCTCGCGTTGCGAGGAACACCACGACCACGTCGGCCTTGAATTCCTTGCCAATGCCCTTCCCGATGCTGCGCGGCGACGCTTGGCGCAGTTTTCCCAGGTTCTCGCGGTGCTGACGGTGTGCTTGCTGCTTTACGCGGCCGCCAAGAATGCCGGCAAGGCCTATGTCGACAACGAGGCGATTGCCGGTGCGGTACAGATTCCCACCTGGCCCACCAAGTTCATCATGGTTCTGGGGCTGGTCGTCTTTCTTGTGCAGGCAATCCTGAACATCGCCACACCACCCGGACGCGGCGAAGTCGAGACCCCGGATGGCGGCTATGAATAGCCCGGTCTCCTTCACCGTTTTTTCGTCACGAGAGGACACCTAGATGGACTTCATTCTCGCCGGAACGATCTGCATCGTCTTGTTGCTGATCCTGATGTCCATCGGGTTGCAGATCGGCCTTTCCTTCCTGCTCAGCGGGTTCATCGTTTCCTACCTGCTGCTGGGGTTCGACAGCTCGGTGTCGCTGCTGGGACAGGCGTCCTATTTTTCCATCGCGACGCCGACATGGGGCGCGATTCCGCTGTTTATCCTGATGGGGACATTCGCCTCCAACGGCGGGTTGGCACAGCGCGCCTATGACGGGGTGCATGCGCTGGCGCATCGCCTGCCGGGCTCACTGATGATCGCCACCTGTTTCAGTTGCGGTGTCTTCGGCGCGATTTCGGGGTCGTCCATCGCGACCACCGCCATCTTCGGGCGGATGGCCCTGCCGGAAATGAACCGCCTTGGATACGACAAATCGTTGTCCATCGGGGTCATCGCCTCGGCCGGGACATTCGCGTCGATGATCCCGCCCTCGATGATGATGATCATCTACGCCCTGTTCACCCAGCAATCCATCGGCAAGCTTTTCGCGGCGGGTATCCTGCCCGGCGTGATCACCGCGCTTGCCTATGCCGTGCTGATCATGTTCATGGTCAAGCGGAACCCCGCGCTCGCGCCCGCGATCAAGGCCGGGGCCGAGGCGCGCAAGATCAACAAGCGGCGCGAGGTCGGGCGCATGTGGCCGGTTCTGACCATCGCGTTCATCGTGCTGGGCGGGCTGTATTCAGGGGTCTTCACCCCCACTGAATCCGCGGCCGCGGGGGCCTTGGTGTCGCTGTTCTTCGCTTGGTATCTCAAGGCCTTTACCAAGTTCTCCGATGTCACCGGCTCGATGCGCGAAGCCGCCAACATCACGGCGATGCTTTTCCTGATCAACATCGGCGCGCTGTTCTACAGCCGTGTGCTGGCCGTCACCGGGCTGCCCTCGGAACTGACGATGATCCTGCAGGATTCAAGCCTGCCGCCGCTGGTGATCCTGATCGGGATCATGGTCATCTTTTTCCTGCTGGGAATGATCATGGTGCCGGTCGGCATCTACGCGCTGACCCTGCCGATCGTCCTGCCGATCCTGCAAAGCCTTGGCTATGATCCGATCTGGTTTGGCGTGATCGCGTTGAAACTGACCGAGATCGGGGCAATCACGCCGCCCGTGGGCCTGAACGTCTTCGCGATCAAGGGCGCGGTGCCAAAGGACATGAAGGTATCCTTGGAACAGGTCTACAAGGGATGCATGCCCTTCCTGGCCTGTGATGTCGTGGTGCTGATCGTCCTTGTCGCCTTCCCCGCCATAAGCCTCTGGCTGCCTGGCGTCCTGATGAACTGAAAACAAAGGAAACTGCCGAAATGGCCCAATTCGATACACTTATCACCGGCGGCACAATCGCAACGGCCAGCGATACGTTCGAGGGGGATGTTGCAATCCGCGATGAAAAGATCGTGGCGCTTGGCAAGGACCTTGGCGATGCCGAAAAGGTCATCGACGCCAAGGGCAAGCTGGTGCTGCCCGGCGGGATCGAGGCCCATTGCCACATCGCCCAGGAAAGCGCGACCGGCGGTATGACCTCGGACGACTACCGCAGCGGCTCCATCTCGGCGGCCTTCGGGGGCAATTCAAGCTTCGTGCCCTTCGCCGCGCAGCATGTCGGCATGGGCGTGACCGAAACGCTGGATCTTTACGACAGCCGTGCGCAGGGGGAATCGGTCATCGACTATGGCTATCACCTGATCGTCGCGGACCCGACCGAAAAGGCGCTGAACGAAGAACTGCCGCTTGCCTTCGCGCGCGGCGTCACCTCGTTCAAGGTCTTCATGACCTATGACCTGATGAAGATCGACGATAACCAGTTTCTCGACATTCTGACCGTCGCCAGGGAACACGGCGCATTAACCATGGTCCATGCCGAGAATTCCGGCATCATCAAATGGATTTCGGACCGGCTTGTTTCCGGGGGGCATACCGCGCCGCGCTATCATGCCATCAGCCATCCGGCCGCGGCCGAGATCGAGGCGATCAACCGCGCCATCACCCTGGCCCGCTTCGTCGATGCGCCGCTTCTGCTCGTCCATGTCTCCACCCCTGAAGGTGCCGGATTGGTGGCCAACGCCCGTCTGGAGGGGGCTAAGATCTTTGGCGAAACCTGCCCACAGTACCTGTTCCTGACCAAGGAGGATCTGGACCGTCCCGGCATGGAAGGGGCCAAGTTCATGTGCTCGCCCCCCCTGCGCGACACGGCCACGCAGGAGGCGCTTTGGCGCCATGTTCAGGCCGGTACATTCTCGGTCGTGTCGTCGGATCATGCGCCCTATCGCTATGACGAAACGGGCAAGCTGGCGAACGGGCCGCAGGCCACCTTCAAACAGATCGCCAACGGCATGCCCGGTATCGCCGCGCGCCTGCCGCTCTTGTTCTCCGAAGGCGTCAACGGTGGCCGGATCACCTTGAACCAGTTCGTGGCGCTCAGTTCCACCAATGCGGCGAAGGTTTACGGCATGCACCCGCGCAAAGGCACCATCGCCATCGGCTCTGACGCGGATATCGCCATCTGGGATCCCACGGAAAAGCGGCAAATCAGCGTCGAGAACCAGCATGACAACATGGATTACAGCCCCTTCGAAGGCCGCGAAGTCACCGGCTGGCCGGTGACCGTTCTGTCGCGCGGCGAGGCGGTGATCGAGAACGGCGCGCTCGTGGCAAAACCCGGCCAGGGCAAGTTCATCCACCGCGAACGCCCCGATTTCACCGGCTATCCCGGAACGCGTACGCCCGAACTTGACCCTCAATGGAACTTCGGCGCGGAGCTTCTTTGATCATGACCCTGATCCGCGTTATCAACCCGAACTCCAATCAGGACATCACCGACCGCATGGCCGAGGCCCTTGCGCTTTATGCACAGCGCAGCGGGTTTCGCATTGACTGCGCCACGCTGGCCGAAGGTCCGGCCGGTATCGCAAGCGATGCGGATATCGAGAATGTCGCGATGCCGGTTGCGCAATACGTCGCAGAAGACAAGGACGCCGATGCTTTCGTGATCGCCTGCTACAGCGATCCGGGGCTGGACGAGGCACGCGCCCGGACGGATCGTCCGGTGATCGGCATGGGCGAGGCGGCCATCGCCACCGCTCTTGCCCTTGGCAACCGTTTCGGCGTCATCTCCGTGTCCGACTGGTCCGTGGGGCGACATGCACAGGATATGGCCGCGCGCCAGGTCGGATCGCGCTGCGCCGGGGACCGGCCGCTTGGGTTCAGCGTGGCGGAAACCGAGCGCGCGAATGCCTTCGACAGGATCGCACAGGTCGCGCGCACCCTGCGCGAGGTCGATGGCGCGGATGTGCTGATTACCGCCTGTGCAGGCCTGTCGCGGCACCTGCCGCGCCTGGAACAGGCAATAGGCGTCCCCGTGGTTGATCCGGTGCGGGCCGCCACCGCCATGGCCATTGGCCTACTGACAGCACGAGAGGCCGCATCAAATGGATAACAAGACGCAAGTTCTGATCATCGACGACAGTGCACAGCCCTACCTGCCACGCCTGCGCGAACAGGCCCCGACCTGCGAATTCCACGGCTGCCAAGCCGGGGAAAGCGTGTCGGATGCGCTTGCCCGCGTGCAGCCCGAGATCGTCTTTGGCCTGCACGGCGGGCGCTACCCGGCCTTCAGCCATGCGGTCGCGCTCGATTATCCATCGGTCAAATGGATGCATAACGGCGGCGCCGGGATCGACCACCTGACCGGCTGGGATTCGGACCGGATCACCGTAACGAACAGTGCAGGCGTCTCCAGCCGCTTCATGGCCGAAACCGTGACCGGCGCCATCCTGATGATGAATTTCGGGTTCCCGAAATACCTTGAGCAGCAACAACAGCACATCTGGGAAAAACAGCCCTGGGAAAGCCTGTCCACCAAGACGGTGCTGGTGATCGGCCTGGGCGGCATCGGAACGCTGGTCGCCAACCGGATGCGGATGTTCGGTGCCCATGTCATCGGGGCGCGCCGAACCGCCCGCGCCTGCGACGAGGTGGATGAACAGGTGGCCATGTCGGATGTGCCCGAGGTTCTGCCCCGCGCCGATTACGTGTGCATCCATGTCCCCAACACCGAGGAAACCCAGAACCTTGTCGATGCCGAGTTCCTGTCGCGCATGAAGCCCACGGCGCGGCTGATCAATACCGCGCGCGGCGCCCAGGCGGACGAAGCCGCATTGATCAGCGCCCTGCAAGAGCGCCGGATCGCCGGGGCTTATCTTGACGTGTTCCGCACCGAACCCCTTCCGGCCGACTCGCCGTTCTGGGATCTGCCGGGCGTCCTGATCACGCCGCACCACGCGGATGCCGCCGAGGGCTGGAAATCCGTGTCCGCCGCCTTCTTCGCGGAAAACCTCAAGCGATTCCTGCAGGGGCGCGCGCTGCAAAACATCTGCAATCCCGCAAGCGGATACTAAAGCGTTTCGCGAAAAACCTGAATCACAGATTTTCGCGAAACGCAGTGCTCCGCTCAATCGTTGCACGCGTTCCGCCTTTCGCTGATGCATCAGGTTAAAGGCGGAACGCTTTAGGGCCGGTGGTGGCGGGGGCCATCCCCGCCACGCCGAAACGACCTTCGGCGCGGAATCCCGGGGGCTGTTCAACCTCATGCCGCGCGGCAAAGGCAGAGTTATCTGCCGCTTTGGCCGCCATTGGCTTGACCACTCCTGAAAACCCCTCCATATCCCTCACTCATGACACCGCTTTCGCATATCCGCAATTTCTCGATCGTGGCCCATATCGACCATGGGAAATCCACGCTGGCTGACCGTTTGATCCAGATGACCGACACCGTCGCCGAACGCGACATGAAGGATCAGTTGCTTGATAGCATGGACATCGAACGCGAACGCGGCATCACCATCAAGGCCAACACCGTCCGCATCGACTATACCGCCGATGACGGGCAGCAATACGTGCTCAACCTCATCGACACCCCCGGCCACGTCGACTTTTCCTACGAGGTTTCCCGCTCCATGCGCGCGGTTGAAGGCTCGCTTCTGGTGGTGGATTCCACCCAAGGGGTCGAGGCGCAGACGCTGGCCAATGTCTACCAGGCCATCGACGCCGATCACGAGTTGATCCCGGTGCTCAACAAGATCGACCTGCCGGCCAGTGACCTTGACCGCGTCGCCGAACAGATCGAAGAGGTGATCGGCATCGACGCCTCGGGCGCCATCCCCGTTTCGGCCAAGACGGGGCAGGGCATCCGCGAAACCCTGCAAGCCATCGTCGATCACCTGCCCGCCCCCACGGGCGAGCGTGACGCGCCCCTCAAGGCCATGCTGGTCGACAGTAAATACGATCCCTACCTTGGCGTCGTCGTCCTTGTCCGGATCATGGACGGGGTGATGAAAAAGGGCGACAAGATCCGCATGATGCAAACCGGCGCCACCTATGGCGTGGACCGCATCGGCGTCTTCCGTCCCGCGATGACCGTGGTGGATGAGCTTGGCCCGGGCGAGATCGGCTTTATCACCGCCTCGATCAAACAGGTGCGCGATACCCGCGTGGGCGACACGATCACCCACGAGAAAAAGCAATGCGAAACCCCGCTGCCGGGCTTCAAACCCTCGATCCCGGTGGTCTTCTGCGGGCTTTTCCCGGTGGATTCCTCGGAATTCGAAAGCCTGCGCGACGCGATCGAGAAACTGGCCCTCAACGACGCCTCCTTCTCCTATGAAATGGAAAACTCCGCCGCCCTCGGCTTCGGCTTCCGCTGCGGCTTCCTCGGGCTTTTGCACCTTGAGGTGATCCGCGACCGGATCGAACGCGAGTATGACATCGAACTCATTACCACCGCGCCCTCGGTGGTCTATCACGTCTACATGAAAGACGGCACGATGGAGGAGTTGCACAACCCCGCCGATATGCCCGACCTAACCCTCGTCGACCACGTCGAAGAGCCGCGCATCAAGGCCACCATCCTCGTGCCCGACGAGTTTTTGGGCGACGTCCTGAAACTCTGCCAGGACCGCCGCGGCATCCAGCAAGAGCTTACCTATGCCGGGTCGCGGGCCATGGTGGTCTATGACCTGCCGCTGAACGAGGTGGTTTTTGACTTCTACGACCGCCTGAAATCGGTGACCAAGGGCTATGCCTCGTTCGATTACGAGATCATCGGCTACCGTGCCGACAACCTTGTGAAAATGCAGCTTCTGGTGAATGACGAACCCGTCGATGCGCTGTCCATGATGGTCCACCGCGACCGCGCCGAGATGCGCGGGCGGGCGATGTGCGAAAAGCTCAAGGGCCTCATTCCGCGCCACATGTTCAAGATCCCGATCCAGGCCGCCATCGGCGGCAAGGTCATCGCCCGCGAGACGCTCTCGGCCATGCGCAAGGACGTCACCGCCAAATGCTACGGCGGCGACGCGAGCCGTAAGAAGAAACTTCTGGAGAAACAGAAGGCCGGTAAGAAAAAGATGCGCCAGTTCGGCAAGGTTGATATACCTCAGGAGGCGTTTATTAGCGCGCTCAAAATGGACGAGTGAGGCCCGTCTTGGAAACGCTCCGGGGGAGCGTTTCAGGGCCGAACGGGCGGAGCCCCCATTTTGGCGCGAGTGGGCGAAAGCGATTGACAAAGCCAATTGCGTGCCCACCCCGGGTGCAGTATCTCGCCTGCCAATTAAAATATCTCGAATGCATTGCGGCCCCGGCGCGGAATCAAGGCGCACAGCGCCGCCGCGCCAAAGCCGACGCGCCCCCACGCGGCGGCTTTTTGGTCACTGCCGAGCACCGCATTAGGTTTCTCGGACACCGCAACCATAAAGCACATCCGCCCACACGCCCCAACCGCCCCCGCGCGCGTCGTCTTTGGCGCGGCTTACAACTCAAATTCACCGTTTCGCCCGGGCCTGCTGGCTTTGACCGTAGGGGGTGCATCGGCTTTAGAACGGCGGGGCTACGCGCTTTGACACCACGCCAGCTCTCCGCTCCACACGCCCCGGGCCTGACCCGGGGCCTCTCGCCATCTTTCCCATCATTGCCAAACCTCCAAAAACCAAACCTCTCGCCTCACGCAAACCACCATACCCCGAACCCCTTACCATCCGGTAAATCCTCCGCACGGGGCAGGGGTGTTTCGTACGACTCGTACGACCCCACAAACCAAACCCCCGATTTTCGTACGAAAACCGGGGGTGAAGCGTACGACTCGTACGAAAATTTAGGGCCTCAGGCCGAGCGTTGCAGGGCGCCTGCTTTGCGGTCTTCCAATATCATGTCCGAGGCCTTCTCGCCGATCATGATCGCCGGGGCATTGGTGTTGCCGGAAACGATCTCGGGCATGATCGAACAATCCGCCACCCGCAGCCCCTCAACCCCATGCACCCGCAAACGCGGGTCCACAACCGCGTCGGCCCCGGGGCCCATCTTGCAGGTTCCCGTCGGGTGATAGATCGTGGTCGAATAGTTCCGCGCCCAGTCCAGCGTGCCGTCATAGTCCTCGATATCAAGGCTGGCATCCGGGCGAAATTCCCCTGAAATCTTATGCTTAAGCGGTTCGCACCGGGCAATCCGGCGGGCGATATTGATACCTTCCACGATGGTCCGGCAATCGGTTTCCGTCGACAGGTAATTGGGGTGGATCTTGGGGTATGTCACCGCATCCGGCCCCGCCAACCGGATCTCGCCCCGGCTTTCCGGGCGCAGCTGACAAACCGACATGGTAAAGGCCGAGAAGGGGTGCACACCCTCACCGGGGCTATCGGCCGACCACGGTTGCACATGAAACTGGATATCCGGGGTCTCCACATGGTCGCCGGTGCGCATGAACCCCGTCGCCAAACTCGCCGCCATGGCCATCGGCCCCGCCCGAAACATCATATATTTCAAGGCGATACGGGCTTGGTCCACAAGGCTGCGCACCTCGTCGTTCAGCGTGGGTTCATTGCATTTGAACACCAGCCGCGCCTGCAAATGGTCCTGCATGTGCTTGCCCACCGAAGGGCGGTCGCGCAGCACCTCGATGCCATGTTCCTTGAGTTGCGCCGCCTCGCCGATCCCCGACACCATCAACAGTTGCGGCGATCCGATCGCCCCCGACGACAGGATCACCTCGGCCTTGGCCTTGACCACATGCTCCTGCCCCGACGGGTCGCGATAGGCCACGCCCGTCGCCCGCTTGCCGTCGAACACGATCCGGCTCGCCGCCGCCTTGGTCAGGATGGTCAGGTTCTCGCGCTTGCGCGCGGGGTTCAAGAACGCCACCGCCGAAGAACACCGCCGCCCATTGCGGGTGGTCAGTTGGAAATACCCCACGCCTTCCTGCGTGGCCCCGTTGTAATCGGGGTTGAACGGGTATCCGGCCTCCTGCGCGGCGGCGACCCATGCATCGCATATGGGCCGTTGCAGCCGCATGTTCGAAACCGACAAAGGCCCCTCATCCCCGTGAAAATCGTCCGCCCCGCGCTCCTGGTTTTCCGAGCGTTTGAACAGCGGCAGCACATCGTCCCAGCCCCAGCCGGGGTTGCCCATCTGTTGCCAGCGGTCGTAATCCTCGGGCTGGCCGCGCACGTAAAGCAACCCGTTCAACGAGGATGACCCCCCCAAAACCTTGCCGCGCGGCCAGTCAAGCTGCCGCCCGTTCAGCCCGGGGTCGGGCTCGGTGCGATAACACCAGTCGACCGAGGGGTTATGCATGGTCTTGAAATACCCCACGGGGATGTGAATCCACGGGTTCCAGTCACGGCCGCCCGCTTCCATGAGAACCACCTTGATGGACGGATCCGCAGAGAGGCGATTCGCCAGGACACAGCCCGCCGAGCCGGCGCCGACGATCACGTAATCCGCTGATATCTCTGACATTTCTGACCTCCCACTGCCATCGAGCAATTTTGCAAAAGATTTTGCTTGCCAGACGAAGCATAGTTCGACCAATATTGAGACTGCAAGTATCAAAAATTGCGCAACATGGGAGGAGACCATGAAAGTATCGAAAACCCTGAGCGGGATTTCCCGCCGGGATCTTTTCCGTCTTTCCGGCCAATTCGGCCTATCGTCGGTTCTATTGGGGGCAGGGGCGCTGACCGGCGCCGCGACGCTGCCCAATCTCGCGAAAGCGGCTGAAAGCACATATGACAAGCGTTTCGGGAAAGAACCCAAACACACCCTGAAACTGGGCGCATCGGGCTTCAACGCACGCAACCTGTTGATCGAACGGGCGGGCGTTCTGGAGTTTGCCCGCGACCTCGAGGAACGCACCGAGGGCGAGATCCGGGTCGAGTTCATCGGCGACAACCAGATCTGCGGGCAGCTCAACTGCGTTGAGAAAACCCAGCTTGGCGTGGTGGACATGTATGCCGCCTCGACCCAGAACTCGGCGGGCGGCGCGCCCTATCTGAACGTGCTGGACTATGCCTATATGTTCCCCAGCCGGGCATCGCAGTATCACTTCCTCTATAGCCCGGAATCGCAGCGAATCCTGCGTGATCCGCTTGAAAAGCGCCACGGCCTGAAGTTCCTCTTCAGTCACTGCGAACTGCGCGGCATCCAGTTGGGCCAGTCCTTTGCCGACAAGCCCAAGGTGACCAAGCTGGAAGAACTCTTTGGCACCAAGAACCGTGTCACGGGCACACAGCTTGGCCGCATCGCGATGCAGCTTCTCAACCTCAACCCGGTGCCGGTGGCCTGGGAAGAAACCCTCGACGGCCTCAAGCAGGGCCTGATCGACGGGGCGGAAACATGGGCATCGGCCGTGGCCTACGCCAACATGTCGCCCGTGGTCAGCCAATCGGTCGACCTCAAGTTCTTCTGCGGGACCGAGCACACCTCGATGTCGGCCAAGGTCTTCGACGCGATGGAGCCGCATCTTCAGGATGCGATCATGGAATCGGCCTATCTGGCACAGGTCCACGTGCAGGCCGCGAACGAGGCCGCCCTGGTCAAGACCGTCGGCTTCAGCGACCCGCAACTGCCCGGTACCATCTTCGACGAACACAACGTGACGCCGGCCTTCCTTGCCGACGATCAGATCAAGATGGCCGAAGAGATGTGCTCGCCCGAGTTCAACCCCGAACCTTGGGCGCAGTGGCGCGAACGCCTCAACAACTGGGCCGGTGGCATCGACACCTACCAGGAGATCTACGACGTTGCCCGTCAGATCCCCAAAGATACTCTGCCCGAGAATGTCGAACCGCGCCGCTGGTGGCGCTCGGCCTGATCCGGCATAGTTGAATTTGATCCGGGCCGCCCCAAGCGGGCGGCCCGGATTCGCAGGTGGCGCGAAAGACCGCCGTGACATACGGCAACCAGAAGGGAGGACTGGGAATGACAGGCTGGTTTCAGGGCACGGGCGATATCCTGAGCGCCCTTGCCGCAGGCGATTCATGGATGTTGAGCGAGGCAATGCGCCAACCGGCGATCTGGCCGCTGGGCCTGATCGCGATGCTGGCGGCTGCCGCGGCGCTGCTGGTGGTCTATCACTTCGTGCCCTGGATCGAACGCAACTTCGAGAAAACGGTGATGGTGGTCTCGTACCTTGCCATCGGCGGGATCATCTTCGTCGAGGTGTTTCGCCGTTTCGTGCTCTCCGAACAGGCGCCTTGGTCCACCACGCTACCGCCCTTCCTGTTTCTTATCATGACGTGGTTCGGCTGTACCTATAACGTCCAGCTGCGTACCCACCTCGCCTTTGCCGAGTTTCGCGGTGCCATGGGGCGGGGCGGGCAGATGGCCTGCCTTGTGCTGGATGCGCTGCTCTGGGCGGGCTTTGCCTGGATCGTCGTCGTCACCTCAAGCCGCGTTGCCGCCAATTCGGCCTCGAATTTCCAGATCATGCTTGGCACCGACAACGTCATGCAATGGTGGTTCCTGATCGCGGTGCCGCTGGCCTTCACGATGCTGGTGGCCCGGGTCCTGGAGAACCTCATCACCGACCTGCGCAATTTCCGCACGGGCGCACCTTTGATCAAACAAGCCGTCATCGGGGGCGACTGACATGAGCGATCCAACCATCATCACCGCCATCTCCGTCGGCGTGACCATCCTGTTCATGCTTGGCGTGCCGGTCTTTCTGGTTATCGGCTACTGGGTGATCGGCATGTCCTTCCTGCTGGACCTGCCGCTCGACAATATCGGCGCGGCACTGGCCGATGTCTTTACCGATGGCTTCGCCCTGCTGGCGATGCCGCTTTTCATCCTGACCGGAGACCTCATCAACCGCTCCGGCATCGCCCGGCGCCTGTCGGATTTCGCCTATGCCTGCCTTGGCTGGATTCGCGGCGGGCTTGCCATGGCCTCGCTGGGGGCTTGCGGGCTTTTTGCCGCTATTTCGGGGTCGAACTCGGCCACCACGGCCACCATCGGCTCGATGCTGCACCCGGAAATGGTCAAGGGCGGCTACGACGAACGGTTTTCGGCGGCCACGGCGGCGGCGGGCGGCACGGTGGGCATCATCATCCCGCCCTCCATCATCTTCATTGTCTACGGGTTCCTCCTCAACCTCCCGATTTCCGACCTCTTCGTCGCCGGGATCATCCCCGGGTCGCTGATGGTGGGTGGCATGATGTTTGCCTGCTTCCTCATCTGCTGGCGCAACGGCTGGGGCTACCTGATCGCCCTCAGCCCGCTGCGCGTGATCAAAACCGCCGTCGGCGCGTGGCTGGGCTTTTTCGCCATCGGCCTTGTCCTCTGGGGTATCTACACCGGTAAATTCTCGCCCACCGAGGCGGCGGGCGTGACCGTTGGCTTCTGTGTGATCGTCGGCTTCCTCTGCCTGCCCATTCACAAACTGATGGGGGCCAGGAAAGACGCCGAACTCTCCGAGAAATCGGTGGCCAGCATGCTGGTGGTCCAAGGCTTCAGCCCGATTGAACTGCCCTCGATCACCATGCGCTCGGCCCAGATCACCGGTATCCTTGCCCCGCTGATCGCGGTCTCGGTGGTGATGCAGCAAATCCTGTCGGTCCTCGGCGCGCAGGAGGCGATCGGCGGCTTCGTGACCTCGATGGGCGGCTATCACGCGGTGCTGTTCACCTCCATGGCCATCGTCTTTGTTTCGGGCATGGTGCTGGAAAGCCTACCGGTGACGATCATCTTGGCCCCAATCCTCGCCCCTATCGCTCATGAGGTCGGGGTCGAGCCGGTGCAATTCGCGGTGGTCTTCCTTGTCGGTGCCTCCATCGGGTTCATCACGCCGCCCTATGGCCTGAACCTATACGTGGCCTCGGGGGTGACAGGTGTCCCGTATTTCAGGCTTTTGAAGTACACTGTGCCTTATTTGGTGGCACTGATTTCGGTGTGGCTTGTGATTGCCCTTGTGCCTGAGTTATCGACGGCGCTGCTACCGAACAGATAAGAGTGGGTGATGCATGGACGGGGATAAATCGGAAACCATACCAACCAACCTCAGGTTGCTCATGGTGATCGAAGAGATCGCCCGCGCGGGCGTTCCCGTCACGCCGACCGATGTGAACATGCACCTCGGTCTGCCCAAGCCGACCATTCACCGCCTGTTCAACACGCTGGAGGAAGAGGGCTTCCTCCAGCGTGACCTTGATGGGCGGACCTATTCACCGGGGCCCCGCCTGCGCACCATGGCCGGCGGGGTGATATCCTCTCTACGCATCCGTACGGCACGGCAGGCCATCCTCAAACGCCTGAGCCGTGAAATCGGCGAGACCTGCAACATCGCCCTGCCGGATCGCGATGCCATGACCTATCTGGAACGCGTCGAAACCGAATGGCCCCTGCGCATCCAGCTTCCCATCGGCACTCGCGTGCCCTTTTACTGCACCGCCAGCGGCAAGATGTACCTTAGCTCCTTGGCCCGCGCCCATGTGGTCAAATACCTTGAAAGCATCGACCTTGAGGCGAAAACCCCCAACACCCTGACCCAACATGACGATCTTTTCGAAGAACTCCGCGTGATCCGCAAACAGGGCTATTCCCTCGACCGCGAGGAATTCATGCCCGACATGATCGCGCTTGCGGTGCCGATCATGGATAAGAACGACAGGCTCATGGCCACCTTGGCCTTCCACGCCCCGTCGCAGCGTATTTCCATCGACGAGGCACTGAATTATCTCGACGATATGCGCGCCGCCTCCAAGGATTTGTCCGAACTGGTCTCGGGCTCTGCCGATATCTAACCCTCCGGCAGCCAAAAACCCCTTTATCCTCGCGCCGCTTGGGTCATTATGGCCCGCATGACGTTTTTCCGCTCGCTGTTCCAATCGGTCCGAATGCGCCTTCTGGTCATCGCGCTCTTGCCGATGCTGGTGCTCATGCCCCTGCTTCTGGGAGGGGCGATTGCCCGCTGGACGGGCCGGGTGGATGAACTTCTGATCACCAAGGTCAACGGCGACCTGACCATCGCCGATCAATACCTGCAACGCTTGCTGGAAAATTCGGGTGAACGTCTGGATGCGCTGGCTCAATCGGCTAAGCTGCGCGATGTGATGAGCCGCCCCGCCGACCGCCGCGCCCACCTGCGCGCGGCGCGCAACAACCTGGGGCTTGATTTTCTCTATCTCACCGATGGCACCACCGGCCCCGAGGGCCTGCGCCCCGGTGATTGGCCGGTGGTCGCAACCGCGCTTGACGGGGCGCAATGGGGCAGTGTCGTGGACATCATGGATCAAGACACCCTTACCGCGCTTGACCTTGGTCTTGGCCAACAGGCGGCGATCCAACTGGTCCCCACGCGCGCCGCCGTGCCCACCGACCGCACCGTCGAAGACCGCGGCATGGTGATCCACTCCGCCGCGCCCGTGGTCCTGCCCGATGGCCGCCCCGGCGCGCTTGTGGGGGGGCATCTTCTCAATCGCAACCTCGATTTCATCGACACCATCAACAACCTCGTCTACCGCGATCAAAGCCTGCCCGACGGCAGCCAAGGCACCGCCACCCTGTTCCTTGAAGATGTCCGCGTCTCTACCAACGTGCGCCTTTTCGAGGATGTCCGCGCGCTGGGCACCCGCGTTTCTGCCGAGGTCCGCGCGCGGGTTCTGGGCGAGGGGCGCACATGGCTTGACCGGGCCTTCGTGGTCAACGATTGGTATATCTCGGCCTACCAACCCATCACCGACAGTTTCGGCAAGCGCGTCGGCATGCTCTACGTTGGCTTCCTCGAAACCCCGTTTCGCGAGGCGAAAACCCGCTCCGCCCTCACGATGGGCCTGATCTTTCTGGCCATTGCCGGGCTGTCTATTCCGATTTTCCTGCGCTGGGCCGGGCGCATCTTCGGCCCGCTGGAATCCATGACCAAAACCATCGCCCGCGTCGAAGGCGGCGATCTGGCGGCCCGCAACGGCCCCACCGGCGATAGCGGCGAGATTGCTCAGGTGGCGGGCCACCTAGACGACCTCCTTGACCAGGTCCAGGAACGCGACAAGCAATTGCGCGACTGGGCCGAAAGCCTTGAACGCAAGGTCGAGGAACGCACCCAAGACCTGCGCGAGGCGAACCGCAAGCTCGAAGACACCACCGAGCAACTCATCATGTCCGAAAAACTGGCCACCGTGGGCGAAATCACCGCCAGCGTCGCCCATGAAATCAACAATCCCGTGGCCGTGATCCAAGGCAATCTGGATGTCGCCCGTAGCCTCCTGGCCGAGGCCGAGGCGGAAAAGGTCAAGACCGAGTTCAAATTGATCGACGATCAAATCTACCGCATCGGGGTGATCGTCTCGAAACTCCTGCAGTTCGCCCGCCCCGAGGAATACTCGGGCGAAGGCGCGCTGATCTATCCTGCCGATGTGGTCCGCGATTGCCTTGTGCTGACCGCGCACCAGACCGAGAAGGCGGGCGTCGAGGTCACGACCGATTTCCAAAGCGACCGGCAGGTTGCGATCTCGCGTACCGAGCTACAGCAGGTGATCGTCAACCTGACCATCAACGCCGTCCATGCCATGCCTGACGGCGGGGATTTGCAGATCACGGTTTCTGATGCCGGTGGCATGGTCCGGGTCGTGGTGTCAGATACCGGGCGCGGTATCGCGCCGGATGTCCTCAAGCGCATTTTCGACCCGTTCTTTACCACCAAACAGGCCGAAGGCACCGGCCTCGGCCTGTCGATCAGTCAACGGTTGGTCTCCCGCGTGGGGGGCGAGATTTCGGCCAGTTCCACCCCGGGGCAGGGCAGCCGTTTCACCGTCACCCTGCCTGCCGCCTGAACCGCGTGCGCCGAAAAACTGGTCAACCCCCGGCAAGCGTTGCTAAAACAAACGCCATGACGTCCGACTCCCGCCTGCGCCTTGCGGTCATAGCCCTCTTTGTCACAGTCGTCGCCCTCTGTGCGGCGGGCATTTGGCGCTATGGCTATGGCCAAGCGCTCGACCAGTTGGAAAAACAGGGGCGCGCCGACCTTGCGCTGGCTTCCGACCGCTTCACCGGCCAGTTGCGCCGCTATCAGGAACTTGCCGTGCTCATGGCCGACCACCCCACCTTGGCGCGGGTCTCGGCGGGGCGCGATGCGCAAGCGGCCCGTGCCCTCCTGCTCGAAGCGGCGGATAAAACCGGGGCCATGGGGCTGGCCTATGTCGATGCCAGCGGCCGTATTCTGGCCCAAGCGGGGAATGCCCCGCGCGACCCCGCGCAAATCCCCGCCTTCACCCGTGCGATCAACGGCGCGCTGGGCGTGGGCTATGGACGGTTGGGCGCACGGGGCGGCCGGGCCTACATCTACGCCGCGCCGGCCTTTGCAGCCGATGGGCTGGTGCGCGGCGCGCTGATCGTCCTGGTCGATATCGCCGAACTGGAATGGGACTGGATCGGTGGCCAGCCGCCTGTCTTCTTCACCGAGGAAAAGGACGAAATCTTTGTCTCCAACCGCTCCGAACTGCTTTTCTGGCGGGCCCGTGATGATGGCCCCGGCTACAGCCCTGCCAACGCCCCCGCGCCCGATTTCACCACCCATGACATCGCCGGTCACGAGGTCTGGAAAATCGACTGGGGCGATTACCTGCCCAAACGCGCGCTGCACCTGACGCAAGACCTGCCGGTAATCGACATGACCGGCCATGTCCTGATCAACGTGGCCCCGGCCCGGCGCCTTGCCGCGCTGCAAAGCCTTATGTTCGCCGTGATCTGCCTCGCCTTCGGCGCGGTCATCCTGCAAATCACCGAACGCCGCCGCACGCTGGCCCGCGCCAATGCCCAGCTTGAACAGCGGGTCACCGAACGTACCGGGGAACTGACCGTCACCAACCGCGCCCTGCGCCGCGAAATCCGCGAACGGCTCGAGGCCGAAGCGGCCCTGAAAAAGGCGCAGGACGACTTGGTGCAGGCGGGCAAGCTTTCGGCGCTTGGCCAAATCTCCGCCGGGATCAGCCACGAGTTGAACCAACCCCTGATGGCCATCCGCCAATACGCCGACAACGGCGCGCAATTCCTTGACCGCGCCAAGCCCGAGAAAGCCGGCGAAAACCTGACCCGCATTTCGGCGCTGGCCGCCCGCATGGCGCGGATCATCCGCAACCTGCGCGCCTTCGCCAAACAGGAAAGCGAGCCGGTGGCGCGGGTGGATATCGTCACCGTGATCGAACAGGTCCTCGAACTCTCCGAGGCGCGGCTCGAAGCCGATGGTGTCACCGTCCACTGGGCCCCGCCCCAGGCCCCGGTCTACGTCATGGGCGGCGAGGTCCGGCTTGGGCAGGTGCTCATCAACCTGATCTCAAACGCCGCCGACGCCATGTCGCACAGCCCCACAAAGGAAATCAGCATCACCGTCACCCCGGGCAACCCGGTGGTGGTCGAAGTTCAGGATACCGGCCCCGGCATCGACGAGCCGGAAAAGATATTCGACCCCTTCTATTCCACCAAGGAGGTCGGCAGCACCGAAGGCATGGGCCTTGGCCTGTCGATCTCTTACGGCTTGGTGCAAAGCTTCGGCGGCGATATCAAGGGGCGCAACACGCCCCAGGGCGGCGCCGCCTTCCGCATCGAACTGGAAGCCGCCCTTGAAACACCCCCCGCGCAAGAGGCCGCCGAATGACGCCCGAACCGCATAAGATCCTGCTGGTCGATGATGACGCCGCCGTGCGCGAGGCGCTGACCCAAACGCTGGAACTCAACGATCTCACCCCGGTCCCCTGCGGCTCCTTCATCGAGGCCAAGGATCACATCGCCCGCGATTTCGAAGGCGTGATCCTGTCGGATATCCGCATGCCCGGGCGCGATGGGTTCCACCTGTTGCGCCACACCCATGGGCTTGATCCCGACTTGCCGGTGATCCTGCTGACCGGCGAGGGCGATATTCCCATGGCGGTCGAGGCCATGGCACAGGGCGCCTTCGACTTCCTTGAAAAACCATGCGCACCCGATGACCTGTTGCCGGTGCTGCATCGCGCCTTGCAAACCCGGGCGCTGGTCATGGAAAACCGCCGCCTCAAGCATCAGCTTGAAACCGGCGATCCGGCGGCGCGCATGCTTTTTGGCACCTCGCAACTGGCTGAAGGGCTGCGCGCCCGGGTCCGTGCCGTGGCCCGCGCGGGGGCCGAGGTTCTGGTCACCGGCCCGCCCGGCGCAGGGGTGTCCAAGGTGGCCGAGGTCATCCACCTGATAACCCCGAACGCCTCGGGCCCTTTCGTCAAACGGCCCGCCGCCTCGCTGGATGTTGCCGCGCTCAACGACAGCCTTGCCGCGGCCCAGACCGGCAGCCTGTTCCTCGATGAAATCGCGGCCCTTCCCGATGCCGCGCAATACAGCCTTCTGGAACGGCTTGAGGCCGGTGGCACCGCCCGGGTGATCGCCGGCACAACCTCCGATCTGGCCGCCGCCGCCCAAGAAGGCCGCTTCAACGCCGAACTTTACTACCGCCTTGACGTCATGCCGGTACGCATTCCGGCCCTCTCGGAACGGCCCGAGGATATCCCGGTGCTGTTTCGCCACTACGTGGCGCAAGCCGCCGAACAGGCGGGCCTGCCCACGCCGGAAATCCCGCCTGAGCATCTTTCGAACCTCATGGCGCAGGATTGGCCGGGCAACGCCCGGTCCCTCATGTCGGCGGCGATGCGCTTTACCCTTGGTATGCCCGAAGAAACCCAGGGCGCCGCCGAACTGGGCCTTGCCGAACAAATGGCCCGCGTCGAACGCTCGCTTCTGGCCGCGGCACTTGGCCGTCAGAACGGCCGCGCCGCGCAGGCGGCCAAGGCCCTCAAGCTGCCGCGCAAGACGTTTTACGACAAACTGGCCCGCTACGGTTTGAAACCCGAGGATTTCAAACGCGGCTGACCCACCAAGGTCTTTCGAAACACCTTGGCCAAGCGCCTTGCAAGGCGCTTTCCGACGCGATTTCGAAATCGCGTGGCCCAAGGCTTTTCGAAAAGCCTTGCCCAAGCGGGCATGAGTCGTGTGCGGAAATCCGCACAGTTTGCTGAAATACCGTGCGAGATCCCGCACAATGCCGCCATGCAGCATCGCCGCCCGGTTGGGTATTTTGATATATCCTGTTGAATTCATTTAGGATTTCAAAATCTTCCATTTTTTTATCGCCATGACTTGAGCGAATAGCCGCCATGCGAAAATCTCTGCCCGTCGCGCCCCTGGGGCGCTGATTGCAACGTCTCAAGATATGGGAGGAGACACCGATGAAATTCCTGACAGCCGCTGCCACGGCGCTGGCCCTGAGTGTTTCGGCCACCGCCGTTTCCGCTGCCTGTGACGATGGTGAAATCGTCGTCAAGTTCAGCCACGTCACCAACACCGACAAGCACCCCAAGGGCATCGCCGCCTCGCTGCTGGAAAAGCGCGTGAACGAGGAGATGGACGGCAAGATGTGCATGGAGGTCTTCCCGAACTCCACGCTCTACAACGACAACAAGGTGCTCGAAGCCATGCTTCAGGGCGATGTGCAACTCGCCGCGCCCTCGCTGTCGAAGTTCGAGAAGTTCACCAAGCAGTTCCGCCTGTTTGACCTGCCCTTCATGTTCAAGGACATCAACGCCGTGGATGCTTTCCAGGCCTCCGACAACGGTCAGGCCCTGCTCGATTCCATGCAGCGCCGCGGCCTGCAGGGGCTCGCCTACTGGCACAACGGCATGAAGCAGATGTCGGCCAACGTGCCGCTGATCGAACCCTCGGATGCCGAAGGCCTCAAGTTCCGCGTGCAGTCCTCCGACGTGCTTGTCGCGCAAATGGAAGCCATCGGCGGCAGCCCGCAGAAAATGGCCTTCTCCGAGGTTTACGGCGCGCTGCAACAGGGTGTTGTCGACGGTCAGGAAAACACCTGGTCCAACATCTACGGCAAGAAGTTCTTCGAGGTGCAGGACGGGATCACCGAGACCAACCACGGCATCATCGACTATCTTGTCGTGACCAACATCGACTGGCTCAACGGTCTGGACGAGGACGTGCGCGAGCAGTTCCTCACCATCCTTGACGAAGTGACCACCACCCGCAACAGCGAGTCGGCCAAGGTCAACCAGGAGGCCAAGCAGGCGATCGTCGATGCCGGTGGCGAGGTGCGTCAGCTGACCGCCGAACAGCGCGCGGCGTGGGTCGAAGTGATGAAGCCCGTCTGGGAGCAATTCAAGGATGACGTCGGCCAGGAAAACATCGACGCCGCGCAAGAGATCAACGCCAGCATGTAAACCGCCGCGCGTGTCCTGACACGCAAGGCTTGGGGCGGGCCTGTGGCAATGGGCCCGCCCTTTTCACACCCAATCCGCGGGAGGGGGCAAATGCAAACCGCACGCAGCTTCGGCGACAAGATCGAGGAAACGATCATCGCCACGCTTCTGGGCCTGATGACGGTGGTGACCTTCGCCAATGTCGTTGCCCGGTACCTGTTCAATTCCAACATTCTCTGGGCGCTCGAACTGACCGTATTCATGTTCGGCTGGCTGGTGCTTCTGGGCGCATCCTACGCGGTCAAGAAACACGCGCACCTCGGTGTCGATGCCATCGTCAACATGGTCTCGCCCCCGGTGCGCCGGGTGATGGGCCTGTTCTCGGTCGCTTGTTGCCTGGTGTTCTCGCTGCTCCTGCTCAAAGGCGCCTATGATTACTGGGCCGTCTTCGCCGAACTGCCGCCCACCACGGGCCGCTGGTTCCCGACCGGCTTTGAGTGGTCCGCCCGCGGCCAGGGCTGGTACGAGGTGCAGGATATCCCCATGGTGGCGCCCCTGCGCTTTCTCGAAGACCTTCTGAACTACGGCGAAAGCTACGAGAAAATCCCGAAGGCCATTCCCTATATCGTGCTGCCGGTCTCCATGGCGCTGCTGGTCTTCCGCTTCACCCAGGCGGCCCTGCGCATCCTGCGCGGCGAGGCCGACCGCCTTGTCGCCAGCCACGAGGTCGAGGATGAACTCGAAGAGGCGCGCGCCGGCCACGCAAATGAAAACGGGGAACAGAACTGATGGAAGTCGTCCTTCTTTTTGTCATGGTCATCGGCCTTTTGCTGGTCGGTGTGCCAATCGCGGTGTCGCTGGGCCTGTCCTCCACGCTCTTCCTGCTGTGGTTTTCCGAAAGCTCGCTGGCCTCTATCGCGCAAACGCTTTTCGAGGCCTTCGAGGGGCATTTCACCCTTCTGGCGATCCCCTTTTTCATCCTTGCCTCCAGTTTCATGACGACGGGCGGCGTGGCGCAACGGATCATCCGCTTCTCGATTGCCTGTGTCGGTCACCTTCCGGGGGGGCTGGCCATCGCCGGGGTCTTTGCCTGTATGCTCTTTGCCGCGCTCTCGGGGTCTTCGCCCGCAACCGTGGTGGCCATCGGGACGATCGTCATCGCCGGCATGCGCCAGGTGGGGTATTCCAAGGATTTCGCCGCCGGTGTGATCTGTAACGCCGGGACGCTGGGCATCCTGATTCCGCCCTCCATCGTCATGGTGGTCTATGCCGCCGCGGTCGAGGTCTCGGTGGGCCGGATGTTTCTTGCGGGTGTCATCCCCGGCCTTATGGCGGGCCTCATGTTGATGACGGCGATCTATGTCATGGCCAGGGTCAAGAACCTGCCCAAGGGTGATTGGCAAGGCTGGGGCGAAATCTGGGCCTCGGGGCGCGAGGCGGGATGGGGCCTTTTCCTGATCGTGATCATCCTTGGCGGCATCTATGGTGGCATCTTCACCCCCACCGAAGCCGCCGCCGTGGCCGCGGTCTATGCCTTCTTCATCGCCAGCTTCGTCTACAAGGACATGGGGCCGCTGGCGACCGAAGGCGAGGCGCGCAACACCTCGCTTTTCAGGAAGCCGCAGGCGCTCCTGACGGCCTTCGTCCATCCCGACACCAAGCACACGCTGCTTGAGGCTGGCAAACTGACGGTGACCCTGCTGTTCGTCATCGCCAACGCGTTGATCCTCAAGCACGTGCTGACCGATGAACAAATCCCGCAGCAGATCGCCTCGGCGATGCTCTCGGCGGGGTTCGGGCCGGTAATGTTCCTCGTGATCGTCAACGTGATCCTGCTCATCGGCGGGCAGTTCATGGAGCCTTCGGGCCTTCTGGTCATTGTCGCGCCGCTGGTCTTTCCCATTGCCATCGAACTGGGCATCGATCCCATTCACCTTGGCATCATCATGGTGGTCAACATGGAGATCGGCATGATCACCCCGCCGGTGGGCCTTAACCTCTTTGTTACCTCCGGCGTGGCGGGGATGCCGATGATGGCCGTGGTGCGCGCCGCGCTTCCCTTCCTTGCGGTGCTTTTCGTGTTCCTGATCCTGATCACCTATGTGCCGTGGTTCTCGACCGTCCTGCCCAATACCTTCATGGGGCCGGAGATCATAACCAACTAAAGCGTTTCGCGAAAAACCTGGATCACGGATTTTCGCGAAAGGCAGTGCCCTGCTCAATCGTTGCACGCGTTCCACCTTTCGCCGATGTCGCAGGTTAAAGGCGGAACGCTTTAGCCCGGCACACCACGCCAAAGCACGATAAAGCCACAGCAAAGGCCCCGGTGCCCACCGGGGCCTTTGTTGGTTTGTGGTGCTTGCTGTCACTGTCCAAAACCCTCGCGCAAATCGCCTCGCAGGGGGGAGAGTGACAGACAGGGGTTAAGAAATCGTTGGCGTGGCGGGCTCTATGCACAAATTGTACATCGGCCCGGCGCGTCGCCCCGATTCCTGTACAAAACAGGCGTACAAAACGTACGAATTGTACGTTTCCCCCGACAGGCGGGCCGAGTTTCGTACGAAACCACCATGGTTAACGTACGACTCGTACGAAGGTTAACGCCCTTTCCAGACCGGATCGCGTTTCTCCGCAAAAGCGCGGGCGCCCTCAAGCTGATCCTCCGAGTCGTAAAGCACGTCGACAGAGGCGAATTGCCGCTTGGTGATCCGGTTCATTGCATCGTGAAAGGTTAACGCCTCGGCCTCGCGCACGACCTCCTTGATCGCCGCGTATACCAAGGGCGGCCCGCTGGCCAGAAGGTCGGCCATCTCGCGGGCTTTTTCCATAAGTGTATCAGAGGGATAGAGGTGATTGACCATGCCCCAGCGATGCGCCTCCTCGGCCTCGATCCACCGCCCCGTCAGCAGCATTTCCATGGCGATATGATAGGGGATGCGCTTGGGCAGCTTGACACTTGCGGCATCCGCCACGGTGCCCGATCTGATCTCGGGCAGGGCGAATTGCGCGTGATCGGCGGCAAGGATGATATCCGCCGAAAGCGCCCATTCCAGGCCGCCACCACAGCAGATCCCGTTCACCGCCGCGATGATCGGCTTGTTAAGACCTCTTAACTCCTGCAAGCCGCCAAAGCCGCCGACGCCATAATCGCCATCCACCGCGTCGCCATCGGCCGCGGCCTTCAAGTCCCAGCCGGGACAGAAAAATTTCTCACCCGCGCCGGTGATGATCGCCACGCGAAGCTCTGGATCGTCGCGGAAATCCTTAAAGACATTTCCTAACAAACGGCTGGTGTGCAGGTCGATCGCATTTGCCTTGGGCCGGTCCAAAGTCACCTCCAGAACATGCCCCCTGCGGTCTGTTTTCACCACGTCGCTCATCTCGCCTCTCCCTTTCTGATGAGGGCATCCACCGCCACCGCCCGGTTCGGGCAGGCCAGCAATGGGTTAACCTCGACTTCTTCGATTTCTGCTGCGTATTCTGTCACGTATTCCTGCACGGCCTCGACCGCCCTGACAATGGCGTCGATATCCGCCGGGGCGCTGCCGCGATAGCCGGTCAACAACGGGTAAATCTTCAATTGTGACAGTGCGTTACGGATACCCTCTGCCGTTGTGGGCAGCAAAAGCGATGTGCTGTCTTGCAGGATTTCTGTCCAAACCCCGCCCGCCCCAAGCGTCAGGACAAAGCCATGCGCCGGGTCGCGCAGCACGCCCACCAAAAGCTCGGCCGCCGCGTCCTCGATCCGTTCTTCGACAAGCCATGAGGTGCAGGGCATTTCCCCTGCGGTTTCAATGGCTTGCTCCTTGTTCTCGCCCACGAAAACCACGCCGCCGGCCTCGGTTTTATGGGCCAGGCCCTCGGCCTTGATCACCGCCGGTCCACCCACCTTGTCCAGGCAGGCCGCAAGCGCCTCTGCGCGCTCGGCCCTGAGCGATCCTGGAACTTGCAAGCCCTTGTCTTGCAAAGCCTTTTTCGACTCTGCTTCGCCAAGCGTGACAGGATCGCAAGGCGCGCCGGGCAGGGTCACGGGCGTTAACGTTTTGGCCTGTTGTCCCAGCCACGCGGCGCGGCCGATGGCCACGAGCGTGTCGTCCAAACTGTGCATCGGGATCATCCCCGCGGCCGCAATCTGCGCCGCCACTTCCTCGGGCAGGGATTCCGGCAGGGTGGTAACGATGGTTAACGGCTTTCCCGCGGCCTTGGTCGCGCGCGCGCCTGCCTCGATCGTGCAGTCCCATGCCGCCGGGTCACATCGGTCCGCTCTGGGGTAGTCCACGATCAAACAGCCAATCGCGGCCTCGCCGTCAAGTGCGGCGGCAATGCAAGCGGCCATCTTGTCCACATTGTCCCAGATAAAGGTGTGGTAATCCAAGGGGTTGGCAAGGGCGACCATTGGCCCCAAGACCTCGCGCAGGCGTGTGGCCTGTACCGCGCTCAAGGGCGGAAACGCCAATTCATGCCCGTCCGCCGTGTCGGCCATCAGGCTTGCCTCGCCGCCCGAACAAGAGATCGAGACCACCTTGTTGGACTGCAAAGCGCCGTTAAAATGTATTAATTTCAAGGTCTCCAGAAATGCGGGCAGGTTCTCTACCTGCGCAATCCCCAACCGCGCCAAAAGCGCCCGCGCCCCCGCATCGCTTCCGGTCAAGGATGCCGTATGGGAAATCGCGGCCGCCCGTGCCTGATCCGAGCGGCCCGCCTTGATTGCCACGATGGATTTGTTCAAGCGTTTGGCCTCGGTTGCCAAACGCTCGAAGGCCCTAAGATCGCCTATCCCTTCGATGTGCAGTCCAAGCGCCGTCACCCGGTCGTCTTGCAACGCCGCAACCCCCAATTCCGCCAAGCCCTGCTGTGCCTGATTGCCGGCCGTCAAGACATATGCCAAGGGCAAACCGCGTGCCTGCATGGTCAGGTTGATCGCGATGTTGGAGCTTTGGGTCAGGATCGCAACACCGCGATCCACCGGCACGCCGCCATGCTGATCGGGCCACAAAAGGGCGCGGTCCAGATAGTTGATGAAGCCATAGCAATTAGGCCCGATAATCGGCATCTTCCCGGCGGCTTCCAGCAGGTCGGCCTGCAACCCCTCGCCATCGCCGGTCTCGGCCTGGGCCTCACGAAACCCGCTGGCAAAACAGACCGCCCCGCCGGCGCCCATCTCGCGAAGCAGACGCACACTTTCGATCGTGGCGTTCCGGTTAACACCTATGAACGCGGCATCGGGCGCGCGCGGCAAATCTTCAAGGCCTGCGAAGGCCGGGATTCCGCCAACCTCATCCCGTTTGGGATGCACTGGCCATATATCCCCGGCAAAGCCCATCTTGCGACATTGCTCCACCACCGAAGCACACCATGCCCCGCCGCCGACAACGGCGATCGACTTGGGCCTGAGCAAACGATCAAGCGGGTGCGTCATGCTGAAAACCTTCGCCTGTGGAGAGCGGGGATGCCTTCGGCGGGGAAATTTTCGCCAGAAGAAGCAGGGGTAACGCTCCGTTAATATTGGTGTGTGACTGTCTTGGGGCGGTACAGGCAGGGATGCCGATGACCGCGCCAGGAGAAGCGTGCTTTCGCGTTTCCATCAACGGGGGAGGGGGCATTTCCCGTCCCCCGTTTCTTCTGGCTGAAAATATCCCCGCCGGAGGCATAAAATCTATTCGAGCCATGGCTGGATTCAGGCTCCCAAGGGGCGCAGCAACTCGCGGCTGATGATATGGCGCTGGATCTCGCTGGTGCCATCCCAGATACGTTCGACCCGCGCATCGCGCCAGAAGCGTTCAATCGGCAGATCGTCCATCAGGCCCATACCGCCATGCAGTTGCAGCGCCGCATCGGTGACCCGCGCCAGCATTTCGGTGGCATAGAGTTTCGCCGAGGCAATCTCGCGGTTGGCAGGCAGGCCCTGATCCAAGCGCCAGGCGGCGGCCAGCGTTAGCCAATCTGCCGCGTCGATCTCGGTTATCATATCGGCGATCTGGAAGCCCACGCCCTGAAACTTGCCGATGGGTTGACCGAACTGCTTTCGCTCGGCGGCATGTGCAAGGGCCAGATCAAAGCACCGCCTTGCGCGCCCGACGCTCATCGTGGCCACGGTGATCCGCGTGGCGTAAAGCCATTCGTTCATCACTTCGAAACCACCGTCCACTTCGCCCAGAACCTGCGCATCGGGCAGGCGGCAGTCATCGAATTCCAGCACCATGTTCTTGTAGCCCCGGTGACTTACCGAATGATAGCCATCCCTTATGGTGAAGCCCGGCGTGCCACGATCCACCAAAAAGGTGGTGATCCGCTTTTTCGGCCCCTTGGGCGTGTCATCCTCACCCGTCGCCACGAAGACGATCACGAAATCGGCGTGATCCGCGCCCGAGATGAAATGCTTTGTGCCATTGAGCACCCAATCGCCGCCATCACGCCGTGCGCTGCATTTCATGCCCCGCACGTCCGATCCTGCGTCGGGTTCGGTCATGGCGAGCGCATCCATCCGTTCCCCCCGCACCGCAGGCAGCAAATACCGCTCCCGCTGCTCGCCTTCACAGGCCATCAGGATATTCTGCGGTCGCCCAAAGAAATGCGTCAGCGCCATGGAACCACGTCCCAACTCGCGCTCGACAAGGGCAAATTCCAAGTGGCTCAGCCCCGCACCGCCCACCTCTTCTGGGAAGTTGCAAGCGTAGAACCCCAAATCAATGGTCTTTTGCTTGATCGCCTCGGCCAGGTCCGCGCGCACCTCGCCGCTGCGCTCCACCTCGGCCTCGTAGGGGTAAATTTCCTTCTCGACAAAGCTCCGCACGGTCGAGACAATCATCTCCTGTTCGTTGGTCAATCCAAATTGCATCTCACGCCTCCCCGGCCAAAGCCGCCAATTTTGCCACGCGCTCCGCCACATCCTCGGGCGGCTCACAGGTGCGGCGGGTCTCAAGACTCACATGCAGCATCAACTGATCGCAGGTGGCCATGACCTCACCATCGCTTTTGCGTTTCATCCTATGGAAACACCGCAACTTCTTGCCGGCTCCCTCGGTCACCTCGGTTTCCACCGCCACGCGCTCCCCGGCATGGGTCTCGGCCAGGTACTTCACCGTGGTTTCCACCGTGAAATAGCTCATGCCGCGCGCCACATATTCCTCATCGGCCCCCACCATGGCCATCACCACCTCGGCGGCATCGCTGAAAATCTGGCCATAGCGGCCTTCGTTCATATGGCCGTTCATGTCGGTCCAATCGGCGGGTACCACGCGGTCTTGGGTGATCAGTGGCGCGGCGGCCTCGGGAGTCTGCCGTAGGCTGTTTTGGTGATCATTCACCAACCGCCCGGCGGCATTACCCTGTTGCCGAAGCGCCCGGATCATTGCCACAAGGTTGCCATCCCGCTTGCGCTCCAGATCGCGGATCGACAGGTGGCCCGATTGTGCATCCGATTGATCGGCGATCATATCCACCAGTTCATCGGTGAACTCCGGCACATCCATCAGCTTGGTCCATGGCCATTGCAGGGCCGGGCCGAACTGCGCCATGAAATGCCGCATGCCTGCCTCGCCGCCCGCCACGCGGTAGGTTTCGAAAAGACCCATTTGCCCCCACCGTAGGCCAAACCCATAGCGGATCGCGTTGTCGATCTCCTCGGTGGTGGCAATGCCATCCTTGACCAGCCACAGCGCCTCGCGCCAGACCGCCTCGAGAAAACGGTCCGCGATATGGGCGTCGATCTCCTTGCGGACTTTCAAAGGGTAAAGGCCAAGCGAGGTCAGCATCTCACTGGCCGCCTCAACCGCTTGCGCATCCGTCGCGGGCGAGGGGACGACCTCAATCAGCGGCATCAGGTAGACGGGGTTGAAAGGGTGCGTGACCATGATGCGGCCTGGATCCTTGGCCCCCTCTTGCAGTTGCGAGGGCATGAAGCCACTGGTGGATGATCCGATCAGAACGCCCGAATCCGCCTCTTGGATCTCGGCAAAAACCTTGTGCTTTAATTCCAGCCGTTCACTTACGCTTTCCTGCACCCAATCGGCCCCGGTGACGGCCTCGGCAATGCTGTCGCAGAATGTCAGCGTGCCTTCAGCGGGCAGGGCGCAATCGTAAAGCATGGGAAGTGCATGGCGGGCATTTCCCAAAACGTCGTCAATCTTGCGCTTGGCCTCGGGGTCCGGGTCAAAGACCCGCAGGTTCCAGCCGTTCAGCAAAAACCGTGCGGCCCATCCGCCGCCGATAACACCCCCGCCGATAATGGCTGCTGTTTTGCTCATGGTTCTTCCCTTTTGTCCTTAGCGCAGGGCTATCTGGCCCGCGTCATATCCGTTGAATTCCAAAATCTCGCGTGCGGCGCGGATGCGGTCGGCCCCGCCCGTGGCGCTGCGATCCAAGACCCATGCGTAGCCGCCCGCAGGCTCTCCGAAGGCGGCGGTGCGCCCGCTGTCGTCTATCCAGATCAACCACAGTTCGCGTGTCTCGCCATGGGGTCCGTCCAAGCGCCAGCGGTTGGTCCCGATAGGAGACACCTGCCAGCCTGTGCCGCAGGCCGGGGCGCAAGTAGGAGTGATCCGACCGGGCGCAAAGCGGAATGCGCTGATACCATCCGCCCCCGGGCTGGCCGCGCGTAGGTGCCATGTGCCTTGCCACAAGTCGGGGGCGGCTCGGGTGGTGATGGACAGCGGTTGCGCCACGTCGCGCTGCTTGGGGGCAGAGGGTGCCATGCAGCCTGCCAGGGCCAGGGCGACCAAGGCGGCGCCACTCGTGAGAAAGGCGCGCAAGCGCCTGCTGAGCGGCCCGGTCCCCATCACACCATGCTCTCCGTATGGCCATCCACCGCCATAACCTGACCGCTGACTTTGGACGCGGAGGGCGAGGCAAGGAAAAGCGCCATATCGGCCAGATCATCGGCACTGACCCAAGTGCGCAGGCTGCTGCCCTTGGCGTAAATCTCGCGCACCTCTGCTTCGGGCCTGCCGCTGGCCTTGGCCTCCATGGCGACCACGCGTTCCATCCGCTCACCCTCTACGGCACCGGGGGCAATGGCGTTGACGCGTACGCCAGCCGGGCCAAGCTCCATCGCCAGCGTTTTGGTCAGGCCCACAAGCCCCCATTTCGCCGCCACATAGGGTGCCCGGTAGGGCACGCCGTGCAGGCCGGACGTGGACGAGGTCAGAAGGATCAGCCCCGCGCCCTGTTGCCGCATCAGCGTTGCGGCCCACCGGCAAGTCAGGAACGCCCCGTGCAGATTCACCCCGATACAGGCCTGCCAAGCGTCATAGTCCAGATCCTCGATCCGGCCAGCCGGGCCGCCGGTGCCTGCATTGGCACAGACCACATCGACCCCGCCCCATTGCGCCTCGACTTGATCCAGGAACCGGCCCATTTGGGCCTCGTCGGTCACATCCGCATGGGCGGCGATCATCTCGGGGTGGGCGGCCTCAAGCCGGGCAATCGCCGCCGGGTCCGCATCACAGAGTGCGATGCGTGCTCCCGCCTCGGCAAACCGCTCGGCCAGTCGTTGGCCGATGCCCGATCCACCCCCGGTAATCAGGACGCGCTGCCCCTCCATCACCGTGCCTCGGGTGCAGGTACATCAAGACGCAATACCGACGTTTCGCCGACTGGGACGTTGGCAGGTGTGGTCATTGCGGAGCCTGCTTGGTCAGTCGAAGTTTTTTGCGCACCTCGTCTGGTCCGATTACCCGCGCCCCGAGGTTCTCGACAATGCCAACGGCGCGCTCCACCAGCTGCCAGTTCTCGGCCAGTACGCCGCGATCCAGCATAAGGTTGTCTTCCAATCCAACCCGCACGTTACCCCCGGCCAGAACACTGGCCGCCACATAGGGCATCTGATTGCGACCAAGGGCGAAGGCGCTGAAGGTCCAATCTTCGGGGATGTTGTTGACCATGGCCATGAAGGTATTGAGGTCGTCAGGCGCCCCCCAAGGCACGCCCATGCACAGTTGCACCAAAGCATCCGGTTCAAGAATGCCATCCTTCACCAGTTGCTTTGCATACCATAGATGGCCTGTATCGAAGGCCTCGATCTCGGGTTTCACGCCCAGATCGGTCATCATTTTCCCCATGGCCTGAAGCATGCCGGGCGTGTTGGTCATGACGTAATCGGCCTCGGCGAAATTCATCGTGCCGCAATCCAGCGTGCAGATTTCCGGACGGCAGTCTGCCACGTGGGCTACGCGTTCGGTCGCCCCGATCATGTCTGTGCCTTCGACCGGTGGAAGCGGCGTTTCGATCCCGCCAAAGACGATGTCGCCCCCCATTCCCGCCGTGAGGTTCAAAACGACATCCGTTTCGCTTTCGCGAATACGCTCCGTGACTTCCCGAAACAGGCCCCTGTCGCGCGATGGCGCACCGGTTTCCGGGTCGCGCACATGGCAATGCACTACCGCCGCGCCCGCTTTCGCTGCTGCAATCGCGCTTTCGGCAATCTGTTCCGGGCTGCGGGGGACGTGGGGGCTTTTGTCCTGTGTCCCGCCCGATCCGGTGACGGCACAGGTGACAAAAACCTCGCGGTTCATGGCAAGCGGCATGGTATTCTCCCTTATTAAGTTGTGCCAAGTTTGCCTGCTGGCAATGCGCCAAAAGCTGCAGTAATAGACAATTATCATGCAGAAATGGTCAAAATATCCAAAGGCGCCAAGCCGGATCGGTTTGCTCTTGTTCGACAAGTTTTCGAACCTTTGCTTGGCCAACTGCCTTGAGCCGTTGCGCGCGGCCAACACCTTGACCGAAAAGGAGGGGTTCATTTGGCAAATTCTAACGTCTGATGGTTTGCCCCGCCGGTCTTCAAGTGGAATCGAGGTGTTGCCACATACCGCGCTTGCCGAGCTGCCAAAGGTGGATTTCCTTTTCGTTGTGGCAAGTTACGATCACGACAGCCATGACACCGCTGCAAACCGGCGGATGTTGCGGGATGCGGCGCGAAAAGCCGAGGTCGTGGTTGGCCTCGATGCCGGGCCTTGGCTGCTGGCCTCCGCCGGCCTGCTGCAAGGTCGGCGTGCCACTGTGCATTGGGATTTGCTTGAAACCTTCACCGAGCGGTTTCTGGATATCGAGGTGGCCCGCGCAAGGGTGATGCGAGATGGTCCTGTCTGGACCTGCGCCGGGGCCATGTCGGCGCTTGATCTGACGCTGGATCTTATTGCCGACATCCTCGGCAAATCGGCCCGGCTGGATGTCGAGGCGCTGTTTTTACATGGTGATCCCCCATTGCGCGCCGATGGGATGCGCGAGGAAGACGACCCCTTGGTTCAAAGCGCGTTGAGCCTCATGCGTGATACCGTGGAGATACCGCTGGATCTTGTATCGCTCGCCAAGGCCTTGTCATGCCAGCCACGGACATTGGACCGGCGGTGTCGCGCACGATTGGGCGCGCCACCCGGCACTGTCTATCGACACCTACGCTTGTCCGCAGCGCGCAAGTTGTTGGAAGGCGGAAGGCTACCGATTTCCGAAATTGCCCTGCGCTGTGGTTATGAAAATCCAGCGGCCCTGGCACGAGCCATGCGTAAGCACTATGGGGCCTCGCCGTCCGAATTGCGGCGCAACGCAAGGGGCTGACATGAATACGCCCCGTCTCTTGGACAGGACGTATTCAGACGTCTTGCACGCCTGATTTAGCCGAGTGCCGCCGCTTTTACATCATCGTCGATGTAGGGAACATACTGGGCGAAGTTGTCGGCAAACATCTTCACCAGTTTCTCGGCTTGTGCGTCATAGGCCTCGGGGTCGTCCCATGTCCGGCGCGGATCAAGCAGCACCTCGGCGACACCCGGGGCTTCGACCGGCACGTCAAAGCCAAAGTTCGGGTCCTTGCGGAACTCTACCTCGTTCAACGATCCATCAAGCGCGGCGGTCAGAAGCGCGCGGGTGGCCTTGATCGGCATCCGCGATCCGGTGCCATAGGCGCCGCCTGTCCAGCCTGTGTTCACCAGCCAGCAGGTTGCGCCATGCTTTGCGATCTTGTCGCGCAGCAGGTTGCCATAGGCCTCGGGGCGGCGCGGCATGAAGGGCGCGCCAAAGCAGGTCGAGAAGGTGGGTTCGGGTTCGGTTACGCCGCGTTCGGTACCTGCCACCTTGGAGGTGAAGCCCGACAGGAAGTGATACATCGCTTGCGCGGGGGTCAGCCGGGCAATCGGGGGCAGTACGCCAAAGGCATCACAGGTCAGCATGATGACGTTCTTGGGATGCCCGCCAAGCGCGGTTTCCGACGCGTTCGAGATATACTCAAGCGGATAGGCGCAGCGCATGTTCGCCGTAAGCGTATCGTCGTCGAAATCCAGTTCCAGCGTTTCTTCGTCAAAGACCATGTTCTCGATCACGGTACCAAACTTGGTCGTGGTGGCATAGATTTCAGGCTCGGCCTCGGGGTTGAGGTTGATGGTCTTGGCATAGCAGCCTCCTTCGAAGTTGAAGGTGCCGCGATCAGACCAGCCGTGTTCGTCGTCGCCAATCAGGGTGCGTGCCGGATCTGCCGAAAGGGTGGTTTTTCCGGTGCCCGACAGGCCAAAGAAAACAGCCGTGTCGACCGGGTTGCCATCGGCATGGTTGGCCGAGCAGTGCATCGGCATGATGCCTTTTTCGGGCAGGAGGTAGTTAAGCAGGGTAAAGACGGATTTTTTGTTTTCGCCCGCGTATTCGGTGCCACCGATCAGGATGATCTTGCGATCAAAGTTCAAGGCAATCACCGTTTCGCTGCGGCAGCCGTGCTTGGCCGGGTCGGCCTGGAAACTGGGGCAGTTGATGACGGTGAAGTCGGCGGTGAAACCATCAAGCGCCTCACGCTCGGGGCGGCGCAGCAAGTGGCGGATGAAAAGACCGTGCCATGCCAGTTCGGTCACCATGCGCACATTGATCGAATGCGCGGGGTCGGCACCACCAACAAGGTCCTGCACATAATACTTGCCGCCCTGCATGTGGGCGATCATGTCGTCGTACAGGGCATCGAACCCTTCCGGTGACATCTCGGCGTTATTGTCCCACCAGATGGTATCGACAACGCTGTCTGTCTTGACGACGTGCTTGTCCTTGGGTGAACGCCCGGTGAACTTGCCGGTGGTCACGAGGAAAGATCCGCCGCGGCCAAGGGTGCCTTCACCGTTCTTGACAGCCGACTCGATCAAGGCGGGTTCGATAAGGTTGTAGTAGACATCGCCCAGGCCTGTTATCCCTTGGTCTTCAAGCCGGAATTGCGGGTTCACCCGTCCAAATGTCATGTGTCACGCTCCTGTTTCGTGATGCCCGCCCCCAAGGAGCGGTCTGTACTGGGCACCCTGCGCCCTAGGGTTAGATGGCGGCAAAAATGCACCGTCGCGGGCCTCTTAACATGACGCTTCTGTAAAAGAACAGGACGCTTTGGCGCAGTTAGCGCAACCAAGCCGAAGTTAGCGCAACCAAGTCTTGGTCTGCGTGATCGCCTCTCTCACCTCTTGGTTGAATAGTGAGTCAATTTAGCCATTCCTAATGATTTTTTGCGCAAATCGAGGCGGGTAAGTGGCGCGATTCGCACTTTTGGATTGATTGTAAAGGCAAAAAAGGCGCATGATGACGAAAAAAAGCAGGCAACAAGAGCAGTAACAAGGAAATTACCATGTCTAAGATCGCCCTTGTGGACGATGACAGAAATATTCTGACATCCGTTGCAATGACTCTCGAGGCGGAAGGTTTTGAAGTGGAAACTTACAACGATGGTCAGCAGGCCTTCGATGCCTTCAGCAAAAAACTGCCCGATATGGCCGTTCTGGATATCAAGATGCCGCGTATGGATGGCATGGATTTGTTGCAGCGTATTCGGCAAAAAACCTCTATTCCCGTGATCTTTCTGACGTCCAAGGATGATGAAATCGACGAAGTGCTCGGCCTTCGCATGGGCGCGGACGACTATGTGAAAAAACCCTTTTCGCAGCGCCTGTTGGTTGAGCGGATCCGCGCGTTGTTGCGTCGCCAGGATGCCGTTGCCGGCGAAGTTGTCGGCGACACCGAGGAAACAAAGGTCATCGAGCGTGGTGAATTGCGGATGGATCCGCTGCGCCATGCAGTGGCGTGGAAAGGTCAAGACGTGGCCCTGACGGTCACCGAGTTCTTGCTTCTTCAAGCCCTTGCGCAGCGTCCCGGTTTCGTCAAAAGTCGTGATCAGCTGATGGACGTGGCCTATGATGATCAGGTCTATGTGGACGATCGCACGATTGACAGCCACATCAAGCGCCTGCGCAAAAAGCTTCGCATGGTCGACCCTGAGTTCTCGGCAATCGAGACTCTTTATGGTATCGGTTATCGGTACAACGAAGAATAATGGCTCTGGTCGAGGGGGTGCACGTGCGCGATCTTCCGTCCCGCAAGGATGACGATGTTGTTCTTGGGGATGACTTTGTCGCACCGGATAACGTCGTCGAAGACGAGTTGCGTGTTCGTCGCGAACGGCGAGGGTTCTTTTCGTTGCGCGAATCCTCCCTCACTCGGAAAATCATAACTTTCAACCTGATCGCTCTCAGCGTTCTGGTTGCCGGGATTTTGTACCTCAATTCCTCGCGCGATAGCCTTGCCTTGCAACGTGCGAACAGCCTTGTCGGCGAAGTTGAACTTATCGCCGATGTATTCGAGGCGCAGTTGCCGACAGGAGGGCCCGTCAACCTTGTGACGGGAGATGGTATTGATGTCGCCGGCACACTGGAAGGCCTTGATATTCAAGAAGGGGTCGAGGTTTTCGTCTTCGATCCCAACGGCACCTTGGCGGGCCAGACGATCGGAACCCGACCGAGACCGCAAAACCCGGTAGATCAGAAACCCACGGCCATCACCGATGCCTTGATCAAGGTATGGAGCTGGCTTTCCGTGCCCTTCGATGCCTTGACCGGAAGCGAGAGCGAAGAGTCGACACAGGCTCAGGCGCAGGCGCTTGTTGCGTCGGCCATGCAATCGGGCACGCAGATGACCACCGGCGAGATTGATGGGGCGACGATCTTTTCTGTTGCCAGTCCGGTCGTTCAGGGCGACAGGCCGATTGCGGTGGTCGCCATGGCAAGTGCCAGCGGTGAAATTGATCGCGTGGCCGCCGTCGAACGCGAACGGGTTTTGCAGATGTTCCTGATTGCCACGCTGGTTTCCGTCGGGTTGAGCCTTATACTTGCCTCGACCATTGCAAATCCTCTGGCCGATCTGGCCTCTGCCGCGGAAATCGGTGGTGACCGCGACCGCCGCAACAACCGGGGCGGGCGCATTCGTATCCCGGACCTGACAGCGAGGCCCGATGAAATCGGGCGCTTGTCGGGCGCTTTGCGCGGTATGGTGGCGGCACTTTATCATCGGATTGATAGCAATGAACAATTTGCCGCCGACGTGGCACATGAGATCAAGAACCCGCTGGCCAGCCTGCGATCCGCTGTTGGAACGATGCGCGTGGCCAAACGTGAAGATCAGCGTGAGAAATTGCTCCAAGTGATCGAACACGATGTGCGGCGGCTTGACCGGCTGGTCAGCGATATTTCGAATGCCTCGCGCCTTGACAGTGAGTTGGTCAAAGAAGAACAAGAACCCTTCGATCTGATCACGATGCTCAGCAATATCGGGAATTTCCTGGGCGAGGAGGCCGAGAAGAAGGGTATTGAGTTCATCACGGACTTCCCGAAAGACGCTATCGTTTTCACCGGGCTTGAAGCGCGGCTTGCCCAGGTTTTCGTCAACTTGATCACCAACGCGATCAGCTTCTGCGAGGAAGGCGATGCGATCCGCCTGTGGATACGCAAGCGTGACAATCGCGTGCTTGTCGTGGTCGAGGATACCGGGCCAGGCATCCCGCAGGAGGCCTTGGTCAAGATTTTCAAGCGCTTCTATTCGGAACGCCCCAGCAATGATTTCGGCAACAACTCTGGCCTTGGTCTTTCGATCTCGAAACAGATCATCGAGGCGCATGATGGTGTGATCTGGGCCGAGAACATTCGCCCGAATGACGCGGATGCAAGTTCTGAACCGTTGGGTGCACGCTTTGTCGTGGGTCTGCCGGTTTAATCCTTGCCAATGACGGTGAAGGTCACGTTGTGACGCAATCCACCCCTCAAGGCCAAACCCTGCATGCCACGGCGGTGTCGTTTGATGGCAAGGCGGCACTGATACGCGGCCCATCCGGATCCGGGAAATCCGGGCTTGGTTTGCAGTTGATCGCACTGGGCGCGTCATTGATTTCGGATGATCGCACGCAAATCACGCAAAATGACGGTGGGCTTATGGTACATGCGCCCGATCACCTGTGCGGCCTGATCGAAGCGCGGGGCGTCGGGATACTGGCGGCGCCGACAGTGCCGCGCGCAAGACTAAACCTGATTGTGGATTTGACCAAGCCGGAGGACAAACGCCTTCCACAATGGCATGAGGATATCTTGATGGGGTGCGTTGTTCCGGTCGTCAGAAAAACCGACGCCGCCCATTTTCCTGCCGCCGTCATGCTATATCTTAAACATGGACGGATCGAGTGAGTGGATTTGGGGATGTCAGGGCAAGAGCGAAAATCGAAGGCCAATCGGCTGATACTGATTACCGGGCCCTCGGGGGCAGGCCGGACAACGGCCATCCGGGCGCTTGAGGATATCGGGTACGAGGCCATCGACAACCTCCCCATTTCTCTTCTGCCACGGTTGCTGGACGGGCCTGCCCCGGTAAAGCCACTGGCGCTTGGGATTGATACGCGCAACCGGGATTTCTCGACGAACGCGCTTATCGAAGCGATCGACCAGATTGGCGCCATCGCAGATCTACCAATGCAGGTTTTGTACCTTGATTGTCGCCCCGAGGTCCTTGTGCGCCGGTTCTCCGAGACACGCCGGCGTCATCCCTTGGCCCCGGCCGAGAGTGCACAAGTGGGCATCGGCCGTGAATTTGACCTGCTTGGTCCCATCAAGGCGCGGGCCGACATGTTGATTGATACCTCCGAGATGACCCCGCACGACCTGCGCGCCGAATTGGATAACTGGTTCGTTCCGCGCGGTGCGGGCCGATTGGCCGTATCGGTGCAATCCTTTTCTTACAAGCGCGGTTTACCCCGGGGGCTTGACCTGGTGCTTGATTGCCGGTTCCTGCGCAATCCCTATTGGGAAGAACATCTGCGCGCGCTCGACGGTCGTAGCCCCGAGGTGGCCGATTATGTAAAGCGTGACGAACGGTTTGATGCCTTTCGCGATAGGATCATGGCCCTTGTCGAGCTTTTGTTGCCAGCCTACGAGGCCGAGGGGAAGGCATATCTTTCCATCGGGTTTGGATGTACGGGGGGGCAACACCGTAGTGTCACAATGACAGAAACCTTGGCGCAGGCCCTTGCAGATAGCGGCTGGCAAGTGTCAATAAGGCACCGAGAATTAGAACGGCGCGGCAAGACGGCCCTTGATCGACCCGTTGTTGAAACGGGCGCGCAAACCCGGGAGGAGTGACGGCAGTGATCGGTATCGTGATCGTGGCGCACGGCGGACTGGCCCGGGAATACCTGAGTGCAATCGAACATGTGATTGGCCCACAAGTGGGAATAAAGGCGATTTCCATCGGGGGCGATCATGACCGCGCGGCAAAGCAGGCAGAGATTTGCGCCGCCGCGGACGAGGTTGATACCGGTGATGGCGTTTTGATCGTGACCGATATATTTGGCGGATCACCGTCGAACCTGTCGCTCAAGGCGTGCCGCCCTGTCGACCGGCGCATTCTTTACGGGGCGAACCTGCCCTTGTTGCTTAAATTGGTCAAAAGTCGCCACCTCCCGTTGGGGGAAGCCGCCCGCGCGGCGTTGGATGCTGGCCGGAAATACATAGACAGCCACAATGTACAGGCTGACGTTGCGGGGGAAAGTTGAGTGAGCATGTCCGAGCAAACCATCCGACAATTGAAAATCGTGAACCAGAAGGGCCTGCACGCGCGGGCCGCGGCAAAACTTGTGGAGGTGGTCGAAGGGTTCGATGCAACTGCCGAAGTGTCACATGAAGGGCAGTCCACCAATGCCGATAGTATTATGGGCCTTTTGATGTTGGCAGCGTCGAAAGGAAAGACTATTGACGTCGAAACTTCGGGGCCGGACGCCGAGGCCTTGGCGGATGCAATCGAAGCCTTGGTGGCGGACCGGTTCGGCGAAGACATGTAGCAAGCTGCGCCAAGGCGCGACGGGACGGGAAAAGGCAATTTGGCTGAAAGGCAAGACAATCACGCGGCACATGATGGCGGCGAGACGGTGAACTTTACCAAGTATGACCGTCGAAGTCTGACTTATGCCAATTCCTTCGATACGCGCCTGACCGCCACGATCATCCGCTCCATCGAGTGGTTCACCGGTAAAATCTCGATCCTGCGGATGATCCGAAAATTCGAGAAGCGGGGGGCCCCAACCGGGCAGGCGTTCTGGCGCGCGGCGCTTGATACCATGGGGATTGACCTGCTGACACCGGACCATCAGCTTGATAATATCCCCAAGGAAGGGCCGGTTGTGGTGGTCGCCAACCATCCGCACGGGCTTGTTGACGGGATGATCCTTGCCGATCTGATCGGCCGCAGGCGGACGGATTACAAGATCCTGACGCGGGCTCTTTTGACCGGGATTGACGAGGTGGCGGCCTCTTACATGATCTCGGTGCCCTTCCCGCATGAACCCGATGCACAACGCAAATCGGTCGAAATGCGGGCCAAGGCGATGGCGCATTTGAAAGAGGGCGGATTGATCAGCGTCTTTCCCTCGGGCGTCGTGGCCTCGTCCGATAGCCTGTTTGGCCCGGCGATTGAACGCGAATGGAATGTCTTTACCGCACAGATGATCCGCCGTTCCGGGGCGCAAGTGGTCCCGATCTATTTCCCCGGGGCCAATTCCCGTTGGTACCAGATGGCAAACCGTATTTCGGCGACCCTGCGACAAAGCCTGTTGCTGCACGAGGTGGTTCATAGCTGCAACAATCCGCAAAAGCCGGTTGTCGGCGCCCCCATAACGGCGGAGCGTATGAAAATGCTGGAAAAAGATCCGCGCGGCTTCATGACATGGCTGCGCGAGCATACGCTGTCATTGGCGGATGAGGATGAGCCCAAGGCGTGATGAGAAACGCAATGTTTCGCGTCCGAGCCGCGAAAGAGCTGATTTTTCACGGAAAATTTGGTAATGAACACGCTGCGCCGAGCCTGTGATGGCCCGCGCGGTATTTCGTGATCCAGCCTCAAGGGGGGCGATATGACCGGACAGCATGTGATCTTGACCTTGGGGCGCAGTGGGTCGAACGCCTTGGTCAACCTGCTGAACCAGCACCCCGAAATCATGAATTATGGTGAGGTTCTGGGCGATTGGAACCCGATCCGAAAACTGCAGCGCCGGGTTGGGGCGTTTCGCGGGGATGACACGGCTTATCTGGATTTTTGCCTGGGAAACCCTTGGGGGCATCGCTTGGCTTTCGCGGCGCGGGCGGTGCAGCGGCGTATCAAGCGGCGGCCAAGGGATGGCAAGCGTCTGTCACGGGTGCGACAGGTCGGGGTAAAGGATTTTGCGCTGCATTTTCAAAGGCTTGGGATTGCCGACTATCTGGCGCAGAGGCCAGCTATCAAGGTGATCGGGCTGGAGCGGGAAAACATTCTGGACCGGATGATCTCGAACGCCTTGCTGGAGGCGTCGGGCGTTGTCGAAGTCCGCGAGGGGCAGTATGGGCAGGGCGGCACGACATTGCGGCTGGAGCCGCAAGAGGTCTTGGACGGGCTTGAGGTGATTGAGGCCGAAAATAAAGCTTTGAATCAAATGCTTGCGGGTATTCCGCAAGAGCGCCGCATGCACATCCTTTACGAAGATTTCTTTGCCGGGCCAGAGCGGACATCGGCCATCATGAACGAGGTGCATAGCTTTCTCGGGGTGGCCCCGTTTCAACCGGAACTGCGGATGCGCAAGATCGTTCAAGGCCGGTCGATTGATCGACTGGCCAATCGCGACGAAGTGATCGAAGCGTTAAAAAATACGCGATTCCAAAGGTTTATCGAGGGTTAGCGCGTCGGAACAGGCTCTTCCCCGCGATAGTCATAGAATCCACGGCCCGCCTTGCGGCCAAGCCATCCGGCCTCGACGTATTTGGTGAGCAGGGGGCAGGGGCGATACTTGGTGTCGGCCAGCCCGTCGTGCAGCACGTTCATGATCGCCAGACAGGTATCTAATCCAATGAAATCAGCAAGTTCCAAGGGGCCCATGGGGTGATTGGCGCCCAGTTTCATGGATTGGTCGATGGATTTCACGGTGCCGACACCTTCGTAGAGGGTATAGACCGCCTCGTTGATCATCGGCATCAGGATCCGGTTGACGATAAAGGCCGGGAAATCCTCGGCGCTGGCGGCGGTTTTTCCAAGCTTTTCAACGACTTGAAGGCAGGCGTCATAGGTGGGTTTGTCGGTGGCGATGCCGCGGATAAGCTCCACCAATTGCATCACGGGCACGGGGTTCATGAAGTGGAAGCCCATGAAGCGTTCGGGGCGGTCTGTGCCGCTGGCCAGACGGGTGATCGAGATCGACGAGGTGTTCGATGTCAGGATCGTGTGATCCTGAAGATGTGGCACAAGTTCTTGAAAAATAGCGGTTTTTACCGCTTCCTTCTCGGTCGCGGCCTCGATGACGAGGTCGGTCTGGCCAAGGTCGGTCAGGGTCAGGGTGGGCGAAATGCGCGCAAGGGCGGCATCCATTTCCTCCTGCGCCATCTTATCGCGGCTGACTTGCCGTTCCATGTTCTTGCGAACGGTGTCCAGCCCCTTATCAAGCGCATCCTGCGAAATATCGTTGAGCAGGACATTATATCCAGCAATTGCAAGGACATGGGCGATACCGTTGCCCATCTGGCCCGCGCCGATCACGCCGATTTTCTGGATTTCCATGGGGTGCCCTTCCACTTGATTTGGCCAAAGCATAGGCCCCTGAACCGGGGCGCTGCAAGGGCCGGTTTCAATCAAAAGGCCCGCCGGTAGGGCGGGCCTTGAGTTTTGTACGTTTTGTACGTTTTGGACGCTGATTTTGTACAGAAATCCGGGGCGTCCCGAATACTTCTGTACATTTTGTACAAAACGCCGCTGTTACCCCAGCTTTTCGGTGAGTTCCGGCACTGCCTCGAAGAGGTCGGCGACGAGGCCGTAATCGGCCACCTGGAAGATCGGCGCTTCTTCGTCCTTGTTGATGGCTACGATGATCTTGGAGTCCTTCATCCCGGCAAGGTGCTGAATGGCGCCCGAGATGCCGATGGCGACGTAAAGCTCGGGGGCGACCACCTTGCCGGTCTGGCCCAC
>NZ_JASHIM010000050.1 GCF_030733685.1 Roseovarius sp. MMSF_3281
TCGGTGAAGAATGAGATCTTCGCCGGGATTTTTGACTTGCCCGAAACCCTTGACAGAGGCCCGCCCCATTACGGAAGTGGGCTTTGAGAAGGGTGTTTCAAACCTCTCAAAGGAGATCCCCATGTCCATGAATGTTCAACCCCAGCCAGACCTTCCGGATCCGACCGTGATCGCGGCGCAAAACGACGCGTTTCGCAAGCTCGCGTGCCTTGGGGTGCCGCCCGCGCAGCCCATCCAGGGCCGCATGCATGTCACCCGCGCGCTTATGGAGGCCGGTGACGGCTTCATGGCCGAGGCGGTGAAGGCCACCGGTGCGTTCGATACATTCGAGCCTGAGAATGATCCCGAGGGATGGCACGATTTCGGGGCGGTCGAGATCCGGGGCGAGACCGTGTTCTGGAAAATCGATCTCTATGAGGCAGATTCGGATTTCCGCTACGGGGCTGAGAGCCCCGACAACCCCGCCACCACCATGCGCGTGCTGACGATCATGCTGGCGCGCGACTGGTAGGGCAGGGGGAGTCTCAAGTCCTACACCTCCGACATGGAAGGCCCGCTGCCCCCTAAAAGGCAAAGCGGGCCTTCTGTGGTCGTGATCCCCGAAGCCGGGGATTGGTTACGCGCGAGGGCGCGGGCCACACCTCACCATTCGAGAAGGACATCCCATGACCACAAGCTTCAAACCCGTTTCCGTCGCCATCGGCGATCTGGTCCCGCATCCCGCCAATGTGCGCAGCAACGCGCCGGAAACCTACGACCCCGAGAACATCGCCCATCTGAAAGCCAGCATCGCTGTACTGGGCCTCCTGCAGCCGCTCCTCGTCCAGAAGCTCGACAACAAATACGCCGTTCTTGCCGGTGGCCGGCGCAACGCCGCGCTGAAGGAACTGGTTGCCGACAAGGCCGCGAAGGGGTTCACCGCGAAGACCAAGGTGGACTGCCGCCTCGTGCCGGAAGACTGCGACGTCACTACGGCACTGTCGCTTGCCGAGAACATCACCCAGGCACCGATGAATGCCATCGACGAGTTCGAGGCTTTCGCCCGGATGATGGAAGTCGACGGCCAGACGCCGGAGACCATCGCTAAGACTTTCGGCACGACCGTTGCCGCCGTGGAAGGCCGGCTGCGCTACGGGCTGATCCATCCCGATATCCGCGCCGCGGCCCGGGCCAAGGTGATCACGCTCGATACGATGAAGGCCTTTGCCGAGCATCCGAGCCAGGAGGTGCAGCGCGAGGTCTTCGAGGCGCTCACCAAGGAAGATAGCTACCTGCAGGCCTACACCGTCCGTCAGGCGCTCAAATCCCGCGGTGTGCAGGTCAGCGATGATATCGGGGCCTTCGTGCGCGAGGACTATGAGGCCCGCGGCGGAGCGATCGCGGCTGATCTGCTGGAAGAGCATTCCGTGCTTGAGGATGCGGCGCTGGTCGAGACCATCCTGCTCGAGAAGCTCGGTGCCGCTGCCGAAGAGGCTCGTATAAAGCTGGGCTTTGCTTGGGCCGATGCGATGGTCCGCTATGATTACGCGAGTATGGCCGACTACGGCCGCGTCTATCCCGGCCCGATCGAGCCGGATGAGGCTGCCCAGAAGCGCATCGATGAGATCACCGCCGCGCTCGAGAAATTGCAGCTCGAGATGGAGGATGAGGGGCTCGAAGACGACGCTTACAATGCGCTCTACGACCGGGTGGACGCTCTGGAAGAGGAAGCCCGCAATCTGCAGGAGGCCTACAGTGCCGAGGATCTTGCCCGTGCAGGCGTGATTGCGTCTTGGTCGAACGGGCAGATCACGCTCCATGTGGGCCTCGTCCGCCCGGAGGACACTGTGAAAGAGGAGGGCGCGCGCAGTTCCTCAACCAACACCACCGGGGAGGAAGCCACCGACGCTGGAGAAATCACCTACCCGGCCTCGCTGGCCGAGGATCTCAAGACCGAGCGGGCCATGGCCCTTGGCGCCGCGATGGCGCTGCATCCCGAGGCCACGCTCGATCTGACGCTCTTCAAGATGGTGAGCGACGTCCTGTGCAGCGGCATGAGTGTCACGCAGGCGATCAAGATCGAGGCCCGCAAGGAATACCGCAGCCACGGCAAGATGGACGAGATCGACGAGACCTCGCTCGAGCAGGTGGCGGCGGCGCATGATGCGCTCGATCTGTCCTGGCTCGACGACGCCCGGTCGCCCGCCGATCAATTCGCGGCGTTTCGCGCGCTCGATGCTTGTGAGAAGGCCAAGCTCGTGGCCTATGCGACCGCCAGCACCACGCAGTCCTGTTTCGCGCGGGACCGGCAGCGCGACAGCTTGATGCATGACTTTGAGATCGAGATCATGCCTGACATCCGCGCCCATTGGACGCCGAATGCGGCGCTCTTCAACCGCTTCAAGAAGGCCTGGCTCCTGAAGATCCTCGGCGAGGATCTGGGTCTCGCCCAAGAGGCGGTGACACTCGCCTCATCGAACAAGAAGGAGATCGTCGCCTTCTGCGACAAGCTCTTCGCTGAACCCTTCGCCACACTGACGGACGCGCAACGCGCTGCCGTGGCCGCCTGGTGCCCGCCGATGATGCAGACGGCGGGTGTCGCCTGTGATGAGGCGGAGCCCACCGTGGAAACTCCGGAGCCTGTCAGCGAGGTCGCGCAAGCGGCCTGATGCATCAAGTGACCCGCGCGTGGGCCATGCCACCCGCGCGGGTCGACCCTCCCACACCCAACGGAAAGACATCCCTATGGCTATTCTCAAGTTCTCTGCTTCCGCTGTT
>NZ_JASHIM010000051.1 GCF_030733685.1 Roseovarius sp. MMSF_3281
TGAAACGTCACTCGCGTGTTGGCGACGTTGAAGGACAGGAAGCCATAGGTGTTCGCCGGATAGAGCGGCAGTTCCTGGCCAGTGTTGAGAGCCCCCAGAAAGCCGATCAACTCGCCGGACTTGGCCGAAAGCACACGTGGGTTAAGCTCCGTCAGGCCCGACAGGAACACGTTCACGGCCTCGCCCAATCGGCGAAGGCGCTTCTCGGTCGCTTCCTTGAGGCGATCCGGCGCGCTGCGGTTCAGGAAGGGCAGGACGCTTTTTGGAGGCGGGCGATGGATGATCGTAAGGGTGAGCGTCTTGTCGCGCAGCCCGCTGGTCTCTAGCTTCTTGCGCCAGAGCCGGTCGACTTCTCCCGCGAAACTGTCCTCGCGCAGGGGCTTGAGGTCCGGTGTGATCGCCTTGGAGACCTTATGGACGTAATAGCTGAACTCCGGCCCCAATTGCGCAATGATCCGGGCAAAGAGCGCCGTCACCTTGTCGAGATAGGCGTCATCGGTCGTGTAGCTATTGACCCCGTCGAGCCGGATGCACTGGAAAAGCTCGTTGACCCGCGTCCGCACGGTGCGGTCATCGACCAGGCTGACATAGGGCAGCATATGCGCGAGGCGGGTCTCGCGCGCATACCAGTTTGGGGTCATTGTGCGGGCATCGAGCTCAGCATCACGGGCGTCATCACGGGGCATAGCTGTCCCCGCCATGAATGGACCTGTTGCGCGTGGGCGGTGTCTCCTGCAGGGCCGTCATCATCACGTCGATGAAGCGCGGGTCCCAATCGGCGGCCTTCCAAAGCACCGGATAGAGTAGGGCGGCAACACCCAACACCGCGATGTGCTGGACCCAGACGAACAAGAGCACCGAACCGAAGAGCCAGACCATCGCGTACATGATGGGTAGGCCCAGAAGCTTCGGCGGGCGCACGAGGCCGAGAAAGAGAGGCGCGCGCTCAGCCACCGGCAAAAACCGCAGCAACGATGGTGGGGGCGGCCGCAACACCGGCGATGCCCACAAGCACCCACAGCGCCTGGCGTAGATCGATGATGTTGAAAAACCAGCTCAGGAAAACGCCCAGAACGGCGAGCGTTGCGATGACAACGCCAAGCGGGCCGGTCAGCGCATCGACGATGCCCTGGAGCAAACTCTGGATCGGGGAGAGATCAATGCTCTGGGCGAGGGCGGGCTCGGCAACGAATAGGAATAGCGCCAGCGAGGCGACAAAGAGGTTTGAAATCTGTTTCATGAATTTGATCCTTCCAATCGGGCCACGACGGCCATGACGCGGGCCACGTGGTTCTGGGTTTCTCGGTAAGGGGGAATGCCGCCATACTGGCGGACCGCATCGGGTCCGGCGTTGTAGGCCGCAAGCGCCAGGCGCGGATCGCCGAAGCGCTCCAGCATCATCGCGAGGTAACGGGCAGAGCCGTCGAGGTTCTGTTGGGGGTCACGCGGATCGACGTCGAGATCACGGGCAGTGGCGGGCATCAGCTGGCCAAGGCCAATAGCGCCCGCGCGGGAGACCGCATCCTGCTGATAGGCGCTCTCAACCTCGATATTGGCCCGGTAGAGAGCCAGCCAATCCGTGACGGACAGTCCCGCGCGCCGCAAACCGGGATGGCTGGCATAGCGCAGGGCCGTTGCCTCGATACCCAAGAGAACGTCTGCGGGAGGCAGGGGTGCTGGCTGGGCGAGTGCCGCAAACCTCATCGCGTCAGGTTCGGAATCTGCTTCAGTCTCATCAAGAATGGCCAAACCATCGAACGCCGATCCCTGACCAATGCCGTCATTGTAGTTCCGGGCAAAACCGCTCTGAGATCGCGACGGGGTCAGAGAGCCGTCGCTCTCCATGACCAGGACCATTTGCGCTGAGGCTGGCGCGGCGAGTAGCCAGAGACAGACAAGGTTAGTTGCCAGCGCCCTTGTCTGATGGGGCGAGCTTGTGGCTCCGGCTTGTCCCCGCCTCAAGCGGCAGATCGACATGCGCAAAGCCAAGGCCAATGAAGAATGACACCACGCCGGATATCGTCTTGAACTCGCGGATCTTGATATCGTTGTAGGTCGTCCGCGTGCGGGCGGTGACGAGGAGCTTTTCCACGCC
>NZ_JASHIM010000052.1 GCF_030733685.1 Roseovarius sp. MMSF_3281
CGAGATCCGGGGCGAGACCGTGTTCTGGAAAATCGATCTCTATGAGGCAGATTCGGATTTCCGCTACGGGGCTGAGACCCCGGACAATCCCGCCACCACCATGCGCGTGCTGACCATCATGCTGGCGCGCGACTGGTAGGGCAGGGGACTCCTCCCCCCTGACATCTGAGACGATGAAGGCCCACTGACCCCTCAAAGGGAGAGTGGGCCGTTTGTCGTCGTGATCCCCGAAGCCGGGGATTGGTCACGCGCAAGCGCGCGGGCCGTATCTCACCCACCGAGAAGGATATCCCATGACCACAAGCTTTGCGCCCATTACCGTCGCCATCGGCGATCTGGTCCCGCATCCTGCCAATGTGCGCAGCAACGCGCCGGAAACCTATGATCCTGAGAACATCGCGCATCTGAAGGCCAGCATCGCTGTGCTGGGCCTCCTGCAGCCGCTCCTGGTCCAGAAGCTCGACGGCAAATACTCTGTCCTCGCCGGTGGCCGTCGGCATGCCGCGCTGAAGGAGCTGGTCGCAGACAAGGCCGCCAAGGGGTTCACGGCGAAGACCAAGGTGGACTGCCGCCTCGTGCCGGAGGAGTGCGACGTCACCACGGCGCTGTCGCTCGCCGAGAACGTCACCCAGGCGCCGATGAACGCCATTGACGAGTTCGAGGCTTTCGCGCGGATGATGGAGGTCGACGGCCAGACGCCCGAGACCATCGCAAAGACCTTCGGCACCACGGTGGCCGCCGTGAAAGGCCGGTTGCGCTATGGCCTTATCCACCCCGACATCCGCGCCGCGGCCCGGGGCAAGGTGATCACGCTCGACACGATGAAGGCCTTCGCCGAGCATCCGAGCCAAGAGGCGCAGCGCGAGGTCTTCGAGGCGCTCACGAAGGACGGCGGCTATCTGCAAGCCTACACGGTCCGTCAGGCGCTCAAATCCCGCGGTGTGCAGGTCAGCGATGATATCGGGGCTTTCGTGCGCGCGGACTACGAGGCCCGCGGCGGCGCCGTCGCGGCTGACCTTCTGGAAGAGCATTCCGTGCTGGAGGATGCGGCGCTGGTCGAAACCATCCTGCTCGAGAAGCTCGGTGCCGCCTCCGAAGAGGCCCGTATGAAGCTAGGCTTTGCTTGGGCCGATGCGATGGTGCGCTATGATTACGCGACCATGGCCGACTATGGCCGCGTCTATCCCGGCCCGATCGAGCCCGACGAGACCGCCCAGAAGCGCGTGGATGAGATCACCGCCGAGCTCGAGAAATTGCAGCTCGAGATGGAGGATGAGGATCTCGAGGACGGTGCCTACAACGCCCTTTACGACCGTGTGGACGCTCTGGAAGAGGAAGCCCGCGATCTGCAGGAGGCCTACAGCGCAGAGGATCTCGCCCGTGCAGGCGTGATCGCGTCGTGGCAGGGCGGTCAGGTGACGCTCCATGTGGGCCTCGTGCGCCCCGAGGACACCGTCAAAGAGGAGGGCGCGCGCGGCTCCTCGGCCAACCCGACCGGGGAGGAGGCCCCGGACCCGGGCGAAATCACTTATCCAGCCTCACTGGCCGAGGATCTCAAGACCGAGCGGGCCATGGCCCTTGGCGCCGCGATGGCGCTGCATCCGGAAGCCACACTCGATCTGACGCTCTTCAAGCTGGTCAGTGACGTTCTGGCCAGCGGCATGAGTGTCACGCAGGCGATCAAGATCGATGCCCGCAAGGAATACCGCAGCCATGCCAAGATGGACGAGATCGACGAGACCTCGCTTGAGCAGGTGGCGGCGGCGCATGATGCGCTTGATCTGTCCTGGCTCGATGACAGCCGCGCGCCCGCCGATCAGTTTGCGGCGTTTCGCGCGCTCGATGCAGGGGAGAAGGCCAAGCTCGTGGCCTATGCGACCGCCAGCACGACGCAGTCCTGCTTCGCACGGGACCGTCAGCGCGACAGCCTGATGCATGACTTCGAGATCGAGATCATGCCCGACATCCGGGCGCATTGGACGCCGAATGCGGCGCTCTTCAACCGCTTCAAGAAGGCCTGGCTCCTGAAGATCCTCGGCGAGGATCTGGG
>NZ_JASHIM010000053.1 GCF_030733685.1 Roseovarius sp. MMSF_3281
GGCTCTGCCTCAATCTGTGTGGCGGAACGGTAGCATTCTCGCCCGCAACAATTCTGGACCGGCTCGACCGTACATGGCGCGTTTGAGCGTCTTCAGGCGATTGATCTGACCTTCTGCTTGGCCGTTGCTCCATGGCATCTCGATGGCGTTTTTGACTGCATCGAAGTCCCGGTTCAATGTGCGGGCAAAGCGCACGATGGGCGCCAGATCGGTTTCGATCGCGTTGTCGATCCATGCTGGGAGCGGGTCTGCTTGGCGGCTGCGCAGGATACCGTTGAACCGCATGGCGAGACTTCGCATCGTTGCGAAGGCGGGAGAACCGGCCTTGAGCGCGTCGACTTTCCGCGCTTGATCCGGGGTGAGCTTTCCGCGGGGTTTGATGCACAGCGCGGCTGCGATGACCGGGGAAATCGCGTGCCCCGTTTCCGGGTCCCGGACTGGCTTAAGGATTTCGTGCTCTACCTTGGAGTCGCTCCCTTGCTGTTCTGCTTTTCGCCAGCCCGCCAACAGACGCTGCAAATGCGACTGACTCCCCTCGTAACCGCGCTCTCGGATCAGACGGAACAGGGCGCTGCCAGTTCGAATGCCCTCCTTCCAGCTTTGGCTCAGGAACTCTTCAAAGTACCACGGCGATGTCGGCTTCAAAGCGGCCCGCCTGCGGTCCGGTGGTGTCTCGAACTGCAGCCATTTCGCGATGCTGCGACGCGGGAACCCTGTTCGCCGCCCGATCTCGCTGCATGAAAGCCCCTGATTTCGGAGCGCATGAATGGTGGCGAAAATCTCTTCCCGAGACGTCCTATGCGCCAGGCGTGACTTCAGAAGGCTGCCGGCTGCGGTGATGTTGTCGGCGTCGGACAGCAGCGCCCTGCCGGTCGCACGGCCGTGAAGGTTCATTTGCTCCTCGATGGCCTGCCGCAGGTTTTGTACGATATGGAACCGGTCAGCGACCTGCTTCGCCTGCGGTGCCCCTTGCCGTGCTGCCTGGGCGTAGAGACCGCAGCGATCTCTGCTGATCTCTTCCACCTCGGGGTGTCGCTTCAGCCAGTTGGTGCAGCTGACGACATCTCGATCCTCAAGAATGTCGATCACCACGCGACGCTCCAGATCCACAATGATCGTGCCGTAGGTTTGCGATTTCCGCCAACTCCAGTCGTCGATCCCGATGACTGTCGGCGACTCGCCACTGTCTTGGGCACGGTTCTTCAGCTGCCTAAGCACCGTGTCATCGCTGACTCCAAGGCCCAAACGATGCAACAACCGCTCGGCTGGCCGTCCGCCGGTCGCATGCCCAAGATGGGTGACAATCTCCCCGACACGCGAAGTACGACGTGCAAATGGACGCGCAATCGAGGCGATTTGGTCTGAGAATGTCCGGCGTGGGCAAGCGGGTGCCTGACATCGCCAACGGCAAATTGCGAGATCAACCGTTACCTCGTCTCCATGCGCGGGATAATCCTGCAGCCGCCGACGCCGCCAGCCGTGACGTCGGCGTGAATGCAATCCACAGTCTGGGCAAATGCCGTTGGGAGCCAAGACGCCAGATACAATCCACCCGCCTCTTTCACTTCGCTCAACGCTTTGAACGGCAACATCGCTCCCGGGCGACCAGTGCTTCTTCGAACTCACAACTATACCTCCTGAATTTTCCAGTTTCAGGATAGTTGCGCCACACAAAGTGAGGCAGAACC
>NZ_JASHIM010000054.1 GCF_030733685.1 Roseovarius sp. MMSF_3281
GTGGACGATGCCGCCACCCTTAAAGCACAGGCCACCCTGTTGACCCGCCTGCGTGACAACGCCGCCTGAAGGAGACCCCCAATGCGCCCCACAAACCACCTGAAAAACCTTGCCGCCGAGGATTGGCAGGCCGCCACCCGGCACAGCTTTACCGATGCGCTGGCCGACGGCAGCCTGCCGAAGGACAGGATGCTGACCTACCTGCAACAGGATTACCTTTTCGTCGAAGGCTTCGTGCGGTTGCTTGCCTCGGCCATCGCCCATGCCCCCAGCCTGCCCGACGCGATCCCGGCGGCACAGTTCCTCGGGCTGATCTCGGGACCGGAAAACACCTATTTCCTGCGCGCGATCGACACCTTGGGCGGCGACCCGGACACCCCTGCCCCCGCCGCCGCCGTCACCGCCGAATTCCAGGCGTTGATGGCCCGGGCCGCAGGCTCGGGCCGGTATGAACAGATGCTCGCGGTTCTGGTCGTGGCGGAATGGAGCTATCTGGACTGGGCCAGCCCGCATGCCGACAAGGCCGCCGACCTGCCTTTCTGGTTCGGCGAATGGATCACGCTGCATTCCGGCGCGGGGTTTGAAAGCGTCGTGGCCTACCTGCGCGGCCAGCTCGACACCGTATGGCAGGACCTGGACGCCGGTGCCCGCCGCGCGGTGGAAGATACCTTTCGCCATGGCGTGGCACTGGAACGCCGGTTCTTCGACGCGGCCATGACCGGGTTCGAGGGGGCATGAAACAAGGGCTGTCGATCCTCGGCTCGGCGGTTTTGGCCATCGTGCTGTGGCAAGCGGTTGTCAGCCTTGCCGCGCCCCCCTCCTATATCCTGCCGGGGCCATATGACGTGGGTGAAACCCTGATCACCCAGCGCGGGCAAATCTGGCATCATACGTGGTACACGCTGGTCGAGGTGCTTTTGGGCCTCGCGCTTGGCGCGGGGCTTGGCGCGCTGTCGGCCATCGGGCTGGCCGCCTCGCCACTAGCCACGGCCCTCTTGCGCCCGATGATGGTGTTCTCGCAGGCGATCCCGGTCTTCGTGCTGGCGCCGATTTTCACCCTCTGGCTGGGCTACGGGATCTGGCCCAAGGTGATCATGGCGCTGTTGATCATCTATTTCCCGGTGACATCGGCGTTTTTCGACGCCCTGATGCGCACACCGCGAAGCTGGCTGGACCTGGCCCGCGTGATGGGGGCCAGCCGCGGGCGGGTGATGTGGCATATCCGTATCCCCGCCGCCTTGCCGGGGCTGGCCTCGGGGCTGCGTCTGGCCGCCGTCTATGCGCCCATAGGGGTGATCATCAGCGAATGGGTCGGGGCCTCGCAGGGGTTGGGTTACCTGATCTTGCTGGCGCTTGGCCGGGTCAAGGTGGACTTGATGTTCGCCACCACCATCGCGCTCGCGGTCATGACCTTGCTGGTTTACGCAGGCGTCGACCGCGTCTGTCGTCGCTGGCTGGACCGGGCCGAGTAATTTGGGGGCTTTGCCCCCGCCGCCCTTCGGGCGACTCCCCCAGGCAAGTGTGTTGTTCAGGTTGGCTGATATGTTCTGTTTTCCCGGATCATGGCGTTGAGAATGATGAGCAGTTTTCG
>NZ_JASHIM010000055.1 GCF_030733685.1 Roseovarius sp. MMSF_3281
AAAAGATGCCGTAATGGGGCTTTCGGCGAATCGAGCACGTTTCGCTTGTTTGTCAGCATGATCTGAAGTGCCGTTGCCCTTGATGCGCCTGCAGCGCGTCTACGAGGTCGTATGTTTCCATGCGCCTCAATTCCTGAGAATAGAAGGGCAACGACATGAATGTATTTATCGGACTGGATGTATCCTTGGCAAGCACGGCGATTTGTGTGCTGGGGCCGCAAGGGAAGGTTGTTGAGGAGTTGGAGGCCGCCAGCGAGCCTGAGGCGCTGGTGCGCGCGATGACGTCACTGCCGTACGCGGTCGATGCGATCGGTCTCGAAGCCGGACCTTTGTCCCAATGGTTGAGCAAGGGAATGGAAGAAGCTGGCTTTGACGTGGTCATGATGGAAACACGATTAGTGAAGGCCGCCTTGAAAGCCATGCCGATCAAAACTGACCGGCGCGATGCCCAGGGCATTGCGCGCTTGCTTCAAATGGGATGGTACAGGCCTGTGCACCGCAAATCCGTGTCCTCCCAGGAAATCCGCGCGTTGCTGACGGCGCGCAAGTCAGTTCAACAGGCCATCATCAACCTTGAGCTTTCGATGCGGGGTGTTCTGCGAAACTTTGGCCTGAAGCTGGGGCATGTCACCCGGATCAGGTACGAGGCCCGGGTGAGGGAACTGGTTGAGCAGAATGAAATCCTGTCCACGTCGACGGAGGCCCTTTTGCGCGCGCGTGCGCAGTTGCGCGCCGAGTTGGCTGAATTGGATGCGACAATCGCGGATCTGGCAAAACACGACGATGTTTGCCGTTTGATGATGACGATGCCGGGTGTCGGTCGGATCGTCGCCCTGACGGTCAAATCCGCGATCGACGATCCGACGCGGTTTGCGCGATCGAAGGATGTTGGTCCGTGGGTGGGGCTGACGCCGAGGCGCACGCAATCCGGAGAGATGGACATCATCGGGCAAATTACGCGAGCGGGTGACCGGGCCCTTCGAACGGCCTTGTATCAAGCGGCGATGATCTTGATGCACCGTGGGTCACCAAACTGGCTCCAGGCCTGGGCGCTCAGAGTGGCCCATCGGCGTGGATCGAAACGGGCTTTGATTGCACTTGCGCGGCGTATTGGCGTTGTTTTGCACCGCATGTGGCGAGACGGCAAACCATTCCGCCATGTGCAGAGCGCGCCGGCAACGGTCTGAGTAAAACAATTCCAGAACTTGATCTGACGGAGGAACGCACTGCACCTGACGACAGGTACGACGAGGTCCCTTGCCGGGACGAGGTTCCTGGAGATGCCGAAAGCCCGCTAGTTATCGGCTAACGCTGAATACGCGTAAAAGATGGGCACCCAGGACCAGATTTGGACCAGGCATAGAGTGGCAGCCATGAGGCTGACTACGGACGGAAGAGCGAAGCCCGGACAGGGGGGTGTCCTTCAGTCCTGACGTGCGGGTGCAGTGAAAAAGAAAAAGTAAGCTTCTGAATTTGTGTCTTAAAACTCGGTGAAGAATGAGATCTTCGCCGGGATTTTTGACTTGCCCGAAACCCTTGACAGAGGCCCGCCCCATTACGGAAG
>NZ_JASHIM010000056.1 GCF_030733685.1 Roseovarius sp. MMSF_3281
GCAAGGTGCTGAATGGCGCCCGAGATGCCGATGGCGACGTAAAGCTCGGGGGCGACCACCTTGCCGGTCTGGCCCACCTGCCAGTCGTTCGGGGCGAAGCCCGAATCGACCGCGGCGCGCGAGGCCCCGACGGCGGCGCCCAGCTTGTCGGCCAGTTTCTCGATCAGGGCGAAGTCCTCTTCCGAGCCGACGCCGCGCCCGCCCGAGACCACGACACCGGCCGAGGTCAGCTCGGGGCGGTCGGATTCGGCCACCTTGTCCTCGACCCACTCGGACAGCGCCGGGTTGTCGCCCGCGCCGATGGTTTCGACCGAGGCCGAGCCACCCATGCCCGCGGCGTCAAACGTCGAGGTCCGGAAGGTGATAACCTTCTTTTCATCTTTCGACTTTACCGTCTGTACCGCGTTCCCGGCATAGATCGGGCGCTCGAACGTGTCGGCATCGACCACGCCCGAGACATCGGTCAGCACCATGACATCCAGAAGCGCCGCAACGCGGGGCAGGATGTTCTTGGCATCGGTGGTGGCAGGCGCCACGATGTGGCTGTAGTCGGCGGCCTGTGCCGCGATCAGCGCGGCCACGGGCTCGGCCAGGCGGTGACCGTAAAGATCATCCTCGGCGCAGAGCACTTTCGCCACGCCGTCGATCTTGGCGGCCTCTTCGGCGGCGGCGGCACAACTGGCCCCGGCGCAGAGCACGGTCACATCGCCCAGTTTGGACGCTGCCGACACGGCCTTGGCGGTTGCATCAACGGCCAGTTCACCGTCGTTGATTTCAGCAATCAGAAGAACAGACATTACACGGCCCCCGCTTCTTTGAGTTTGGCAACCAGCTCATCCACCGAGCCGACGATCTCGCCGGCCTTGCGGGCCTCGGGTTCGTCGGTCTTGACGACTTCGAGGCGCGGGCTGACGTCGACGCCGTAATCGGCGGCGGTTTTCTCATCCAGAGGCTTTTTCTTGGCCTTCATGATGTTGGGCAGCGAGGCATAGCGCGGCTCGTTCAGGCGCAGGTCGGTCGAGATGATGGTGGGCATCTTGACCTTGATGGTCTGCAACCCGCCATCCACCTCGCGGGTGACGACGGCGTGGTCGCCTTCGACATCCACGTTGTTGGCATACATCGCCTGGGACCAGCCCAGAAGCGCCGACAGCATCTGCCCGGTGGCGTTCATGTCGTTGTCGATCGCCTGCTTGCCCGTCAGGACAAGGCCCGGCTCTTCTTCCTTGACGACGGCGGCAAGGATCTTGGCCACGGCCAGTGGTTCGATATCGGTGTGCACGTCATCGGCGGCCTCGACCAGAATGGCGCGGTCGGCGCCCATCGCCAGCGCGGTGCGCAGCGTTTCCTGGCTTTGCTTGACGCCGATGGATACGGCGATCACCTCGTCGGCCTTGCCGGCCTCCTTCAGGCGAATGGCCTCTTCGACGGCAATCTCGTCGAAGGGATTCATCGACATTTTGACATTGGCAAGATCGACACCGCTGCCGTCCGCCTTAACACGGACCTTCACGTTGTAGTCGATCACGCGTTTGACAGGCACTAGAACCTTCA
>NZ_JASHIM010000057.1 GCF_030733685.1 Roseovarius sp. MMSF_3281
GGGGCCGGAAATGTGCCCGCATTGATATGTCTGTAAATTGTCGAGCGGCTTAGGCCAGTAATTTTTTGTACATCTTTTTGACGTAGAATTTTGGTGGTCATTCAGTTCCTCATTTTTTATCGATACGTTATCCTTTCACATAAAGATTAAACTGAGTTTTCAATTTTAAGCAGTTTGGTCTTGACCGGTGATAAACTTGGTCCACTCGTACATATAGGGCGCACGTCGCTCCAGGTAATCCGTTCGAATATATGCGTCGATAGCAGCATCACCCTTACGCACGTGCCCGATACAAGCTTCCACAATCTCATCTGGACATTCCGTTTTGTCGGTAAGCCATGTTCTCAATGAAGACCTGAACCCATGGGGCGTTGCGGGAATATCGTTATCGGCGAGGAAATTGCGCATCGCCATCTTGTTGAGCGGGCCGCCCTTGGCATTTGGAAACAGATACCCGTTTCGAGAATGCGGTTCCGCCAACTCGATGACATGTCGCGCCTCATAATTGAGAGGAACAGTAAACCCTTGGTCATTATCTGCCCGGCCCTTGACGTGGAGTGGCGGGATTTCCCAAACGGGACCCAGGATTTGCTCGAAACGCATGTTGTTGACAGAGTCCGCACGAACCCCCGTCAGGATCAGCATCCTCAATGCCAGTTGTACCGGATCATCATCTGAAAGGGTCGCATAAAACGCAGGCACATCTTGCCAAAGCAATGCCTGGTGTGGTGTTGCGCGCTTCTTGTTTTCTCCGAGAATAATAACCGCATCTTCGATAACCGCCCGGTTCACAAGGAAGCCTTTTGCCCGCGCGTATTTGAAAACGCCTCTGAGCCTTGAGACGGCTTTCCTGGCGGTCACCGGTTTTTCGTGCCAGATCGGGGCCAGGGCATGTGCGATGTCGTCTTGGTCGATCTTGACGATTGGCATCTTGCCCAGTTTCGGCAAGACATGCAGCCGCAGGGGGCTAAACCATTTGCCATCCGAGCCATTGTGTTTGAGGCTCTCTTTGTGTGCCTCGTAGGCCATCCAGGCAAGCTGCTCCAGGCGGCCCTCACGGGAACTGGCTTGTTGGCGTTGCAAACGGCGTTGTTTGATCGGATCCGTATCGGCCTGCACCAGTTGACGCGCCCATTCAGCTTGTCTGCGAGCCTCGGCAAGGCTGACCCGTCCGAATGATCCGAGTCCCATCTCGCGTTGGCGGTCCCACAGGGTAAAGCGAAAGACCCATTGAGCCCCGCCATCGGTGCGCTTATGAAGCCAAAGGCCCTGCCCATCGCAATGCTTGCCCGCAGGTAGAGATTTGAGTTGAGCGACTGTAAATGCATTTGATTTTGCCATGACATTATCCCTTCTTTTGTATACGTTCTGGCGTGACACTGCCCGGCTCATTCCGGGATGCAGTGAGACATTAAGTTATTGAGATTTAAGGAAGATTAATTCCGGTGGCAC
>NZ_JASHIM010000058.1 GCF_030733685.1 Roseovarius sp. MMSF_3281
GGGTCGTGTCTCGGAGTTGGTGGAAATTTGAAGGCGGCGTAATCTCCGGGTGAACATCCACCCACCCAACCGGCGGCGGCAACCGCCAGGGAGATCACGCCATGACCAAGAATACCGATACTTCCAGCTTTTCGCTACTGGCCCATGAGGCCGGGTTCGATCCGATCGAGGAGCGGCTCCGGATGAACGTCCGCGCGACCATCGAGGCCGTTTTTGAGGAGGAACTCGCCAGCTTTCTTGGTCGCCTGCGCTACGACCGTGGCGACGGAGCTGCGAAAGGCTATCGCCACGGGCACCGCGAACGGCAGCTCACCGGCACCTTCGGGACGGAAACGGTGAGGGTGCCGCGGGCCCGGATCGAGGATGACGCTGGCAAGGTGACGGAATGGCGCTCGAAAGCGCTGCCCCGTTACCAGCGGTTGACCAAGAAGGCCGAAGCCTTGATCGCCGCAGTCTATCTCTCCGGCACCAATACCCGGCGCGTCAAGCGGGCACTGTTCGGGCTGTTCGAGGGCGCCGTCAGCAAGGACGTGGTCAGCCGCGCCTGGCGCAAGGTGAAAGTCGACTGGGACGCGTGGTGCGCCCGCAGCCTCGCCGATGAGGACATCATTCGCATCATTCTCGATGGCACCGTGATCAAGACCCGCATCGACAAGAAGGCCACGAACATCTCGGTGCTGGCCGCCATCGGCGTGCGGCGCGACGGTCAGAAGGTGCTGCTTTCCATAAGAAACATGGGCGGCGAGAGCACCGCTGCATGGCGACAGTTCCTCGATGATCTTGATGCCCGAGACCTGAAACGGCCCGAATTCGTGATCGTTGATGGCGCCCCGGGGCTGGAAGCTGCGCTCGTGGGGTTGTGGGGAGAGGATCTGCCGATCCAGCGCTGCACGGTTCACAAGCACCGCAACCTTCTGGCCCATGCCCCGAAGCACATGCATGACGAGCTGACCGAAGACTACCGGGACATGATCTATGCCGACACCGCGGCCGAGATCGATAAGCGGCGCAGGGCGTTCCTGCGCAAGTGGCGCCTGAAGTGCCGGGCTGTCGCCGATAGCCTGGAGGAAGCGGGGGACCGGCTCTTCACATTCACCCGCCTCGATCCAACGCAATGGAAGTCCGCCAGGACCACCAACGCCATTGAGCGCCTCAACGAGGAGTTCCGCCGCCGCATCAAGACCCAGACCGTGTTGCCCTGTGCCGAGACCGTGCCGATGCTGCTATGGGCGCTGCTCGCCTCCGGTCAGATCCAGATGCGAAAGGTCGACGGCTGGGAAACCCTCTCTCAGCCCCTCGAACCCATGCCCCTTGACCTCGCAGCCTAAAACACCGACTCTTCATATGCCCGGAGCGCGCCGCCAAGGAATTTCCACAGCATTCGCGACACGACC
>NZ_JASHIM010000059.1 GCF_030733685.1 Roseovarius sp. MMSF_3281
TGAAGTGGTCCCAGGAATCCGGACAGTCGGCTAAGGTGTATCCCAAACCTTTGAAGGGATACGAGAATGGCGAAGCGCCGGAACTTTACAGACCAGTTTAAAGCCAAGGTGGCGTTGGAAGCGCTGCGTGGCGACAAGACCGTGCAGGAGATCGCGGCGAAGCATCAGCTGCACCCTAACCAGGTCAGCACGTGGAAGCGGCAGGCCATCGAGGGCATGGCGGACGTATTCTCGGGCGGCAAGCAAAGCGGCCCGACCGAAGCCGAAGTCAAGGAGCTTCACGCCAAGATCGGGAGGCTGGCGGTGGAGAACGATTTTTTGTCGGAAGGGCTCAAGAGGTGAGCCCGGCAAAGAAACGGTCGATGGTCCAGCGCGACCATCCCGAACTGAGCATCAGCCGGCAATGCAAGCTGGTGAACCTGAGCCGGTCGGCGTTCTACTACACGCCGGTCGGTGTTGATGCCGAGACGCTGGCGATGATGAAAGAGATTGACCGCGTGTTCACGAAGTATCCGTTCTTCGGGTCACGCCAGATCGCGGCCTATCTGCGCCGGGAAGGCACCGTCGTGGGCCGCCATCGCGTGCGCCGACTGATGGCGAAGATGGGGCTGGAGGCAATCTACAAGCGCCCCAGAACCAGCCAGCGGCATCCGCAGCACCCGGTTTATCCGTATCTGCTGAGGAAAATGCAGATCGACCGACCCAACCAGGTCTGGTGTGCGGATATCACCTTCGTGCCTGTCAAGAACGGCTTCCTGTATCTGCTTGCCATCATGGATTGGGCCACGCGCAAGGTGCTCAGCTGGCGGCTGTCGAACACGATGCATGCCGACTTCTGTGTCGAGGCTCTGAACGAGGCCATCGCGAAACACGGCCCACCGGAGATCATGAATACGGATCAAGGGTCGCAGTTCACGGGATCAGCCTGGATCGCGACGTTGACCGAGGCAGGCGTGCGCATCTCGATGGATGGGCGCGGCCGTTACCTCGACAACATCTTCATCGAGCGCCTCTGGCGAAGCCTGAAACAAGAGGCCATCTACCTTGAGGAAATCACCGACGGCTTCCAGGCGCGGCGCGTCGTTAAGGACTGGATGGCCTTCTACAACACCAAGCGGCCCCATTCCGGGCTTGATCGGCGGACGCCAGACGACGCATATTGGGCAGGCTTGGAAAAGCAAAAAGCAGCATGAAACCTAAACCCGATACACCTTAGAAACGCTGCAAACCTGTCCGAAATGATAGGACCACTTCAG
>NZ_JASHIM010000005.1 GCF_030733685.1 Roseovarius sp. MMSF_3281
GACACCGCTGCCGTCCGCCTTAACACGGACCTTCACGTTGTAGTCGATCACGCGTTTGACAGGCACTAGAACCTTCACCTTTGTTCCCTCCGTTGGACCCAGATGTTCGATTTCAAGCAGCATGTTTTCTACAAAGTGAAAAATCAACTATAAAAGTTCACAAAGACGTTGTGAAGCGGGGCGGAGCACGCGCAAGCAGGGGATCTCTGGTGATCCAGGCTTATCTCAGAGGGCAAAAGAGGGTGCAGGAGCATGATCACAAAAATAAAAATTTACTAACGAAAGTTCATCTTCTGTTGCTGGCAGTTCCAGAGCTGGGCCATAATGCCGTCCCTGACCTATCGGGAGTACCTACTGTATGAAAAAGAAGACACCATCATTAGCAAGGTCCACAGCTCTACGAGGGCCAATCCAGTCCGAGCCCATTCAAGACTTGGATGATGTCCTGGAAGCCGGTGCCTTGGTTGGTCAGGAGATCAAGGATTTGAGGCGCGCAAGCAATGTGACGTTGAGTGAACTTTCGGATGCAACCGGTCTTTCAAAAGGGTATCTCAGTCAGATTGAGCGTTCGATTTCTTCACCTTCAATCAAGGCACTGCATTCGATCAGCCGCGCACTTGGTGTGAACATATCTTGGTTTTTCCCATCACCATCCGAAGACGATGATGAGTTCCGCGAGTTCGTCGTGCGCCGGGATAGGCGCCGCAAGCTGGATTTCGAGAGCGGCATACGGGACGAGCTTCTTTCTCCGAATTTGGCGCGGGGAATCGAATTGTTGCGGTGCACTTTTCGCCCTCATTCAGTCAGCGGAAAGGAAGACTACAGTCACAAGGGTGAAGAGGCCGGATTTGTCGCTTCTGGCAAACTTACTCTTTGGCTTAATGGCAAGGAGATCTCTCTCGAGTCTGGTGACAGCTTTGCCTTCGAGAGTTCGATTCCGCACCGCTATGCCAATGAGAGCGATGAAGAAACGGTGATAATCTGGGCCATTTCACCACCGTCTTACTGAGTATGAATAACGTTACAGAACGTTGGCGGTCTTGGTCTGGCCCCGATGATTCCGGGCGCCTATGTGTTAAGGTGGATTTGCAAAGATCCATGACTTTGAGCGGCCCTGTCGGTGTCTATCAGGATCGAACTTGAACCGGTGAAAACTCCGAAATTGACCTCCTTGCGCGGGCTCTCTTTAGTTGATCACGTCACTTGATCAACCGGAAGGAGTGACCGGATTGGGCGACTGAGAGTTCGTCTGCAGGGCCGGAGAGGATGATGTCGCCCGGCGCCTGATGGCCCTGGCGAAGATCGGGCTTCTGATTGCGCCAGTCATAGCGGTTCTGACTCTGTCCTCTGACACTTACGACAAGGTTTCCTTTCTTCGCGGTCTGACACCATGACAGCGGCGGTGACCATCTGGGGTTCACTGCCGCTCAAGCTGTATCAGCCGAACCTGATGCTTTGCCCTCGCTAGGTTCAAGAACGCGAAAGAAGTGTTCTTACATAGTCTTATCCGACAATTGCCGTCGAAAAATGACCTTAAACAATACACCAAATAAAAAACTTGACATAAAATGATCAGTCAAGTGAACATATGATTATTAAAATTCACAAGCAGGGAGAAACGTATGTGGCGCGTAGGGATTGATGTTGGTGGAACTTTCACTGACTTCTTTGCATGGAACGAAGAGGACGGATCGTACAAGACCGCGAAGGTCCTTACAACGAAGGATGACCGTTCGCGCGGTGTTCTCGATTCCATCGAAACAGCAGGTATTCCGTTTGACCAGATCTCATTTCTGATGCACGGAACGACCACCGCAACAAATTCGCTTATTGAGCGTGACTACCCCGATGCGGCATTCGTCACAACCGAAGGGTTTCGGGACACGATCGAGATCGGACGTCAAAGCCGTAAGGCGCTGTATGACCCGTACCAGACCAAACCGCAGCCTCTGATCCGTCGTCGCCATCGATTCACAATCGATGAACGCATGTCTGCCAAAGGCGAAGTGCGCCGGGAACTTCAAGACGAGGCCGCGCGGGAGATCGCACGGGAGATCAAGGCACGGGGCTATGGTTCAGTCGGCATCGGGTTCATTAACTCGTATGCCAATGACGCGCATGAAAGAAAGATGCGGGACATCCTTCTCGAAGAGGTGCCCGAGGTACATGTCGTCATGTCGTCCGACACTCGCCCGGTTTTCCGAGAGCATGGCCGGTTCACGACAACGGCGATTCGCGCCTGTCTTATGCCGATCATGACGCATTACTTCGACCGCCTGTCGGAGGTTCTCGCGGAACGAGGCTTCGTCGGAAAGCTGCTTATTCTCAAAAGCAACGGCGGCGTCATGGGGGCGCAAAACGCCAAGCTTCGCCCCGAGGAATTGATTGAATCGGGGCCGGCAGGCGGCGTCGCCTATGCCTCTTATCTTTCCAGCCATGCCGATTTTGAAAACATCATCCATACCGATGTTGGGGGCACCAGCTTCGATGTGTCCATCGTCGAGAAGGGTGAGGGACTCATCACCCGCGATCATGAGTTGGAATGGGAAGTTCCGGTTGCTGTGCCGATGCTTGATATCCACTCTGTCGGCGCGGGCGGCGGCTCCATCGGTTGGGTCGACGAGGGTGGATCGTTGCGGATGGGGCCGCAATCGGCGGGCTCGACACCTGGTCCAGCCTGCTATGGCCGTGGCGGAACGGAGCCGACCATCACGGACGCCAACCTCGTTCTTGGCCGCCTGAATCCGTCGCTCAGCGACAAGTTCGAACTGGACAAGGCGGCGGCCGAAGCTGCCATTGATCGCCTGGCCGAGAAAATCGGGCTGTCGCGACTGGAAACGGCTGACGGCATGATCAAGATTTCCTGCGAAACCATGGCGCAGGCCGTGAAAGGCGTGGTGGTTGCCAGGGCGCGCGACCCGCGCGACTTTGTCCTCGCCAGCTTCGGCGGTGCGGGGCCGATGCATGCTTGCTTCGTTGCCCAGGCGATGAGCATTCCGCAGGTGGTGATTCCGGGTGCCGCCGGTGTGGCTTCGGCATTCGGTGCCACTGCCATGGATATGCGCCATGATATCGAAACCTTCCACTATGCGGCGCTTGGCGAAGTCAAGGTGGCCGATCTGAACCGGCTTTACGATCAGATCGAAGCGGATGCGCGCAAGCGTCTTGCCGCGGACGGCATATCCGACGACAACATGGAGCTGCGCCGCACGGCACAGATGCGTTATGTGGGCCAGACATACGAGGTGGAAACCGACATCCCCTCTGGCGAACTGACCGACTTGCACATTCCACAGATTGCGATGGCGTTCCATGCCGCGCATGAAAAGGAATACGGCGTATCGAACGAAGCTTTCGAAATTGCCTTCGTGTCTCTCAGCGTCACTGCGGTCGGCAAGATGAAAGAGCCGCCGGTTTATGATTTCGGTGGCCAGAAGTCGGTCGAAAGCCATGCCACGCGGCCTGTCTATTTTGATGAAATCTGGCACGACGCCGACCTTTACGACGGCAAGAATATTGCCCCGGGCGCCAAAATGCAGGGCCCCGCTGTTGTCGAGTATCTCGACTCGATCGCCGTCATTCCGCCGAACTGCTCCGGCGAAGTCGACAAAAGCGGCAACCTTGTTGTCACCATCGGGAATTGAGGAGAATAACCATGTCTACCGAAACCAAAGGACGCTTCGGCGATGTTGACGCCGTTACTTTCGAAGTGCTGCGCAATACGTTTGAATATGCGTGCAACCGAATGTCCACGATCATGCAACGCACATCGTTCTCGCCGATCCTGGCCGATATTCTTGACTTCTCAAACGCGGTTTACGACCCCGAGCTGCGCCTTCTGGCGCAGGCTGCAAACTGTCCTGTTCACTTGGCGGCGATGCAATATAGCGCCGACGCGGCGGCCCGGAAGTACCCCATCGAGACCATGAAGCCGGGCGATATTTATGCGTTGAACGATCCTTACCAGGGTGGCACGCATACCAACGATATCACCTTCATCATGCCGGTCTTCTATGAAGAGGAAGTGCTTGGCTTTGCGGTGAGCCGCGGTCACTGGATGGACCTGGGTGGCGGTGCTGCGGGTGGGATGTCTTTCTCGACCCACGTGGCCGCCGAGGGACTGCGCATCCCGCCGATCAAGCTCTATGAGAACTATGAAATCAATCCCGATTTCCTGGCCATCATCATGAACAACACGCGGACCCCTTTCTTCATCGAAGGCGATCTTCAGGCGCATCTGGGGGCGTTGCGGGCCGCTGAGCAGGAGTTGCAGCGTGCCGCCCGGCGTTATGGTTTGCAGACGGTGAAAGCCGCGATGAAGGAGCTGATCGGGTATACCGAACGCATCATCCGCAAGTCGATCGAAGAGATTCCCGACGGTGTCTACTATGCCGAGGATTTCGCTGATACCGATGGCTTCTCGCCCGATCCGGTAAAGGTCGCGGTGCAGCTGACTGTCAAGGAATCGAACATCCATGTCGACTTCAACGGTTCGGACCCGACCTGCAAAGGCTCGATCAATTCTCCTTACGCCAATACGGCATCAGCGGCGTACTACTCGCTTCAGTTTTTCCTTGCGCCACACGCCCCATCGAATGCCGGGATGTTCGTGCCAATCACGCTTGATATTCCGGAAGGAACCTGGCTGAATCCGCAATGGCCTGCACCGACGATCGGCTGCACCACTCTAACCTCGTCCAAGATTACCAGCGCGATCTGGCAAGCTCTAGCTCAGGCGATTCCAGATCGTGTTACCGGCTCTACTTGCTCTGAGGCCAACTGGTTTGTCTCTTCCACTAAGGATGCGGAAGGAAATGCCAACGTCTTTTCCGACCTGCCAGCCGGTGGCTGGGGTGGCACACCCTATAATGATGGAATGAGTGTCACGATGGATCCTCTGGGGAATTGTATGAACATGATGGCGGAGACAGCAGAGCTCTTATTTCCAATCGAATATGATGCATACGAATTGCGAGCCGATAGCGCCGGGGCTGGCAAATTTCGTGGCGGCCTAGGCGCCAAGTTCAAGGTGCGCTTCCTCTGCGAGGGAGAGATGAACATGGAAACTTCGCGCACCCGCGAAGGCAGCCCGGGCGTGAATGGAGGACTGCGCAGCGATGTGCAGCGCTCCAAGCATCTCTATCCGGATGGACGCGAGATCGTGATCGGTGGTCTAACCGAAAACGGTGATTGGCGAAGCCCCCTTCTGTCCAGCCATCCTTTCGAATACGACGAGGTGTTTCAATTCGAAAGCACCGGTGGCGGCGGCTGGGGGAATCCTCACGAACGGCCTGCCCAGAAGGTCCTGGACGACGTTCTGGACGGGTATGTGTCCATCGAACACGCAAGGGACGCATACGGTGTCGTGATCGATTCCGAGACCATGACGCTGAATGAAGCTGAAACGGCGCGACTGCGCACCGCCTAGCGAATACCCGGCACCCCATGCTCTGGGGTGCCGCCCTCTTCAAAAACTCTGAGAAAAACGACACGGGGCGCCCGCGGATCGGCACCTGCCCAGGTGCCTAAAGAATAGGAGCTACAGTCATGAGCATTCCAAATACAGCAGATGTGGTTATCGTCGGCGGCGGCGTAGCGGGCTGTTCCATCGCGTATCACCTGACCAAGCTGGGGATTGCCGATGTCGTCTTGTGTGATCGAAAGCAGCTGACGAGCGGCACGACCTGGCATGCGGCCGGGTTGGTGACGCAGCTCCGCGCCACGCGCAACATGACGGAGCTTGCAAAATATACGGGTGAGTTATTTCGCGAATTGGAAACCGAAACGGGGCAGGCGACAGGTTTCAAACAAAACGGCGCTCTGCGTCTGGCCACGCATGACGCTCGTTTCGAAGAACTGAAACGCGGTGTTTCGATGGCCAGAAATTTCGGTCTGGAAGCGGATGTCATTTCCGCGGGCGAGGTCTGCGAACGCTGGCCATTGGTCGAGGCCGAAGATATTGTTGGTGGCATTTGGATGCCTAACGACGGGCAGGTTAACCCGGCTGACGTGACGATGGCGATGGCAAAGGGCGCGCGTATGCGCGGCGCCAGAATTTTCGAGCATACCCCGGTTGAAAGCCTGATCGTCGAGAACGGAAAGGTGCGGGGCGTGAAGCTTTCCGATGGCGAGATCCGGGCCGATCGCGTCGTCATCGCAGGCGGTATGTGGTCGCGCGAGTTCGCGGCGCAAAACGGCGTCTCCCTTCCGCTTCACGCCGCAGAGCATTTCTACATCGTGACCGAACAGATGCCTGAGCTATCTCGTGAATTGCCAGTACTGTTCGTCGCTGACGAGTGTTCCTATTACAAGGAAGACGCTGGCAAGCTCCTTTTGGGGTGCTTCGAGCCCGAAGCGAAACCCTGGGGGCATCAGGGCATCCCCGACGATTTCTGCTTCGACAGCCTGCCCGAGGATTTCGACCATTTTGAGCCGATTCTCGACATGGCCGTCAAACGCGTACCTGCGTTGGCCAATGCCGGTATCCAGCTGTTTTTCAACGGTCCGGAAAGCTTCACGCCCGATGACCGCTATCTTCTGGGAGAGACGCCCGAGGTTGAGGGGTTGTTCTGCGCCTGCGGGTTCAACTCGGTCGGGATTCTGTCGTCCGGCGGCGTCGGCAAGGCGCTGGCGGATTGGATCAACGACGGACATCCGCCGATGGAACTGGCCGATGTCGACGTGCGTCGGATGCATTACTGGCAATCGAACAAGAGCTACCTCTTCGACCGAACCAAGGAAACGCTGGGCTTGCTCTACAAGATGCACTGGCCCTACCAGCAATACGAGACCGCGCGCAACGTGCGCCACAGCCCGTTTCACGACCGCCTCGTTTCCCTTGGGGCCTCGATGACCGAAGCGGCGGGCTATGAGCGCCCGGGCTTTTTCGCGCGCGACGGACGTTCGACCGAGATCGGTTATTCCTTCGGCCCGCAAAGTTGGTTCGAAGACGCGCGTGCGGAATGTTTGGACACGCAAACGGCCGTGACCCTGTTCGACCAAAGTTGTTATGTGAAATTTCGGGTCGAGGGCCGAGACGCTTGCCGCATCCTCAACAACGTGTCAGCTGGCAATGTCGATGTTGCCGTGGGCAAGGTCGTCTACACCCAGTGGCTCAACCCCCGCGGAGGGATCGAGGCGGATGTCACAATCACCCGGCTTTCGGAAACCGCCTATCTGGTCGTGACTATCGCCGCCAGCCAAACGCGCGATCTGTCGTGGCTGCGCCGGCACATCCCCGACGATGCGGCTGTCGTTGTTACCGATGTCACGCCCGGCCTGCCCATGCTGGCGCTTATGGGGCCCAAGTCCCGCGCGCTGCTTGAGAAGGTTTCCGGTGCCGACCTGTCGAATGCCGCCTTCCCGTTCGGGACGAGCCAGGAGATTGCGGTCGGATATGCGACCGTCAGGGCAAGCCGGCTGACCTTTGTTGGCGAACTTGGTTGGGAGCTTTATGTTCCGGCGGATTTCGCGGTCCACGTCTTCGACAAGATCGTGGAGGCCGGTCAGGAATTTGGTCTTAGCCATGCCGGGTTCTTCGCGCTCAACAGCCTTCGAATTGAAAAAGGCTATCGGCACTGGGGTCACGATATCGGTGAAGAAGATACCCCGATCCAAGCCGGTCTTTCCTTTGCCGTGGACTATGCAAAAACTGACTTCATTGGCCGTGATGCTCTTTTGGCTGCTCGAGACGCTGGTGTGCCGAAAAAGCGTCTTGTGCAATTCCAACTGCCTGAGGAATGTCGAAAGATGCTCTATCACGAAGAGCCCATCTACAAGGATGGAAAGATCATCGGGTCAATTACATCTGGTGGGTATGGACACAGGCTCGATCGGTCGATGGGCATGGGCTACATCCATAGCGCCGATGGCGTCACCCGTGACTTCGTGAACTCGGGCGGATTCGAGATTGAGATTGCTTGTGAACGGTATCAGGCAATGGCCTCGCTTTCGCCTTTCCTGGATCCAAAGAATGAGAGGATCAAGGTGTAGATAGTGAATGGCCGAGATGACGAGAATGGTACAGCGGGTTCAGGTCTGCTGTCCCGCCCCGTTTTGATCGGCTGTCTTATCAACGGTTGCATGGGTGTCATGTATGCTTGGAGCCTTTTCCTGTTGCCGATTGAACGGGATATTGGCCTGAGCCGGGCCGAGTTGAGCTTGCTCCCATCTCTGGCGCTCGTGTTCCGACGCGACTGGAGCAGGATATCCAGTATTTCGCCATTGGCGCCGACCGCCCGCCAGAGCCAGTACTTCCTTCCATTCCAACGAAAGGATCACCCCATCACACGCTGGGATCAAACACCTAGGGCGAAAGCGGTGTCTTAGCCCGGTAGAGCGCGCGGTATCTGCGCGGCGTTACCTTGAACCGCGACTTGAACTGACGGCAGAAATGCGCGGTATCGGAAAAGCCCAGTTCGTAGCCAGCCTCGGTCATGGTGATGTTTCGTTCCAGAAGCAGCCGGCTTGCAAGGTCGAGGCGAATTCCGAGCCAAAAAGCGGCTGGCGCGGCGTCCATGTCATTCTTGAATCTGCGTGTCAGCCTGGTGCGCGTTGTCGCCAGCCTGTCGGCAAGTTCGGTTACAGGAAACGGCGTTGCGACGTTCGATTCCATAAGGCGGACCGCGTTTTTTACCAAGTCCGAGGCGGTGTCCAGGCGTTCCTGGTACGGGCGCTTGGGAACGTAGTTCCGGGGGTTCTCATAGTTGAACAGCAGGTAGTCGAACGCCTTGAATGTCCGGCTTGGGTTGCTTGAGTGCCGGATGATGTGGCCGGCCACGTCCAGCGACAGGACACCGCCCGGGCAGGTGATGAGGTTGCCCTCCATGCAGTAGCTTCCTTGCGTCACGGGGCGCGTCGTCGGATACCGGTTGACGAAGGCGCGCAGGACGTTGGGATGGATCGCGCAACTCTTGCCGTCGAGCAACCCCGCCTCGGCAAGAAGGAACGAGCCGGTGCACAGGCCGATGACCATCCGGTTTTGCGCATGCGCCGCGCGCAGGAGGTCGACAAGCTCGGGCCGTACTTGTCCAAGCGACCCGAGCAGCCCGCCGCAAACGACGATGCAGTCATAATCCACGATGCTCTCCAGCGCGATCGTGGGCGCGACGGGCAGGCCCGCGCTGGACATCAGCGGGGCCTTTGACGCGCTGGCGTAATCCCATCTGAACAGGATCTGTTTGCTTCGATCGTCATGGTCTGCCGCCAGGCGCAACGCGTCGGCGAAACACGACATCGGAGTCTGCGTGAAACTGGGGCACAGCACCAGTGCGACGTGAAGGTAGACAAGGCCTTGCGAGTCGATCATGTGGCTCTCTTCTTTGACTCAAATTTACAGAAAAAACGATCAAAAATGCAATTATTCATCTGATGTTCAGGTAAATTATCGTTCGTCGGTCGGCCTCCTATCCGGCGACGACCCACGCCTCAACACGCTTTCTAGGATCAACAGGTTGCCATGAACGATCCGACCACCCACTCCCATCAGAAGCTTGTCGAGCCGCTGCAGTTGCGCGGCCGCACCCTGAAAAATCGCATCGTCTTCGGTGCTCATACTGCGAACATGGCCGATAACGGCCTGCCAGGTAGCCAGCATCTACACTATTACCTTGAGCGGGCGCGGGGCGGGGCAGGCATGATCGTCGTGGAGCCACAACCGGTGCATCCCACTGCGGTGCTGACCCGTGGAAACTTTCGGCCGTGCGACGATGCCGTCATTCCGGGCTTCCGCGCCATCACCGACACCTGCAAGGCCGAGGGCACGGTCATGCTTCAACAGCTGTACCATGTTGGACAGCACGGTGATGCCGACCTGTCCTACCTGCCCAACTGGTCACCCTCGGGAATGCCCTCCTACCACGATAGTGATGGCAGCCACGCGTTGCGGGTGGAAGAGATTGAGAAATTGATCGAGGGCTATATCGGCGCCGCGCGGCGCTGTCAGGCCGCCGGGTTCGATGGGGTCGAAATATGGGCAGCGTACCATTCGCTGATCGAGCAGTTCTGGCGCCCCTGGTCAAATAGGCGGGAAGATGAATGGGGCGGATCGCTCGAAAACAGAACACGCTTTGGACAGCGGATCATCGAGGGCGTGCGCGCGGCTTGTGGCGAGGACTTCATTGTCGGCCTTTCGGTCAGCCACGCGGAAGCAGACCCGGTTGCCCTCGACACGGGCGAGCTTGTGGACATTCTCGCGGGGTATGATGCGACCGGGCATGTCGATTACATCTCGTGCGGGTCTGGAAGCTATGTCGACTATGACAGGGTCATGCCGACCTTCATACACGGAGAAAAGCTGAGCGCTGATTTGACACGCGCCCTGAAAGACCGGCTTGCGAACGCCGTGGTGACCGCTGAAAGCCAGGTCCGGACGCCGGAAAACGCCGAAGCGATGCTGCGCGCCGGGGAGGCCGATCTCGTTTCCATCGTACGCGGCCAGATCGCCGATCCGTTCTGGGCGCGAAAGGTCATGGAAGACCGGGCAGAGGACGTGCGCGGCTGTATCTCGTGCAATCAGATGTGCTGGGGCCGCCGGTCGCGCGATTACTGGATCTCCTGTCTTGTGAACCCCTCGGTTGGACGCGAGCACGAATGGGGCAGCGAGGACTTGAAGCCAGCTCAGAACACTAAAGCCGTGCTCGTCGTGGGTGCGGGGCCCGCCGGCCTTGAGGCGGCGCGCGTCGCTGCGTTGCGCGGACACCGGGTGACGCTTTGCGAGGCGTCCAACCAACTTGGGGGCCAATTCCGGCTAGCCGGTGAACAGCCTCGCCGCGGACAGATCCTGGAATTACTCGACTGGTACGTGGGTCAGTTCACCAAGTTTGGCGTGGATGTAAAATTCAATACCTTTATCGATGCCGAGGATGTCGAAATGTACGGCGCCGATGAAGTCATCATAGCAACTGGCTCGCTTCCCCCCGAAACCGGATTTCAACGGTGGTTGCCGCAGCGTGACACGCTGGACGGCCTTGGAAACGGCAATGTCTGTTCAGCCGAAGACATTATGCGCCGGGCCGTGGTGCCCGGAAAGCGTGTCGTGGTGATAGACGAGGGCGGTCATTGGCGCGGCTGCGGCACGGCCTGGTTCCTGGCCGAGCGGGGGCACGAGGTTTACATCGTTACGCCAGATACGCACGTTGGGGCCGAACTCGGCCGGACCACGTCCGACGCGCCGCTGCGGCGCACGCTGGCGCGGGCCGGCGCCCGGTTCCTGGTAGAATCGATTGTCGAACGCTGGACGGGGCAGGCAGCCGAGGTTCGGTCGCTCTTGTCTGGTGAGTTGACCCATATAGAGGCGGACACGCTGGTTCTGGCGACGACCAACACTGCGTTCGACATGGTCGGTCTCGGGCTCGATGAGCTTGGCATTGCGCATCAAAGCATCGGCGACTGCGTGGCGCCGCGGCTAGCGCCATACGCGTTCTACGAAGGGCGGAAGCTGGGGCTGGAACTTTGACACTGCTCAGCATCCACCGTGACCTTCTCGAAATTGGCTCAGGGTCGGAGCCCTGCGTCGCTTTCCGGGCGGTTCCATCGTCCGCAATCAATGATCCCAACAGATCCAAGGAGACCAAATGAAACACTCGAATTCCCTGATGGAGACCCTGGCACGGGAGGCTCGGCTTGGCCGGATCTCGCGCCGCAGTTTCCTTTCGACGGCTACGGCGGCCGGGCTGACGGCGTCGGCCGCGACAACGCTCTGGAGCAGCGAGGCGCATGCCCAGACGCCCAAGCGGGGCGGCACCTTCCGGTGGGGCATCCATGATGGCAATACCTCGGATACGCATGACCCTGGAAAGTACCTGTCGCGTCAGCAGATCTACGTGGCCCATCAGCACCGCAGCTACCTGACACTGATCGAGCCCGACAATTCGCTCGGTCCGGACCTTGCCACCGACTGGCAAGCGACGCCGGATGCCGCGCAGTGGACCTTCAAGCTGAACGAGAACGCCAGTTTCCACAGTGGCAAGCCCGTCACGTCTAAGGACGTGATCGCGTCGCTCAACCACCACCGGGGTGAAGATTCCACGTCGGCGGCCAAATCACTGCTGACCGATGTCGAGGATATCACAGCGGACGGCGATCACGCGGTGGTTATCAGCCTGTCCCGTGGCAACGCGGACCTGCCCTGGCTCATGACCGACTACCATCTCGCGATCTGCCCGGCCAATGACGACGGCACGATCGACTGGCAATCCGGTGACGGCTCCGGTCCGTTCAGGATAGACGATGGGGAATTCGGCGTTCAGTTTAGCCTGTCGCGCCATGATGGGTGGCACCTTGAAGGCCCGTATTTCGACAAGGTTGAGATCGTACTTCTGAACGACCCGAACGCACGACAGGCTGCGCTTGTTTCGGGCGATGTCGACGCTGTCTCACTGGTAGAGCTGAAAACGCTTTCGCTGTTGGAGCGCCGGCCGGACATCCTTGTGGACAACGTACCGTCGGGGGCTGCCATCACGATGCCGATGCATTGTGACACGGCACCCTTCGATGATGTGAATGTGCGCAACGCTCTGAAACTGGCCATTGATCGCGAAGAGATCATAGAAAAGATCTCGTTCGGGGCTGCGACCATCGGCAATGACTTCCACCTTGCCCCGGTGCAGCCATATTGGCCGGAAGAGATTGAGCAACGTCAATATGATCCTGACCAGGCGAAATCGCTGCTGAAAAAGGCTGGGCACGAAAATCTGGAGGTCAATGTCAGCACGGCAGACAGCTTGTTCTCGGGCGCTGTGGACATGTGCGTGCTGTTTGCCGAGCAAGCGAAGAAAGCCGGTATCAAGGTGAATGTGATCCGCGAACCGAACGACGGATACTATTCCGAGGTTTGGCTCAAGAAACCGTTCTGTGCCGTTTCCTGGGGGGCTCGGCCGACACCGGACGTCATGTTCTCTCTCGCGTACAAGGACGACGCGGCATGGAACGAAAGCCGGTGGCAGAACAAGCGTTTCAACGAGCTTCTGCTACAGGCCAAGGCGGAACTGGACGACGCGAAGCGTGGTGAAATGTATCAGGAAATGTGTGGGCTGATGCGGGATGACGGCGGTACGATCCTGCCGTTCTTCAACAACTTCGTCTACGCACGCAACAGCCGGGTGAAGCACGGCGAGAACCTTGCGGCCAGTTGGGAATGCGACGGCGCGCGCGCGCCTAGCCGCTGGTGGTTCAGCGACTGAGATTAAAAGAATTGGCACGACGGACAAACCCGTCGTGCCATCATACGATAGCATTTCCTTACGCAGTCGCTTGGGCTTGCCCGGATTTTGGGGCGAGCGTTTAGCTCACTTCGCGGACCCTGCGCTTGAATGCGATGGGGCTCAGGAAGCCGAGCGATGAGTGTCGCCTGACGGGGTTATATAACCCGTCGATGTATCTGGTGATGGCGTTTTCGGCTTGCTGGCGGGTCTGTGCTAGGCGACCGGCCAGATCAGCTCCGATTTGATGATCTTGAAGAACGTCTCGACCATCGAGTTGTCGTAGCAGTTCCCCTTGCCGCTCCTCCGTTGCCGGCAGGCGATTGCACACAATCGCCGAGAGAGATCAGGATGCCGCGCTTTCGAAGCTCGGCCTGATAGTTGACGGAGCAGTATTGCGATCCTTGATCAGAATACTGAACCAGCCCCGGCGCAGGGTCGCGGTTCACGATGGCACGCCGCTGGCAATATTAGCGGATCGCATAATAGTTGTTATGTTAAATAATTTCGCGAAACGCTTTGGTGAAAGGCTGTATTCGGTGGATTACTGGCTGCGCTCGGTTAGCTGGAACCCTCTGGAATACGCTTTGCGTTGCCAGCCATCAGCCAGCATCATGGCATCACGCAGATTGGAAACCCACGTGATAACGTGCCGCCCGCGCTGTCCGGCGCGGCCCCATTCGCGCATGATCGAATATTCCCCGAACAGGTTGTAGGTCACATCGATCCGATAGAAATCCTGCCGAATCCGGGCATCGCTATCGCCCTGTCGGTGCAAAAGAAAGGTCAGCATGGCAGTGCCTCCAAGTCCTGTTCCCAGCATAACGGTCGCGCTGATATTTTCCAGCAATAGTTCGAAATCTTTGAAGATCAGCAAGCGCGGTCGGCCGTCCATGTCGCCGGGCCTGCCCATTGCATCCGACGAATGCAGCGGACCCTGTTGTTTGGCTCTGCTTGGGGTTCAACTTGCACCTGCGTGAGGTTGAAACGCTTCTTGTCCGTGCAATACGCAGCCCGCAAGTCTGCCTTTCATTGACGGCTCAGGTAAAAGGTCCATCGCTGTGCCCCGGTGATCATGCCCTCATCTGGCGGATATCCGGTGTGAAACAGAAGTTATCCACAAGATGATGTGAATAAACCTCTTGTCAGAATCGAGTTCTCCGGGCATTTAATTACGGAAAGAATCGAATAAAACGAGAATTTCCGTAACAAACGGAAAGCACATGAGGGCAGAATGGCAATAGATCAAACCCGTATCGACACGCTGATCGGGGATCATGCGAGCAGATTGTCAGAGCGGTTGCAAGCTCATCGGGCGCGACTTTTTCCGCCGGACGCGCGTAAGGAACTTCGCCGGTTCACCAGTGGCGAAGCCGCCGACCTTCTGGGCGTGAACGATGCCTACCTGCGCAAGTTGCATCTGGACGGCAAAGGCCCCTCCCCCGAGGTGCGCGGCAACGGTCGCCGTTATTACTCGACCGCCGATATCCAGGCCCTGCGCGAATTCCTCGAAGAGGGGGCAAAATCCCCCGGCACCTACCTGCCCGGTCGGGGTGAGGGCGATCATTTGCAGGTGATTACCGTCATCAACTTCAAGGGCGGGTCCGGCAAGACCACCACATCGGCTCATCTGGCGCAAAAGCTGGCTCTGGACGGTTACAAGGTGCTGGGTGTCGATCTGGACCCGCAGGCCAGTTTTTCCGCCCTGCACGGCTTCCAGCCCGAGTTTGATCTTCTGGACGGTGGAACGCTCTATGATGCCATCCGCTACGACGATCCGGTGCCGCTGCACGAGGTGATCCAGAAAAGCTATTTCACCAACCTGGATATCGTGCCCGGCAATCTGGACCTCATGGAATTCGAACACGACACCCCCCGTGCGCTGTCGCAACGCGATGGTAACCTTTTCTTCACCAGGGTTGGCGCCGTTCTGTCCGAGGTCGAAGGCGAGTATGACGTGGTCGTGATAGATTGCCCGCCGCAGTTGGGGTTCCTGACCATGTCGGCCCTGTCGGCGGCCACCGCCGTTCTGGTCACGGTGCATCCCCAGATGCTCGACGTGATGTCGATGTGCCAGTTCCTTCTGATGACCTCCAATTTGCTGGGCGTCGTGTCCGAGGCTGGGGGCGATATGTCTTATGACTGGCTGCGTTATGTCATCACCCGCTACGAACCCGGCGATGGCCCGCAGAACCAGATGGTCAGCTTCATGCGCTCGATGTTCGGGGAACACGTCCTGAACCATCCGGTCCTTAAATCCACGGCTATCTCGGATGCCGGGATCACCAAGCAGACACTCTATGAAGTCGAGAAAAGTCAGTTCACCCGCTCGACCTACGAGCGGGCGATGGAGTCTCTCAATGCCGTGAACGGCGAGATCGAGGGCCTCATTCAACAGGCATGGAGGCGTTAGACCATGGCACGCAAGCACCTTTTACAGGGATTGATGGACGACACCGCCAAGTCATCCGAGTCGCCACTGAATGAGGACAAGGAGGATACAACCCGCGTCGATCCCACCCGCCCCCGTTACAAGGGCGGTGCCATCGGTGCGGTCAGCCAGTCCATCGCCGATCTCAAAAGCCGCTCCGTGATCGAGATCGACCCCAACCAGATCGAGGCCGGCGGGCTGGACGACAGGCTTGATGATGTCGAATCCGATCATCGGGCGCTGGTGGCCTCGATCCGTGAAAGCGGTCAGCAGGTGCCGGTCTTGGTGCGGCCCCACCCCACCGAAGACGACCGTTATCAGGTTGTCTACGGGCGCCGCCGCGTGCTGGCCCTGCGCGATATCGGCAAGCCGGTCAAGGCGCTGGTACGCGATCTGGATGACCGTGAGCTTATTCTGGCCCAGGGTCAGGAAAACAGCGCACGCAAGGATCTGAGCTTCATTGAGAAAGCCAATTTCGCCAAGCAGATGCGAGATCTGAAGTATGATCGCAAAACAATTTGCGCGGCGCTTCACGTGGATAAGACAGTCATAAGCCGCATGCTGTCGGTGATAGACCGAATTCCGATCGAGGTGATCGAGGCCATCGGCGCCGCACCTTCTGTAGGCCGGGATCGCTGGCTTGCCCTGGCTGAACGCCTTGAAGAAAGCGATACCCCGGTGGACGAGGCCGTGGCCCTGGTTAACCTGTCGGACACGGCAGATAATTCCGACAAGCGGTTCGAGGGCCTGATGAAGGCCCTCACCCTGCCCCGCCGCCGCGCAACCGAGGCCACAGCCCACCCCAAGCCCGAGAAACGCAAGCTCAAGACGGCCGAGGGCAATCCCTTGGGACATGCGACATTCAAAGAGAATGCCACGGTTTTGACCCTGCCCCACAAGGCGTCGAATGGGTTTGAAACATGGCTGATCGAACATCTCGCCGAGATTCACCGCGCCTGGAAAGACGAGCGCGGAGAATAGCCGTGTAACGGCAAACCAAAAAACCTGAGCAGCAACGATAAGGAGGCACGAGAGGACAGGACGACAAGAAAAAGCCCCCCGAGATACATTCCCGAGAGGCCCTTGGTTCGTGATTTAGCAACCCGAATCTAAGGTCTGAAGTTGATGACTGTCAACTGGCGTCGGACTCCGGCGGGTAAAAAAGTTTTGTCTCGTGAAAAAATATGGATGTTTTGACAACGACGCCCTTCGGGCAGCGGGCGGTATCGGCTGCCCTGATGGAACATACCCGTGCGGCACAGGCACAGCCTGCGGTTCCGCATGTGAACAAGTGGGAATTGTTCCGCGAACTCTGCACTGCGAAATCCGAATTCAACGTGTCTGATCGGGATCTTACCGTTCTGAACGCGTTGCTATCCTTTCATCGTGATACCAATCTGTCAGACAACGATATGCTGATCGTGTTTCCCTCGAATGCGGCATTGGCCGAACGGGCGCATGGCATGGCCGAAAGCACACTCAGGCGGCACCTCGCCGCTCTGGTGAATGCCGGGCTGCTTTTGCGGCATGACAGCCCCAACGGCAAGCGCTACGCGGTGCGCGATGCCGAAGGGGGCTATGCGCGCGCCTTCGGCCTCGATCTGAGGCCCCTTCTCGTCAAGGCGGACAAGATCGCCCACGCTGCCAGCGAGGCACGCGCCGCGGCCGAGCGGATGCGCCGCCTGCGCGAGGAGCTGACATTACTCAAACGCGATGCGGTCAAGCTGCTGTCTTTCGGCCAGGACAACGCACCACAGAGCGACTGGGAGCCGATTCAACACCGCCTGCTGGATGTTCACAAGACGATGCGCCGGCGGCTGACTGTTGAAATGATGTCGGATATTCGGGCTGAGCTGCGTATGATTTTGGATCAGATCAACCGGCAGCTTGTGAATGATACAGAAAAAATGAGCGGCAAAGCCGCCGAAACTGAGCGTCACTATCATAATTCAAATACAGACTCTTATGATTCTGAACTCCACAATGAAAATTGTGAGGGCGGCGGGGCGATGCCCTCTGACCCGGAGTCGACACAAAGTGACACCTCTTGTCATAAGCCCGTAAACCTGCCCTTGGCTCTCGTGTTGAAAGCCTGTCCCGATCTCCTGCCCTATGTACAGGAAGATATCCGAACCTGGCGGGATTTGATCGGAGCTGCCGATTTCGTGCGTGGTATGATGGGTGTCAGCCCCGATGCCTGGAGGGAAGCGCGAAACAGCATGGGCCCCGAGAATGCCGCCATTGTGCTGGCCTGTATCCTTCAAAAAATATCCGATATCCACAGTCCGGGCGGCTATCTCAGGGCTTTGTCCAGAAAGGCCGACCTCGGGAAATTTTCGCCCGGCCCGATGGTCATGGCCCTGCTGAATACAGGGGCTGCATAACATGCATCGACACTGGGCATTCAGGAAAAACGCGGTGTCACCGCCGGAGTTGGTGCAGCCCCCTGCCCTATCCTGCCATCCGGTGGCGGCCCGTTGGTCAGGTCGGTGTTCAAAGCACCATCGTCGCGATATGCTTGGCAATAAAGCGTTTCGCGAAAAACCTGGATCACAGATTTTCGCGAAACGCAGTGCTCCGCTCAATCGTTGCACGCGTTCCGCCTTTCACCTGATGCATCAGCGAAAGGCGGAACGCTTTAGGCAACGCGCTTGCCGCATGGCGCGGATCGGCACTGAACCGGCTGTATTTTTCCCGTGCCGGCGACAGCACGGCATTCGATCCGGCGGTGATCGTTCCCGTGATCATTGGCGACAGGTGAACCCCGAGGAAGGGCCGCGCCGGATCGCGAACGGGGTAGATCATGCTATGCACCACGGTGTTCAGTTTCGGCAGCAGCACGAAATATTCCCCGCGAAACGGCAGGATGCGCACCCCGGGGTCAATCCCCAGCAGCCGCGCCACCCGGTCCAAGGTCAACCCGGAACAGGCAATCACCCTGCCCGCTTCGTTCCTGTCCCGTGCATCGCGCCCGGCGATATTTGGCCAAAGATGATCTCGCCTTCGATCACATTGGCGATGCTTGCCGAATCCGGAGTGCCGGGGGATTTGCCAGGCCGCGCGCTCATCGTAGGATCAACTTCAACCGGCTGGGGTCGGTCGCCCCAGGTCCAGTTCGCTTTGTCACGGTGCAAGACCGGATGATGCTCGCACACGACGATATCGGCGGTCTCCTGGACCCTGCGCAGGGTTTCACCACGGGATGGGTGAACGCCATGATCACCGCGACATCGACCGGCGTGAACACCGCAGCATGGGATTACCTGACGCATTTCGGCGATGTCTCCGCGCTCCTGCCGAAGGACATCGTCGTGGTAAACGCTGCGTATTCGATGCGTTGCCCGCCGAACAGCAAAAGGCCGCGTCGGCGGCGGCGGAAACCGCCAAGGAACAGGGTTGGAGAAGATCAACTTGATATGAATAACCTATTGAAATTAAAAAGGAGTTTTCGTTTCTATCGGATCTGCTACCTTGAATGTACGGTTGCACGGGGTCGGCGCGCAGATGGCCGAATCCTGGACCCAAGAGGCCGACGAAAGCGACGCATATCCGGGTGAAGCTGGTCCACCTCGGCGGAATGGTCTTTGACCGCCCTGCCCTATTTTATCTGGATGGCTGAAATCTTGTTTTGGTCGCGCGTGTCGCGTGATCTCTTTTCGGGCCTTGCCCCATGGCTGACAAACTTGCCAGGTGGGCTTGGTCATACTCGCCTCGGCCATTTTTGTCGCTGCTTCGGGGTCATCTGCGGCGATCTGTGCGACTGTGTGCAAAGCACCCTGCCCGAGTTGAAGGCGCGCGGGTATGACGAAAAGCTGACTCTCGGCGCGATCGCCGGGTCGGACACCTTGGGGTTGTTGTTTCCGCCCTCGGTGAGCGGTTTCGTAATAGCGGCGCGCTGCTTCCGATTGGTCTTTTGATCGTCGGGGTGATCGGCTCAATCTATCTTGGGCTGGGTAGCCCGACGAATTCGGCCGCAGTCGGGGTGGTGCTTTTACTTTCCCTTAACTGGTGGTTCGAAGGCTGGTGGCAGGCCAAAAGTTGACAGCTGTCAACCGAGGCTTTTCCTGTCAGCGGCCTACATGTTGACAGCTGTCAACTTTTAGCCTTGTGCCTTTCTCGTCAGTGTAACGTGACAACGTCGTACGGGCGGATCGGGTTGTGGCAAGCAGGGTCGAAGCTGCTGAACAAACCTGTACCCTGCAATCGCTTAGAAGCTGAGGAATCGTGGAGGTAAGCGTGATCAAGGTCGCCAGATGGCCGATCTTTACGAAGCGGAGCTGCTCGTGCTCTGCCAGATCATCCTGGAGAGGCGGGCATAGCAGAAGCTGTGCGGTTCTGGTCGATGATGCTGCAGACCTGCGGTTCACGAGGGCAGAGGCGCATTTTCTGGTCTTTATGGATCGGTCGGATGAAGTGATCATCTTTGATATCCTGCATGCCCGCAGCGACCTTCCTCGCCATGTCGCGGCGCTGACGGCGTTGAGGAGGACATATCACAATCCTGCAGCCTTGGTGAGGTTCACGCGGAACCGGTCACGGCGGCGTTGGTAGCGACGGGTCATTTCCGCGGAGGCGTGGCCAAGCTGCTTCTGGACGTAGCGTTCGTCGACCTCGGCCGAACTGGCGAGGCCGGCGCGCAAGCTGTGGCCCGAAAATAGGGCGAGGCGGTCTTTCTCGGGGAGGTCTGACCGGATGCCGGATTTCAGGACGGTGGTCTTGATCAGGCGGGCGACGTGTTTGTCGGAAAGGCGGGATTCGAGCGCTTTCTTACCGTCACGCGACGTTCGAACGAACACTGGCCCGAAGTCGATCTTCGCGAAGTTCAGCCATTGTTCGAGCGCATGGACCGGGCAGGTCTGCTCGGATGAGCCGCGCCCAATCTCGACCTCGCGCCAGCCGGTTTTGGCGTTCAATGTCAATATCACGCCATCCTCGAGGATCTCGATCCAACCGCCACTGTCGGGAGTATCATCCTTGCCGACATCCAGGCTGACGATCTCGGAGCGCCTGAGACCGCCAGCGTAGCCCAAGAGCAAGATCGCCCTGTCCCTGAGCCCGCGTAGATCGAAGGGGAGGGTGGCCACCATCGCGAGGATATCCTCCGGCAGGATCGCTTCTTTCTGAACCGGTGGGCGTGCGTGCTTGCGTTTGATCCCCGCGAGGACCGTGGCGATGTGGCGGTTCTTGCGGTCGAGGGTGAAGCCGCGCTGCGCGTAGTTCCAAGCGAGACCGGAGAGTCGGCGGTCGGTGGTTGAGACGGTTAGGGCAGGGGCGTCGTTGGCTGGCGCGGCTAAGTCGGTTAGGTAGAGCCCGATCATTTCTGGCGACGGAGGCAGAGGATCGGTTCCCTTGAGCCTGCACCAACGCGCAAAGTGCTTCCAGTCGGCCGCGTAGGCCTTGTTCGTGTTCTGGGCCGTCGAAGCCTTGGCATAACCCCGAGCGGTGTCCACCAACCGGTCGAGCGTGCCGGACCCCGCGACATGGGAGGGCAGGGCGATGCCATCGCATTCTTCTTGGTCTCTCTCGTCGAGGGGAGAAACGTCAAACGTGTTGGAGGTCGTTGAGGTTGGTTTCTCGTTGTCTGACGACATCTTTCCCTCGAAAAAGCGGTATTTCTGAGATTGTTCCGCAGCATATCTTTATATGTCCGATAATGCAAACTTATTGGACATAGCTGTGAAACGCAAAGTGCGGCGGTTTGTGTGGAAATATCTGGCAAAAAGCGCCGTGGCGGGGTAGCGTCGGAGGCATGACATTTGCCCGACCGGATCACATCAGCGACCTTGATACGTTACCCCGGATGCCCGCCTGGGTCACCTCCGGACGTTCGGAAACCCCTGAATATGTGGCGTTTTTGTCGGGCGCGGCATTGAACCACCTGCATCTTGTGTTGGCACGCGAGGAGGTGCCCAAGGCCTTGTTGCGGGCGCGGCTGGCCCTGCGCGCGGCCGAGGCCTGTGTCGCGTTTTCGGGGCGTCCCGAGAGGGCAGGGGAGCTGCGTGATGCAGTGCACCTTCTGCGCCCCGGCGGTCTGCCCGGCCCGGCGGGCGAGGTCTACCTGGCCTGGCGGCGCGCGGTGGAGCGGCCGGTGTCGATCAAGGCCCTGGGCCGAGCCTTACCGACCCTCGGGCCGGGCCAGATCGCCGCATGGCTGGACGCGGGGCAGGGGGCACCGGTCAGGCGTGCCGCATTGGTGTTAGACGCAGTGCTGGGCGAGGCGCCGCGGGCCGACGTTCCGGGGCTAATCCTTGCGGATGCGGCCCTTGCCCAAGCCCTCGGTTGGGATCATCTCGTGCCGCTGCTGGCCCCGGGCCTGAAACGCGCCGACCTGCGCAAGCGGGGGGAAGACTTGCGGCTGGCCTGTCATCGCGCGCTCACCTCGTCGGTGGTCGAGGCCGTGCGCCTTGCTGCCGATCTCGCGCGTCGGGCGGCGCATCTGAAAGCGGTTGCTCCGAAACTGCGGGCCAAGGGGGCCGGCGACGCGGTCGAGATGTTCCTGACCCGCGATGCCGTGGCGCCCTCGGCCTTGCCCTTGTCGGATCGCGCCGCGCGGCGGCTCTGTGACCGGCTGGTCGATCTGGGCGCGGTGCGCGAGCTGACCGGGCGCGACGCCTTCCGGCTGTATGGGGTGTAGGGATGACGAGTGGATCGGTGATAGCGGGCGGTTGTGGGTTGGATGTTCAAATAGTATGATTAGATATGAACAGGTATGACAATCAAGGCGGAGGCATATCATGTCCAGACTGACGATTTCGATGCCCGATCAGATGAACGATTGGGTCGAGGCGCAGGTCAGCGCAGGCCGTTATGGCAATGTGAGCGAGTATTTCCGCGATCTGGTGCGGCGCGATCAGGAACGCCGGGAGGCGGCGTTTGATGATCTGCGCAACATGCTGGAGCGGGCCGAGGCCGGGGGCGTCAGCACGCGTGGCTTGAGCGACATCATGGCCGCCGCACGCGAGGAAGCGCGGCAAAAGGGCCTGCTACGTGGCGAGGATTGAAATTTCCCGTGATGCCGAGCGCGACCTGATCGACATCTACCTGTATGGTATCGAAGAGTTTGGCCTGCATCAGGCCGAACAGTATAACGAGGTTCTTCATGGCCGGATCGAAACCGTGGCGGAAAACCCGAGTTTCGGCTCGGATTATGGATATGTGAGCGAAGGGGTGCGGCGCTATGAGAGCGTCTCTCACGCTGTTTACTATCGGCAGATTGCGGGCGGTATTCGTGTCCTGCGGGTTCTGCACGGGCATATGGACCCCGGGCGGCATCTTGGGTGACCGGGGGTATGTGCCCATTGCGGAGGAGGCTGGGCATGATCCGCTGTCCTGGAGCCTGAGATGGCCATAGACCGACCCGACGCCGATCTTGACCGCGAGTTGCCCGACCTGCCGCCGGAGTTGCGCTGGCGCGAATGGATGCGGCGGATCGAGGCGGTGCTGTTTGCGTCGGCCTCGCCGGTGCCGCGCGAAGACCTGGCGCGGGTGGTGGGGCAGGGGGCCTCGGTTGACTTGCTGATCGAGGACCTTGCCGCCGATCTGGAGGGGCGGGCCTTTGAAGTCGCGCAAGTCGCCGGTGGCTGGATGCTGCGCACCCGGCCGGCCTATGCGGCGGCGATCCGGGCGGCCGCCGATGTGGGCGACCAGGATCTCGATCTTCGCGAGTACGACGTCGCGGTGCTGGCTGCCATCGCCTATCACCAGCCGATTACCCGTGACGGGCTCAAGGACATCTTCGGCAAGGAGATCAGCCGTGATCTCATCGGACGCCTGCATGCCCACGGTCTGATCGGGACCGGCCCCCGGTCGCCGCGGCGCGGGGCGCCCTATACCTTCGTGACGACCGAGCGGTTCCTTGTGGCGTTCGGGTTGGAGAGCCTGCAGGACCTGCCCGATCGCGAGGGGCTGGAGGAGGCGGGGCTGGATCATCACAAAGCTGAATCGGTCAGGGTGGATTGATTCAGATTTGTCATTGGACAGATGAGGCCCGACAGGCGAGACTCTGGCCATGCAACGCGGCGCACACGACCCTGTCGATCTCGAACGCATCGATCCGGCCCAGAACATGGCGCGGTTCTATCGGCTGTCTGTGCAGCCCACCCTGTTCGGAGAACAATCGGTCATCCGGAGTTGGGGGCGCATCGGCACACGGGGCCGCAGCATGATGGTCACCTATGCAACGGAAGGCGACGCTGTCAAAGCCTGCAAGAAACTTGTGCGCAGCAAGGTGGCAAAGGGGTATCTTTGCCTGAGCGACGCCGAGGAGCTGTGAGGTATAGATTTGATTTCTATACCTCAGGGCATGGAACTGGCAGATATCCGGTTGGCCGGAATTCCGGTATGACGAGGCCGCACTCGCACCGCTTGAGCCGCGCGTCTTGCTGAGCGATGAAGCCATGAAGACCAGTGCCATCGAGCGAAAGCGAAAGGACTATTACGATCAGCTTGAGCGACACCAGAAGACACTGGATGTCACGCCGTGGTTGGTATGGTTCGTAGAGGCCGTTCTGGAAGCGCAGCAGGTCACCCTGAACCGCGTGGGCTTTTTCATTGCCAAGGCACATTTCTATGACTGGCACCGCGATCAACTGAACAAACGGCAGGCCAAGTCGGCCCTGCGGATGTTCCGCGAAGGGCCAGATGGGTTCAAGGATGGCTTGAGTGCCGAGAACTATATTTCGATCACCGGGACATCGCGCGCGACCGCTACGAGGGGTCTAAAAGAACTTGTCGAGATTGGAGCCCTGACGCGCACAGGCGAACGCCGACACATGTGTTATTGGCTGAATCTTGAAGACTTCGGCGGGTAGTGCATTGTTGGTGGAGAGGGGCGGACAGTCGACCTTCGTCGCGTGTGCGAGGTGGCTTTTGACCTTCGAACGAAAGGTCGCTTAAGTGAGCAACCGGAGCGGCATCAAACCGTGACAGGTCCACCAGTAGTTTCGGACGCCGTATTTCCTTTGAGATTGTGCCTCCTTTATCGCTATCATGTATCTAGATGGACGATTGAGGGAGGAACGTGTGCCTCATAATGACATTCCGCAGGGAAATAGTACATCCATCCCGACAAGAGAAGACGTGAATAGCACGTCGGACCTGTGCGAACAAGATCCTTATGCCCTATCCAACTCTTGCTTCCGGACGTTTAACGATGCCGGGCACTTTGCCCAAGCGATCCCTGGAGGGCGTTTTGGCCTGACTCTAGACGATGGCCGAGAGTTCGCGTCCACACTCCGCGTGACCAGCCTGACGGATGGTATCGCCGTGCGCGGTGTCTCACTGTCGCAATCGGTGTCGTTGCGATCAGAATTTACGGGTGGTGATAATCCATCCACAACGTTTCTTTTTCCGGTCCTTAGCGCGCGGAACATCGTAATTGATGGACGCAGCTTCGATGATGAGCTTGTTATTTCTCGCGAGCCGGGACAATCGCCGTTTATGCGAACTCAAGGAATAACGGAAATCGGCTGCATTGTGGTTAGGCAAGAGGCCCTGCGAAGAGCGGCTGATATGCTCTATGGCCATGAGTTTCCTAAAATTTTCCATTGCCCAGCCTCATTCGTACCACCGGATCGAGAGCGCCTGGAAGCTTTGCGAAGCGCGTATTTAAGCGCTAGCAGAATCCCTCAGCAACATTCCATTGCTGCCCTAAATTCTGTCGGAAAAACCGGAATCAGAAGCGTCCGGGATAACGTAGTCGCCTCGCTTCTGGAGGTTCTTGTCGACAGTCAGGTTAAACGGGATCACCTTGCCCACCAGCGACAGACGGCGCACATGGCCCGGATAGATCGACTGATAGAAGAGCATCGGGACGAGCCAATCGGGTTGCAGAAATTGTGCGAAGAAGCCGGCATTGCACTGCGTACGGCAGAATCCATCATCCGAAACCGTAGCGGGATGACAGCGCTTCAGTATCTGAAACGGCGGAGCCTAGCGTTTGCTAGGGAAAATCTGTTGCAAGCTGGCCCCGAAACGACTGTTACCCAAGTCGCGATGCAACACGGCTTTTTCCATCTCGGTCGATTTTCGGGTTTCTATCGATCAGTTTATGGCGAATTGCCGATTGCAACGCTTAAACGGGGCATTTGGTAGGCGGCACCGGGCTGATATCCTTTCTAATTCCGGCAAGACAATTCATCTGCCTTTCGCAGAAGGGCGGCTCCGCTACTGATATCAGCCCTATAAACAGATCGGCAGCGAGGGAGGAAATGCGATCGCCTCACACAAAGCGATTGGGGAAATTAAATAAAAACTTGCGGGTTTTGGATAGCTTGCTTTCGCATTGTCGTGCGATTTGCGACAATGTCGCGATCTTCCTCTCGAAAATGGTAAGTGACGCCTATCGTTGTTTTGAATTGTAGGTATGGCTAAAGATTACCCGTTTTGGTTGTATTTTGTGTAGCATTTGAGTTAAGTATTTAAAGCTGGTTAAGCTAGTTAAACAACCTTCTTCGAGAGGAAATGGCGACGGAAAAGCCTTTGAGTTTCATACGAATCGGACGTTCGAAATTACAACTTTAGAGAGCAACACCGGGGCGGTTTCTGTGCGGCGAAGAGGAGGTTGACGGAGAACCTCGGCGATACATCAGTGTATTGAGCCGTTGCCGGGGACAACTGGTCCGTAGGAGGCAGTGTTGAGTAATTTAGTCACAGCATTCCGAGTGGCGCTTCGCCATTGCTGGTCATTGCTCTTGGCACATGTGTTCATGCGGGCCGTCATTTTGGTGATGCTGGTTCCAGCGGTAGGGTTTGTGCTTAGCTTGGCATTGCTTTGGACCGGAACACCTGCAATGACCGATCAGGACATCGCCAAGTTTATTCTGAGTCCCATAGGCTTCGCGGCCCTCTTGGGCGTAGCAGGTTTCCTCTTTGTGGCTGTTGTACTGGACCTCGCTCTGATGAGCATCATGGTGCAGCAAGGCTGGCCGACGATTGAGCAAATTTTTCGAATGAACATCCCGTATCTTGCAACGCGATTGGTGCGGTTGTTTGTTTTTGGCATTCTGCTTCTGGTGCGCATTCTGGCGATCACTGCGCCATTCGTCTTGGTTTTGGGCCTGATGCTGATCTTGTTGATCGGCGAGTATGACATCAACTACTACCTCACTTATTGGCCATCGGAATTCGTGATTGCCGTCGTCGTAGGTGCAGGCATTGTCCTCGTGTTGGCTCTCGTTTTGGCATGGATGCTATCGGGCTGGGCTCTGGCGCTGCACCTGCTGCTGTTCGAGCACACGCCGCCGCGGAAGTGTTTCGCGCAGAGTGCCGCGCTGATCGCCAACGACCGGATGCGTATCTTTACCCGTGTCGTTGGCTGGGCCGTGGTGCGTTTCCTCCTGCTCTCGGCGGTTGCGATGGTCATGGGGCTGTTGACGCAACAGGTGCAAGATGCGGTCTTGCCCGATTTGCGCGGGGTGGTGATTGTCACGCTGCTCGCATTGGCGCTATGGGGCTTCGCGAATGCAGTTGCCTCCGGTGTGGCCAATGGCGCGTTGGCCTTCTTGCTGATGCAGTTTTACCGTTTGAAAAATGGCGAAAACCCTCCGGTAGCCAAGCCCGAGAGGCAAAGCGCGGCACTTGATCGTCATCGCGGTCTGGGTGCCATTCTGGTGGTCATGGTGGCGTTTGCAATTGCATCCGTGGCCCTTCTCCAAGAAATACTGGCGAGCGTTGCGTACCCCAGCACAGTCGAGGTCATCGCCCACCGGGGTGCTGCGGCCCTGCGCCCTGAGAACACGCTTGTCGCAGTGGACAAAGCGCTGAAGGACGGCGCGGACTGGGTCGAGATCGACGTGCAGGAAACCGTGGATGGCGTAGTGGTGGTGGCCCACGATAGTGACCTGATGAAATTGGGGAATGTGAGTACAAAGATTTCAGATATTACCCTGAATGACCTCAGAGAGATTGATATCGGCAGTTGGTTTGATCCGAAATACTCGGATCAACGAACCCCGACCCTGAAAGAGGTTCTGGAACTGGCGCAGGGGCGCGGCAGGGTTCTGATCGAGCTGAAATACTATGGGCGTGATGTCTCGCTGGAAGAGCGCGTTGCGCAAACCGTCGAAAGCACGGGCATGGACCAGGACGTCATGACTATGTCGCTCAAGCACGAAGGTATACGCAAGATGAAGCAGATCCGGCCCGACTGGCCCGCTGGTGTTCTTGCGGCGCGTGCTATCGGAAACCTATCGCGCATCAAAAGCGATTTTGTGGCTGTGAACACCGGGCAGGTGTCGCTTCGGCTTATACGCCAAGCGCATGCTGCGGAGAAAAAGATCTATGTCTGGACGGTCGACAATTCGCTTACCATGTCGCGCATGATCTCGATGGGTGTTGACGGCCTGATTACGAACAACCCCGCACTGGCGCGGCACGTGATCAAGGAAAGAAAAGCGTTGAGCAGTGGAGAAAGGCTAGTTCTTTGGCTCTGTGACCGGTTCCGACTTGATAGTCTCAATCTGATTGCAGACGAGAAGGATGCTTAATGTCGCATAAGAGATTTCAGCCAAAATCGACACAGGATGTACGGTAAGGAAACGGCATGGGGGAACGCGTGACCTGGCCAATGAAGGTTGAGCAAGAAAGCCAAATGGAGGACCCGGAATGAAAACGCGAGTATCGCAAGCAGGGGCAGGCATCGTTGCGCTGGTCGGTGGTTTACTGGGATTACTCAATCCGATCACGGCCCAGATAGCTTCTACCACGATTGCAGGTTTTGCACTGGTTATCATGGGGCTCTTGCAAGGACGCACAGCGCTGCACCCGGAGAACATGAAGGAAAGAGTTGGAGCTGCGATCTTTGCCGTCGCGGGGCTTTTTTTGGGACTTTCCCTTTTGTTCGGCGCGTTCGGGAATGGCTCGTTGCTGAGTTTCATTCTGGGGACGCTTCTTCTTGTTTCTGGCGCGGCGAAGCTTTGGCTTTCGCGGATATTAGAGAACGGCTCGTTCTCTTACACACTGATCGCCCTGGGATTTGTTTCCGTGGTGCTGGGCCTTTTGGTGTTCGCTTCCGTTGAGATGCGACTGGGCTTTATCCTGTCGTTTGAACTGTTGGTCGATGGGGTCGCGTTGTTGATACTGGCGCTGTGCAGGAAAGATCCGAAGGCCACCGCATGACGCGTCACATGCCCGATACCGCGACGCTGCGTTCGCAAACCCGATTCCAAAGGGCATAGATGTGCGAAGACTGCTGCTTTTCCTGCTCTGTTTCTTGTGCGGTAATGTGGTTGCACAACCCGCTGAGCAACACCCCTTGGCCCCGCTCGACCTTTCCAGTCCGCAGGCGACGTACATGTCCTTCCTGAGCAAAGCCAGGCAGGTCGAGGTAAGCTATCTGGCTTACCGCTCCGATCAATCGGCGACGGGGGCTGCCGCCGTGCTCGAGCGCCTCGGGAGGACGGCGCAGAGCCTCGACCTGAGCCAGATCCCAGTGGCGCAGCGCAATGAAGTCGCTGTCTTGCGAGTGGCGCAATTGTTCGATGTGCTGGTGCGGCTTCCAAAACTCGACCCGTCCGAGATACCCGGAGAGACCGAAGACCTGCCGGATGTCTGGGCCATACCCGACACCGAAATCCAAATCGCGCGTGCCGAAGGCACAAGAGAACCGCCAACGTATCTTTTTTCTGCGAGTACCGTGGCGCGGCTACCCGAATTTCACGCCCGCATCATCGACTACCCGCCGACACAACCGACGGCCTACCCAAACTGGACTAGGGTTGTCATGGCGTTTACCGGGCCGATGATCCCCAATGAGCTGGCCGAGAACCTTCCGGCGGTGTTGAAGAGCCCCTTCCTGGGAACGCAAGTCTGGAAAGCCCTTCTTACGGTACTGATCTGGGCGTTGATCGGCGCATTGGCCTGCGGATGGGCTTTGTTCATCCGGCGCGGTCAAGACGAAAGCCGTACAGCGGTCGCACGTCTTGTCCGCCAGATCAGTGTTCCCATGATGTTCGCATTTCTCGTCTGGCTGGCCCACCTTTTCGCAATCTATCAAAGCAGCCTTGCCGGGTTGTTCGCGAACATCGAGATCATCTTGACGACCATCGCGCTGTATATTGCCTTTGCGTTGATCGCGTTTCTAGCGACGCGCCTCGTGGCCGAACTGATCATCGCATTGCCGTTCATCCCTGATCGCCGATATGACACCCATCTGCTACATCTTGTAAGCCATGTAGGCGGGATCGCCGCCGCCTGTGCAATTCTTGTCATCGGAGCGGACCGGATCGGAGTGCCTGCCTTCGGGTTGCTTGCTGGTCTCGGTGTCGGTGGTGTGGCATTGGCGCTTGCCGCCCAGTCGACGGTGGAAAACGTACTCGGCGGGATTTCGATATTTGCGGACAGACCGTTCCGCATCGGGGATTTCATCCAGTATGGCACAAGTACGGGCACGGTGGAATTGATCGGCCCAAGATCATCGAGGATCAGGGGCCTCGATGGGACGCTAACCACGGTACCCAATGCCGACCTCGCGAAGATGCATATCGTCAACTACTCGGCGCGTGATAAATGCCTTCTTATACAGAGCGTCGGGCTGCGGTATGAAACCACGCAACTGCAACTGGAATGGATACTCGCCACCATTGCGCGGCGCTTTGCTGCGCATGAGATGGTCGAAGAAGTTCCGGGTATGCCACGAGTACGCCTGTTGGCTTTTGGGCCATCTTCCATCGACATTGAGGTGCGTGCGCATGTCCTGACGTCCGACTACGGTATGTTCCTCGGTGTTCAGGAGGAACTGTTGTTTCTGCTGAGGACAATTATCGAAGAGGGCGGCTCGGGTTTCGCCTATCCAAGCCAAACTATCTACTTAGGACGCGATCACGGATTGGATTCCGAAGCCACTGCGCGCGCGGAGTCTGCGGCTCTTGAGGCGCGGGGACGGCGTGAGATTTCCGATGTGCCCTCAGCATGAAGAGTGTGATGTTGATCTGAAAACCAACTTTGGACCCCACTAGTCCAACCTATTGGAGTATCGCCATGACAAAAACACTTTCAACAATCCACACAACAATCGGCGTGATATGCGCGTTGGTTATGATCCCGTCCTTATGTTTTGCTGAAATGCGATCATTGAATGGCACCGTTACTTATCACGAACGCATGGCACTGCCTGTGGACGCTGTTGTCGAAGTTATGCTGCTGGACGTCTCGTTGGCGGACGCACCTGCGAAGGTTGTGGCGCAAACTCGGTTCATTCCAAAAGGTGAGGTGCCGGTGAAATACACGTTGAACTACGACACAAACGGAATTTCTGATAGGCACCGTTATGCGCTTCGTGCGAAAATATCCGTCAAGGATCAGATGATATTTTCGACAACCAGCCATCACCCTGTTTTTACGGATGGTGCGACATCGACAAATATCATCGTAAAGCGCGTCGGCACAGCGACGTCTACGCCATCCGGACGCTGGCTGGCAAAGCGCATTCAGGGCAAGCACCCGGCAAAAAGCGTACAAACAATACTGGAAATTGCCCCTGACGGTGCTGTTTCGGGCACTGGTGGGTGCAACCGCATACGGGGCAAGGCGAACATCGACGGAGAGCGAATGCGGTTCGGCAACATCGCCGCAACCAACATGCTTTGCCCGCCCGAGGCGATGGAGCAAGAAAGTAGTTTCTTTGCCGCGTTATCGGCTGTCCATAGTTGGCGGGTCGATCCGACAGGTCGGCAACTTCTGCTACTCGATGCGAAGGGAGGGGCCATGTTGGTAATGCAGAAAATGTGACTGCGTGCGAATCTGCGGGGCTGAGATGCAGCCTGGGACGAGCATCACTTTCACAAGCCACTCGAATAGCCCGGCTTGTAATACCTAAAATTGAATGGAGATGAAAAATGAGAATTGGAAAGCTTTTAGGTGTGGCTACCGCCGTAATCGTTGCGGGACACATCCAATTTGCCGGATCAAAGGCACTGGCCGAAACTCAAAGCCATATCGCCCCGGAACTGGTGGAAGAAATCAAATCCGCGGTACAATCCGACGCGGCGCGTCTGGAGAGTATTTTCAAAGACCTCCATCAGAATCCCGAACTCGGTTTCATGGAAACCCGTACCGCAGGCATTATCGCCGAAGAGCTTAAAGCATTGGGCTTTGAAGTTCAGACTGGGATTGGTGGCACTGGGGTGGTCGGTGTCATGGAGAACGGCGAAGGTCCAGTGCTGGCCTATCGTGCAGACATGGACGCGAACGCTGTCGAAGAAGCGACTGGGCTTCCCTATGCCAGCACCGTACACGTGGAGCGTGAGGATGGCTCTGTGTCGCCTGTGGCCCATATGTGTGGTCACGATGCCCATGTCACTTGGATGCTGGGTCTTGCCAAGATCATGGCCGAGAAGAGAGATGACTGGGACGGCACGTTGATCCTGATTGCACAACCCGCCGAAGAGTTGATTCTCGGTGCGCAGGCAATGGTCGACGATGGGCTATGGACTGATTATGGCCTTCCCACACCTGATTACCTGATTGGGTTGCATACAGCGCCCGGCCCTGTTGGCGCAGTCCTCAGTTCGGCCGGCCCGAAAATGGCGGGCACCGATCAGATTGATGTACTGTTCAAAGGTGTGGGTGGTCACGGCTCCATGCCGCAAATGACCAAGGATCCGGTCATCATGGCAGCCTACGCCGTAACGCAATACCAGGCCATTGTGGCGCGTACGATCCAACCACAGCAAACCGCCGTTCTGACAGTCGGATCAATTCAGGCTGGGGTTGACAATAACGTCATCCCGGCAAGTGCCTTGGTCAAGGTAAACCTGCGCTGGTACGATAAAAACGTACGTGAGAAAATGATCGCAGGCATCAAATCCATTAGCGATGGAATCGCGAAAACCTACGGCATGCCCGAAGATCAAATGCCTGAGTATACGATGAAGGGCTATTCGACACCCTTAGTTAATGATGACAAAATGGCAGAGCGACACGCAAAGGCGCTTACCAAGCTTGTGGGTGAAGAAGGAGTTGTCACACAGTTGCCGCCCGCAACCGGGTCAGAAGATGTGCACCTTCTGAAGGGGCCTAACGAAGACGTTGCATTCAACTATCTGATCGTCGGCGTCGCGGATCCAGAAGTATTTCGCGCCTCAGTCGAGGCTGGAAAGGGGCTTCCGTATTCAGCACACAACCCGAATTTCGTTGTTGACCTGAGAGCCATACCTCTTGGTACGGAAGTGGCAGCAGTCGCAACGCTGGAACTTCTGGCCAAAGGGTCTCCGGTTTTGACGAAATCGGGTGAAAGCGACTGACGATTTTCCAATACAGCAATAACAGCACGTACAGCTTATAGGAGCATTGAATATGCTAGCTCAGAACTTAAGAACGCGCTCGAAAGTATTCTCGGCTATCGCGACATCGTTTTCGGCGTTGCAGGCGATCGTTATTGCGATAACGCCTGCCCATGCGACCGAACCCGCCGATACGATCTATCGCGGGGGTGAGATCATCACCATGGAAAGCGATGAACCGCAATATGTGCAGGCTGTTGCCGTCAAGGATGGTTTGATTGCTTTCGTAGGCACCGAAGACGAAGCGGAGGCTTATATCGGGTCGCAGACCAAACAGGTCGACCTGGAGGGCCACACCTTGCTTCCCGGATTTATCGATGCACATGGCCACGTCTGGAACACCGGGTTTCAGGCGCTGGCCGCCAATCTCCTTCCGCCACCAGACGGTGAAGCGCATGACATCGCATCTGTAATTCAGATTACCAAGGACTGGGCGGATAGCAACAAGGCCTCCATTGACAAGGTGGGCTATATCGTTGGCTTCGGCTACGATGACGCCCAGCTAGCCGAAAACCGTCACCCCACTGCCGATGATCTGGACAAGATTTCCGCGGATATTCCTGTCATCCTGCTGCACCAGTCGACCCACCTGGGCGTGATGAATAACAAAGCCTTGGAAATGGTCGGTTACACCGCCGCTACGCAGGATCCGCTTGGGGGGGTGATACAACGGAAAAAGGGAAGCCAGGAACCAAATGGCGTTTTGGAAGAAATGGCACTGTTCAATCCGCTGTTTGCGATCATGGCGCAGTTGGACCAGGATGCCAATACCAAGATCGCTATCGCTGGTATGAATGCTTATGCCGCGCACGGCTTTACCACCGCTCAGGAAGGCCGCGCCACCAAGGCCGTCAGTGAAACCTGGCGCAGCCTCGCGGAGAGTGGTGAGTTGATCCTCGATGTCGATATCTATCCCGATATTCGCGGTGATGCGGATTACCTGCGCGAGGTCGGCACTACTCACGATTACGAGAACGGGTTCCGCGTCGCCGGTGCCAAGCTAAGCCTGGATGGAGCGATCCAGAACTTTACCGCATGGTTGAGCGAGCCTTACAAGAAGCCCCTTCCCGGACAATCGTCAGATTACGCCGGTTACCCTGCAATCGAAGATAACAGCGAAGTGGAAAGCATCGTAGAACTTGCGTATCAGAATGATTGGCAGCTTCTGGTTCATACCAACGGTGACCGTACTAGCGACCAGTTAATCGAAGCGGTGCGCAAGGTTCGCGGCGATATGGGAGACGCCGACCGACGGACCGTCATGGTCCACGCACAGACGGTGAGGGAAGATCAGTTGGATTCGATGAAAGAGCTGGAAATTTTTCCGTCTTTCTTTGCCATGCACACCTACTATTGGGGCGACCTTCACCGCGAAGTCACTCTCGGTAAAGAACGTGCGTATCGTATTTCACCGGCCCAGTCGGCGTTGCAACGCGGCATGATGTTCTCTCAACACCACGATGCGCCAGTTGCCCTGCCCAGTGCGATGGCCATCCTTTCGGCAGCCGTTAATCGAACCAGCCGTACTGGGGATGTCATCGGACCAGATCAACGCATTAGCGCGTATGACGCGCTGCGTGCGCTTACCATTTGGGCTGCTTATCAAGGGTATCAAGAAAACCTTAAAGGTAGCCTAAAGCCAGGAAAATTGGCAGATTTTGTTGTGCTGGATCAAAATCCTTTGAAGGTTGATCCTGCATCCTTGCGAGACATCAAGGTGCTGGAAACCATCAAGAACGATAAGTCAATATTTACTGCTAAGTAAAAACATTACTTTGATACTGTGGAGCGACACGAGCCGAGATAAGGTTTGCTCGTGTCGCTCACTTGTGGATTTGCCACGCTTTCTTACCGCTCCGATGCTCACTTAAGTAACCTTTCGTTCGAAGACCAAGGGGCTTGGTTTTGTCAGGTTGTTTTGCCTCCGCGAATTGATTGCAAGAGCGAGGGTGCTACACAGCCAGTCTGCTTGTGTATTCGCTCCAGAGGGCGAAGGTCTGGATCAAGCCGATTTTGTTGAAAAACTCTGCAAACCAAAAACCGTCTCGAAATTTCGGAATAGTGTTCCCTCAAATCACGCTCTGGCAAACCGTGTTTGCATAACGGCGCCCTGGCGGGGTCATGTTCTGTCGGTTTGCCCGCTCTTGGCCGGACACCGACTTTTTCAACACAATCAACCCTAAGCTATCATTCGTTGCGCCTCGAAGGTAATAATCTCATCCTCCGACTGCGGTGTTCTTGCATGCTGATAATTGCCTGACACCTGCACATCCATGAAACCGGCGGCCTGGAGGGCCAGCCGGAACTCATGGACACCCCACCAACGCAGTTTGAACAATTCCAACTCGGTCTCTATCAGCGCCCCATTGTGCCAGCGGTCATAGCGATTGTGAGAAAGCGTCGTCTGCGCGAGATAGTTGGTCTCTATCCGGCTGTCGGTCAAGGTCAGCAGGTCACCACCTTCGGTGGTCCAACTCCGAATGGGCCCGGGAGGAGCAAGTATGCTACCAATCGGATCGAGGTCGATGATCAATCGCCCCCTGGGTGCCAGGTGATCATAAAAGCGCTTCAATACGGCGGCTGCGTCAATTTCATCGGTGATGAGCTGAAATGATCCAGCCGGAACGATGATAGCTGCGAAGCTCTTGTCGTAGGAGAATTTCTCGAACGTCTGCAGGGTCAAATTCACCGAAAGGTTCCGCTCCCGGCACTCATCCCGACAGTAATTCAGCATCTCCTCAGAGGCATCGAAGCCCTCGATCTGGAAGCCCTCCTGCAGCAGTGGCACAAAAATCCGGCCATTGCCTACAGCGGGCTCAAGAATCGGGCCATGACATTGTGTGAGACGGTCCCGGTAATACTCCAGATCACCAAAGGACCGGCCGACCGGCTTATCGAGATTGTAGACCCAAGATGAGAGCGCCCCATATCGATTGTTTCGCATGCTATTGAAACCTCCGTTGTCCGCCGCAAGGTCTATCTTCTTTGCGCTAAAGGCGTATGGGTCAAGTCAGATCCGATCAAGCTCGCCAACAATCGAGGGGGCATTCAGAGTTCGCGAATTAAAGCGTTCCGCCTTTAACCTGAGGCATCGGCGAAAGGCGGAACGCGTGCAACGATTGAGCGGAGCACTGCGTTTCGCGAAAATCTGTGATTCAGGTTTTTCGCGAAACGCTTTAGTATCGAGCGAAGCCCAACGACCGCTTCGTTCGCAGACTGTGAGTTCAGCTGGCACTCGAATCCGCGCTCTCAGTGAACGGTGGCTTCGACGGGCCGCAATGTAGCATCAGTTGACCATGTTCAAGGTCCGCTCAGGGCCGTTTTCGGAAAACCGAGGAAACGCCAGTCGCTAGATTATCATTGCAAACGTGAGATAGGCAAAACCCAAGCGCTTTATGGACCTTGATATAGACATCCGGCTTTTAACCGTTTGGCGTTTATACTTGATCGTACTTGGGTGGTAAGTTGAAGGGAGAAATGAACGCGTAAACAGTCCGGGGCACCTGTTATCTGCACACCCACCGTTTCGGGGACCACTCTACCATAGAAGACTGCAGCAAGGGGCGGTGCAGCGGGGACTTCGAACTGCACGTCGGGGTCTTTCGCATCATCACGCATTACGGGCATCGCACCGTTGGCAAGCCGGGCTGTGAATTGCACGGTCCCGATGGTAAAAAGCACCTCCGCCTCCATATTCCGCGCCGCCTCTGTATCGAGCATCGTTCGCAGCGACAGCATGAATGAAACCGGTGAAAGAGGGAGCGTCGGGTCGTGCAACGGTGAGGCGGCGGCCCACCGGCCCAGTTCTTGCATGACCGGCTCCACGGCATAACCCCATTCGGTCAGCACCTTGGCACTGATGCCCGGCAGGTTTGCACGAATGTCGCTGAAGCGTCGCGGCCCGAACATCAACTCGCGCACGATCGGCAATGACCAGCTGTCATGGCCACGTAATTCGTGAGACTCGCGAATGATTTTCTCGTTTGATTTCAGTGGCGATTTGGTAGTGTTAACTCTGGGATGGTAAAGTGATTTATGAGATGGTGACTTTAACCGTCAGACAGTTTTCTTTTTGGATAACTTTAGACTTTGACCGAAGAAGCAAGTGACAAAGCCCTAGAAAGGGCGGAGGTGCTCAGGCCATCCATATCGATAACGGGCGGGATTTTCGGGGCGACATCTACTTAGCAAACTCCATGAGCGCCCCAGCGTGATCATCACCACCAACCTCAGCTTCTCGGAATGGGCGCAGGTCTTCGGGGATGCAAAGATGACCACGGCCCTCTTGGATCGGCTTACCCACCGCTGCCACATTCTCGAAACCGGCAACGACAGCTACCGCTTCAAGGCCAGCTCAGAGACTGCAAAGAAAACAGCAAAGGAGACCAAAACATAGACCACGGCGCATAACGGAGAGTGGGTCAAATCTCGGTGAAAATACCGGGTCAGTTCTCAGTGACAATCAACAGCCATCGCACCATTCCTTGGATTGCATGTATTATGTCAGCATTGCATACCTATATTGAGGCATCCAGCAGTTTTGCGACAACCCAGACCTCATGCGCGCCCCTATGCCGGGCATGGCGCCTGTCGTTCAGACCTTTTCAAGCAGGATCGCCGCGCCTTGCCCCACGCCGATACACATCGTGGCCAAGGCATAGCGCTTGCCGGTCTTTTGCAGGTCAAGCGCGGCGGTGCCCGTGATGCGGGCACCGGACATGCCAAGCGGATGGCCTAGCGCGATTGCCCCGCCGTTGCGGTTGACGCGCGGATCATCGTCGGACAGGCCGAGACCGCGCAGCACCGCAAGGCCCTGTGCGGCGAAGGCCTCGTTGAGTTCGATCACGCCGATCTGGTCGATCCCAACGCCGGTCATGGCGCAGAGCTTTTGCACCGCCGGCACCGGTCCATAGCCCATGACGCGCGGCGCAATCCCGGCAGAGGTCGCGCCGACCACCCGGGCCATCGGACGTAAGCCTTGGGCCTTGGCGCCCGCCTCGGAGGCGAGGATCAAACCTGCGGCCCCGTCATTCACGCCGCTGGCGTTGCCAGCCGTCACCGTTCCGTCCGGGCGGACGATGGGCCGCAGGCGTGCGAGATCCTCAAGCGTCGTGCCGGCGCGCGGGTGTTCATCCTGCGCGACCTCGGCGGTCTTGCCGCGGCCCAAGGGCACCGTGACCGGGGCGATTTCGGCGCCGAGGCGCCCCGAGGCGATGGCCTTGGCCGTGCGCTCTTGCGAGCGCAGCGCGAAGCTGTCCTGCGCGTCGCGCGCAATGGCGTGATCGTCGGCGACATTCTCGGCGGTTTCGGGCATTGAGGCAGTGCCGAATGCCGCCTGCATCCTTGGATTGACGAACCGCCAGCCGATGGTCGTGTCGTGGATTTCCGCGGTGCGGGAAAAACCCGTTTCGGCCTTTGGCATGACGAAAGGGGCGCGGCTCATGCTTTCGACGCCACCGGCGAGGGTGAGCGTCATCTCGCCCGCGCGGATGGCGCGTGCCGCCGCGGCCACGGCCTCAAGCCCCGATCCGCAGAGCCGGTTGACGGTGACGCCCGGTACGGTTTCGGGAAGGCCGGCCAGCAAGAGGGCCATGCGCGCGACATTGCGGTTGTCTTCGCCCGCTTGATTGGCGCAGCCGAGCCAGACTTCCTCGATTGCGGCGGCGTCCAGATCGGGGTTGCGCGCCAAGAGTGCGGTCAGGGGATGCGCCGCCAGATCGTCAGCCCGGACCTTCGACAAGGCACCGCCGTACCGGCCGATGGGCGTTCGGATGTAGTCGCAGATGAAGGCGTCGGTCATGGGTTATTCCGTTTTTTCCTGGTTAAGGTCGGCCAAGGCCTGGCCCTGCGCGACACGCTGTTCGAGATCGGGCGGCAGGCGCCATGACAGGGGATCGTCCTGCGCATAGCGCCTGACCCGGTCGCGCACCTCTTCAAACCCGATCCTGTCGGCGTGGTGCATGATGCCGCCGCGCCAGCGCGGGAAGCCGTAGCCATGGACAAGCACGAGGTCGATGTCGGCAGGGCGGCGGGCGATGCCCTCGTGCAGGATGTGCAGGCTTTCGCAGATCATCGCCGTGGTGGCGCGCGCGACGATTTCATCGTCGGTGAAGGCGCGCCTTTGGCACCCGGCTTCTTTCGAGGCGGTTTCCACCAGTTCCGCAACCTGCGTTGACGGGCGCGCGCCATCATCGGTGTAATCGTACCAGCCGGCACCTGTTTTGCGCCCGAGGCGTCCGAGGTCTTCGACCATGCGGTCGGCGATCGGAACATGCCGGGCATCCTGCGTATCACGCAGGGTCTTGCGCTGCCGGTTGGCATAGGCGATGTCGAGGCCCGAAAGGTCCTGTACGGCATAGGGACCCATGGCCATCCCGAATGCGACCATGGCGCTATCCACCTGCCAGGGCATCGCTCCGTCGAGAAGCATGATGTCGCAAACCTGTCGATAGGCGGTCAGGATGCGATTGCCGATGAACCCGTCGCAGACCCCGGCCTCGACCGGCACCTTGCGCAGCCGCGCGGCCAAGGCAAAGGCGCTGGCCAGCGTGGTTTGGGAAGTGTTGTTGGTGCGGATGATCTCGACAAGTTTCATCACATGGGCTGGGCTGAAAAAATGCAGGCCGAGGCAGCGTTCGGGCGCGCGGATACCTTCGAAGATGCGGTTCACGTCCAGATAGGAGGTATTGGTGGCCAGGATCGTTTCGCACGGCAGGGCGGCATCAAGTGCGGCGAATACCGCGCGCTTGACCTGGATTTCCTCGAACACGGCCTCGATCGCGATATCGACCGGCGGCAGCGCCTTGTAGCCGGTGCGTACGGCGATGCGGGACTTGCCGGCCTTGGCCTCCTCCGGGGTCGACTTGCCGCGCTTCACCCCTTCGTCGAAAAGTTTGTCGATATTGGTGCGGGCGCGTTCGGCCGCGGCGGTATCGACCTCGACCAAGGTGGTGGTAACGCCGATACTATCCAGCGCATAGGCGATCCCGGCCCCCATGGTGCCGCCGCCCACCACCACGGCGGAGGACAGGGATTTTGGCGCCGCCTCGAATCCATTGCTGCGCGCGGCGGCGGCGCGTTCGGCGAAAAAGACGTGGCGCAACGCCTTGGCCTGCGGGCCTTGGCGGAGGTCGAGGAATTGTGCCCGCTCGTTCTCTAGCCCTTGGGCCGGCGGGGTATGTGCGGTAGCTTCGATCAGGTCAAGCGCGGCCTGCGGGGCGATTTGCCCGCGCGCCCGTTTGTGCGCTTTGTCCCGTGCGGCCTTGATGGCGTTGGGGTTCGGGGCAGGGGCAGGCCGATCGAGGGCGGGCTGTCGTGCCTGAAGGGTGTCGAGTGACACGGACTTGGCCGCTTCGACGGGATCGTCGGCGATCGCGTCGATCAGGCCGAGATCAAGGGCCTCTTCGGCGGTGATGCGCGCGCCTTCGGAAATCAGTTTTGCCGCCGCTTCGATCCCTATCAGCCGGGGCAGGCGCTGCGTTCCGCCCGCACCGGGCACGACGCCGAGCGTGACCTCGGGCAAGCCGAGACGACAGCCCGGCGCGGCGATCCGTATCCGGCAGGCCAGCGCGATTTCCAGCCCGCCGCCCAAGGCCATGCCGTTCAGTGCGGCGATGGCGGGCAGTTGTTCGAGCCGGGCCAGAACCCCGGGTAGATGCGGCGGCCGGGCAGGCTGGTCGAATTCCTTGGCATCCGCGCCCGCCGCGAAGGCCTTGCCCGCGCCGGTCACGATGACCTTGTCGGCGCGCGCGTCTTCGGCGGCCCGAACAGCCGCGTCAAGCCCTTGGCGGACCTGGTGCCCGATGACGTTGACCGGCGGGTTGTCGAGGGTCATGCGGCATTGGCCCTCCGATATCTCGACGCCGACGGCAGAGCTATTGTCTTGCGATGTCTTATCCATCTTGACCCCCTGTTTTTGTCAGATTCCGCGCGCCGTTTCCGGCCGACCGGCGGCCCGACAGGAACAAGGCCGCGAGGGCCGCCACCAGAACCGCCAGCCCGGCGAGTTCGGTATCGCGGTTCGGGATCAGCAGAAGGGCGCCCGAGACGAACAAGGCCAGTCGGGCCGCCGTCCCGATCCGCCCAACCCCGTAGAGGTAGGATTCGAAGGCGCAGGAAACCAGCGTTAAGGCCAGCGCCGCGGTTCCCACGGCGGCAACGACGGTCAAGGTTGGCCCATCCAGCAGCAGCGCGGGTTCGTAGACAAAGACGAAGGGGAGGACGAAAAGCGTGGCCCCGAGGCGCATGGCCTTGAAGGCCGATTGCATGCCGGATGCCCCGGCGATCTGGGCCGCGGTGATCGCGGCGAGCGCGACCGGCGGGGTGATATACGAGAGCATCCCCCAGTAGAGCACGAAAAGGTGGGAGCCGATGGGGTTCAGCCCCAGTTCGACCAGCGCGGGGGCCAGCAGGGTGGCCAGAAAGATATAGCAGGCGCTGACGGTCATCCCCATGCCAAGGACAAAGCTGGTCAAGGCCCCGAGGATCAAGAGCAGCGGGACGCTTTCACCGCCGTACTGGATCAGTTCGCGGGAAAAGGCGCTGCCCACCCCCGTGATCGCCAGCGAACCGACGACCATGCCGATCCCGCAAAGGGTTGCCACCAGATGCGCGATATTGCCCGTCACGTCCTGCAGCACGGCCATGACCTTGTCGAAACCGGGGAGCCTGCGATACTTCAGCAGGGCCAGCCCGAGCATGAGCGCGGTGGCGTAATAGGCGGCCCATGACGGGCTGAACAAAAAGAGCATGACCACGAGGGCCAGCAGCGAAGTCAGATGGTGCCAGCCGTCGCGCAGGACGGTGGCGAGACTCGTCCGTTCCTCGCCGGTTTCACCGGTGAGACCTTCGCGGGCGGCGTAGAGATCGACCTGCAGGACGAGGGCGATGTAGTAAAGCAGCGCAGGCACGAGGGCTGCGACCATTATCGTGGTGTAGGGCACATCCAGAAACGAGGCCATGATGAAGGCCACGGCGCCCATCACGGGCGGCATGAGGGTGCCACCAGTCGAGGCGCAGGATTCGGCGGCGGCGGCGTATTGCGCCGGATAGCCCGCTTTCTTCATGGCCGGGATCGTAAGCCGCCCGGTGGTCAGGATGTTCGAGATCACGCTGCCCGAGAGAGATCCGAACAGGCCGCTGGAGAGAACGGCCACCTTGGCGGCCCCGCCGCGCGTGCGGCCCATCAGTGCCATCGACAGATCCATGAAGAACTGCCCGCCCCCCATGCTTGTCAGGAAGGAGCCGAAGATGATGAAGCCGACGAGCGTATCGGCGACCACGCGCAGCGGGATGCCGATGATGCTTTCCATGCCCATGGCATGGGCCGCGACAGTTTCCGACAGGGTAAAGGACGGCCCCCAGAGAAAGGCGGGCATATGGTCGGCAAAAACGGGGTAGACCGCGAAGATCGCACAGATCACCATCAGCAGCGTCCCGGCTGTGCGGCGCACCGCCTCAAGCGACAGCAGCACCAGCACCCCGGACAGAAGCGCGGCCTGCGGTGGTGCTACGACCTCCCAGCCACGGGCAATGATCGTTTCGGCATGCCACGCAAGGTAGCCGCAACTGATCACGGTCAAGGCGATCAGCCCAAGATCAAGGAGGTTCACAGGCGGGTCGCTGAGACCCTTTCGCCGGGCCGGGCTGATCAGGAAGGCCGCGGCGAGGAACACACCGATAATGCAATAGTAATACCGGTTCGCGAGCAGCGGGAAGGCGCCAAACAGCGACAGGTTGAAGGTTTGCACCACGATAATCGAAAGCCCGAGAACACCGAGGTTGGCAAGAGCCGTGCGTACAAGCGGTGTCAGGCGTGCGGTGGGGCCCGCAGTCAGAGGGTCAGCCATGTCGCGTCTCCAAGGGCTGTTCGGTCGAACCAACCCATGCCGGAGCATCCGGCATGGGGGACAGGCAGGGCGGCTTAGTTCAGCGCCTCAGCCGAATACTCCGACCAATAGGCCGGCCAGTCCTTGTCGGACACGCCTTCGTCAAGCGCGGCCTCAACCGCGGCGTCCCACGCCTCGGTCACAGCGTTCAGGCGGTCAAGGCGTGCCTCGTTCCAGGCGGCGTCCTTTTCCGTCCAGACGCCGATTTCTTCAAGATACCGGATGGCACCGGGATGGAACGGGGCATCCGCCGGAGTCACACCTGCCTCGGAGAGTTTCCAGCGGGCCGTGGCCTTGGTGGCATTGGCATAGATGTCATAGGTCTCGTCCAGCGCCTTGGTGAAATTATAGATCTCGTCCGCGTCGGCATCGGCATAGACCGTGATCATCGGATAGCGCACGGCAAAGATCTGCGCCGGGTCTTCCTCGGTTATACCGGCGCCTTGGGTCGCGGTTGCCGGTGCGAAGAAACTGGCCACCGAGATGATCGCCTCCCAGCCGTCGGCGTTGTCCTTCGGCATGGGCGCCCAATCCAGCCCGCGCGAGGAGCTCTCCATCTCGTAGAGAGTCGAGGCGGTGGGGGTTGAACCGGCCACGTCAACCTGCCCGTCCACCAAAGCCTTGAGAGCCGCCCCGTAGGAGGGCACCTCGACCACTTCGACATCGTCCCATGTCAGCCCGCCGAAGGCGAGCAGCGCCTCGACCTTGATATTGATCGAGGGATTCGCCTTGATGCGCGGCACGCGCTTACCGGCGATGTCGGAGAGCGCCTCGATACCGGCATCGCCGGCCACGGCCATACCGAAGGTGGAGGGGCGGCCCGCCACGACGCGCAGGTCCTGCGGCCCCCATTCGCGGGCCGAGAAATCGAACAGCGCCTCGGTGGCAAAATAAAGCTCGTTGGCGAGCCAGCCGTATTGCACGCGGCCGGTCTTGAGCGGCAACAGGCGACCGATCGAGGTGCCCGACGGCATGATACGCACGCGGGTACCGTATTCCTTGCCGAATGCATCCGCGATGGCCGAGGCCTCGGCATATCCGCTGGAACCGACATCGTAGGTTGCCCAAAGCATACTGCGCGGCAACTCGGCCTCTTGCGCGAACGCCGGGCCGGCGGCCAGTGCCGCGGCAGCGGTCATCTTGATGAAGTGTCTCATTTGGTTTCCTCCCTTGAATGATCAGTCAGATTGTACGTGTTAGGGGTCTGGGCGCGCTTTTGGCGCGACCCCGGACCCTGTGAGTGTCTCAATCTCCTTGGTCGAGAAATCGAACTCGCGGAGCACCTCCTCGGTGTGCTGCGCGAAACGCGGCGGGCGCATCCGGTAGCTTGGCGCGCTGCGCGATGGCTTTACCGGGGCGCCGACGCCTTGGTAATCGCCGATCTCGACATTCATCCCGCGATGTGCGGTATGTGGATGTGCAAGCGCTTCGGCCACGTCCAGCACCGGGCCGGCGGGCACGCCCGCCCTAATGAGGGCATCGGCCAATTCGGCGCCGTCCTTTTCCGCCATTGCCGTTTCCAGCGCGCATTTGAGGGCATCGCGGTTCTCCACCCGGTCTCCATTGCTGGCAAAACGCGGGTTATCCGCGATACCCTGGGCGCCGAGCACCGCGCAGAGGCGGTGGAACTGCCGGTCGTTCCCGACCGCCAGATAAATCGGCCGGGTGCCCGTTTCATAGGTGGAATAGGGTGAGATGTTGGGGTGGTCGTTGCCTGTGCGCACCGGCGTCTTGCCCGACATCAGGTAATTCGCCGCATGGGGATGCAGAAGCGAAATGGCGCTGTCGAACAGGGTGGCATCGATGAATTGGCCCTGCCCGCTGACACTGCGTTCGTGCAGGGCCAACAGGATACCGATGACCCCATTCAGCCCGGTGACCATGTCAACAACGGGCAGGCCCACCCGTGTCGGGCCACTGTCTTGGGTGCCGTTTACGCTCATCAGGCCACCCATGGCTTGAAGGATCGCATCATACCCTGGCAGACCGCCCAAGGGGCCATCCGCGCCGAACCCGTTGACGCGGCAATGGATCAGCCTTGGAAAGCGTTTCGACAGAACGTCGTCATATCCAAGCCCCCATTTCTCCATCGTGCCGGTTTTGAAGTTTTCGAGAACAACATCGGCGTTTTCCAGCATACGAAACAGAACCTCGCGGCCTTCCTCCTGGCGCAGGTCAAGGGCGATGGCGCGCTTGTTGCGGTTGACCCCATCGAAATACGAGGCGGTTCCGTCGCGAAACGGCGGGCCCCAATGCCGGGTCTCGTCGCCCGTGGGGGGTTCGACCTTGATAACATCGGCGCCGTGGTCGCCAAGCACCTGACCGGTCAGCGGCCCGCCGAGAACGCGGCTCAGGTCAATCACTTTCAGGCCGTGCAGGGCGCCGGCAGTTTGCGGGGCTGTCTCGGTCATTCCGCCGCCTCCAGATCGCCGTGCTCCTTGTCGAGAACCCGCGCGGCAAGGCTGTCTTCTTCGACATCCGTTGCCAGTGGATCGTGCGGTTGAAGCTTGTGCCGGAGCACGGAATGCGCCAGCGCGAGCCGGTCGCCCGTGGTGGCGTTGCCGACCTGACGCATCCGGGCATCTTCCCATGCCATGGTCACGGCCGAGGTCGCGTTGTAGACCGCGCTGGCCGCGGCGCGGGTTTCGATCTCGCGCTCCCGGCTATTGGCGACACCGTCGAGAAACGCGGCGGCGCGGGCGAATTGATCGGCGATCTCGGGCTGCGCGCCGAGGGTATCACGGGTTTCGTCCAGCAAGGTGTGCACATGCGCCTCAAGGGCGCTCAGGGCGTCCTCGCGCCGCACAGCGCGCGCCACATCGAGGGCGACGATGTTGCTTGTTCCCTCCCAGATCGAGCCTAGGTGCGCATCGCGCAGCACCCGTGCATCCGACCACTCCTCAATATATCCGCAGCCGCCGCGCACTTCCATTGCGTCGCCCGCCACCTTGCGGGCATCACGGCAAGTGCGGAACTTGACCAGTGGCGTCAGGATGCGCAGTACCTTGGCCATACCCGCCTCGTCCGCGTCGGCGCGGCGCAGGACGCTTGCCGTGTGGAAAACCATTGAGCGGCCCTGCTCAGCGGTTGTGATCATCTTGAGCAATTGGCGGCGCATGAGTGGCAGGTCGATCAGCCGTTTGCCAAAGGCCGTCCGGTTACGCGAGATGAACAGGGCCTCGGCGACAGAGCGGCGCATCAGGCCGGCGGACCGAACCCCATTGGCCAGCCGCGAGTTGTTGATCATGTCGGTCATATGCTTGAAGCCTTGCCCGGCTTCGCCGACCAGATAGGCCGTGGCTCCCTCCAGTGCGATCTCGCCCGACGCCATGGATTTTGTCCCCATTTTTTCCTTGAGTCGCAATATGCGATAGGCGTTCTTGCGCCCGTCTGGAAGATGGCGGGGCAGCAGGAAGAGTGACAGGCCCTTTGTGCCCTCATCGCCGCCGTCGGGCCGTGCCAGCACCATCCCCAGGGCCGCATCGGGGTTGGAGCAGAACCATTTGTCGCCGTAAAGCTTCCATTCACCGCCTTGGCGGCGCGCCATGGTGTCGATGGCGCCCACATCTGACCCCGCGGCCTGTTCCGTCATGAACATCGAACCTTGATAAAGGCTTTGCATGTCTTGGCTGGTCAATTGATCGAAATATTGTGCCACCAAATCGGGATCGCCGAACTTGACCAACGTACGGGTCAGTGAATCCGTCATGCTGAGCGGGCAGCACAGGCCGAATTCCGCCTGCACGAACAGGTAAACCAGTGCATATTTCACAATCGGAGGCAGCTTGTCTTTTGCACCGAATACGCCGGCGCGATGCGACATGGCGGCAAGGCCGAATTCGCCAAAAGCGTAGCGCTCCAGTTCCTCATAGGCGGGATGCTTGACGATTCGTTCGTCATTGGCGCCGTTGCGGGCGCGGATGCGCAGTTCCGGCGGGTTCTTGTCAGAAGTGAGGGCGAGCTCTTCGAGGCGGTCCCCAGCCAGCGCCCCCATACGGTCCAGTTCAGGGTGGACAAGCGCGCTGGTTTCGGGATCGAGGTACACCTGCACCAGCCGCCACAGATCTGGGTCAGCCGCAAACAGGTTCATGCCCCGGCTGTCTGGAATGTTCTGGTGTATGGATGCGGTCATCTGTGTCCTCCCAGTCACGCGAATTGATAAATTGGAGACAGGAAACAGATTTTAGAATGCAAAATCTAATACCGATAATGTATTTGGCGATACTAAATTGGATATGATACTATTTTTGTATGGCCGTCACATTTCGTCAGCTCAAGCAATTTCTTGTTCTGTCTCAGGAGCTTCACTTCGGCCGCGCGGCCGAGAGACTGAACATTTCGCAACCGCCGTTGAGCGCCAGCCTTCGACACCTCGAAGATCGTCTCGGTGTCAAGCTGATGGAACGCAACAGCAAGATCGTTCGCCTGACACCGGCCGGAACAGTCTTTGCCGAACAGGCGGCGCGAATCCTCGGGCAGCTCGAGTCGGCTATGGTGGTCGCGGCGGAAACGGCCAAGGGCGCGGCGGGCGAATTGGGCGTGGGGTTCGTGCCTTCGATGCTGTTCCGCGACCTTCCGGCTAAGCTTAAGGCCTTCCAGACCAGCCACCCGCGTGTTGAATTGATCCTTCAGGAGATGAACTCCACCCGCCAGATCGAATGGCTGCTCGAACACAAGATTGATGTGGGGTTCGTCCACTCCGTTCCCTTGCCGGACACCCTCACCAAAATGACTATCGAGACGGAACGATTGGTCGCTTGCTTGCCGCGTTGGCACAGACTGGCCACGAAAAGCCGCATCCGTATCTCCGAACTTGCCGGTGAGCGGATCATCGTCTTTTCGCGCGGGTTCGCGGCGCACTACCATGACAAGATCACCTCCCTGTTGCGCGCCTCCAATCTGGAAGCGGATGACCGCTTCAGGATTCAGCATTGGTTCACCGTGGTGGCCCTTGTTAAACAGGGTATGGGCGTGTCGCTGGTCCCCTCGTCACTGGCCAGCGGTGCATTTTCCGACGTGGTCTTCGTCGAGATCGAGGAACGTCAGGCCGAACATGATGTCGCCGTCATCTGGCGCGCCGATGATGATACGCCCACCTTGCAGAAATTCATCGCCAGCATACAGCGGTTCGGTGGCGCGGCCTGAGGCGCGCCGACGCCGCGGTGTTGTCACGTTAACTGGCATTGCCAACTTGCTGCCGTATCTTGATACGTCTAGCGTTTTATCATGAGAATACCAGCTGAGATGCCGCGCCTAGCACGGCGGACGTCGAGGACCTGTTAGCTGAACGCGGTGTAACCGTCAGCCGGGAAGCCGTGCGCAAATGGGTGAACCGATTTGGCCGGCATTTCGCCGATTGCATAAAGCGTGACCGTCCCACCGCTGCAGGCAGATGGCATCTAGACGAAGTCGCCGTCCCGATCAACGGCGTGAAGCAGTGGTTATGGCGTGCGGTGGATGCGAACGGGGACGTGCTGGATATCCTTGTGCAGCCGTGCCGAAACGCCAAAGCTGCCGAGCGTTTCCTTACACGGCTGATCGCTCGCTTTGGCAAACAGCGTGCCGTCGTGACGGACAAGTTGCGCAGTTACATCAAACCGGTCCGGACCCTCGCGCCAGAAGCGGATCATCGGGCACACAAAGGGCTCAACAACCGCATCGAGGGTTCGCATCGGCCGACCCGCAAACGTGAGAAGGTCATGGGACGGTTCAAATCGATCCTGGCGTGCCCCCATCGAGATGGCCTTCTCGAAGCTCAAGGCACTCATACGAAAGGTTGCCGCTCGAACATACGAGGACCTCTGGCGCGCCGTAGGACACGTCTGCTCACTCTTCACCCCAGACGAGTGTTACAACTTCTTCGTCGCCGCATGCTATGAAACCGATTGAGGTGAACACGCTCTAATTGTTTTTCTCTTTTGGGCTGTAGGTTGTGTGGTGCGACGCGGGAATGAACCATACCCGTACAATCAATAAGGCCCTTCTATCTACACGGGGACATGTTCCACGCAGGGCTGGGTATCCCGAATTATTTTCACTCTCCAATCTTGGGGTTCATCTTTGATCAGGCTGGATTGGAAACGCCGACCGGATTGTTTGCGGCCTCGATATCACGTCCAGCAGCCAGAAGAATATCCTCGCGAAAGCGGGGACCGATCAATTGTACGCCTACGGGGCAGCCCTTTGATTCTCCTGTTGGGACCGCCAGTCCTGGCATGCCAATTGCCGGTAAGGCTCTCTGGGTCAACTGCGCTTCGAAAACGCGTTTAAAACTTTCTTCGGATTGGACATCGAGTTGCTGATCGAACGGCAATTCTCCCGAGATGGGGCATAGCAGTATCGGGTATTTTGACAAAAAGACCTGCCATTCTCGGACCAGTCCTGCGCGAGCCTGCAGGGCTTGCATTAGAGTTTTAAACCCGATTTTGCCTACATCCTGGGACATCTGTTCGAACACGAATTGTGCATCCGGATCATTTTCGGAGGTCACTGTGTCGGCAGTCCCAAACTGCATTTCAGCCATCCAGAGGCATGCGTTGATTGCTGCCGCGCGACGCATCGGAGGACAGGCCACCTCCTCAACGGACCAACCCGCATGTCGAAGGCGGGTCGCAGCATCATGTAGCGCCGTGGTCACGTCATCACTGACAATCAGGCCATCCGGAGCAAGCGCTAGCGCCACGTTCTTTCTAAAGTCTGCCGCGCCTAAAGGTTCTGGAACGTACCATGGATCTCGCGGATCAGGCATCGACATGGCGTTAAAGGCAACTTCTAGATCATCGATACTTCGCGTGATAGGTCCGGATACAGCCATGAATTGGGCGCCAATAAAACGATCAGGCGCACTGGAGTTATATGCCGGCACCCGGCCTGTGGTTGGTCGTAGCCCATACAGACCACAGGCATAGGCGGGATAGCGGATGGATCCAGCGATATCAGTGCCGTGTCCTATGGTGCAAATTCCGGCGGCAACTGCCGCCGCAGCACCGCCTGATGAACCGCCGGGCGTGACCAGCTGGTTTCGCGGATTCAGCGTCTGACCGTGCAGCTTATTGTTGGTGAACCACCTCAGGGAAAAGGCAGGCGTGTTTGTACGCCCAATAATGATGCCGCCTGCCTTGCGGATATTCGAAACGACTGGACTGTCCTGGGTCGCAACATTATCGGCCAGAAGTCGCAGACCGTTTGTCGTGGCCTGACCTTTCTGGTCGACATTGACCTTGATCGTGACTGGCACGCCGCAAAGTGGCCCCAGATCGTCGCCGCGATCAAGCGCGGCATCGACTTGCCGAGCAGCCTCCAGCGCCTCCTCCGGAAACTCCTGCACCACGGCATTAATCGCCGGGTTGACAGCATCGAGCCGGTCAAGATGGGCTTGTGTCACCTCAACTGCCGAGATACGTCGCGCCCTGACCTCTGCCGCAATTTGCGTTGCCGTCCATTCCCAGATGTTCGCCATCTATCAGCCCTTCTTGTGCCATTCGTTTTCTCGAGAGCGACAGGCGGCGCTTAGTTTGTCGACACAACCAGCCAAAGGCGCATCGTCTCGGGCATTTCCAACTCAAAGCCAGGCTTGAGGTCATTACCGGTGCATTGGTTGCGCGGCAAGCGGGCAAGATCGTGGATTAGGTCGATCGCGCCGTCGCGGATTGGTTGGGTATGTTTTTGCCTCCCGCGTGTCGCGATAGCCTGTTGTTCTTTGCCACGATATGCGCATGCTAAGGCACGATGCAACAAACTTTCATCAGGGAGATGTGACAATGGCCGCACCCGGCGAAAACCTTCGGATCAATGGCGACAGGCTGTGGGACAGCCTGATGGAGATGGCCAAGATCGGCCCCGGCGTGGCCGGCGGCAACAATCGCCAGACGCTGACCGACGCGGATGCCGAAGGGCGGGCGCTGTTTCAATCATGGTGCGATGCTGCGGGGTGCAGCATGGGCGTGGACAGCCTTGGCAACATGTTCGCCCGACGCGAAGGGACAGACCCTGACGCGCTGCCGGTGTACGTGGGCAGCCATCTGGATACCCAACCCACGGGCGGTAAGTATGATGGCATTCTTGGCGTGCTGGGTGGGCTTGAGATCGTTCGGTCGCTGAATGATCTGGGCATCAAGACGCGCCACCCGATCGTGGTAACCAACTGGACCAACGAAGAAGGCACACGGTTTGCCCCGGCGATGCTGGCCTCGGGGGTGTTTGCCGGGGTGCATGACCAAGACTGGGCCGAGGATCGCACCGATGCCGAAGGCAAACGGTTTGGCGATGAATTGGACCGGATCGGCTGGCGCGGCGACGAAGCGGTTGGCGCACGCAAGATGCATGCGTTTTTCGAATTGCACATCGAACAGGGCCCCATTCTGGAGGCCGAAGGCAAGGATATCGGCGTTGTCACCCATGGGCAGGGGCTGAATTGGACACAGGTGACGATCACCGGCAAGGACAGCCACACAGGGTCAACCCCGATGCCGATGCGGCGCAATGCGGGCCTTGCCATGGCGCGGGTGCTGGAAAAGGTCGAAGAGATCGCGTTGAGCCACGCACCAGACGCGGTTGGCGCGGCCGGGCATATCGACATCTACCCCAATTCGCGCAACGTGATCCCCGGCAAGGCGGTGTTCACCGTCGATTTCCGATCACCGCAACTGGAGGTGATCGAGGATATGGTTACCCGGATGAAAGCGGCCGCCACCAAAATCGGCAAGGATATGGGCTGCGAGGTGGAGTTCGAGAAAGCGGGCGGCTTCGACCCGGTGGAATTCGACAAAGACTGCGTCGCAGCGGTGCGCAGCGCCGCCGAACGGCTGGGCTATTCGCATCGCGACCTTGTGTCAGGCGCCGGACATGATGCCTGCTGGATCAATCGGGTGGCCCCGACCGCGATGGTCATGTGCCCCTGCGTGGACGGGCTGAGCCATAACGAGGCCGAGGAGATATCCAAGGATTGGGCCACGGCCGGGGCTGATGTTTTGATGCACGCCGTCGTCGAGACAGCCGGAATCGTCGAATAAAAGGGGGCGCTGCCCCGTTACAGCATGCTGCGACTCCCCCGGATATTTTTGAACAGAAGAAAGCCGGGGCTTAACTGAATAGCAGGGAGGCATCACATGAGTGATATTCTGGAGCTTGGGGCGGCTGACCTAAGGGCGGGTCTTGCGGACGGACAGCTTAGCGCCGAAGAGCTTATGCGTGCGACACTGGAGCGGGTCGAACAGGCAAATGGTGTTTTGAACGCCGTTGTGTCGATGAAAGACAGCGATAGGCTTATGGCTGAGGCGCGCGCCACCGATGTTACGCGCGGGGGCGGGGCCCTTGCGGGTCTGCCAATCTGTGTGAAGGATATGGCCAATGCCAAGGGATTCCCGACCAGCATGGGGTCCCCCGCCTTTGCAGACAAGATCGCCGATAAGGACGATCTGTTCGTATCACGCATGCGCCAAGCTGGGGCCATCGTGATCGGTAAGTCGAACACGCCCGAGTTTGCGCTTGGCAGCCATACGTTCAACACGGTGCATGGCGCGACCTGCAACCCTTATGATGTCGGTGTGTCCTGTGGTGGGTCATCGGGTGGTGCGGCGGTCGCGCTTGCGGCGCGCATGGTTCCGATCGCGGATGGGTCGGACATGATGGGCAGCCTGCGCAATCCGGCCGGGTGGAACAATGTGTACGGCATGCGGCCCAGTTGGGGGCTTGTTCCGGCAGAGCCGGCGGCAGACACGTTCCTGCATCAGATTTCAACCGACGGCCCGATGGCGCGCAGCCCGCAAGACCTTGCTTTGCTTTTGAAGGTCATGGCAGGCCCCGATCCGCGACAGCCGCATAACATGCTTGTTCCCGATCTAACTCTCGCCGGGATTGACCCGGCAGAGGTTAAGATTGGCTGGCTTGGGGACTGGGGCGGGGCCTATGCGATGGATGCGGGCATTTTGGACCTGTGTCAGGCTGCCTGCCATACCCTTGCCGATCTTGGGTGCAGGGTGGAAAAGGTTCCGGCACCTTACAGCCGCGAAGCCCTTTGGGACAGTTGGACGACATTGCGAAGCTGGACAATGGCATCAAAGCTTTCGGAATTGTTAGAGAACCCGAAAACGCGGGACCAGATCAAGGCCGATGCGGTTTGGGAAATCGAGCGCGGCCTTGCGATGAAGGCCGTGGATGTTCACAAGGCCAGCGTTGTCCGTTCGGGATGGTTTCAGGCGGCGGCAACGCTGTTTGACCGCTATGATGCCTTGGTTTTACCGACCGCACAGGTGTGGCCGTTCCCGATGGACTGGAGCTGGCCGACAGAGGTGGCTGGTGTCAAGATGGATACTTATCACCGCTGGATGGAGGCGATGGTTCCGGCAAGTCTGGCGGGTTTGCCCGCATTGGCCATGCCCGCCGGATTCGGGAACAACGGCTTGCCCATGGGCATTCAGCTGATTGGACGCAAAGGCAACGATCGCCGACTTCTGGAGATTGCCCAATTGTATCACGAGGCCACCCTATGGCCTTTGACGACGCCGCCACAACTGGCCTTTGCCTGAGGGGGCTTCAGAACGTTGGGGGAGTGTTGGCCCATAGCACACGTGCGCGCGTCTTCCCGGGATTGCGATAGGCGTGCTTGCGACTGGAATTGAAGTGAAAGGAGTCATTTTCGCAAAGGTGATACACGGTATCGTCAAGTATCAGTTCAAGCTCGCCTTCTAGAACATACCCCATTTCTTCGCCGACATGCTGAATGTGGTCCTCGCTTGAGCCATTCGGCTCGATGATATGAATGTTGCACTGCAAGATATGGTCTTTTGAATGCGGGATGATGCGTTCGAGGCAAATTCCAGTGCCGCGGCGGACCGGATCAAGATCAATGATCGGGCGTTGGCCCATGCGCGATACAACGTGTTCGTCGCCATTCGTTTCATCGAACAAAAGCCCGATCGTGATATCCAGCGCCTGTGTGATTCGGTGTAGTAAGGCGACAGATGGCTGAGTTTTGTCGTTCTCAATTTTCGACATGTGCCCTTCTGAAATATTGGCCTGTTTTGCTAATTCTTTCAGGGTCATATTTCGGATTCTGCGTATCGACTTAATTCGTTCTCCGATCATTACCCAGCCTTATTTTCAAAAATGATTTGCATTCTGTACTTCTTTGCCGACCGTTTGTGATTGTCAACTGAGCTTTAAAATTAGGCATTTACGACAACTTGCAAACAAGTTCATGCAAGATACTTGCATAACGTGGCAACCTACGCTTACGCTGAGTTGTGTCTGCTGTTTCGCAGCGTGACCATGAAAATGAATAAAACCAGCGGTGGCGACAACACTTACGTCGTCCTGCCGGAAAGCCAACACAGGGAGCCACAAATGCCTATGACTGCATTTGCAAATCTATTGAAGACATCGGCGCGCCATGCTGTTTTGTCTGCGCCAATAGCTGTTGCGGGTCTGATGGCGGCCACTGCGCCAGCCAATGCGGAATCCGTACTGAAGATCGTGCCGCATGCTGATCTGCGCAATGTCGACCCAATCTGGACGACCGCGTACATCACGCGAAACCACGGGTATCTGGTGTTCGACACGCTGTTCGCGCTAGACGAAAACCTAGAGGTTCAGCCGCAGATGGCAGCCGGTCACGCGGTCAGCGAAGACGGTCTGACCTACACGATCACGCTGCGCGACGGGCTGACCTTCCATGATGGATCGGCTGTGACCGCCGAGGATGTAGTTGCATCGCTCAAGCGCTGGGGTGCACGCGACGGGATGGGCCAGAAGCTGATGGGTGTCACCGCCAGCTTGGAAGCGGCAGATGACAAGACCGTTGTGCTGACGCTGAGCGAATCCTATGGTCTGGTGTTGCAGTCGTTGGGCAAAATTTCGTCCAATGTGCCGTTCATCATGCCCAAGCGTCTGGCTGAAACCGACCCGAACGCTCAGGTGGAAGAGATCATTGGTTCTGGGCCGTTCAAGTTCGTCGCTGACGAATGGCAGCCGGGCAACCAAGTGGTCTATGAAAAATTCGAAGAATACGTGCCCCGTGAAGAGCCGGCAAGTTATGCAGCGGGTGGCAAGGTAGCGAAAGTGGATCGCGTCGAGTGGCGTTATATCCCCGATGCGGCAACTGCAAGCCAAGCTTTGCTGGCCGGTGAGGTGGATTACTACGAGCAACCCGCCGTCGATCTGCTGCCGATGATTCAGTCGGACCCGTCGATCAAGGTCGAAACCGTTGACCCGCTTGGCACCCAAGGCGTTATTCGCTTCAACTTCAAGTATCCGCCGTTTGACAACAAAAAAGCCCGTCAGGCCGCGATGTGGGCTGTGCAGCAGGCCGATTACATGTATTCGATCATGGGCGACCCAGCCTATTTTGAAGAGTTTTGTGGCGCCTATTTCATGTGCGGCGGGCCTTACGAGACCGATATTGGCAGCGAAGCACTGCGGGAAAAGGATATCGAAAAGGCTAAAGCACTACTCGCGGAATCCGGATATGACGGGCGTGAGGTGCTGATCCTTGACCCGACGGATATTCCGGTTGCTCATGGGCAGTCACTGGTTACGGCACAAGCACTGCGCGAGATCGGCATGAACGTGAAGCTGGTGGCAATGGACTGGGCCACCATGACGTCGCGCCGGGCCGTTCGTGAGGCCCCCGAAGACGGTGGATGGAACATCTTCCCGACGTGGTGGCTGGCCGCCGATCAGTTGAACCCGGTAACAAACATCTCGGTTGCGGCCTCGGGCGGCAATGCGTGGTTTGGCTGGCCCGAAAACCAGAAGATCGAAGATCTGCGCAACGCTTTCGCCAAGGAAACAGATGCCGCCAAGCAGATGGAGATCATCGAGGAATTGCAGGCCGAACTCTATGATTTCGTGCCCTACATTCCGACCGGCCAATATTACCAGCCAACGGCCTTCCGTGACAACGTGAACGGCGTGCTGGAAGCTCCGGTTCCGTTCTTCTGGAACATCTCGGTCGAGTAATCGTCATTTGATGAGGCAGCGCGCGTCAACGGCGCGCTGCCGGCCAATCAGCAAAGTGAGCCGGGCATGTATGCATATATCATCCGCCGACTAATCGCGACCATCCCGATCATGGCGATCGTGGCGGTGTTTGTCTTTATGTTGTTGCACCTCAGCCCGGGTGATCCGGCGGCCATTATCGCGGGTGACTTCGCCACAGAAGAGCAGATTATCAAGATCCGTGAACAACTCGGCCTGAACGATCCGCTTTATATTCAGTTCGGCAGTTGGTTGGTCAACCTGCTGCAAGGGGACATGGGGCAATCCATCTATTCCGGCTTGCCGGTAACAAAGCTGATCGGCCAGCGGCTTGAGCCGACACTGATGCTGACATTGTGCACCATGTTGATTGCTATCACCTTGGCTATCCCGCTTGGCGTGATCGCCGCATGGAAAGTCGGAACATGGATCGACCGAATGGTTATGACACTGGCGGTTTTTGGATTTTCCGTCCCGGTTTTCGTGATCGGCTATCTGCTGATCCTTGGCGGGTCTCGGACGCTAGGGTGGTTCCCGGTGCAAGGCTATACCAGTATCCTTGAAAGCGTTCCGGGGTTTTTATCGCATATCGCCTTGCCGGCACTGACATTGGGCGCAGTTTACATGGCGCTGATTGCGCGCATGACCCGTGCCACCATGCTGGAAGTATTGAACGAGGATTACGTGCGCACCGCCTATGCCAAGGGGTTGGCAACACGTAAGGTTTTGGTCAAGCACGCGCTCAAGAACGCGATGGTGCCGATCAGCACGACGATCGGTCTGGGCGTTGCCTTGCTGATCGGTGGCGTGGTCGTGACCGAAAGCGTGTTTGCCATTCCGGGTCTTGGGCGGCTGACCGTCGATGCGGTTTTGCGCACTGACTATCCCGTGATCCAAGGCGTTATCCTCGTGTTTTCGTTTACCTATGTCCTTCTGAACCTGCTGATCGACCTAAGCTATGTGCTGTTCGATCCGCGTATCCGGTACTGAGCCGGCAAGCCTGATATCCAAGGATAGAAATCCAATGAGTTTGCATGTGCAAGAATTGTCCTTTGGTGCGCGCCTGAAACATCGCGCACGGGTCGTGGTGGATTCTTTCAAGCGCAACCCGACCATGTTGTTCGGTGTGGCCGTTCTGTTGCTGATGGCTGGGCTGGCGTTTCTCGCGCCGTGGCTGGGCTTGCCAGACCCGATGCAGCAGTCGCCGCGTGATCGCCTGCAATCGCCATCGCCCGATGCCCTATTCGGAACCGATATGTATGGGCGAGATTTGCTGAGCCGGGTTTTGCATGGTGGACAAGTTTCGCTGGTTGTCGGGCTAACTGTTGCGGCCTTGGCCACGTCCTTTGGCCTTGCCATCGGATTGGTGTCGGGGTTCGTGCGGAGTGTTGATGCGGTGATCATGCGGCTTATGGATGCGTTGATGTCCATCCCTTCGATCCTGCTGGCCATCGCACTGGTGGCGCTTTGGGGCAGTAGTGTGCCCAACGTAATCCTGGCGCTGACCATCCCGGAAATTCCACGCGTGGTGCGGCTGGTGCGGTCAGTCGTGCTGATGCTGCGCGACCAGCTATATGTGCAGGCAGCGATTGCTTGTGGCACCTCGACCCCGCGTATCCTAGTCCGGCATATCTTGCCCAACACCATCCCGCCGCTGATCGTGCAAGCCACATATATTTGCGCGCAAGCCGTGATTTTCGAGGCTTATCTGAGCTTTGTTGGCGCAGGCACACCGCCCGAAATCCCAAGCTGGGGCAACATCATGGCCGAGGGACGCATGTTCTTTTTCCAATCGGTCGGGATCATCCTCTACCCGGGCGCGTTTCTTGCCCTGACGGTTTTCGCGATCAACACATTCGGGGACGGTCTGCGCGACTCTCTCGACCCCCGCATGCAAAGGAGGGTCTGACAAAATGACCAAAGACACTGCTGTTTTGGATCGTGGCCCATCTGCAGAGGCTGGAACCGCCCCCGTTCTTCAGGTGGAAGACCTGCGCACACATTTCGATACCCGCGATGGCGTCGTAAAGGCGGTTGACGGGCTGGATTTTTCGGTTCGGCCCGGTGAAATCCTAGGCGTAGTTGGGGAATCCGGTTGCGGAAAATCCATCACCTCACTGTCGGTCATGCAGCTACTGCCGCGCCCGCCTGCGCGTTTTGCATCGGGACGGATCATGTTCAAGGGCCGCGATCTGTTGCAGGCCAGCGAAGATGAGATGCGCCGTTTACGCGGTAACGAGGTTTCGATGATCTTTCAGGATCCGATGTCGTCGCTTAACCCGGTTTTGAGCATCGGGGATCAGCTGACCGAGGCGATCATGCTACATCAGGGGCTGTCCTCGAAACAGGCGATAGACCATGCCGCCGAAATGCTGGATCTTGTGCACATCCCCGAGCCGCGCCGCCGTTTGAACGAGTATCCGCACCAGTTGTCGGGTGGGATGCGGCAGCGGGTAATGATTGCCATGGCGTTGTCGTGCAACCCTTCGGTGCTGATCGCGGACGAGCCCACAACGGCGCTGGACGTGACCATTCAGGCGCAAATTCTTGCGTTGATGGAGGAAATCCGCGACAATCTGCAAACCGCGATCATCCTTATCACACATGATCTGGGCGTGGTCGCCGAAATGGCAGACCGTGTTTTGGTCATGTATGCCGGGCGCAAGGTGGAAGAAGCGGACGTTGCCGAAATCTTTGAGCGCCCCCAACACCCTTATACACGCGGGCTGATGCGGTCGGTGCCGCGGCTGACGACCGATTTTTCCGAAGCACGTCAGGAAAGGCTGTCGGAAATTCCCGGGATTGTTCCAGCCCTGACCAACCTGCCGAAGGGCTGCACCTTCGCCGAACGTTGCGCCTTTGCCACAGACCGTTGCCGCGCGGAATATCCCGCGCTTGAGCCCAAAAAACCCGATCACGTTGCCGCGTGTTGGGAAAGTGCAAATCTGCCGGACTGGACCCTATGAACGAAACATCAGAGAAACCGCTTCTTGAAGTCAAGAACCTGACAAAGCACTTTCCGATCCGGGGAGGGCTGCGGAACCGTGAGCAGGCGCGCGTCTATGCCGTGGACGGTGTTTCGTTCTCGGTGAATGCAGGTGAAACCCTTGGGATCGTGGGTGAATCGGGCTGCGGCAAATCCACGACGGGCAAGACAATTCTGCGCCTGGAGGATCCGACCAGCGGACAAATTTTGCTAAAAGGCAAGGACATTACCCGTATCTCCCGTCGGGAAATCCACCCGTATCGCCAACAGATGCAGGTCATCTTTCAAGACCCTTACGCATCCCTGAATCAAAGGCTGCGGGCGGGGGATATCGTGGGGGAACCTCTCGGAAATTATGGCAAACTGACCCCGACGGAGCGCCGTGAAAAGGTGGCGGATTTGTTTGCACGCGTTGGATTGCGTCAGGATGCGATGCACCGCTTTCCCTATGAATTCTCGGGCGGTCAGCGACAGAGGCTGGGGATCGCTCGGGCGCTGGCCCTGAACCCCGAGATCATAATTGCCGACGAACCCGTTTCGGCGCTGGACGTATCCGTGCAGGCGCAGGTCGTAAACCTGATGATGGACCTGCAAGAGGAACTGGGCCTGTCCTATTTGTTCATTGCTCATGATCTGGCCATCGTTCAGCATATCAGTCACCGGATCGGCGTGATGTATCTGGGCAAGTTGGTCGAGATTACGGATAAGCAAAGCCTGTTTCGCTCCCCCCAACACCCTTACACCGAGGCACTGCTTGAATCTGTTCCCGTTCCCGACCCACGCAAGCGCAAGACGCGCAAGGTGCTCAAGGGGGATGTGCCAAGCCCGATGAAGCCACCCAAGGGTTGCAACTTCAATACCCGCTGTCCCTATGCCGTGGACCGTTGTTTCAAGGAAGAGCCCCCGCTCCGCGAGGTCGCGCCGGGGCATATGGCCGCTTGCCATCTTCGCTGACCCATCTTGCCGGAGACCAAAATGACTGACCTGACCGGACTGGACCTGACCCGCAAACTGATCTCGTTCAACACGATTAGCCCGCCGGGAAACGAGGCAGACTGCGCACGCTATATCGCGGGGCTGTTGGAAAATGCGGGTTTCGACATAACCTGGCATGATTGGCAGCCGAAACGGCCCAACCTGATCGCGACGCTGCCTGCGACCGAAAAGGTGACACGTGATGCGATTGTCTATTCAGGGCATCTGGACACTGTGCCGCTTGGACAGGCGGACTGGAGCGAAGATCCTTTTGCGGGCGAGATCAAGAACGGTCGCATGTATGGTCGTGGGACATCGGATATGAAAAGCGGCGTGGCCGCGTGCATCATGGCCGGGCTTGCACTGGCGCAAGAGCCGGTTCGCCGCGCCGAGGTCAAGCTGATCTTCAGTGCCGGTGAGGAAACGGGCTGCGAAGGCGTTCTGGCGTTGGCCGAGCGCCCCGACCTATTGGGCACCTGCGAGGCGATGATTGTTGCAGAGCCCACCGACAACAGACCTTTTGTCGGGCACAAGGGCGCGCTGTGGATGTCTCTTGTTCACAAGGGGATTACGGCGCATGGGTCGATGCCGGAAAAGGGAAAGAACGCCATTTTCGCCGCATGCGCCTCTATCGACGCGCTGCGCGGCTTCGATTTCGGCGTCGAAGCGCATCCTGTCATGGGTGGCCCGTCGTTAAACGTCGGCAACATGAGCGCGGGTCTCAACATCAACTCGGTCCCCGATCTGGCGCGTGTCGGCGTCGATATCCGCTCGACGGTGGGGCAGAGCAATGCGCAGATCAAGGCGCAACTTGGCGCGCTTCTGGGTGATGATGTGGATATCGAGCCCATGACCGACATGGATCATGTCTATACCAGCCCCGATCATCCATGGATGCAGCAGGTGTTTTCAATTGTAGAAGAGGTAACCGGCCAGCGGCCCGAGGTCGGCACGGCGACGTATTTCACCGACGCCTCGGTGCTGAAACCCGCGATGGGCAATCCGGCGACCCTGATCATGGGGCCGGGTGCGATGGCGATGGCGCATCAGACGGACGAATATTTCGAAACGGTACTGATGGACCCATGTATCAATGTCTTCACCCGTCTTGGCCGCCTGCACATCACGTGACACGTTCAGATAATACTCACTGCTTGACCTGTGGCAGCAAGTTGAAACGTAATACGCCGATTTGCCTGCAATGTGGCGTAACGCAGCCTATTAAACCGGTTATCGGGCTGGTAAGTTTGGCACTTCTACTTGCATTTCTATTGGGGTCATTGCTGGCCGCGATTTTGTGAACAACTTGCGTCATGCTGTGGCCTCAAACCCACCACACGTCGGGACTAAACACCTAAAGCGTTTCGCGAAAAACCTGAATCACAGATTTTCGCGAAACGCTTTAATCGCAGGCAACTCGGTGCTGGACGCGGCAATCTCCCCGCTCTTATCAGCACGAGATGCGATGGCAGGGGAGTTCGCCAAATTGGACAAGCTGGTTAGAGATCAGGCTCGGAAAGATGAGGTCTGTCACCGTCGGATGACCATTCCCGGCGTTGGAGCCGTGGTGGCGATGACGTTCCGAGCCGCTATAGACGACCCAACACGGTTTCGTTCATCAAAGTCGGTCGGTGCCTGTTTTGGCCTGACGTCGAGACGGTATCAATCCGGCGAAACGGATCGTGTCACGTCGATCACCAAGGCTGGCGATGCAAGTGTGCGGGTTGCGCTTTTTGAAGCAGCGCATGTGATGCTGGTGAGAATCACCAGATGGCCCCCACTTAGGGCATCGGCGATGCGCGTTGCTGCTCGACGGGGCGCAAAGCGCGCCAAGATTGCCCTTGCCCGGAAACTGGCCGTCATCATGCATCGGATGTGGATAGACGGCACAGAGTTCAAAACCGCCTGACAGACAACCAACACCAGAGATTCCGCAAGGAAGGCGACCCTGAAGGGACGTGGTGAGGGAAAAGCCGACAGAAATCCTGACTTAAACACGAAGTCGCAACGGAGATGGGCTTTCCTGAGTCAAAGCCAACCGCATCATGTGAGTGCAATGCGCAGATCACGGACAGAAGCATGCACCTTCAGGCGCTAATTCCTTGCAAAACCAGGCCCGATTACAAAAGGGTTTCTGGCTCATCGAAGCCATTATGGCAGGAAGGTAAAAAAGAAGTCCGGAACATCGAAGGATGCCGCTGACAGGTTGGTCAGGGGATCAAGCGGAAGACCCGCAAACACTACTCAGCCGAGGAGTAGATCAGGATCGTGCTGGCGGGCCTGCGCGGCGAGGAGAGTATCGCCGCGCTTTGCCGACGCGAGGGTATCAGCGAGAGCCTGTATTACACCTGGTCGAAGGAATTTCTCGAGGCGGGCAATGGGGATACCGCCTGCCAGGCGACATCGCCAGAGGTTAAGGAGCTGCGCTCGGAATCGGCCGCACTCAAGGAAGTCGTTGCCGACCTGACCTTGGGAAACTGGTCATCGTCGTGGACGAGATCGAAAAGGCTGGTGACGTCACATTAAACAAAGGCGTCCAATACAGTTTAACGGATGCTCTCCTCCTACTCCTTGAACGCAATACGGAATGGGAATGCCCGTACTATCAGGTACGCTTTGACATGTCCTGGGTCAGCTGGATTCTGATGAGCAACCGGCTCGCGCCACGCATCCATGGCTGCGGTGCGGAACTCGCGAAATTCTGCGGATGTCATGTCGTGGCGGGGCAGGTGAAACAGGTTTGCAATCGGATCGTGAATGGAGACGAAGCGCTGCATGTGCCGAGGCGACTTGAAGCGTTTCATAATGCGTTCACGCTTTCGGATAGGCTGGTAGGAGTTTCGCCTCGGTTGTTCAGACCCTTGTGCGAGGGATATTCAACCCCCGGCATGATCGCACGCCTTGCCGCTGGGTATCAGCGAAGCTTGTCGGTAATCAAAACACGCGGCGGATGGCCTTGCCGGGTCAACAGCTTGCGCATCAGGCGGAGAGCAGCCCGCCGGTCGCGGCGGGCTTGGACCAGGACATCCAGCACGAACCCTTCCTGATCAACGGCCCGCCAAAGCCAATGCTTGCGTCCCCCGATCGAGACGACAACTTCTTCCAGATGCCACTTGTCGCCGAGCTTGCCAGCCGACCGGCGGCGGATTGTTTTTGCGAATTCCCTTCCGAACTTTTCGGCCCAGGCCCGCACTATCTGATGCGATACGATGATGCCTCGCTCGGCAAGAAGATCCTCAACCATCCGAAGGCTCGGCGGAAACCGATAATACAGCCAGACAGCGTAAGCAATCACGTCAGGCGGGAAACGGTGGCGGTGATAGGGACGGGCGTTGGTCATGCCGCCATGTCGTATTTTACGCCGCCAACCGCATTAACTTTACGGTGCAGAACAGACCCCTACAGGGCCGGCTGTGTCAGAAAACCGGCTTTTCCGACCTCCTCCTTGATTACCGGCAGGAAGGACAAGAGGTTCTCGTTTGCAAGGTCCGCGCCCATGCCAGTGATCGTCAGCGCCCCCAGGAATTCACCGTCGCTTTCGAACATGGCGACCGCGATCGAGGCAAAGTGTCGGTTCCGTTCCCCGCGAGAAATGTAATAGCCCCGCGCCCGTGTCTGGTCATATATTTCGCCCTCGGTCCCGTTGAACGCCAGCAGAAGCTGCGCCGCAGCGCCGCCCTCGGCCAAGGAGACGGAGCCGCCCGTTTCGATGAAGTAGCGGAAATCCTGGTAGGCATGGTCCCGGGCCAGGCATGTGCGCTCCTCGCCCGAACGAACGAAGAAGGCCGTCGTCTGCGCGACGCGTTCCGAGATCCGGCTGATCGGTCCTTCGATTCGGGTGATCGTGTTCGAGGTCGCGCGAAAGATCGATGCGAGTCGCAGATTGCTCGGGCCGGGCGAATAGCTGCCGTCCGAGTTCCGCGACAGGTACCCCCACGAGACGAGCACCTTCAGAAGCCGCGATGCCGTTGCCTTGTCGAGGCCGGAGAGTGCGGAAAACTCCTTTAGTTGCAGGCGCTTGCGTTCCATCGAGAACAGCGACAGCAGAAGGAGCGCGCGGTCGAGAACGCCGCTGGGTGGGGTTGAAGTCATCGCGAAAAGTCCTCCTCGTTGAATCGATGGCGTTGACAGGATGGCGTAACAGTGTTTTATTCATTGATACACATTTTATTGAATGAAACAAGGCTGAATTGAGAGGGCAGCACGAAATGGCACAGGAATACTACGGCGCGGACGACGCGAAGCACCGGATGGAGATGAAGAAACTCGCGCCGAAAGACTTCGACGCCTGGATGACGCTCAACGCGATCCCGGGTCAGGACAACGGCGAGATTCCCGTGAACGTGCGTGAGATGATCGCCGTCGCGGTCGCTCATGCCACCGGGTGCCCCTATTGCATCGAAAGTCACGTCACCAAGGCCAAGGCCGCGGGCGTGACCAAGGCACAGGTCGCCGAGGCGGTCCTGATCTCTGCCGCGATGAAGGCAGGAGCTGCAGCCGCGCATGGCGGCCTGGCAATGAAATTCTACGGTGAGGAATAACGGCTGGCCGCTGTCTCAGCTGCCGTCGCGGGAGGAAGCTACATGAACGTATCCGTCTTTGACATGACGACGATGCAACACCTCTGGTCCACACCGGAGATGCGGGCCGTGTTCTCGGAAGAGAACCGGCTTCAGAAATGGCTGGATTTCGAGGCCGCCCTGGCGGCGACGCAGGCCGAACTGGGGATTATCCCGCAGGACGCCGCCGACGAGATCGTCGCGGCCTGCAAGATCGAGACCATCGATCTGGATGCGGTGGCCGAGGAAACCCGCCGGATCAAACACACGCTGGTGCCGCTGCTCAAGCAGGTGCACAAGGGCATGAGTGCCGAGGCCGCCGAAAACATCCACTACGGCGCGACCACGCAGGACGTGGTCGACACCGGTCTGATCCTGCAGCTCAAGGAAGCGCATCAGCTGGTGATGCGCGACCTTGGCCTGATCGGGCGCGAGCTGCTGCGGCTGGCAGCGGAGCACCGCGACACGGTGATGGTCGGGCGTACCCACTCGGTCCAGGCGCTGCCGATCACCTTTGGCCACAAGTGCGCCATCTGGCTCGACGAGTTGTCGCGCCACGCCGAGCGGCTGAAGCAGGCCGAACCGCGCCTGTTCGTGGTCATGGTCGTGGGCGCCGTCGGCAGCCAGGCCAGCTATGGCCCGCAGATGGCCAAGATCGAGGCCGGCGTTGCCGAGAAGCTCGGCTTGGGCGCGACCGACATCTCCTGGGCACCGGCGCGCGACCGTATCGCGGAATATTGCGGCCTGATGGCCATGGTCGCCGCCACCCTGTCGAAGATCGGCAATGAGCTGACCAACATGCAGCGCAACGAGTTCGCCGAGATCGAGGAAGGCTTCACCACCGGCAAGCTCGGCTCCTCGACGATGCCGCACAAGCGAAACCCCACCTCGGCCGAGAACGTGGCCATGCTGGGCCGGTCGGTGCGCTACTCCGCCACCATGATGCTGGAAGCGATGGTCGCCGAGCACGAGCGCGACGGCGTGGCGTGGAAATCCGAATGGAAGGCCGTGCCCGAGACGATGCTTGTCTCCGGTGCGATCCTGTTCCAGGCTGGCGCGCTGCTCAAGGGACTGCGCGTCGATGACGGGAACATGCGGAAGAACGTCGACATGATGCAGGGTTACCTGCTGTCGGAGAAGGTCATGCTGGAACTCGGCCAGAGGGTGGGCAAGAACACCGCGCACGAATGGCTGTACGAAGCCTCAATGGCTGGTATCGAACAGGGCAAGAGCTTTGCCGATGCCCTGCGGTCGCATGCGCATATCGCCGACACGTTCAGCGACGAACAGGTGGCCGAGCTGACCACCCCGGACGCCTATCTCGGTGCCATCGGAGACAGCGTGGACCGCGTGGTTGCGCGGGAGAAGGGAGCCGACTGGCTGGCTGAATGAAATACCCCCTTTCTTGGCGCGTGGAGGTGTGCCGGGGAAGGGGCCAGTGGCTCATCGGGGCGGCCAGTGACAGCCCCGAAAACACTTTTAAGGGAGGAAACTCGATGACTATCTTTACCCGGCGCGCCGTTGCCGCATTCATGGCAGTTGCCGTCGCCACGCCCGCACTGGCCTTTCCGGACAAGCCGATCGAACTGGTCGTGCCCTTCAGCCCAGGGGGTGGGTCGGACGTCTCGGCACGCGTGTTTGCCCAATGCCTTGAAAACCAGCTTTCGGAAAAGGTTCTGATCAAGAACATCACCGGCGCACGCGGCAAGATCGCCGAGGTCGAAGTGCGTGACGCCCGGCCCGACGGGTACAAGCTGCTTTGGGCGCACCAGGGCATGGACATGGGCCTGGCCACCGGTCGGTCCGATTACAACTACACCGCTTTTGCCCCCATCGCGTCCACCGTCGCAATGAACTACGGCATCTTCGCCGGCGCGCAGACCGGCATCGACAGCGTCGAGGCGCTGAAGACCAAGGTCCTGGAGGAGCCTGCCTCCTACACGATCGGCACGGCGTTGAACGGCTTCTCGCATTTCGCTGCGCTCGACTTCCTCGAGCAGGCGGGTGTCAGCGTCGATGACGTGCGCACTATCCCGATGTCGGGCGACAAAACCCGCATCGTGGCCGCGATCCAGGGCAACCTGACGCTGGTGCCGACCGCCGTGGGCGCGGCCGCGCCCTACGTGGATTCCGGTGATCTCAGCGCCGTCGCCGTCCTGTCTGACGAACGCGATCCGCGCCTGGACGAGGCGATGACATCGGCGGAGCAGGGTGCGCCCAGCAATTTCGCCATGTACTTTACCACCTATGCCCCCAAGGACACCGACCCGGAGGTCATTTCCGCCCTTGCGGACGCATGGATGGCTGCTGCCGAGGATCCGGCCTGCCAGGAGCGTCTGGTAGAGCAGTCCATGACTGTCGTTCCGGCTGCGGGCGCCGAGCTAGACGCCGTCCTGGCCGACCGCTACGCGCGGATCGAGGAACTGGCGACCAAGTTCAACCTCACCGCCGAGTGAGCCTCCGACAGGCCGTGCTACACTGTCCGTCCGCTTCGCGGGCGGGCAGCCCGCAGCATCATTCCCCTCTCCCGGCCCCGGGGCGAACCCAGGCCGTCATCCCGGAGGACCCGCAATGCGAACCACCGATCTCCTCTTCTCCGCGCTCTACCTTGGCGTCCTGCTGATCGCCTTCGGCCAGATGGCCGGCCTCAACGAAAACAGCGGCGCCGTCTATACCTCGGCCAAGCTCTACCCGACGCTGGTGCTGGGCATCGGCCTGCTGGTGGGCGTGATCGAGACCACCCGAACCTTGCTGACCAAGCTGCCCGCCGACGCGCCCACATTCAGCGTGGTCTGGCAACACGCCTTCGGCCCGCGCCGGATGCTGCTGCTGGGGCTCTTCGTCGTTTATCTTCTCGCGATCAAGCCAGTGGGCTTTCTCGTGGCCACTTTCGTCTTCTGCTTCGCGACGACCGCCGCCCTGGCGCCGGTCCGCGGGCCCAGGCTGTTTCTCATCGCAGGTGTGGTCGCGCTGTCGACCCTGGCGGTGATCTACCTGCTGCTCGTCGTCTATCTCGAAGCCTTCCTTCCCTGAGGACCGACCGATGTATGATCAGATTCTCGTGGGGATTTCCCACGTCTTCCAACCCTGGACATTGCTCGCCGTTATGTGCGGCGTGGCCGGGGGCCTCGTGATCGGGTCGATCCCGGGCCTGACCTCCACCATGGCCATCGCGCTGCTGGTTCCGCTTACCTATGCGATGGAGATTGAATTCGCGCTGCCGCTCCTGATGGGGGTCTATTGCGGCGCGATCTCCGGCGGCCTTGTCGGGGCGGTCCTGCTGAACATTCCCGGCACGCCCGCCTCGGCCGGCACATGCCTGGACGGCTACCCGATGGCGGCGAAGGGGCAGGCGACCCGTGCGCTTGGCCTCGCGGTCTATTCCTCGATGATCGGCGGCACGATCTCGGGCCTTGCGCTGGTTCTGATCGCGCCGCTGCTGGCCAAGGTCGCCATGTCCTTCGGGCCCTGGGAATATTTCGCGCTGGTAGTCTTCACCTTCACCTGCATCTCGGCGATGTCGGCAAAGGGCCGCGCAGTCAAGGCGTTCATGGCGGCCTTCATCGGCCTGGCCCTAGCGCTGGTCGGCCTGGACGAGGCCTCGGGCCAGACGCGCCTGACCTTCGGCTTCACCTCCTTCCAGGCCGGGTTCTACGAACTGCCCGCGCTAATCGGCCTCTACGCGATCCCGCAGCTTCTGGCGGATACCGACGACATTGGCCGAAAGGGTAAGGTGCTGAAGATCCAGTATGACCTGCGCATCTTCATGTCGACCTTCCGCGAAGTCGTGTCGCGCTGGTGGGATCTGGTGCGGTCGTCCCTCATCGGCATCGTCATCGGTATCCTGCCGGGGGTGGGCCCGGGCCTGTCGAACATCGTGGCCTACAGCCAGGCTAAGCACGCAAGCCGCACGCCGGAGAAATTCGGCAAGGGCGAACTGGCGGAAAGCGTCATGTCCCCGGAGGCGGCGAACAACGCCTCAATGGGCGGCGCGCTGATCCCGATGCTGACGCTGGGCATTCCCGGAGATGCCTCAACGCTGATGATGCTGGGTGCCTTTATGCTGCATGGCATCGATCCCGGCCCGCTGCTGTTCCGCGATCACGGCGACATCGTCTGGATCGTCTTCATCGCCTTCTTCGTGGCCTTCGCCTTCTGCGCGATCCTGTACCACTTCTTCATCCCGCTGACGGTCAAGGCGATCTCGGTCCCGCGTCAATACGTGATCCCGGTCCTGCTGATCCTCTGCACGGTGGGCTGTTACGCGCTGAACAACCGGATGTTCGACGTCTACTGCTTCCTCGGTTTCGGACTGCTGGGCTACCTGCTGCATATCGCCAAGGTGCCGGTGTTGCCGGTGATCCTCGGCCTGATCCTCGGTCCGATGGCCGAGGAACAGCTGAGCCTCGCGCTGGCGTTCGGCCAGGGGTCGCTGGCGCCGTTCTTCCTGCGCCCGATCTCCGGCGCGATCCTTATGGTGGCGCTCTTGTCGCTGGTGTTGCCTCCGATCCTCGGACGCCTGCGCAGCAAGGCCGACATCGAACCCGCCTGACCTGACGTGAAAGGACAAGACATGGATAGCCTGATTCAACCCGCTGAGCTCTCGGCCCTGCTGAACGACCCGGAAACCGTCGTGCTTGATGCCAGCTGGTTCATGCCCGACACTCCACGCGACCCCGATGCCGAGTTTGTCGAGGCCCATATCCCGGGCGCCCGCCGCTTCGACTTCGACGGGGCGGTCAAGGACCACGGCAGCAGCCTGCCTCACATGTTGCCCCCCGCCGCAGAGTTCGAGGCCGCCGCGCGCGCCCTGGGCATATCGGGCGACAGCCGCGTGGTGATCTACGACACCGCCGGAATCTTCGCCGCACCCCGCGCATGGTGGATGTTCAAGGCGATGGGCCACGCCGAGGTGGCCGTGCTGGACGGCGGCCTGCCCGCCTGGCAGGCGGCGGGCCTGCCGGTTGAGAGCGGCGCCGAGACCTCGGCACAGCCCGGCACCTTCACGGCCAGCCCCGATCCGGCACGGCTGCGCTCTTCGGCGCAGGTGCTGGAGCTGCTACAGGAGGGTTCTGCCACCGTGGTCGATGCCCGCGGTACGCCCCGGTTCGAAGGCTCGGTGCCGGAACCGCGCGAAGGGCTGCGTTCCGGCCACATGCCGGGCGCGCGAAACCTGCCCTTTGACATGCTTCTGGCCGATGGCCGCTACAAGTCGGCTGACGACATCCGCGCCGCCTGGGAAGAGGCTGCTGCCGTGACGGGAAAACCGCTGGTCACTACCTGCGGTTCAGGTGTGACGGCGGCGGTGCTGGCGCTTGGCGCCGAAGTTGCGGGTCTCGGTCCGGTGGCGGTCTATGACGGCTCGTGGACGGAATGGGGGCAGGAGAGCCGCCCGGACCTGCCGGTCGTGACGGGTGCCGCATGACCGCCCCCGCTATGCCCAACGTACCCGTGACACCGGAACTGGCGCCACTGGCCGCATGGGTCGCGGGCTACCGCGCCGACCCACAGGACGCCGGGATGCGCAGCCGCTTGCGCACCACGCTGCTGGACTGGGTCTCGGCGCTGATCGCAGGCCTAGGCCACCCGCTGCACGCCCGCTACCGTGCGGCGCTTCTACGCGGAGACGAGACCGGCCCCTGCCGGATCATCGGCGAGACCGGAGGGCATCCCCTCGCACAGGCCGCCAGCCTGCATGCCGCGATCAGCCATTTCTGGGAAGTCGACGATGCCCATCGCGACTCCACCACCCATCCTGGGATCACGGTGGTGCCCGCAGTCCTGGCCGTGGCCGAGGCGCGCGCGCTCGACGCGGCGACCACCGCCGCTGCCATCGTGGCAGGGTTCGAGACGGTACTGCGCATCGGCAGCCATCTCGGATCCGAGCATTACCGGGTGAACCACTCCACCGCCACCGCCGGGACCCTTGGCGCGGCGGTCGGGGCGGCGCGGGCGCTCGGCCTCGACGCCCAGGGCGCCCTGAACGCGCTTGGTCATGCCGGCACGCAGGCCGGCGGGCTCTGGGCCTTCCTCGATGATGGGGTGACAGAGGCCAAGGCCTTCCACGCCGCCATGGCCGTCCGCAATGGACTGGCCGCCGCGCACATGGCCGAGGCAGGGATCGCCTCGGCGCCGCGGATCCTCGAAGCGCCGCGCGGCATGCGCGCCGCGTGGAAGCTGGAGAGCTGCGACGCCGCCTGGCTGTATCCAGGCGACAGCGAGATGATCCATACCGTCACGGTCAAAGGCTGGCCGGTTTGCGGCCAGATGCATTCGGCGCTGGATTGTGCGAATGCGCTGGCGGGCGATCTGCTGGCCGCGGGCGACGGCCCGGTCACCGTCCACCTCCCGCAAAGCGCGCTGGCCATTGCCGGGGTCGAGAACCCGCAGACCGTGACCGAGGCCAAGTTTTCGACCAGTTTCTGCATTGCCGCCACGCTGCTGGGCCGCCCACCGACGCTGACCGGCCTGACTGAAGACTTACTGGCCGATCCGGCAATCCGCGCCCGTGCGGCACAGGTCCGGCTGGCGGAAGAGCCTGTGTTCACCGCGCGCTTTCCAAGAGAGCGCCCCGCCCGCGTGACCCTGCACGGGCCGCAAGATGTCTCCGAGGAACGCGCCTATCGCCGGGGCGACCCCGAGGTCCCGTGGTCCGACGACGACATGACCCACCGCACCACGGAGGTGCTGGCCCTGACCGAATGGAGCTGTGACGCGGCGCGTCTCGTCGCTTGGGCCGACAGTTTTGCCGCGCTCTCGCCCGACTGGCGCGCAACCTCGCTGCACGATCTGGTCGCCGCGCCCCGGCCCTGAAGGAAAACCGATATGAACACCGTGACCCGCCCCACCGACGCCCCGCTCCCGGCCGACCTGGCCAGCCGCCTGCGCGCGGCCCTTCCCGAAGCCTCGGTGATCGAAGACCCCGACCGCCTGTCCGCTTTGCTCGAAGAAGAGCGCGGCCTGTTCAAAGGCCATGCCCCGCTCGCCATCGCGCCGGCCTCGGCCAGGGAGCTCTCAGCCGCCGTGCGGATCTGTTCCGAACTGGGCGTGGCCATGGTGCCCCAGGGCGGTAACACCGGCCTAGTCGGTGGCAGCGTCACCGGCCCGACCGAGGTGCTCGTCTCCATGAAGCGCATGTCGGCCATCCGTGAGGTCGACCCGGTCAATTACACCATGACGGTCGAGGCGGGCGCGGTGCTGGCCGACATCCAGACCGCCGCCGCCGCGCAGGAATGCCTGTTCCCCCTGTCGCTGGGGGCAGAGGGTAGCTGCACCATCGGCGGTAACCTCGCCAGCAACGCGGGCGGCATGGGGGTGCTGAAATACGGCAACGCGCGTGAGCTCTGCTTGGGGCTGGAGGTGGTCCTGCCAGACGGCAGTATCTGGAACGGCATGCGCCCGCTCTACAAGGACAACTCGGGCTTCGCGCTCAAGCATCTGTTCATCGGCTCCGAGGGGGCCGTGGGCTTCATCACCGCCGCGGTGCTGAAGCTCTTCCCGGCGCCCGCCGAACGACAGACCGCCTTCTGCGCCCTGCCATCGGTCGAGGCCGCGTTGGACCTGCTGTCGCTGGCCCGGCGGCAGAGCGGCGACCAGGTTACCGCCTTCGAGCTGCTGTCGGACTATGCCTGCGATATCGTCTGCCGGCATGCCGGCGGCCAGTTTCCCCTGCAGGACCGCGCACCGTGGTATGCCTTCATCGAACTGTCCACGCCCCGCACCGGGTCCGATCTGCGCCAGGTCTTCGAGGACATCCTGGAACGCGCCTTCGACGCGGGGCTGGTCAGTGACGCCGTGGTGGCGGAATCGCTCGATCAGGCGGAGCGGCTGCGTGCGTTGCGCGAACGCACGCCCGAGGCGCAGAAGGCGGCCGGCGGCTCCATCAAGCACGACATCTCGGTCCCCGTCAGCCGGATCCCGGCCTTCATCGACGAAGCAGGCAAGGCGGTCGAAGCCTACATGCCCGGCATCCACATGTGTGCCTTCGGCCATGTGGGCGACGGTAACGTGCATTTCAATTTCAGCCAGCCGGATGACATGGCGCGGGCGGAGTTCATGACGCATTGGGATGCGGTAAACGCGATCGTCTATCCGATTGCCAAGTCCATGCAGGGGTCCATTTCGGCCGAGCACGGGTTGGGGCTTTTGAAAGTGGAAGAGATATGCTCCTATCGGAGCACGACAGAGTCCGGCCTCAACCAGGTGTTGAAGCGCGCGCTTGATCCGAAAGGGCTCATGAACCCTGGGAAATTCGTGAAAAGCTGAGACGGCATTGTCAGGGGGACTGAAATCCGGGGACATGCGACGGTTCTGCCGCAAACTTTCTATTTCTATTGGTTCTGCGGATATGCCAGCGTTGTCAGATGGAAGGGGCTTCAAGTTCCCCGCCGATAACGTCGCCATGTACCTCCTGCGGTCTGACTGACCCGTTATTCGTACCGTATTTGTTCTCTCAAAAGCCCACATACGCGGCTTCGGGCCCCCTGGGCCGAAGTCGTCGGTCCCGTGACAAAGCGCGGGGGGCCCGCCGGGGTGATCCTGCATCGCGGAGAACGTGTTGCAGACTGGGGTGATACAGAGCGCTCCGACATGACCTTCTCGATCGCGAAAAGTTACCTTTCGGTCCTCGCCGGCATCGCCGTGAACGACGGGCTGATCACGGACCTGGATGAACCGGCCAGCGCCACAGTCGAAGGGTCGCACTTTTCCAGCGATCACAATCGAGCGATAATCTGGCGCCACATGCTGCAGATGAACAGCGAATGGCGCGGAGAGCTCTTCGACAAGGACGAACAGATCGACCATTTCCGCCAAATCGGGGTAGGCGCGGACAACAGTCGGAAAGGGCAACTGCGCCAGGTTAGCCGCCCCGGAACTACTACGAATACAATGACGTGCGGGTGAATGCCCTCGCCTATGCCTTGCTGTGCCGGTTCCGCCGTCCCCTGCCGGATATCCTGCGCGAACGGATAATGGACCCGATCGGCGCGTCGAACGGCTGGCGCTGGGACGGGTACTCCACATCTTGGGTAGAGAGTGACGGACAGAAAGTGCAATCGGTCACCGGCGGTGGCCACTGGGGTGGCGGTCTGGTCATCAGCGCCGATGATCACGCACGCTTTGGACTGTTCATCAGCCAAAGCGGCTGCTGGGACGGTCAACAGATCTTGCCCGCAGACTAGATGGCGCAATCCGTCTTGCCGACACCGACACTCGACAAGTACGGCTTCCTGTGGTGGCTGAACCGCGGCGGTGACGCCAATCCCAACCTGCCGTCCAGCGCCTTCAGCGCGCTGGGAGCGGGCGGACATTGCATCTGGATCAACCCGGAGGATGACTTCGTCGCCGTGATGCGATGGCTTGATCCATCCAAAACACGAAGCTTTCTCGAGGCTCTGGTGGGCGCGATCCGGAAATAGGAGTTTACCGGCTGTTGGGCAGCCTTGACCGCACCCAGAGTGCCGACCGACTTTAATCGGAATGAGGCCGGTTACGGGGTGTCCGTAGTGCGGCTCGCGGCGAGTAGGCCTTGGCGGCTGATTTTCTCCGGACTACATCACCAGTTCGCGCGACAGGTCCGATAGGTCCTGCAAGCTCTCCAATGCCCCTATCTTATCTACGATCATCTTGGCTCGACGCTTGCTGAGAAGACCATCGACATTTCGAAAGAACTTGCCGGCAACCTCCATGTCGCTCAGCGGCGCATCGGGATTTCCCCGGTTGATGGGCACCCGCTTTTCGACCTTGCGGCCATCTGTCAGCGTGACCACTAAATGGCCCGGGAAATACTTCGGAAATCCTGTGGTGCCTTTTTCAGCGTGCTCCGACGACACACGGCTGGCCAATGCTAGCAGGTCGCCGCGCGCAATGGAGCTGTCGTCGAAGGATGCCATTGACACCTCGCCGTCGATAAGCCCCGAGGCCACCAGATAGGGCAGGCTGAACTTCGCACCGTATGCGCTTGTCGGAACCCACTTGGCCTCGATCGGGTCACAGACGAAACCGGCGGCCACCTCGTCGATGATCGCGTGGATGTTCTGCACATCGGTCGCTACGATCCCGTCCTGCCGCAGGGCAATCGCGCAATCAATCGCGCCATGCGCAAAGTGACAACAGGGATAGGGCTTGATCGAGACCCGCTCCGTCTCCCATCGCGCGCCCAAATCCGCGGCAAGCTGCGGCGGATCGATACGGTCCGGTAAGCCATGTGTGGCCAAGAGACCATTTGTGCCCTCGAACACGCTGAACGGCCCGGTCGCCCCTGCCCGTGCCAGATACCCGATCTCCATCGCGCTACGGGCGGCCCAGCCAACATGGTATCCCTTGGATGAAGAGCTGTTGGTCAGAAATTCCGTGATCCCCGAGGCCTGACTGCCGGCCAGGCCGAAGGCATGGGTCATTTGTTCCGGCGTCAGATCGAGAAGCTTGCCCGCCGCCGCCGTTGCCCCGAAGATTCCGGCAATCGCTGTTGAATGGAAACCGCGGTTGTGGAAACTGTTTCCCGAAGCGATCCCGACCCGAGCGGCCACTTCCCAGCCCGCGACAAAAGCCGTCTGCACGTCCTTGCCCGACCGGCCCAGCTCTTCGCCCAATGCCAGGACGAGCGGCAAGAATATGGCGCTGCCATGCACGATCGAGGCCGTGTGTGTGTCGTCGAAATCGAGCACATGGCACGCCACCCCGTTGGCCAACACCGCATAGGTGGCCAAGAAGCGTGTCGAACATCCGATGACCGGATGGTCCCCGCGTGTCCCGGGTATGACCGACACGGCGGCCATTGCGTTCTTGAAGTTCGGATGGCGCGTTCCGGCGAGCCCGACACCAAGCGTGTCGGTCATCAACTGGCGCGCGCGGGCCCGCGTGCCTTCGGGGATTTTCTCCGTCGTAAGGGTGCAGACAAACGCGGCAAGCTCTTGGGAATACGTCATGGTCCGGACCTTGCGCCTTAAATACGCCCTTTGGAGCGTACGGAGGCGACTGCATTATCCGTCAGTTCCGGTGCCGCGCCCACATAGGTGGTCGGATCCAGAAGCGCATCCAGCTCCTTCTCGCTGACGGCCGCACAGATCGCCTCGTTCGCCAACAACGCGTCGCGGAACAGGATGTCGGATTCCAGCCCGCGCATGGCCGCCTCGTAGACTTCTTCATGCGCGGTCTGCTTGCCCATCTTGTCAGACAGCGCAAACATCACCCGCTCTGCAAGCGCGTAGCCCTTCAGCAAGTTGAGGTTCGCCAACATGCTCTCCTTGCGGACGTCAAGATCTGAAAAGACGAACTTCAGGTTATCCAGAACGACGGAGAGCATCAGGCAGATCTCAGGCAGGATCTTCCACTCCATCTTCCACACCGCGCCGTCGCGCTCATGCTCGTGCTTGGTGATGTCCGACAGCATGTTGATATTCGACTTCAGCGTGTTGCTGACGGTGACGGAATTCTCGGTCACCGCCGGATTGCGCTTGTGCGGCATGGTCGACGAACCGACCTGCCCCTTCCCAAACGGCTCCGCGATCTCGTCGAACTCGTTATGAGCCAAAAGCAGAAGCTGGTTGCCGATCTTGTTGAGCGTGGCATTGATACCACCCATCACGGATCCAAACTCGTAGAAACGGTCACGCGCAGCCTGCCAAGAAATGTTCGGCGTGCCGAGACCCAAGCGCTCGTTGATCGCGTGCTCCATCTGGTCCGCTTTGGGACCGAACGAGGCCTTGGTGCCGACCGCGCCGACGATGGAACCGACGAAAACGCGCGTTTCCATCTCGTCTAGCCGCTCGAGGTGCCTGTCGATTTCCGACATCCAGATCGCGGTCTTGAACCCGAACGTGACCGGAATGGCCTGAAGCGACAGGGTCCGCCCCATCATCGGGGTGTTGCGATGCTCCTCACTCAGGTGCATCAAGTCCTTGGCGATGGCCTTCAGGTCGCGGCGCACGATTTCCGTCGCGCTGCGCAATTGCAGCACCAACGCGGTGTCCATGATGTCCTGCGTTGTCACCCCGAAATGAACGTATTCGCCGGCGCCGCCCTCACAGGCATGTTCCAGCGCGCGTACGGTGGGAACCAAGGGGTGCTTAGTGACGCGAAGATGTTCCAGCACGAGGTCGAGGTCGATAGCGTCGTAGTTGGATTTCGCCGCGATTTCCTTGGCGGCCTCCACCGGGATAATGTCCAGCTCAGCCTGCACTAGCGCCAGGGCGGCTTCGACATCCAGCCAGGCCTGCATGCGGGCACGGTCATTGAAGACGTCGCGCATCTCGGCGGTGGACCATGCGTTCATCAGCAATTCGGAATCAAAGACACTCGTTCCCATGAGGTATTCTCCTAGTCATGTTTGGTTTTTCAGGCGCGGTAGTCGTGCCCGTGATGGGGCCATCAGGCGTTGCAGAAAGATTGCTCTAGGTCGGCAATCAGGTCGTCGACATGTTCAAGCCCGGCATGAAAGCGGATCATGGCGCGGGCGCCGGCGTCCGATCCGAAAGCGCGGCCATTGTCTGGGGTGCAGGGCATTGCAAGGCTTTCGAAACCGCCCCAGGAACTGCCGATAGAGAATAGCTGAAGGTGATCGACAAAGCGCTCGGCATCGAACCAGTCGCAGAAATCCACCGTCAAAAGGCCATTGGTGCCGCTTGCATCCCGGGCCCAGATACCTGCGCCCGGATGGTCGGGCAGACCGGGATGCAAGACTTGGGAAACTTCGCACCGGCCCTGGAACCACTGCGCCAGTGCCAAACCATTCTCACCGTGCCGTTCCATGCGCAGTCCGAGGGTCCGCAGGCCCCGGATGCAGGCATAGGCATCATCCGGGCTGATCGTCTGGCCAGTCGTCGCAGTGTGCTTGCGCAGAGCATCCACCGCCGGCCCTCTCGCAGCCACTGCACCCATCATGCTGTCCGCGTGGCCGCCGATATACTTCGTGCCTGCGATGATCGACACGTCGCAGCCCAGCTGAAGCGGGCGATAAAGCCAGCTTGACCCATAGGTATTGTCTGCCGCCACGATCAGCCCATGATCGTGCGCGTTTTTGCAAAGCGCGGGCAGGTCCATCACCTCGTAGCTTTGCGATGCGGGGCTTTCGGTCAGCACGAGGCGCGTGTTTGGTTTGACGTACTCCGACAGGTCTGTCGTGTTCCACGGAATATAATCGATCTCCACGCCATAGCGCGCCAGAACCGTGTCACAGAAGCTGCGCGTTGCGGGAAAGATCGTGTCCACCACCAACAGGTGGTCGCCCGACGCAAGGTACGGCATAAGGCCACCTGCAATGGCGGCCACGCCGGTGGGAAACAAAAAACAAGCCTCTGCCTCTTCCAGCGCGCAAAGAGCGGCAGACAGTTCATGTGCAGTCGTTGTGCCGCGACGCCCGTAGGATAGAACCCGGTCATTCGTGTCCCGCGCGGCCTTGGTTTCACGATACGACTGGACCGTATCGTGCAGCACGGTCGATGCGCGCACGATCGGCGGGTTGGCGGGCCCCGGCGTCTGTGTCCGGCCGAAATGCATCAGCATAGTTTCGCGGTTCATCTTGTGTCCTTCTTCGTGGCGGCCCGGTCACGCAGCCCTACAATGATCGGCACGATCCAAAGCAGCGCAGAAAAGATCATCATGCCGAAGCTGATCGGGTGATTGACCGGATCGACGAACACCAGCCAATTGCCCTGCGAGATGTTGAGAGAGTTGTTCAGCGAAGCCTCCAGTTGAGGCCCCAGCACCAGACCGAGGATTGCCGGACCAAGCGGAATGCTGGCCAGGCGCATCACGTAGGCCACGAGGCCAGCCACGAGGGCGACCCACATGTTGAAAAGGTTCGCACCATCCGAATAGGCCCCCATCAGGCAGAGCATCGCGATGACGCCCACCATCGCTTCCTTGCGGATGGCAAAGATCGACCGGGACACCGTGCGCAGCACCAGCCATGCCACCGGCCAAAGAAAGATGTTGGCGACTAGAAAGGCTACGATGATCATCCACGCCACGTCGCCATGCTGGGTGAACAGTAGCGGCCCGGGCACCATGCCATGCAGCGCTAGCGCACCGATGAACAGCGCCGAGGTTGAGTTTCCCGGAATGCCCAACGACAGCAACGGCACCATCGAACTGGCGGTGACGGCATTGTTGGCGGCCTCGGGCGCGGCGACGCCTTCGGGGGCACCACCGCCCCAGTCGTTTTCACCGGGCTTGCCGGCGAACTTGTTGCGGAAGCGGCGCGCGGCCTGGTCATAGGCCAAGAAAATCGCCATCAGCATGCCCGCGCCGGGCAACATTCCGATCACGTTACCGATGGCCGCGCTGATGCCCCAGACCGGCGCAAGTCGCCGCACCAGCCCACGCGGCAGCTTCAGCGAGCCGATCTTCGGCAGGGACGGCGTGGCCACATTGGCATCGCGGTCCTTCAGGATATCGGCCTTTAGGCCTAGCATCGCGGCGATGCCGAACAACCCGACCAGCAGCGGAACGAAAGGAATGCCTTCGATCAGGTTGACGTTGCCGAAAGTAAAGCGCGGCGAGCCTGTCATCGGACTGAATCCGATCGTCGCGACCAGCAGGCCGATCACGGCAGAGATGCACCCCTTCAGGATATTGCCGCGCAGCAGCCCGACCACGCTCGACAAGCCCAGGATCGCTAGCGCGAAATTCTCGACATAGCCGAACTCCAGCGCGACTTTGGCCAGCGAGGGCGCAAACAGCAACAACACGACGGAACTCAAGAGCCCGCCAACGACCGAAGAGGTGATAGCAATAGACAACGCCAGCCCGGCCTTGTTCTTGCGGGCCAGTGCATTCCCGTCTTCGGCGGTCAACAGAGCAGAGGCCGTGCCGGGCACCTTGATGACGATGGCCGGGACGGCACCGCCTGTCGCCGCCGCGCAATAGACGCCGACCATCAGCGCCAACGCTTGGTCAGCCGGCATCGAAAATGAGAAAGGAATGAAGACCGCAAAAGCTATGTTGTCATTGATACCGGGTATGGACCCGACAACCATTCCAGCGATCACGCCGACCAGCAGCATCATCGCGACCATAGGATCGGAAAGGGTCTGGAACCCCAAAAGGATCATTTCCATTGGACGGCCTCAGACAAGATAGGGAGAGAGCGTTTCGGGCAGACGAACGCCCAGTACCCAGACAAATGCCGCGTAACCTACAAGCGTGACAAGCGCGGCGTAGATCGCGACACGCCCAAATGGGCGAATGCCGCAAATCGCAAGGAACGCGATCTGCATCAGCAGCGTCGGCAAGACGAAACCCAGCCCCAGCGAAAGCGCTCCGATCCAAAGGACGACCACAAATGCCGAGAGGGCAGCGACCTTCCCCGGCAGGACAAGGGACACATTTTCGGGCGAGGACAGGACAACACGCAGGATCAGCCCTGAGCCGAAAACCATCAGCAAGATCGACAACAGCAGCGGATAGCTGCGCGACATGGGATCAAATCCACTAGACATGGCTGTGGCCGCAGCACCGAAAACAAAAATGCCCAGACCAACCCAGGTGTCGCTGTGGCCCAACAGGCCTATCTTACGCGCTTTAGACTTCATCGTTATCCTCGACATGAAAAAGCCCCCGGCCTGTGCCGGGGGCGTCGATCTAGCCTTATTGGCCGAGATCCGTTTCCTCGATGATCGCCGACGTCTGATCCGCGTAGTTGTTGACCACGAATTCAAAGCCATCCGCGTCGCGGTAAACTGGCACGTAACCGGCCGCCTGCATCTTCTCGACGTATTCCGGGGTTTCGTAGACCGACTTCATCAGGTCCGACAGCACTTCCACGGCTTCATCCGGCGTGCCCTTCGGCACGGCCCACCCGCGGAATGTGGCCCAGATCGGAATATCGATCCCGGCTTCCTGGAAGGTCGGCACATCGGGGAAATCCTCGTGACGTTCCTCGGACGCGATCGCGAGGATACGCACACCGTCGGGGCCAACTTGGTCACTCGCCTCACCCATCGGCCAAAGCGCGGCATCGGCATGGCCTCCAGCAATGGCCTGAACCTGTGCGCCGAACCCTTTGGTAGGAACATAGGTGAACTCGAGACCAGTTGCGCGCTCGATCGCCAGACCGGACATGTGATGCGACGTGGCAATGCCCGCGACCACGATGTTCAGGCGCTCGTCCTTAGCCGCAGCAAGAAACTCCTCGGCGGTCTCATAGGGCGAATCCGCCGGAACCGCGATCACCTCGGGGTCCAGGTTATAAAGGGCAACCGGCCGGAAATCGGTCACTTCGTACGAGGCACCTTTCATCTGCGGGTTCGTCACGACCGAGCTGGTCATCGCTAGAACAGTGTAACCATCGGCTTTGGCCGTCGCGACGCTAGTCTGGCCGACGACACCGCCGCCACCGGACCGGTTCACGACATTGATCTCCCCACCTTCGAGGATCGTGTTCGCAGTTTCCGCGATGATGCGAGAGGTCACATCAACGGAGCCACCGGGATCGAACGGCACAACTAGGTCGATGTTTTTTTCGGGATACGACTGGGCCCAGGCGGACCCTGCCATAACAAGTGCGCTGAGCGCCGTTGCAAGTGTGAGGTGTTTCATATTTTTCCTTCCCTGTACCTGAAAAATCCCGACAATCCATGCAGGAAGGCCGGCGCATTTGATCAGCGAGACTGTTACTTGAATTAAATCTTTTTAAAAATTAATAATTTTTGAGAACCCATAAGTTTTTCTTCAGGACTTTCACCATGCGCCCGGATTTGCAGATTGCACATCTCAAGACCCTGATCGCGATAGACGAACACGGCAGCTTTACCGCTGCGGCAGACGTCCTCGGCCGGTCCCAGTCAGCCATCACGCAACAAATGCGAAGCCTAGAGGACGCTGTCGGCAGGCCGGTCTTTATCACCGCCGGGCGTCAAAGAAAGCTGACAGAGGCCGGGCATGCCCTTTTGCGACACGCCCGTGAAATCATATCCATGTGTAACCATGCCATTTTGTCCGCAGAGCGCAGCCACGCGTCTGAGATCGTGCGCATCGGCGCGCCGCTGGAAATCGCCAACGCGATCCTCCCAGGTATTTTACGAGAGTTCGCTCGCCTCCACCCGACCAACCGGGTCATTCTTCAGATCGACCGCAGTCGCGCCCTGATGGAGGCGCTTGAGGATGGAGGTCTCGATCTGGCCGTTAGCACCTGGCGCCTCGGCAACCGCGAAGGCAAGTTGATCAAGCTGCTGCGGGCTCATTGGGTTGCCGCGCAGGATTGGGAACGCCCTGACGAAGCCGCCTGGCCTCTGATCCTGACCGACGAGCCCAGCATGTTCCGCCGGATCGGTCTCAACGCATTGGACATGGCCGGCCTGCCCTATTACGAGCGCCTGACAACCGCCAGCCCCACCGGCGTGCGTTTCGCGGTCGAAGCGGGGCTGGGTATAACCCCTCGAGCACTGAGCGCCTTTCGGAGCGACGTCAGGATCCTGGGGCCGGAGTTCGGCCTGCCCGCGCTGCCTCGGGTCTCCTATTACCTGCACCGGTCCAGGGTCAGGTACGGCGACCATATCGAGGCGCTCTACGAAATGGCGCTCTCTCATGAAAAGCGCAATCACGGGCCTGCTCCCGGCTAGATCGTTTGCTTGGTGGAAATTCCGTGCGGCACCACACCCACCTCCGCCCCCTCACACATCCGCATGCGCCTTTGTCCGGATGATTTTAAAAGCCCCCCGCTCGCCGAGGTCTAATTGCCGGACAAGGCCGGTTTCCCACTCAAGATAGCGCCGAGACGCCTCGAGGTTGCCGTCGTGGCGGTCATGGACGAAAAACAGGTAATCAATGGCCTCGTCATCCGCCGGTATTTCAGGGGTGACCTCAATCGCGCCACCGGCCCGCGTCCACGCCTCCATCCCACCTTCGAGATATCGGCAATCCGCCCGAGTCTCGTCGTCAAGTTCCGACGCAAAGAGTGCCGCGACGCCAGGATCATCGGCGACGAGCACCACAGATCCCTCGAGCTCCGCCTTGACATCTGCGGCACGTGGCCGGATTGCCCAAAGCGCTCCCGGGATGTGGCCCGCGCGATAAGCCATACTTGACCGAAGGTCGATAATGGTTGCTAAACGGCCCAGACTCGCCAGTTCGGAACTCGTAATACCGGAAAACTTCTCAGGCGCTGCAGGGGCCGGGTCCTCGGCTACGAGCTTCAATCCATCCGTGACGATAACTGCATCATGACCTAACTGCCGCAACCAGAATGCCGCCTGCGCTGCGCGAACGCCGTTGTCGTCGAAGAGCACGATCCGCGCCCGACGCATTGCCACCCATTCATCCGTCGCCTGAACCAGTTGGACGACCGGAGCATGTACAGCCCCAGGCACATGACCGGCCGCGAATTCCGCATCCGAACGGACGTCGATCAGGTAGGCATGTTCGTCGCGCCACGCCGGCACCTCCCCAGGGCCTATCGCGGGCAGGTCATACCGGGCGATAAAACGCTCAGCGAACGCGCGTCCTTGCTCCAACTGGTCCGCTGTAAGGTCCGGCAGCGGCACCGCGTCATTGTCGCGGGACAGCTTTCTGCCCGACAGCGCCCACCCCTGAGTCCCGTTTTCCATTGCATAAACTGGGTTCCGAATACCTGCGTTGATCAGGCTCTGCACGCCGATCAGGCCACGGGTGCGCCCGGCGCAATGTATGACGATCGGATGATCTTCGGAAAGGCCAAGCGCGGCGAACCGATAGAGCATCTCGCCATTCGGCAGATGTCGCGACCCGGGCACCGTCATCTTGCGGTAATCCCGGACGGGCCGGCCGTCGAACAGGCTCAAGCCGCCCTCGTTCTTTTGCAGGTCTTCCAATGCCTCGGCGCTGATCTGTGGAGTACGTTCCGCCACTTCGACCATTTCGCCCAGAACCTTGCTGGGCACGTTGACCCCTTTGAACGTCCCGTATCCGGCCGCTTGCCACGCGGGCAGACCGCCGCGAAGAACCGACACGTCTTCATACCCGATACACCCAAGCCGGTCGGCAGCGTACTCGGCGAGACCATCGCCCTCGTCGTACAGATAAATTTCGGCTTTCCTGTCGGGTAACAGCAGCGGCGCGCGAAATTCTAACCGACTGTACGGACAGTTTGAAGCGAAAAGAAGGTGTCCTTCGCCGTACTGGCCATGCTCTCGAACATCGATAAGTCCGATCCTCGCATGTGCATCCAGGCGGTCTTTCAGCGCGGTCGCTGAAGCGTATTTGATCATCTGAGCACCCTATGCTTTAAACGCCTATAGAAAGAACTTGGGAGCATATTAGCTGGAACTGTCGCAAACTTTCTAGTTCTGTTGGTTTTGCGGATATGCCAGCGTTGCCAGATGATTGGCAGGGGGGTGCGGCGTGATCGATTTCAAGGGCTCTGTTGCAAACTTTTCTGAGGCTACAATATGCTTGTTTTATCGTTTCTTTTTTATGCGACCAGGCGGTTTTCGAGCATAGGTATCGCCTTTGAGAGGGCGCAGGGGCTTAGGCGGAAAGCGCGTTCGATCATGCGGGTTTCGCCGTCGATATCGCCGGTCAGATTGAAGCTGCGTGATTGCCCCTTATGCAGGGCCCGCATGACTTCAAAACCCTTGATCGTGGCGTAGGCCGATTTCATGGTTTTGAACCCGCGGACCGGGTTGATAAGCTGCTTCAGCTTCCCGTGGCCCGCCTCCACGACGTTGTTCAGATATTTGACCTGGCGGTGCTGCACATCCTTCGAGCATTTGCCTTCTTGCTTGAGTTCAGCCAGAGCGGCAGCATAGGTAGGAGCCTTGTCAGTGTTGATCACGCGTGGCTGCTCCCAGCTTTTCAAGCCCTTGAAAGCCTTGCCCAGAAAACGCTTCGCCGCTTTGGTGTTGCGGGTTGGAGAGAGGTAGAAATCAATCGTATCGCCAAATTTGTCCACGGCCCGGTACAGATAGGCCCACTTGCCGCGCATCTTGATGTAAGTTTCGTCCATCCGCCAGCTATCGGATCTCGGGCGCCGCCACTGCCACCTCCTTCGTCTTTCGATCTCGGGAGCGTAGTGCTGAACCCAGCGGTAGATCGTCGAGTGACCGACCCTGTGACCGCGTTCGGCCAGATGAAAACAACTTGGCAATGCCCCTGAACCTGCTTTTTGGCTTCGAGGCCCTGATGGCGGAGCGAAACGTTACCCGCGCTGCGGCCCGGGTGGGGCGCACCCAACCGGCCATGAGCGGGACTCTCGCCGTCTGCGAGAACTGATGGATGACGAGCTGTTCGTGCGCACCGCAGACGGACTCAGACCGACACCACGCGCTCATGAACTTCACGAACCCATCAGCAGAGCGTTGGCGCAGATTGAGGCCGCCTTCTCGTTCCGGGTAGTGGGTCACTTTGAATTTTCCGGCTGACGCTTTTTGTACGGGCCGCGTTTCTTGGGAGCCGGTTCGGCATCATCTACCAGCTTCACAATATCCTCAATATCCCAGAGGCGATCCGTCAGGCCCGCTTCCATCGCAGGCGTCACCTTGAGCGTTTGGTGAACCTTGACGAAGTTGTAATACATAAAGTGCAGCGCGACCGCGTGCATGTGGTTTTCAACCTTCTTGCTGAAACCATTGGTCAGGCGGGTGAAGCGGCGCATGTGCATTCGCATAGTCAGGTTCTGACGTTCGACATGCGACGTGCTGACCTTCCCCATGTCAGGGCGACCTTCGACAGCGCGTTTCTTCGTGCCAGTGCATTCGGATGGGGAATACTTCCGATCATGGCCTTTCTGGCCTGTGGGTTCGCCGTACAGCTTGATAAGCTGGGCGTAGTCCACATCGCCACCGAACGCGCCCTCAACGGCTTCCAGATACGCTTTGTGGCCGTCAGTGGTCAGCTGTACGCGGTTGGCCAGCCGGGCCGCAGGTCGTCCATGAAGACAATCGCATATTCGCTGTCACGCCCACCGACCATGTAGGACACAATCAGCTTGCTATCGCTGTCCAGCGCGGTCCAAGTCCAAGTGTCACCAGCGTGCTCCGGCGCAGCCTTGACGTTCTTCTGCTTGGCGTAGGTGAACGACCAGATTTCATCGCATTGGATCACAGATGCCTTGACGTTGCGCACGTTCGCCTCGTGATATTCGGCGCAAGCCTTGCCCGCGTCGATCAGCAGCTTGTTGACCGTGTTCTTAGACACATCAGCGATGCGCGAAGTGGCGCGGCTTCTGACCGTTCCTCTGGCGTTAGCGAGCGCGCCTTCGCCTTTCCGCCTTTCACGCCACCTTTGCGCTGCCCTGACGTGTCAGGCTTATATTCAGGCTCGTCACCCGTCGCCGCGTCCACAATGAACTTGGCCAACTGGTTCGCGTCTCTGGGTCTCTTGGGTTTGTCTGTCATGCACTTAATATGGGGCCAGATGCGACCCGGTGCAAATCAAAGGTTCGCGCGGGCCTAGTTTTCAAAGTGACCCACTACCAGGGATTTTCTACGCAGAGCGCCCAACAGAGTTACGCACAGATCTTGAGTTTGGATCATGCCCCACCGGGTGGTGTAAGAGGCCGCGCGCGGAGCCCCCGGCATAGCGCAGCGCGCGGCCGGTGGTGATGCTGGCGCCAACGTCGATCTTCGGCAAAGGTTTGGGCTGCGAGACTCGAAACCAAAGACGGAGATGACGATGACCAATGAGAGAATGGCACTGCTTGAGCTGGTTCTGCACTCCCAGATAAAGTTTGCGACAGAACCACGGGAAGGCCCCCAAGGGCCAACCCGTTCAGGATGAAATTTCTGCGTTTCATGGCTGTTTCAGACCAGACGGACCTGTGTTCCGACGGGGCACAGGCTGTAAAGTTCCTCGATCATCTCGTTGTACAACCCGATGCAACCGTCCGAAGATTTCCTCCCGATTTTCCGCGTATCATGGGTGCCATGGATCAGATAGGCAGGCCAGGACAAGTACAACGCATGTGTCCCGAGCGGATTGTCCGGTCCCGGAGGCATGTAGTGCAGGTCCGGATTGCGCTCCATCATGGATTGTGTGGGCGTCCAGTCAGGGCCAATGCGCTTCCGCACGATACGTGTGTAGCCGCGTTTGGTCAGTTCTTCGGTCATCGGCACCGATGTGGGGAAGATACGATAATCTGTTCCGTCATGGTTCCAGTAGTGGAGCGCGCGCGACACGGTGTCCGCGACGATTGTCGCCTTGCCCAGACTGTCGAAATGATCGCGCCAGTCTTGCATCTCGAAGCTTGATGTATTCCGGATGGCCGTCCGCGCAAGAGCCAGCGACGGGGCTGCGAGGCCCGCTCCGGTTGCGAGGCCGAGCGCGAGTGCGCGACGACGGGTCAGGAGGTGTTTCATCGGGATTTCCTTTTCCTGCGAGTTGAGGTTTCGGGCGGATAGGGGCCACGTGGCAGCCGCAGCTTAAATGGCGCTTAAGACTCTGCACGGGCTTTTGCGATGGCATCGACCAGGGTCTGACGCCCTTGCGCGCCGCTGTAGAGCGTCTTTTCGATGGCAAAGCCGGGTGTTCCTCGGAAACCGAGCGCGACGGCCTGGTAGTCATTGCGACTCAGCAGGCCATCCCAAGTATCGCGCTCGGCCTTATAGGTTTCGTCGGCCTTATCCACGTCAATAATCGCGCCGACCGTGGATTCCACGTCTTCGATGCTCAGACGAGCGTCGGTGGCCATGAGTGCCCCATGTACTTCCTCGTAGGCGCCTAGTGAAACGGCGCCAAGAGAAAGCTGGGCTGCTCTGACCGAAGGGGCGCCGAACAACGGCCAGTCTTTCATAATGAGACGCACATTTCCGTCCTCGGCCACAAGATCCTTCAACATGGGGTGCATCCGTTTGCAGAAGGGGCACTGATAGTCGAAGTATTCAACCAGCGTGACATCGCCATCAGGGTTGCCCTGCACCGGTGCATCGGGGTCGTTTAGGACGGCATCAACCGTTAATTTTTGCGCTTGGCCAGTTTGGGGCCAGAAGGCAATGGTACCGGCCCCCATAATCAGGCTGCCGGTACCGGCCATGATCAGGTTGCGTCGTGTTAGGATCATTTTGTGTCTCCTGTCTGATTGGTTTCTGAGATGTCGCTGTCGCCCATGCCGGGCGCGGCAGTCTTGATCGCGGTGATCTGCGACATCAGCGCGGCCCGCGAGATTTCCCCGAAATGCACGTATTGAAGGCTTCCAGAGGCATCGAAGAACAAGGTTGACGGCAACCCCATTGCTTCGAAGCGGGACATAAGGCTGGAGGTCGGGTCGAGAGAGACATGACGGTTGCCAAGTTCAAATGTGTCGAGGAATCTGGCTACCTGCAGGCGCGTTTCGCCCTGGTTGGCAAAGATCAGTTCTGCGCCTTCAACGGTGTTTGCCACGTCCATCATCATCGGCATCTCTCGTCGGCAAGGCGGGCACCAACTGGCCCAGAGGTTCAGAACCAGGGGCGTGCCGTTGCGTCGATCCAGTTGAACGGTGCTGCCGACCATGGTGGGAAAGGCGGTTTGCGGCAAGTGGGCGGTTTCTCCCGGATCCTTTAGGGCGAGTACACCGAGGCTTGTCATCCAACCGGCAAGGGCCGCCGCAAGCATGGGCGCCATGGCCGCCCGTCGGCGCAAAAGCGCCACGGCGGCGACGGCGGCCAGGCCGAAGAAGCCAGCGCCGACCGATACGCCGCCTTGCCAAAGCTTCAGGATGTCAAGCGGATGCTGAGAGAACACATCCCATTCTTGCACGACGTATCCCGCGCGGGCGGCCAGCAGCCATGAGACCGCCGCCGGAAACGCCCAACTGCGCAGTTGTTCCGCGGCCTCGGGGCTGCGCCGGATTGTCGCCAGATGAAACACCGCGAAAAAGACCAGCGCAGCGATCAAGAAGGCAAAACGCTCCGTCGCGAAGACGAAGGGGCCGAGTTCGATGGCATTCATCTTGTCACCATGCGCAACGAGCGCAGCATTTCCTCACGTCCGGTGTCGCCGACGATCCGGCTACCGGGGGCTTCGGCGCGGTCCGCATCGAAGAAAACCATGGTCGGAGGGCCCGCTGCGCCCAGTTGGTCAAGCAGCGCCTGGCTTTCCGGGCCAAAATCGGTAATGTCGATCTTAAGCAGCGTAAGCTCATCGAACGCGTCACGCACCTCGGCGTCGGCCATTGGGCCGCGTTCGATGCTCCGGCATGTGGTGCACCAGTCTGCAGTGACGTATGCCAGAGCAGGCTTTTCGGTATCTGCGAGGGCAGAGTGCAACGCTTCGGTCGTAAGAATTTGGACAAACCCGTCATCGGTCTCGGCCGGTGCAGCTTCGCGTCCGGCAAAGGGGGCCAGCGGGCGCAGCGGGTCGTTCGCGCCGGCCCCCGCGCCGATACCTTGAAGAGCACCAGCAAAGAGGATGATAACGCCGACGGCACGGCCCAGGCGCCCCGCCATTGCTTGCGGAGTTATCTGTGTCAACATCACACCGAGGCCGATCAGCAGGACGGCCCATAAGGCCAGCGTCAACGGACCTGGCAAGACACGCGCAGCGAGCCAGATTGCGAAACCGAGGAAAAGCACACCAAAGAGCGTTTTGGCGGATTCCATCCACGGCCCCGATTTAGGCAAAACGCGGGGGCCAAAGGCTCCGATCGCAAGAAGCGGGACGCCCTGACCAAGGCCAAGCGCGAAGAGTGCCCAGGCCCCCAGGGCCACGTCGCCGGTCTGCGCGATGTAAAGCAAGGCGCCCGCCAGAGGTGCAGTCACGCAGGGGCCCACGATGAGGGCCGAAGTGAAGCCGAGAAGGGCCGCACCGCCCAACGAGCCGCTACGCCCTTCTACCCGCCTGAGGCGATTGGTGATGGCCTGCGGCATTTGCAGGGTGAAAAGGCCGAACATCGACAACGCAAGGATCACGAATATCGTCGCGGCCAGACCGATGGCGACAGGCGACTGAAGTGCGATCTGAAGGTTCTGCCCGGACCATGCTGCAACAATTCCGAGTCCGGCAAAGGCGGCTGCCATTGCCAGCACATAGGACCCCGCCAGTGCCAGTCCGCGGCGCGCACTCAGGGACGTATCATGCCCCATGACCATACCGGCCACGATGGGAAACATCGGAAAAACGCAGGGGGTAAAGGCCAGAAGCAGCCCAAGGCCGAAGAAGCCCGCCACAACAAGCGCGGTGCCGCCGCGGTCTGAAAGGCCTGCGAGAATGCCCTTCTCCTCGGCCAGGCTGAAACCCTCCGGGCTGGTATTCGCCTCGGTTACAGTGCTTGCCGGGGCGGTCGGAGTTGCGCCTTCGGCGCCGACCAGTTCAATGATCTGCGTCTGCGGGGGGTAGCAAATGCTGTCATTCATGCAGCCTTGCCAGGTCAGGGTGACGGGGCCGCTGGATGTGTCGAGCCGCGCGGTGATGCTTTCGTAAAAGACCTCGACCGTACCAAAGTTCGGGTCATCTTTCATCTCACCTTCGGGGGTCCCCAAAGGCAGGGAAGCGCCGTTCGGTCCTGTGGCGCTGAAATTGTCCCGGTAGAGATAGTAGCCATCGGCGATGTCCCAGCTCAGGGTCATGCCGTTTGCGTCATGGTCCACTGTCATGGCAAAGGCCTCTTCGGCCGGCAGCGGGGTGGAAGAGCCTTGCGCCGAGAGTCCTGCCGGGGCCAAGGTTGCGAGGGCCGTCAAGGCGGCCAGAAGGGTAGGGATCATCATCATGTTGCGCCGAGTGCCGCCCAAACCTTAAGCAGGTCTTAAGGTTCTTGCCGGATATCCCCGTGGATTGGAGAAAAAATGCGCATATTGATTGTGGAAGATGACGAGATCCTATCCGATGGGCTGACTGTCGGGCTGCGGCTGTCCGGGTTCACAGCCGATGCCGTCGAAACGCTGGCTGATGCCCGTGCGGCCTTGGCGGCGGCGGAGTTCGACGGTATCGTTTTGGACATCATGCTGCCAGATGGCCTCGGGCTGCACCTGCTGAAGGAGCTGCGTGGGCAGGGGATGAACCTTCCCGTTTTGCTTTTAACCGCCCGCGATCAGATTTCTGATCGGGTGCGCGGGCTTGATGCGGGCGCGGACGACTACCTTGGCAAACCCTTCGATCTGGATGAACTGACAGCCCGATTGCGTGCCATGTTGCGTCGGCGTGAAGGGCGGGCTGCGAATGCGCTTTGCTATAATGGGCTGACCGTCGATCCGGCGTCATTGACCGGTTGGGTTGGCGAGCGGGCCATGCGCTTTTCGCGCCGGGAATGTGCGATTCTGTGCGCGCTGATGGAGTATCCCCGCCGGGTGATCTCACGCAGCGCGCTTGAGGAGCGGCTTTATGGCTGGCAGGAAGAGGTCGAAAGCAATGCCGTAGAGGTGCATGTTCACAATTTGCGGGCGAAAATAGGCCGTGATTTTATCGAAACGGTACGGGGCGTCGGCTATCGCCTGGCCGAAGAGGGGGGCGCGTCATCTCGATCCGGCTAAAACTTTTCCTGATTCTCGCGCTGGCGACCGGGGCTGTCTGGTTATCCGCTGCTTTGTGGATTCAAACCTCGACGCGCGCGGAGGTCGAAGAGGTACTTGACGCGCGACTGGCCGAGGCAGCGAATATGGTCTCGTCTCTTATTTCGGATCATCGTATCGCGGTGGCTCAGGCGGGAGACCAGATGCTGCCGATTCCTATGTCGCGCGAAGCGTCCTATTCAAAGCAGTTGTCTTGCCAGATATGGTCGCTCGACGGCAGGATGGTCGGCCGGTCTGATAGCGCACCGGATGTCGAACTTACCCATGTTGCGAACGAAGGCTATTCAAGGTCGGTCATCGACGGAGAACCGTGGCGGGTCTACACGCTGGTTAACAAGGAACTTGGCGTCAGGGTCATGGTGGGTGACAGCCTTGCTGTCCGGGACGGGTTGGTGCGGGATGTGTTGGCGGGGTTGTTGTTTCCAGCCGCGCTTGTGCTGCCGGTGCTTGCCGTCATCCTGTGGATCAGTGTGGCGCGGGGGCTTGCGCCGCTCGACCAACTGGCAAACACATTACGTATCCGGTCTTCGTCGGATCTGAGCCCTTTGCCCGACGGACCGGCCCCGCGTGAGATCAAGCCGGTGCGCAGGGCGCTGAACACTCTGTTTTCGCGGGTCGCTTCGGCCCGGGACGTGGAGCGGAACTTTACCACCTATGCGGCACATGAATTGAAAACGCCCTTGTCCGGGCTGAGGACGCAAGCACAGGTGATGCGCCTGTCCGATGACCCGGAAGTACGTGACCGCGCCTTGGCCGCTATTGAGCGGTCGGTGGACCGGACAGATCGCATGGTGCGGCAACTTCTGGAACTGGCTGCGGTCGAAAGGTCTGAAGAGGACAGCGAGCAGACGGATCTGACTTTTCTGATGCACGAAACCGTCGCTGACCTGCGGGTTCTGGCCAAGGAGCGTGAGGTTACGTTGGAGACCGCTGCGCCCGATAAAGCCGTATGGATGCGAACCAGCCCGTTCCTGTTGCAAGCGGCTTTGCGCAACGTGATCGAAAATGCGATCCACGCGTCGCCGCGCGGCGCGCGGGTCACTGTGATTTTGGATGGCACCACTGTCGTCATTCGTGACGAGGGCGAGGGCATCCCGCCCGAACTGCTGGACCGGGTGCAAACGCGATTTACCCGCGGCCCTGGCAGCGGCGCCAATGGCAGCGGTCTTGGGCTGTCCATCTTGGCCAGCGCGATGCAGCGCCTGAATGGAGAAGTGAAATTCGTTCAGGGTCAGGATGGAGGGCAGACGGTGGAGTTGAAACTCACGCCATGACTGTTTTGGTCCTTTCCGATAGGGAGCAATTTAAAGCCTGTCAGTCGCCGGGGAAAGCGGGCTGCCATGGGATGGAATGTCAGTCGCAGACCTCTGGAGAGCACCGGCGGAGGTTCACAAGAGGGCCAAGGGCCATATCCGCGACACCCAAGAGACAGCGTTTGAAATCGCCCGCGACCAGATCGTAGGGGCTGTCCACAAATGGCAATTCTCGTCCACCTCCTGCGTCACTCCATGAGCTTTTCCAGCGTGTCGATCGCCGGCTGACATGGAGCGCATGGCACGGATACTCCCGTCCCGTTTTTCGGGGCGGAATCAAGCGTAATCATGGCCATAGGCGGCCTGACGAGGTGCGGATCAGCGTCCAAATGCCGAGACGCGCCGACAGGTAGGTTCCAACTTGTAGAATCGCGGATGATTCCATAACAGCTTTGCTTCGAGGTTCGCCCGGCAATCAGGGGTGCGTGATTGTCAACAGGACGTCGCCCCGTGATAGGCGGCATTCTTGACAAGCCATGAATGGAGATCGACATCACCTATCCCGGATCGAGAGTAAGCCGCAGGGCGGCAGTGGCGCTGGTGGTTTGCCAGATATTTGCACCGGCCCATGTATCGGCCAGCGACGCCGCCGATACCATTCGCATCGTCGGGCGCGCCACCGAGGTGGGCATCCTTGATGAGGACATCAGGATCCTGGCCAAGGTCGATACCGGTGCGGACAGCACGTCGATCGATGCGCGCAACATCGAGGAGTTCCAGCGCGGCGGCGAGGACTGGGTGCGGTTCGAAACGCCGCTGGGCGATGATGGCCGCTCGGTCGTCTTCGAACGGGAGATCATCAAGGGCGTCCGGATCCTGCGCTCCGGTAGCGAGGATGTTAGGCGGCATGTCGTGGAGTTGTCGCTCTGCGTCGGCGAATTCGAGCACAAGACAGAGGTCAACCTGGCGAACCGGGAGGGCCTGGAGTACAGGATGCTGCTGGGACGTGGCTTCCTGCTCAGGGGGAATTTCCTGGTGAACCCGGCACAGGACGGCGCGGTCGATCCAGCCTGCGACGATTGATCGACCCATGCTGCGACTTCTCTGCGCCATCCTCATTCTCGTCGGATTCGGCCTTTTCGGCTATCGCGCCATCATGTTAGATTTTCCGCTGACACCTGATGAGCGATCGGTGCTCTGGTCGCTCGAAATCCAGACCCAGATCGCCCCCGCCGACGACGGCGCGAAGGTAAGCGTCTTCATCCCGCCGAAAGAGGGGCGTTTTCGGCCGATGAACGAGAAATTGCTGTCCGATCGCATGTCGCTGACCGTCCGGTCGGGGCCCGACGGCAATCGCAAGGCGCTTTGGTCCGGCGGTAACATCAAGCAGCCGGCGACCGTCTACTACCGGGCGCAGTTTTTCCATCAGCCCTTCCATGATACCGACAAGAGGTATCATAAGGGCCCCGAGGACTTGCCCGAAAATTACCGGTTCGCCGCCGAGCGAAGCCCGGAACAGCAGACGCTGGCCAAGCGGCTGATGTCGGAAACCGCCCGGAATGCCTATGACGACGACGTTCTGACCAGTCTTCTGGTGGATCGTCTGCGTACCGGACAGGATACCGTGACGCGCCAGTTGGTGGGCAAGGAGGATACGGACACCGCGATCGCCTCGGCCGCCGCCTTCGTCCTGTCCCAGAACGATACGGCGGCCCGCGTGGTTCACGGGATTCCGCTGGGGGACAAGCAGGGAACGATACCTCTGACCGCCTGGATCGAACGCTGGACCGGCGAGGAGTGGCAAGCCTATGACGTGATGACGGGCGATCCGGTGGGGCACAAGGACATGCTTGTTCTCTGGCGAGGGGACGCCCCGCAGGTGACCGTCGACGGTGCATCACTGAGGCGCATCAGGACCGCGGTGACGCCGCTCGATATCGGATCGGTCGCCGCATTGGCCGAGCGCCGGGCCGGGACCGAGAACCTGCTCGTCATGGCGACGCTGCTGGATCTGCCCATAAATACCCAGCTTGTCGTGCAGATGCTGCTGACCATCCCGATCGGTGTCCTGGTCCTCGTTTTCATGCGTCAGTTCATTGGCGTCCCGACCTTCGGCACGTTCATGCCCGTGCTGATCGCGCTGGCCTTCAACGCGACCGACCTGCTGACCGGGCTCGCGATCCTGGGAACGATCCTGTTGATCGGGATGAGCTTCCGCTTCTTCTTTTCCAAGCTCAATCTCCTTCTGGTGCCGCGGTTGGCCGCGACACTAACCGTGATCGTGATGGTGATGATCCTGGTCAGCGTGGTTGCGGACAGCTATTCGCTGGGCACCGGCTTTTCCGTTACGCTCTTTCCCATCGTCATCCTGACCATGACGATCGAGCGGCTCTCTGTCACTTGGGAGGAAAACGGCCCCGAGGACGCGTCCAAGGAATTTGTCGGCAGCATCGTCGTGGCGGTGGCGGCCTATTTCGTGATGAACCTCGCGCTGGTGCGTCACCTGCTGTTCATCTATCCCGAACTGCTGCTGGTGATCCTCGCGATCATGCTGATGATGGGCCGCTATTCCGGCTTCCGCCTGTCCGAGCTGCGTCGCTTCCGCGATCTGTCGAAGGAGTGGTAGACTGATGATCGCGTCGCCGCGCAAATTGGCCCGCCGGGGTATCCTCGGGATCAACGGGCGCAATACCCGGTATGTCGCGGACGGCAATCCACGCCGCCGGATGCCGCTTGTGAACGACAAGGTCAAGACCAAGGAGCTGGCGCGCGAGGCCGGCGTGCCGGTGCCCGAGCTTTACGGCGTGATCGAGATGCAGGCCCAGATCAAGCGGCTTCGCCACATGTTGGACGAAAAGCGCAGTTTCGTCATCAAGCCGGCATGCGGTGCGCAGGGCGACGGGATCATGGTCGTTGAGGGCGAAAACCGCAAGGGTTGGCGGCTGGCCAGCGGCCGGGTGTTGAGCGACCGGGCTCTGCGCCACCACATCTCGAACGTGCTGAGCGGGATGTATAGCCTCAACGGCCTTCAGGATGTTGCCATGCTGGAAGAGACGGTCCGCTTTGCCGACATCTTCGGCGGGGTGGCCGAGGCGGGCGTGCCGGATCTGCGCATCATCGTTTATCGCGGTGTGCCTACGATGGCGATGGCGCGCATCCCGACGCGCGAAAGCGACGGCAAGGCCAACCTGCACAAGGGGGGCATCGGCCTTGGTATCGACATCTCGACGGGCCTCACGACGCTCGGCGTGCAATACGACCGGGTCATCGACGATCATCCCGAAAGCGGCGCGCCCCTTCGCGGCATCCAGATGCCGGAATGGCGCGCGATCCTCGACATGTCGGCCCGCTGTCATGGGCCGACCGGGCTGGATTATCTCGGCGTCGACATCGTCTTCGACGAGATGCGCGGGCCCTTGCTGTTGGAGCTGAACGCCAGGCCCGGACTGGCGGTGCAGCTGGCGAACTGTGACGGGCTGGATCGGCGGCTTCTCTTGATTGCCGATTGGGTGCGCCCCGAACACACGCAGGATGAACGCGTCGATTTCGCGCTGCATAGCTTTGGACCCCCATGATCGTCGCGTGGTGTCATTGTGCCCTAACTAATCAGAATCGCGCCTGAAATTATCCCATGAAATCAATGACGGCTTGGGGCGTGGAAAGAATGTGAGGATCAAGCCGCACGGAGTTGGCCTTCTGCAATCCTTCCGTCCAGAAACGGGGCTCTGACAGTTGGCACCCGATGTGCGCCCTTTGGGGGCCAGCGCATCCGGCGTTTCTTGTGCCGCTCACTCTCGATGGAACCAAAGATATATCTCAAAGTTTCGGCGTTGATACTCCGGTCTTGCTCGAACATAAGCGCTTTCCAGAAACACTGTAACATCGGAAGGATTTGAGCGTTGGTCGGCTTCTGCGGCCGCAGAAAGTTCGCTGTCGGCACGGTCCTCAGTGACGGCCGCAAGCCGACTGCGGATCGTCACGTGGTTCTGCTTGGCGCAAGGTGTCAGCTCGTTCAGAAGCTTCGCAGCTTCCCGAAAGCTATGACGCGCGCCAAATTGCCGCCTGCAATCGCCGAAGCTCTGGCGTGGCATGGTCAGACAAGAGGTGAGCCAGAGGAGAATGCGCGACGTTCAACGCAGGAAACCCCGGGAGCCTAAACATGTACATCCGAACCCGCGGTACCTCGACCTTCGGGGCGCTCATGTTGCGCCCCCCTTACACCGGATCACCGCGGTCAGAATACATCTTATCAGCGGCTTTCGCCATTGCGCGTCCGCGATCAGCTGCCCCGCAAACCTGCGCGCGCCAAAGCCGCGACAAGGTCGGTGCGGGTCACGATCCCCACGATCCTTCCGTATTCCAGCACCGGCACAGCGTCCACATCGCCGTCCGCCAGCATTGGCATGAAAGCCGCGAGCGGCGTTGTCAGCGTGGCGCGAGGGCCTTTGGCGGTCATGATCTCCTGTGCTTCGACAGGGCGGTTACGGTCGGCATTGATCAAACGCCGGAATGCGGGAGGGAACCGCCACTTCAATCGCGCCGCATCGTCGCCTGCCCGCATGATCAGGTGAATCTGGAAAATCACACCAAGGTAACACCCGTCCTTTCCCACCACCGGAAGCGAGGTGAACCGGTGTTCGCGGAACTCCCGTGCCACATCGGCCAGCGGGGTCTCGGGGCGCACCGTGACCAGATCGCGTGACATCATATCCGTAGCGGTGATCGGTCCGGTCCGATGGGTCGCGGCCTGTGCCTCTGCTGCACCTATCAGCCGCGCCAGATCCTCGGTCCCAAGGTTGAACGACTGCCGATAGCGTTCGAGAATCTCGGTCAGTTCGTCTTCGCTCAAACCGAGGCGCTCGCTTGGGACTGCGTCAGCGGTACCGTGAATGTTGGCGTCGTCGAACTGGCGGAACGGGTAATGCCGGCCCGTCAGGCGGGCATAACCCGCGGCGAGCGCGACCAGCATCAGCGTACCCAGAGCAACCGGAGAGAACGCGAACCAGAACCCGAGCGCCTCGACCGTGTCCGGGTTCATCGCCGCGGTCATCGCTACCGCACCCGCAGGCGGATGCACGGCTCGCGCCATGATCGTGAACACGATCGTCAGAGCTACGGCCAGCGCGATGCGCAGAACCGGATCCGGCACAACCATGCAGACGGCAACCCCAACCAGCGCAGCGATCAGATTACCTACAGCTGCTGACCATGGCTGCGCCAGCGGGCTGTTGGGCACGGCGAACAGCAGAACCGAACTCGCCCCGAAGGGCGCAATCAGATACAGTCCAAGCTTCAGGTCGATCTGCGGCGACAGGACGAAAAGCCCAGTGACCCCCAAACCCACCAATGCACCGAATCCGGCGCGAAGTGCCTCGCGGATGGAGGTGCGCGGCACCACCGGACCAAGGGAACGCAGAACGGACAAAGCGGGACCTCTCCTACAGTTTTGCCCTGATTTTCAGCAAAGCACCCGTTTCGCAAGCAGCTTATTCCCGTGCGTAGAAGATCGTGCGGAGTTATCACGTTCAGCTGGTGGCGATTGTCTGCTCTTTGATTGCGACGTGGATCACAGCCGATGCAGACACCTTTCACAGGGGATTGCCAACTTGTTTTGGCCAAGTTGAGAGGATCGAGATCTCCGCCTGTTAGGTGGTAACTTTCACGGCATAGCCTTTCCAAAGGGCAAAAGTATCAACGCTGGCGTGGTGAAAAGGGTTCTGTCGCAAAAATTTCATGGGTCTGGCTGTTTGGTGTGACGTTCCATATTTGGCGAAGGCATCAGTCACAGATACCGAGGCGTTCTCATGATCAGTTTCAAAGGGAATCACTATCCGAAGGACGTCATCCTGTACGCGGTGTTTTTCCATGTCCGATACGCGGTTTCTTACCGTGATCTGGAGGAGATCATGGCGGAACGCGGGGTCGAAGTCGACCACGCGACCCTAAACCGTTGGATGATAAAGTTCTCCCCATTGATCGCGAAGGAAGCGCATAAATGGACGCAGAAAGCAGCCGTATCCTGGCGCATGGACGAGACCTACATCAAGGTGAACGGCAAGTGGACCTACAATTGCCGGGCCATCGACAAGTTCGGGAAAACCCTTGATTTCATGCTGTCAGAGCATCGGGATGAAGCAGCGGCAACTGCATTCTTTACCCGCACTATTGGGAACAACGGTTTCCTCGACAAAGTAGTCATCGATAAGAGTGGTGCAAATCTCGCCGGACTGCAGAACATCAATTGCCTGCTGATTTTGAGTGGGTGGTTCTGGCTGATCGAGATTCTGCAGGTGAAGTATCTCAACAACATCATTGAACAGGATCACAGGTTCATCAAGAAGCTGACGAGGCAAATGAAGGGCTTCAAATCCATCAGCTCAGCCTCGGCGACACTGGAAGGCATCGAGGTCGTACACATGATCCGCAAACGACAATTTGAAGCGCCGGGCCAATCCGCATTCCAGCAATTCGCCGTGCTCGCTGGATAATTGTGTATGGCGACAAGAGCCCTCCGTTGCACGGAGAAGTTTGCGACAAAACCCCGCGACAAATCCCCCTTTCCTCTTTCATTCACCCTGAGTATTCCTGCGCGTTCAATGAAGCAGAGGACGCCGGATTTGACACAGACCGCCGATCGTATCGCCCGCAGCATCGCCGCCGATATCAACGCCCGCCCCGATCAGGTCACCGCCGCCGTGGGCCTGTTGGATGGTGGCGCGACGGTGCCTTTTGTCGCCCGCTACCGCAAAGAGGTGACGGGTGGGCTGGACGATACGCAACTGCGCACGCTGGCGGATCGGCTGACCTATCTGCGCGAGTTGGAGGCCAGGCGCGAAGTGATCCTTGGCTCGGTCAAAGAACAGGGCAAGCTGACCGATGCGCTGGCCCGCGCCATTGCCGGGGCCGAAACCAAGGCGGCGCTCGAAGACATCTACCTGCCGTTCAAGCCCAAGCGGCGCACCAAGGCGATGATCGCCCGCGAAAACGGGCTGGAACCCCTGCTGCGTGCCATCCTCGATGATCGCAGCGCCCTGCCCGAAAAGCTGGCTGCCGGTTACATCACCGAGGCCGTGCCATCGACCAAAGAGGCGCTTGAGGGCGCGCGCGACATCCTGACCGAAGAGATGAGCGAAAACGCCGATCTTCTAGGCCGCCTGCGCGAGTTCATGCGTAGCGAGGCGATCATCTCGGCCCGTGTTCAGCCGGGCAAGGAAACCGAGGGCGTCAAGTTCTCGGATTATTTCGATCATCGCGAGAAATGGGCCACCATCCCCTCGCACCGTGCGCTTGCCATCCTGCGCGCGGCCAAGGAGCAGATCGTCACCGTCGACATCGCCCCCGATCCCGACACCGGCGTGCCCCGCGCGGTGAAGATGGTCGAGGCGGCCATCGGCATCCCCGGCACTGCGCCGGGGGATACATGGCTGCGCGAGGTGGCGGGCTGGACATGGCGCGTCAAGCTGAGCCTGACGATGTATATCGACCTGATGGGCGAGTTGCGCAAACGCGCCCATGACGAGGCGATTTCCGTTTTTGGACGTAATCTCAAGGATTTGCTTCTGGCCGCCCCCGCCGGGCCGCGCGCCACGCTGGGGCTTGATCCGGGCATTCGCACCGGCGTCAAGGCCGCGGTCGTGGATGCCACCGGCAAGCTGCTTGCGACGACGACGCTTTATCCCTTCCAGCCCAAGAACGATCTGCGGGGCGCGCAGGCTGCCGTGCTTGAACTGGTCCGCCAACATGGAATCGAACTGATCGCCATCGGAAACGGCACCGCCAGCCGCGAGACCGAACGGATGGTCGCCGATGCGTTGAAACAACTGCCGCAGGGCACGCCGCGCCCGTCCAGCGTGATCGTGTCCGAGGCAGGCGCATCCGTCTATTCCGCCTCAGAACTGGCCGCCGAGGAGTTTCCCGATCTCGACGTGTCATTGCGCGGTGCGGTGTCCATCGCGCGGCGGCTGCAAGACCCGCTGGCCGAGTTGGTGAAGATCACGCCGCAATCCATCGGTGTCGGCCAGTATCAGCATGACGTGGACCAGCGGCGGCTGGCGCAAACGCTTGATGCGGTGGTCGAAGATGCGGTGAACGCCGTGGGGGTCGATCTGAATATGGCGTCGGCACCTTTGCTGGCGCGTGTGGCCGGGCTTGGCCCGTCATTGGCGCAGGCCATCGTGGCGCATCGCGATGCTGAGGGCATATTCCCGTCCCGCAAGGCGCTGCTCAAGGTGTCCGGGCTGGGGCCGAAAGCCTTTGAGCAATGCGCCGGGTTCCTGCGCCTCCGCGACAGCGATGAGCCACTCGATGCCACCTCGGTCCACCCCGAGGCGTATGACGTCGCGCGCCGGGTCGTGCAGGCCTGCGGGCGGGACATCCGCGCCATCATGGGTGCCCCCGAGGCCCTGAAGGGGCTGCGTGCCGAGGATTTCGTGGATGACAGGTTCGGCCTGCCCACCGTGCGCGATATCCTTGCCGAGCTTGAAAAACCGGGCCGTGACCCGCGCCCGGATTTCGTGACCGCCCGCCTTGCCGACGGGATCGACGACATCAAAGATTTGCGCCCCGGCATGTCGCTGGAAGGCACGGTCACCAATGTCGCCGCTTTCGGGGCCTTCGTGGATATCGGCGTGCATCAGGACGGGCTGGTGCATGTCAGCCAACTGGCCGACCGTTTCGTCAAGGACCCGCACGAGGTGGTCAGGACCGGCGATGTCGTCAAGGTGCGCGTGACCGAGGTGGACGTGGCACGCAAACGCATCGGCCTGAGCATGCGCAAGGACAACGGCGGATCGAAACCTCCGGCGGAAATGAAACCACCGCGCAATGCAAAGCCGGGCAGCGGCCCCAAGGGACAGAACCGGCAAAAGAGCGGGCAAGGGTCAACCGGCCAAGGTGCCCTTGGCGCGGCACTGCAGGATGCCATGCGAAACAGGAAATGAGCGTACGGGCGCCAACGCGGTTTCAGACTTGCGGCAGTCCCCTCGCCACCCACCGTCCATATCCGGGGGCATGGGTCACTCGTAATGCCGTTCCTGCCCGCCGCTGATATGGATCACGGTTCCTTGCCGGGAGGTCAGTCCGGATAGCCTGTCGTCCGGCAGGCCTGTCAGCAGGCCGCGCATGACGATCAGCGTCACCTTGTGCGACACGATCACGGCCGGGCCGGTCAGGTCGGCCAGAAACGCAGCGACCCGCGCCTGAACCGCCGACAGCCCCTCGTTGCCCGGCGCGTTGAAATACAGGTCGAGATCCGTTTTGCAGCGCGCCACGATTTCGGGATCGCGGGCGGCGCGTTCGGCAGGGGTCAGCCCTTGCCACGCGCCGCATCCGATTTCGATCAGGCGGTCGTCGATGGTGCAGTCCCGCCCCCCGAGCGCAAGCGCGGCGGTTTCACGGGTTCTGGTCAGGGGGCTGCAAAACCGACCGATGCCGTCCAGCCCGATCTCCAACCGTTTGAGAATACCGGCCTGTGCTTGTGCCTGCTCGCGGCCCAGATCGGTCAGGTCGGAATTCATCTGACCCTGAATGCGTCCCGCCTTGTTCCAGGCGGTTTCGCCATGCCGCAAAAGGTAGACATCGGGACTGGGGTTCATTTTGACTGCCTGTATTTGTTTCACAGAATAACCGCGCTCGAGGTATTGGCGACCAGATGCACCTGCGCCCCCGGATCGAACCAGTCGCGCCCGGCGCTGTGGCTTTGATCGACGACAATCTCGGTGCCCGCGACCTTGACCAGGTACCGGATCTGACTGCCAAGAAATTCGCGGTGCAGCACCTCGCCTTTCAGGGCGTCCGGTTCCGGGGCCTGTGTCATCGAGATGTTCTGCGGGCGCAAGACCACGTTGCTGCCGTCCAGATTGCCCGAGGCCGGGATCGTGAGCACCTCGCCGGTTTTCGTGTGGAACCGCGCGGCGTCGCCGTCGATCTCGACCCGGCCCTCAAAGATATTGGCGGTGCCCAGAAAGTTCGCGACGAACAGATTGGCGGGCCGGTCGTACAATTCCTGTGGGGTGCCGACCTGCTGAATCACACCGCCATCCAGAACCGCCATCCTGTCGGATGTGGTGTTCGCCTCTTCCTGATCGTGGGTCACGAAAATGGTCGTCAGGCCCAGCTTGCGCTGAAGGTGCAGCAGTTCGCGCCGCATCTGCACCCGCAACGACGCATCGAGATTGGACAGCGGCTCGTCCAGCAGCAGAACCTCGGGTTCGACGACGACCGTGCGCGCCAGGGCGATGCGCTGCTGCTGTCCGCCCGATAGCTGGTTGGGCATACGGTCGGCCAGATGCGCCAGACCCACCAGTTCCAGCGCCGCATCCACGCGGTCCCTGATCTGGCTTGCGGGCACCCTGCGTTCCCTGAGACCGAACCCGACATTGTCGCGCACGCTCATATGCGGCCAAAGGGCGTATGACTGAAACACCATGCCGACATTGCGCTTCCACGGGTCAAGCCCAACGACATCGCGATCCCCGATCAGGATACGCCCCTGCGGTGTCGGGCCGAACCCGGCAATCGCGCGCAGCAATGTGGATTTTCCCGACCCGGACGGGCCGAGAAAGGCGAAAAACTCTCCGGGGCGGATATCGAGGTTCACGCCGCGCAAAACCTGTGTCTCGCCGAATGACAGGTGCAGGTCTTCGATCTTGATGCCGGTCTGGTCCATTCTTCCGTCTCCGCCTTTTCAGTGCATATCGGCCGAAGCCTTGGCCTTTTTGTCGCGTTCGATAATGATCTGGGAGGCCAGCGTGCCAGCCGCCACCAGCAGCACCGCCACCACGCCAAGCGCGGCTCCTGCCCCGCGTCCCGATGGGGTCTGCATGAACAGGTAGATGCCATAGGCCAGCGGCGCATCTTGATTGGAGCTGACCAGCATGATGGTGGCCGACAGTTCGACAGCCGCGGTGGCGAAACTGGTCACGAACCCTGCCAGCAGGCCGCCCTTCATCAGCGGCACGACGATCTTGTAGATGGTGCGCTTTTTCGTGGCGCCCAGGCTTTCGGCGGCTTCTTCCAGCGCAAGGCTGACCTGCTGCAGTGCCGCCAAGCAGGCGCGCAGGGCATAGGGCAAGCGACGGATCATCAGCGCAAGGGCGATCACCACCCACCAGCTGGCCAGCGGTTCGCCCACGAAAGGCACATCGACGCTGTGGAAGGTCCGCAGATACCCTATCCCCAGCACCACGCCGGGCACGGCCAATGCCGCCGTCGCCAGGTAATCCAGCCCCTTGCGGCCAAAGATATTTGTGCGCAGCACGATATAGGCAATCGCCGTTCCAAGGATCACGTCTGCGGTGGCGGCGATCCCGGCATAAAGCAGGGTATTCAGAATGAAGGTTTTCGAGCCTTCCCACATCGTCACGTAGTTCTGCAGCGTGTAGCCGTCAGGCAACGGCGCGAAAGACCATATCGTACCGAAGGACAAGAGCGTCAGGCCGATATGCGGCGTCAGGACCAGCAGCAGGATGAAGATCACCACGCCATAGGCCAGCACCTTTTCCGCCGGTTTCAGGTTGCGCTTGGCCATGCCGCCGCCGCCCTTCTGGACGGTGGCGTAATCCTTGCCGCGCATGAACAGGAAGGACGCCCATAGTGACAGAACCGAGAAAACGACCAGAATGACGGAAATCACGTACCCCATCGGATCACTGATACCGATGGACGAAATCCGCAGATAGGCCTGCGGCGCCAGCATGTTATTGACGTTCAGAAGCAGGGGCGTTCCCAGATCATCGAAGACCTTGATGAAAACCAGCGCCGCCCCGGCGATATAGCCCGGCATCGCCAGCGGAAAGACGACCCGCCGGAACAGACGCATCCCGTGCGAACCGAGGTTCTGCGCGGCTTCTTCCATCGAACGGTCGATATTACGCAACGACGCCGACAGGTTGATCAGGATGAACGGGAAATAATGGATCGACTGCACAAGGATCACGCCGTTCAGGCCCTCCATGAACGGAATGTCGAACCCGAGGTAATCGCGCAGAAGCAGGTTTACCGTGCCGTTGCGCCCGAAGATCAGCTGCATCGCGACCGCGCCGACAAAGGGCGGCATGATCAGCGGAATGAACCCAAGACTCTGGATCAGGACGGAGCCTGCAAAATGAAACCGTGTCGTGATATAGGCCAGCGGCAGGGCAATCGCGGTGGCCATAACCACCGACATGGCCGACACATAGAATGAATTCCAGAAACTCTCACGGAACAGGGACGTGCGGAAAAAATCCAGAAAGTTCTGCAAGGTCGCCGCGCCGGTTACCGGATCCTGAAAGGCGACGATCATCACCTGCGCGACCGGCACCAGAAGCAACCCGATCAGCAGCAGCGCGATAAACAGTGCCACTATATGCAGGCCCGACAGGTTCGGCACCAGCCATTTGGGCAAACGATCGGCGATTCCGGCGGTCGCGCCGGGTGTAGACCTGTTCATGCTTGGCATTTTTTCCACCTTCCCCAAAACCCCTCGCCGTGCTGAACGGCGAGGGTGAGACCGGCCCGAACCGGGCCGGCAGAGCGCTTACATGGCTGCCGCCTGGTCGGCCAGTTCACGAGCGCGGCGGTAGTTTTCGACCACCATCGCATCCCATTCCTGTTCGACCTCGGCCTGGCGGCCCTCGACCGTGTCGGTCGCCTTGCGGCGCTTCTTGGTGAAGACCGCGGCAAAATCGGGATCGAGGCTGGTGGCTTCGTCAATCGGGTTGGCCTCGATCAGGCTGCGGGCTTCGGCGATCAAAGCCTTGGCCTCGGCATTGTCGCCGTCCGCGTGTTTCATCTCGGCCTGCTGAATCGCGTTCACGGCGCTGCGCAGGTCATCGAGACGATAGGTGATCATCACGTCGAACATCGAGTTGACCAGATTGTAGCGCGCGCCGGATTTCTCGACGTCGAATTTCACGCTGGCGCCGATGGTCGAATCCTCGAACGGGTTGGGAAACCCTTCGGGCGCGTTGGCATAGGTCGCCGGGTTGATAGGCAGCCGCATGATCGCGGGGTCCAGAAGCACGGATTGCCCTTCGGGGGTCAGCAGGAATTCGACAAACGCGATGGCCCCTTGCTGATTGGGCGCATTCTTCACGACGGCGATATTGGCCGGAACCAGGGCGGTGACTGTCGGATAGGCGAAATCGACGGGGAAGCCTGACGCCTTCGACGAGAACCCGAAGAAATCAATCACGATCCCCAGACCGAAACTGCCGGTGTTCACCCCGTCGGGCACCCCGAAGCTGCGTTCGGTCACGGTCGAGAAATTCCCGGCGATCCATTTCCATTTGGCCCAGCCGTCATCCCATCCATCGCCCTGCAAGACAGTTTCGACGGTCAGGTGCGTCGTGCCCGACCGTGATGGCGCGGACATGCCGACATGGCCGTGATACTTGGGATCAGCCAGTTGTTCCCACTCGCGGGCGGGCTCCAGATCGTGCGCCTTGAGATAGCGTTCGTTCCACATGATGCCGTATCCCGCACCGGCAAAGCCGAAGTAATACCCATCGGGATCGTTCAGCGGATAGGCCCCGATCTTGTCGGGAATGCCTTCGGATGCGATCTCCACCTGATCCAGCATACCGTCGCTTTTCAGAACCTCGAACGCATCCGGCGCCGACGCCCAGAAGATGTCGGCGGTGTTATCGCTTGCGATTTCCTGAATGTACTTCACCCCGGCCGAGGTTTTCTTGTTCAAAACCTCAAGGTCGTATTCGGGATGTGCCGCCTCGAAGGCCGCTTCGATCGGGCCTGTCATCGAGTCGGGGAACGATGTGATGACCGTGATCGACCCTTCGGCCACAGCCGAGCCACCCGCCAGCGCAGTCGCGGCCAGTGACGAGAAGAACAAATGCTTCAATTTCATGGAACCCTCCCAGATATCCTTGCGCTCCTCCAGCGCCCGGAAACTCTGTGGGCAAGCGGGCAAGCGATCAAATTTCTTGCAAAAATAGGGATTTGAGGGTGGTTTTAGGTCGATTTTGACACGCCGTTTGGGTCAAAATTGACCTATTCGGACAGGCCTACCGCCTTGAGCCGCAGATAAAGCCGCTTGCGCGGGATCGACAGCATTGCAGCCGCATCGCCCTTGTGCCCGCCCGTTTCCACCAGTGTACGCTCCAGCAGGCTGCGTTCGAAATCGCGCATGGCTTCGTCATAGGACATGGTCAGCCCCGCATCGCGGGCCGTGGCCTTGAGGTCGACCGGAAGACCGATCACCAAACGGTCGGCCACATTGCGCAGTTCACGGACATTGCCGGGCCAGTCATGCGCCCGAAAACGCTCGATCAGCGCCGTATCGACATGCGGCAGCCTTTTCCCCAATCGCGCCGCCCCCGTGCGAAGGAAATTTTCGAGCAGGATGAAAATATCCCGGTCACGGCTGCGAAGCGGCGGCAGGCAGATCGTCGCGACATTTATCAGATAGTAAAGTTCCCTGGTCAGGACACCGCTTGCCATATGCGCATCGGGATCGCCGATCATCGACACAATCACGCGCGGGCGTTGGCCTTGGCGCAGAAACTCCGCCAGATGGCTTTGCAGAAAGGCATCCATCTGATGTAGCGACCGCATGAACAGCGTGTCTTGCGGATCGGTCTGGCGCTCCAGTTCGGCCCGCAGGCTGTCTATGGTGGCAGTTGCGCAGTTGATGGTGTGAAATTCGCCCGTCAGTTCGGAAAACTCGTGGATCGTGCGCGCGCCGAGTTCCTTGCCGGTGCCCGCCTCTCCGTAAAGCGTCACCGTCACGGGCAGCGGGGTCACGTTCAGCAATTCGTTTCGGCAGGCCTTCATGGCCTTCGACGTGCCAATCAGACGCGAGCGCATGTCACTGTAGCGTGCCACCCGGCGGCGCAGGCGATTGTTTTCAACGGCAAGCTTGCGAACTTTCAGCCCTCGGCGCAGCAGGCTGAGCAGGTAGTCGGGCTGTACCGGCTTTTCGAGAAAATCATACGCCCCCGCCCTGGTGGCGGCGATGGCCGTGCGCAGATCGCCATGACCCGTCAACATGACGAACGGAACCCCCGGCGCAGATTTGCGAGCAGCCTCAAGCACCGCGAGTCCGTCCATTTTCTGCATTCTGAAATCGCACAGAATGATGCCGTTCCATTCCGGATCGAGCTGCGCCAGCATCGCGTCGCCCTGTTCGAACGCGGCGGTCGGAAAGCCTTCGGCCTCCAGAAACTCGCATGTGGCTTCGCGGAAATCCTTGTCATCGTCCACAAGATAAATCAGCTTTTCATCCGTCATGGCTCATGTCCCTTTCGGCAAGATGACCGTGGCGCGCGTACCGCCCTCTGCCCGGTGCGCCAGGCGCAGGCCGCCGCCCATTCCGGTGATGATGTTATAGGAAATGGACAACCCCAGACCCAGACCTTCGCCGGGGGTTTTTGTTGTCACGAACGGATCGAAGGCGCGTTCGGGCTCCAGATCGCCCAGACCCACGCCGGTATCCAGCACCGAGAAGGCCACATTTTCCGGCGCTGCGGGCTCGGCCCGAAAGACGATACCGCCGGGGCCTGACGTGGCCGCAATCGCGTCAATCGCATTCGAGACCAGATTGACCACAACCTGTTCGATCAGAATGAAATCGCCGGTGGCGGTCATGTCGTTCAGGGTATCGTCGATGTCGACCGTGATCCCGTGATCATCCAACCGTGAGCGAAGCAATTCGCAGGCCGCGTCAATCACCTGCGAGAGACGGATCGTGTCGCGCCTGTATTCCGACGCGCGTGCAAAACGCCGCAAATGGCTGATGATGCGCTCCATCCGGGCAACCAGGTCGTCGATCTTTGCCGTCTGGCCCTGTGCCGTCGCCACATCGGCGCGCTCAAGTGCCTTCCCCGTCATGTGCAAACGCTGCCGAATTGCCCCAAGCGGCTGATTCAGCTCATGCGACAACCCCGCCGACAGGTTGCCAAGCGCGGCCATCTTGCCCGTCTGAACAAGCTCGGACTGGGTTTGCTGAAGCTGTTCGATCGCACGGTCGCGCTCTTGCACAGAGTCGCGAAAGGCCGCGACCGCCCCGGCAAGCTGCGAGATTTCATCGTTGCGCGCCGGAAGGTCCACAAGGCGGGGCTGTCGCCCTTCGGCGATTGCACGCATCGCGGCGGTAAGATGATCCAGCGGGAGAATGATTGCGGGACGGATATATGCGAAAAGGATGATCAGCGCGGCCAGTGCCGCGAATATCGTCATCCCCACCAAAAGACGAACCGTGCGCGAAGCGCTGGTTTCGAACGCCTCGCTCGTACTGAGGATTTCGGCGCGGCGATCCGCAGACAGATCCTGAACAAGCGATTGAAGCGCGGACAGGCCCGAAAGGCTGGCCTCAAGCTGCTGACTGAGAATTCTGCGCTCCTCCAGCCAGCTGCGGCGGACCGAAACGATACTGCCCTGCCCGACGGCGATCTGGTTCAAGGCCTCGATCGACTGCCGCAAAGTGACATACTCCGCCTTGAGCGGCAGCCTCTGAAGCTGTCCGTTGAGGCGGCTCAGCGCATCCGACAAAAGCCCGGCAAATTGTTCAAGCTGTTCGTTCTGCATGCTCGCCGAACCTTCCACCGCCAGGGTGCTTGCGATCGAAGCTTCGGTGCCGATATCCACGAACGTGCGGTAAAGCGCCTGTTCGGCCATCAGGACCTCGGCCTGCCTGCGGCGTTCCTCGGGGTCGTTTTCCTGCGTCAGGCCACGGATCAATGCCGCGATGTTGAAAGAAAAGTCCGCGACCAGTGGTGTGGTTTCGTCCTGAATATCCACGTTGATCCAACGCAGCCTGTTGACCTGCCCGCGCAAGGTGGTCTCGAACCGGCGGGCGCGATCCAGTGACCGGATCACCCCGGCCAGTTGCCTTTGCAGGTCCAGCGATTGCGCCTGCATTTCGGGTGTACTGAAGGAGTTGCGCAGCATCTGGTTCAACTGATCCACCGAGACCCGCAGATCGTTTTCGAACGTATTGGGCGTGTCGGCATTTGAATAGAGAATCCGATTGCTCAGCACCGCCAGGTCCGATGCCTGCGCAGCCAGATCGGTGGTTTGCATCAACCGGGGCGTATGTTCGGTGCTGAAGGTGTGAACCAGAGCCTGGGCATTGCCCAGCCAATACAAAGCAATCCCGATCACCGCCCATGTCAACAGAACCGCCGTGACGATCATCAGGAAAAGCCGTGTCCAGATCTTCGGCAGCAGCCGGTCGAACAGGCGCTTCATGGAAGATACCTTTTCTGGAGGTCCGAAAGCGCACGTTCCGCTGCCTCAAGCTGCGTAATGACCCGCACCCGCCAATCCTCTGCCAGCGAGCGCATATGCGGGTCCATCCGGATCAGCGAGGTGTTGCGCAACCCCGCATCGGCCCCTGTCGCCAGCGTAGCCTCGTCTTCGGTGGCAACGACGGTGGTCAGCAGTTCGTGAACCCGATCAAGGTACGCCGCCGGTGCATATGGTTTCAGGTCATGGTGCATACGCCAGAGCGTGCGGCGGCGATCCAGTTGTTCGGTGATCATCAGGTCGAAAAGGGTATTCACCGCCCAGTAGCGATCCGCCGAGGTTTCGGCATCGTATTCGAACCATGTCAGTTTCAACGCATCCACGATTTCCGTGGGCAGCCTGTCTTTCACCTCGGCGCGGATATCCGGATTATAGGGCACGCGTGAAATTCCGGGCGAAAGCAGGGTCAACTGCCCTTCCCGCGATAGTACGGCACTCAGGAAGGCACAGGCCGCATCCGGATCGCGGCCATTGCGCAAAATCCCGATCTGCGCAGGCGCAACCACCAGGGGACGCCCATACTGAAACCTCAGAAAGGCGCTGTTGGCCTGTGACAGAAAGTCGATCGTCAGACCGATATCGAACCTGTCGTTCACAAGCCCGTCGGGCACCCCGAAACTACGCGCCGTGAGTGTGGACAGATTGGCCGACATGCCCAGAATGAAGGCCCAGCCGTCCTGCCAGCCCCTGACCTGCAAAAGCTGCTCGATCAGCATATGGGTCGATCCCGACCGCGCCGGGCGCGCCATCGCCAGACGATTGCGGTATAACGGGCGCCTCAGGTCATTCCATTCGGCCGGCATGAACAGGTCCGAATCCCTGCGCCGCGCCCATCCGACCGAGGACAGCGCGAATGCGGCCACCGGCGGCGGCCCGTCCGGCCCGCAAACATCGCCATCGGTAAAGGCATCGCTGCGCGACAGTATTTCAAATGCCTCGGGCGAGGACGCCCAGAATACATCGAAGCCACGTTCGTTGCCGCGCAATATCTCGTCGATCCCGGCAATGGTGTTCTTGTTGAGCACCTGCGCGGCACCGTTCTCTGTCCGGGATATGAAAAGATCTACATAGGGCTCCGACACACTGGGCGGCAGGGATGTCAGAACCCGCAGATCGGCTGCGCTGACCGTACCGGACAGGCAGGCCCACAGGCTTATCAATATGACCGCCGGATACCGCATGGGTGCAGGATACCGGGTCAGCGCGTTTTGAAAAGCACTGACATTCTCCTCCGCCCTCACGGATGAAACACCCTGCTTTGCGCGGGAAGGCAGACGGGCTATCATCCCGATGAGCCTGTAGGCATCAAAGGGCTGGCATTTGTGGGTCGGGCAATTTGCGACCGCCTGACCTTTGTGTCCAACTGGCCGCACCGTGATCCCGAAACGGTGTTGTCAGATTAACTCGACGGACCGGCAGATGGCTGTTCTCCGCTCGATTATTCAACCCCTTGTGCGAGCGATGTTCGAGCCCCGGTGCGACCTCGCGTTTGGTTGCGCCGTAGGATCGCAGCTTGTCCGTGGCGATGCGTCTCGTCGGGCACTTTCGTTGGGGCGCGCGCGCTGACACCATTGCGGCGGGCGATGATCAATCGCGCGTCCGCCGGTCTGATGGGGGTTGCGGCGTTCCTGTTGTCGAGAACCGAAAGAGCCACTTAAAGCGTTTCGCGAAAAACCTGAATCACAGATTTTCGCGAAACGCAGTGCTCCGCTCAATCGTTGCACGCGTTCCGCCTTTCGCCGATGTCTCGGGTTAAAGGCGGAACGCTTTAGGGTCTGGACCCCTTAATCGGCTTGGAACCACCGTGCCGATGTCATTCACGCTCCCGAACTGAAGGGGGCTTGCGAGCGCGCGCGAGCTTCACTACCTCTTGAGCATCCAACGACAGGAGTTTCCCTCGCCATGGACATGACGCTCGCAACCCTCACCCCTTCGGTTTCATCGCGAGAACTCTTGTCCCATGCCTGCATCCATTGCTCTGTCCGGCCTGTCTTGGTCCATACCTGACGGCACACCGCTCTTCACCGATCTCGACCTTACTTTCGGCTGCGAGCGTGCTGGCCTCGTCGGGCGTAACGGTGCCGGGAAAAGCACGCTTCTGCACCTGATCGCGGGCGATACGGCCCCGGCAACGGGCCAAGTCAGCATAACAGGCTCGGTCGCTGTGATGCGACAGGAGACGCTGGAACACCCCAACGAGACAATCGCTGACCTTCTGCGCGCAAGCCAGGCCCTGAACGTGATAGATCGGGCGGAGCAAGGTCAGGCGACCGCGAACGAGTTGGCCGACGCGGATTGGACCTTGCCCACCCGGATCGAAGCCGCGCTTGCCAAAGTCGATCTCTCGGCCGATCCATGGACCCGGCTTGCCAGCTTGTCCGGTGGTCAGCGAAGCAGGGCGGCCCTGGGCGCGCTGATCTTGGCAGAGCCGGATTTCCTGCTCATGGATGAACCGACGAACAATCTCGACCGGGCCGGACGCCGTGCGGTGATCGACCTTCTGCACAGTTGGACCGGTGGCGCGATCATAGCCAGCCATGATCGCGAGCTTCTGGAGGAAATGGATGCCATCGTCGAACTCACCTCCTTGGGTGCGGCCAGATATGGGGGCAACTACAGCGTCTTCCGAGACCAGAAGGAACGCGAGCGCGCGGCCGCGGCGCAGGACCTCGTCCATGCGGAAAAGGCCCAAGCTGAGGCAGCGCGCCGTGCGCAACAGGCCGCCGAACGCAAAGCCAGAAAAGACAGTGCTGGCCGCAAGTCCCGCGCGAAGGGGGACCAGCCGAAAATCCTGATGGATGCCGCAAAGGGCCGTGCGGAAGCATCTGGCGGCGCGGGCGCGCGCCTGCGTGAAGACCGCCGGGCGGCGGCCGAGGATGCCCTGTCCGCCGCCCGTGAGAAGGTCGAGGTACTGAACCCTCTCCATATGGATATCGCACCAAGCGGTCTCCCGGTCGGCAAGACCGTCCTGATCATGGATCGCGTGACCGGCGGACATGACCCGGCTGCTCCGGTGATCCAAGACTTCTCACTTACCATCACTGGACCCGAGCGCGTTGTGATCGCGGGCCGAAATGGCAGCGGCAAGACCTCCCTGCTCAAGCTCATCACCGGCGAGCTCACCCCGGCGACCGGTCACGCGCAGGCCTGTGTCCCTTGGGCGTTTCTGGACCAGCATGTTGGGATGCTCGATCCTGACCGAACCCTCCTTGAGACCTTCCGTGATCTGAACGCGCAGGCCACGACACGAACGGCCCATGCCGCCTTGGCCCGGTTCGGGTTTCGTGCCGCCGATGCCCTGCGCCGCGCCGGGGGGCTAAGCGGGGGTGAAAAACTGCGCGCGGGCCTCGCCTGCGCTCTGGGCGCGACGCCACCGCCGCAACTTCTGATCCTCGACGAGCCGACGAACCATCTTGACCTGGAAGGGGTCGAAGCGCTGGAAGCGGCCCTGACATGCTACGATGGCGCGGTGGTGGTCGTCAGTCACGATCAAGCGTTCCTAAATTCACTTCGAGCGGACCGGATAGTTTCATTGAAGGAATGACCGCTTCGCCCCGCAGTCCAGTCCCCCAGGCGGAGCGCGGTGGACAACCGGCCTGAGCCCATACTGACTACTGTCGCGAAATCGACTTGAGACCCAACATGATCGCTGCAACGATCATGAAGCTGCCTCCGATGCGCTCTATCCAAACTTTCGCAGCCCCTTTGAATCGAGCCGCGATCCAACTTGCCCCGGCCCCGTAAGCTGAAAGAAACAGCCCATCCATGATAATGTATGTCGCGGACAAAGTTAGAAACTGAGGCCAGAACGAGTGGTCAGCGGCTATGAACTGCGGAAAAAGAGCTGCAAAGAAGACAACAGCTTTGGGGTTGGCTGCCGACGTAAGAAATCCTTGCATCCAGAGATTGCCGAGCGACACGTTTCGTTCAGTGTCATTGGCTAGGGGACTACCGGGTTTTGCTCTTCTTATCATACGGATGCCGAGCCAGATCAGGTAAGCAACTCCAGCCCACTTAATAAATGCGAGCGCAGCACCTGAAGCCGCGATGATCGCTGCCAAACCCAAACCCGCCGCCAGCATTTGCAGAGAGTTTGCTGAAAGATCACCCGCCGCAGTTGCGAGTGACCTTCGAAGTCCATGAGCCCCGCTATTAGACAACATAAGAAGCTGGCTCGGCCCTGGCGTGCTCATCAAGGCGAGTACGGTTGCTGCGTAAATCGTCCAGATTTCAAATGTCATAAGTTGCTCCCAATTTGTCCATGCAAGCTAACATCCGTTTAGAAAATGATCACCCCTACCAGATGGGAGCTCCATCCGCGGCGTCGTCCTTCAGGTGCCTTGTGGCATACGATTGCTCCGAGCCCATTCTACGGAATGCTGCAGAGCGCACGAAAGGCAACTTTTCTCGGAGACCTTCGGTATCGGTACGCGGTGCCGCCTCAAGAGGCCATCTTTACAAACGCCGCTGTGGCGGGGCTTGGCTCAAGGACGGCCAGACATAGCGGGAAGTCCGCACCGGCCGCAGCAATGGATCGATAGGTTACTTGGCCGGGGCGGAATTGCTGCATACTTTCCGGGACAATCGCCACGCCGGCGCCGACCGCGACGAGAGACAAGACGGCATGAATCCCATGCGCCTCTTGCGTTACCCGAGGTACGAACCCTGCCTCGGCGCACAGCCGAATGACCTGAAGATGGAAGCCGCGTCCCTCGACCATAGGCCATAGTACGAAATCCTCGTCAGCAATGTCAGGCAGGCAAAGATCGTCTTTATCGGCCAGATGATGGTCCGATGGCAGGGCGATGGAGAGCTTGTCCTTGTCAAAGTCGCGAAGCTCGATGCCTGCGGTCTGCGCGATTGGCGGGATGATGACTCCGGCATCCAGTGAGCCGCCCCGTAGGCCTGCGATTTGGCTTGCCGTCGTTGCCTCACGCAGTTCCAGCCGAACATGTGGTCGCGCATTTCTGAATTCCCGGATCGTGTCGGGCAGCCGACCATAAAGCGCGCTTCCGACGTAACCAAGCCGGATGAGCCCCGTGCGGCCTGCGGCCGTGTCACGCGCTGTGGTGATTGCGTGGTCGGCTTGGCGCAACGTCTCGCGAGCTTCACGAAGGAAGGTTAGCCCGGCGGCGGTCAGGCCCAGAACCCGGTTCTGCCCCCGGTCGAGCAACTCGATGCCGAGATCCTCTTCGAGCTTTCGGATCGCGACCGTCAGGGGCGGCTGCGACATGCCGAGCCGGTTGGCCGCACGGTGGAAATGACGCTCCTCGGCAACGGCGACGAATTGTTCCATCTTTCGAAGATCAATCATTCCGCGCCCGATGGCAGGTGTAACTTTTGATATGTCAGGCATATTGAATAAGACCATATTTTATATTGGAAGTATCATACCGACATGGCCATCTTCCCCGCAATGGAGGATGCCATGATGAAAGAACCAGATTTCAAAGGACAGGCCGTGCTCGTTACTGGTGCCGGTCGGGGCTTGGGGTTGGCCTATGCCCGCAGTATCGGTCAACTCGGGGCGACGGTCCTGCTGCATGACGTCGGTGCAGAGTCCGATGGGTGCGGCCGGGACGGCACGATTGCGGAAACCGCCGCTGCTGCGCTTCGCGCGGAAGGGATCGATGCCCATCCCTTTGCGGGCGCGATCGACACGCCGGACGGATGCCGTGCGCTTGTCCGTGACTGTATCGCGTTGTGCGGTCGGCTGGATGCGCTGATCCACAATGCCGGCTGGGTTGCGTATGAACGGATCGAAGATCTCAAGGAGCCGTCTTTCGACCACATGATGGCGGTCACGGCCAAGGCGCCGCTCTGGCTTGCTCAGGTTGCATGGACCGGAATGCGCGGGGCCAACTATGGCAGGATTGTCATCACCACCTCCTGCCGGGCTCTCTATCCGCAATATGTCCAGAAAGGCCTTACTTCCTATGCGGCCGCCAAGATGGCGGCTGTGGGGGTCATGAACGTCCTCGCCGACGAGGGTGCCGAGCATGGAATTGTCGTCAACGCAGTGTCTCCGGTCGCCAAGACCCGCATGTGGGGCGTCGAGGGTGAACCGGAGGACCTGAAGCCATCGGCGGTTGCACCCGGAGTGGCGTTCCTGGCCTCCAACGCCTGCACGGAAGGCGGCTGGGTGCTGCGCGCGGCGAACGGCCAGTTCCATGCAGCGCGCGCGGTAGAGGCAGGGGGGGTAGACTACCCTCGCGACCTGCGCGCGGTTGCTGCCGACAGCCCCGGCGCGGTCGCTGCCGTGTGGGACAGGATCGCATGCCTCGCACCGGAGGCAAGATGATGAGGCGTGAGAGTACGGATATCGCCGTTGCCACCAAAGCCGACGCGATGATCGGAGAAAGCCCGATATGGAGTGCGCGGCACGCCCGCCTGCTGTGGATCGATATTACGGGGAAACAACTGCACATCTACAATCCCGAAGATGGGACCAGCGAGGTCGTGGCAACACCTTCCAGCATCGGACTTCTTGCGCAAAACCCGTCAGGAGACATTGTCCTCGGCCTTGAGGATGGGCTTGCTCGCCTGGGTGCTGACGGTGAGATCGAGCGCTTCGCCGGGGCACCGCACGCCGATCCGACCTTCCGCTTCAACGACGGAAAATTCGATACATATGGTCGGCTGTGGACCGGGTTCATGAATAGGGACGGGAAGAAGGGCGGCGGCATTCTTTACCGGTTTGATCCCGACGGCACGTGGCATGTTGCCGATACCGGCTTCGACCTGCCCAACGGTCTGGAGTGGAGCCGCGATGGTCGAACCTTCTATTTTACGGACTCGCATAAGGGTGAGATCTATGCCTACGATTTCAACGCCGTTTCGGGGACGATCCAAAACCGACGGGTGTTCTGCAGCATGGACCCGTCGGAGGGCAAGCCGGACGGGCTGACGAGGGATGCTGAAGGGCACCTCCTCAGCGTATTGTTCGATAGTACAGCAATCGCCCGGATTGTGCCGGACGGGTCGGTCGAACGATTGATCCCCTTGCCCGTGCCACGCCCGACAAGCTGCGCCTTCGGCGGCGATGGCCGAACCCTGTTCGTCACGAGCGCTCGCATCGGGTTGTCGGACGCACAGCTCAGTGATGCACCGCTGTTCGGCTCACTCTTACGGTTGGATTACTATGACGCCCTCCGATGATGGGTGCGCCGCTCATCTCCATCGCATCGAACTTCATGGTTGATGACGAATAGCGGACCTTGGACTTTGCTACCGCTCGCTGCACACAATTGAATGGCTGCTTTGTGGCCTAGGGGCCGCCGATCTTCAACTAGGTGGTTACGGCTTGGCACAATTGCCTTTCGCCCTTCGTTACTGATTGATTCAACGCATATTTGACGCGAAAGGCGTCGCTAGAGATAGCAGCAGGCCAATTTCCGTCGACGCTTAGTCTACCTTTGTAACTCGTACGTTTTGCAATCTCCCGCCATATGGCCGGACTCGACCCAACACCACGTCATTGTCCTCCCATTGTGGGTCAGGCGAGCCTTCCGAGAAATATTGCGCGAGGCAGCGCCGTATTTGTCCACCGGAACCCTGGGTGGTCCTGTGAAAAGGAGATCGCATTTGCCCCGCCCTAAAGAACGGACTTCTAGGTTGCCGTCACTCAAACTATTGACCATCTGCAGAATTCTAACCCCTTTACGACCGGGCATACCGCTACCGAGCGGAAAACCTCCCCTTGTGGTTTGGGAGTCCCACTCGATCATGACTGCCTTTCCAACGTGGGAATTGTATGCGTATGAAAAAGTGTAGTACCCAAACTGGTTGCTATGGTAACGCTCAGCAAGGACCCATTGCCCATTGAATTCCTTCCCACAGTCCGCGGCCGTTGCAGGCAGCGAAACCATGCACATCATTCCGATGAATGCAGAAACCACTAAATTTCTCATTTTCCCATCTTCCTCGATTTGATCACTCAATGCCCATGGTGCCCGGTCCCATGTCGCGTAGGGCGAACTGACCACAATGTGTGCGGGTATCGTGCTGGTGAAGCGTTTGCGGCGCAATCACCCGAAAAGGTGAAACCAGCGCCTGATCATGGCCTCCTACGCCATCAGGCTGGGTTTCTGTTGACAGCGAAAGTTCCGCTCAACGGTCAACCTTGCGCGGAGCACTGATGTTATTGAACAGAGCGGGTATTTCGAAGCCTGCTGCATTCCGAGGTGCGTTTGAATACCGCGTGGTCCCGATCAGCGAGAACCTCCGAAACGGGTGATCCCTGAAGTATCTCTGTATAATCTTGGTGCGCAGATGAGAGAATAAGACGTACCGGTCCCTATCTATCTTTAAGCCATTGACCTCGGCTGTCTGGCATCAGCGCCTATGGGACAGATTTGAGGTTTTCGTAACCGAGGATTTCTGGTTCATCGTGGCTATCAAGTGGCGAAGATGAACCAGAAATCCGAAATATCGAAGGACGCGGCCGACAAGCTGGCCAAAGGAATTTCGCGAGGCGGGCAAGCAACGCTTGGCCGGAGATACTGCCCGCCAGGTGACCTCTCCTGAGGTCAAGGAGCTGCGCTCGGAATCGGCCACGCTTAGGGAAGTCGTTGCCGACCTGATCTTGGAAAACCGTCTGCTCAAACAAGCATGATCGGGGATGGGGAGTACGAGGTATAAGGTATCCTGCATCGGAAAAGCTGGAGATCATCCGCACCGTCGAAGCCTCGCATATGCCCGCCCGTCAGGCGATGGGATATGACCGCTGGTCCGAGGGTGGGCTTGACGCGCTTGAGGACAGGCGGTCCCATCCGGGGTCTGTGTGGAACCGCCCCCCCGGATGAGACCTGGGCGGACATTATCGAGTTCGCGCTCGAGCACGAAGGTCTGACACCTCGTGAGCTGGCGGTGAAGTACACAGACGAAACGCAGTATTTTGTGTCGGAATCATCGATTTACCGCATCCTGAAGGCGGAAGACCTGGTGACGGCACCGGCGCAAATCGTGATGAAGGCGGCCAATGAGTTCCGGGATGAAATCACGCGCCTCAACGAGCTGTGGCAAGTTGACTTCACCTATCTGAAGGTTTTGGGCTGGGGTTGGTTCTACCTGTCGGCTATCCTCGATGATTACAGCCGCTACATCATCGCCTGGCAGCTTTGCATGACGATGAAGGCTGAGAACGTGACCGCTACGCTCGACCTGGCACTGGAGGCCTCGGGATGTGACTGCGCAACCGTGGTCGCCAAGCCAAGACTTCTCAGCGATAACGGTGCCTCTTACATCGCGGGGGACTTGGCGGATTACCCCGATGAAAAGGGCATGAATCATGTCCGCGGCGCACCCTACCACCCACAGACCTAAGGCAAGATCGAACGGTGGCACCAGACCATGAAGAACCATATCCTGCTTAAGCATTACTTTCTGCCCGGTGATCTCGAGCGCCAGATCGGGGCCTTCGTCGAATACTACAACAACCAACGCTACCATGAGAGCCTTGGGAACCTGACGCCCGCTGACGTCTATTACGGGCGCGCAGAGCAGATCCTAAAACACCAACCGGCTTCTACGCCAGTACTTCCCGCGCGGCCTCGATATGTTGACCTACAGTCAAGCGAAACTCAGTGCGGTTGCCAGACAGCTCAACGAACGCCCGAGGAAGACCTTGCAATACGAAACCCCGGCAGAGAAGTTTGCCCAGTGTGTTGCGGGGGTCCGTTGAATCCGCACCCGCGTTGCTGTCTTTCGGCGTCTTTATTTGCGCCGCAACGCGAAAAATGTCGGCGCTGAGCCCAAGTTGCTCATTCGTCAGAGCGCAGCGAATGACTGCGCTCAAAAAGCCAGCGGAGCATTCTCCTTGATTTCCTTCAGCACGAAGAACGTCCGAATTTGGCGGACACCCGGCAAAGCGATCAGCATCTTGTTGTGCATGGTGTTGAAGTCATTCATGTCGCTGACTCGGATTTTCAGCAGGTAGTCAAAATCTCCTGCTACCAGATGGCAGTCCAGTAGTTCATTCATGTCGGACACCGCATTTTCAAAGGCCGCAAAACTCTCAGGTGTGGAGCGGTCCAGAACGACACCGACCATCACCAAAGTTCCCAGACTGACCGACGATGGGTTTACCTGGGCAACAACGCGCGAGACATGCCCTTCATCAAAGAGGGCCTGGGTGCGTCTGTGGCACGTCGCGGGACTGACATTCACGGCTTTTGCAAGCTCGGCGTTCGTGAGCCGACCGTCAGATTGAAGATTTCGAAGAATACTCTTGTCGATTCGATCTAGGCTGCTCATGAAAGATTCTTCCGTTTTTTATCCTGCAGATTACAATTTTAAATATCTATATGTCAAAGTGAGGAAGAAAAGAAAAAACTGCACCCGCAATTGGGAAGCACCTTCCGCCATCTCTCTGCTACCGTTTAGGCAAGCAAAACAGGAGATCGCCCATGTCGCTACTCGACAAATTCGAACACTACCCGCTGACCTTTGGAAAAACCGCCATCGAGCATTTGCCACGATTGACCGAAGCCGTCGGCGCGGATGTCGAATTTTACGCCAAGCGGGAAGACTGCAATTCCGGCCTAGCCTTTGGCGGCAACAAGTTGCGCAAGCTGGAATACATCGTGCCCGACGCCATCGCGAGCGGTGCAGATACGCTCGTTTCCATCGGCGGTGTGCAATCCAATCACACGCGTATGGTAGCTGCGACAGCTGCCAAAATCGGCATGAATTGCGTGGTTATCCAGGAAAAGTGGGTGCCACATTACGACGCGGTTTACGATCGCGTTGGAAACATCATGTTGACCCGCCTTATGGGCGCGGATTCACGCCTTGTGGATGACGGCTTTGACATCGGCATTCGCAAAAGTTGGGAAGATGCGATCAAATCTGTCGAAGATACAGGCGGCAAACCCTATCCGATTCCGGCGGGAGCATCGGTGCACAAGTACGGCGCACTTGGCTATATCGGCTTTGCCGAAGAGGTGGCCGAGCAAGAGGCAGAACTGGGCTTCAAATTTGACTATATCGTGGTCTGTGTCGTGACAGGCTCAACTCAAGGCGGGATGATCGTCGGTTTCGCTGCGCAGGATCGTGCAGATCGTGTGATCGGCATCGACGCGTCAGGAACGTTGGATCAGACCAAGGCACAGGTCCGCGAGATCGTCGACAACACTGCTGAGTTGGTCGGTCTTGGCCGCAAGGTTCGCGACGATGAAATTCACATCAATCCGGACTATGCCTATCCCGCCTACGGTGTTCCCTCCGAGGAAACCAATGAGGCAATCCGGTTGGCAGCAAAGACCGAAGCCATGATGACGGACCCGGTTTATGAGGGAAAATCCATGCAAGGCATGATCGACCTCGCCAAGAAAGGATTCTTCCCGAAGGGTTCCAAGGTTCTCTACGCCCACCTTGGCGGTGCTCCGGCGTTGAACGGCTATAGCTACTACTACAAGGACGGCTGATCGCTCGCTTACCACCAACCAAATCTAAGCCCAACCTGAGAGAGGTCTCCTCATGTCCAATGCGCATCTGAAAACCATTGAACAACGGCTGCTTTGGCTGTCGCATTGGATGATCCACAATGCCAATCACATCCGTTCTAAAACGGATGGGATCAAGATTGGCGGGCATCAGGCGTCCTCCGCTTCCATGGTCTCCATCATGACGGCGCTTTATTTCTCGACGCTTCGGCCAGAGGACCGGGTTGCGGTCAAACCCCATGCATCGCCGGTGTTTCACGCGATGCAATATCTGATGGGCAACCAGAGCCGCGAGAAGATGGAGAACTTTCGCGGCTTTGGTGGGGTGCAAAGCTATCCAAGTCGTACCAAAGATGTGGATGACGTAGATTTCTCTACCGGGTCAGTAGGTTTGGGCGTCGGAATTACCGTGCTCGCTTCGATGGTACAAGACTTCATCAAAGCAAAGGAATGGGGCGCAGATACCGAGGTGGGCCGCATGGTGGCCCTGGTCGGTGATGCGGAAATGGATGAGGGCAATATCTATGAGGTGTTGCAAGAGGGGTGGAAGAACGACCTGCGCAACACCTGGTGGATCATCGACTACAATCGCCAATCGCTCGATGGGGTCGTGCGCGAAGGTCTCTTTGAGCGGATAGAAAAGATCTTCGATGCGTTTGGCTGGGATGTGATCAAGGTCAAATACGGTGAATTGCAGCGTGCCGCATTTGAAGAACCGGGGGGCGACAAGCTGCGCGCCTGGATCGACGCTTGTCCGAACGCTGAATACTCCGCGCTGACCTATATGGGCGGCGAGGTCTGGCGAAAGCGCCTGATGGACGATTTGGGCGATCAGGGAGACGTGACGGCTCTGCTTGGGAAGCGCAGCGATGCCGAACTTGCGGATCTGATGGAAAATCTCGGCGGTAACTGCGTGCAAACCATGGCAGATACCTTTGCCGCCATCGACCATGACCGCCCGACCTGTTTTCTTGCCTACACCGTCAAAGGCTGGGGCACGCCGATTGCAGGGCACAAGGACAACCACGGTGGCCTGATGACCAAGGCGCAGATGGCAGAGTGGCAGAAATACATGGGCGTGCTTGAAGGACAGGAATGGGAGCCGTTTGCTGCGGTGGATGATGAGGCTGGGCTGAAAGCCTTCTTGTCCGACGTTCCGTTTTTCGCGAAAGGCCTGCGGCGCTTTGCCGACGCGAAACTCACCGTGCCCAAGATCGAATTTGCGACGGATCGCGAGACATCGACGCAGGCCGCGTTCGGCAAGATCCTTGATGAGCTGTCCAAAGGGGACAGCGATCTTGCGGCGCGGATCATGACCACCTCGCCGGATGTGACGGGCACTACGGGGCTCGGAGCTTTCGTCAACCGGCGCAAGCTCTTTGCGCGTGAAGCGCAGAAGGATGCGTTTATCGAGCATCGCATTCCATCAACGGCCAAATGGAATTTCGCGCCCGAAGGCCAGCACCTTGAATTGGGCATTGCAGAAATGAATCTGTTTCTGCTGCTTGGCGCTGCCGGGCTATCGCACAGTCTTTGGGGCAAGCGGGTCATCCCCATTGGCACTGTCTACGACCCCTTTGTTCATCGCGGGCTGGATGCGCTCAACTACGCCTGTTACCAGGATGCACGCTTCATGATCGTGGGCACACCGTCCGGTGTCACACTTGCCCCAGAAGGAGGGGCGCACCAATCCGTAGGCACACCACTCACGGGCATGGCTCAGGACGGGCTTGCCAGTTTTGAGCCAGCCTTCGCGGATGAACTCGCTGTCATCATGGAATGGGCCTTCGACTACATACAGCGTGACGGCGAAAGCGATCTGGATGAGCGCACATGGTTGCGGGATGAAACAGGTGGCTCAGTTTATCTACGCCTGACCACAAAGCCATTGGAGCAACCAGGACAGCGCGTCGATGATGATTTCCGGCAAGGTGCCATTGATGGTGCATATTGGCTCCGAAAGCCTGGGCCGAACTGTGAGATCGTCATTGCCTATCAGGGTGCTGTCGCCAACGATGCAATCGAGGCAGCCGGCCGATTGGCCGAGACGCATCGGGATATAGGCGTGCTCGCTGTCACCTCTGCTGATCGGCTGAACGCTGGCTGGACGGCAGCACAGCGCAGCCGGGCACGTGGCGACCGCAAGGCGACCTGTCATATCGAGAAAATGATGCTCGGCTTGCCCAAGCACTGCAAGGTACTAACCGTCCTGGATGGACATCCGGCCACGCTTTCATGGCTGGGCTCTGTTGCCGGGCATCGAACCATCCCGCTTGGAGTGGAGCATTTTGGGCAAACGGGAACGATTGGCGATCTCTACCGCCACTATGGCATCAATCGCGACGCCATCGTTAACGAAGCTCGCAAGGCACTGCCGACAGGGTTGGAAATCGCTCAATCCATGGGAGCAATCATTTAAAGCGTTCCGCCTTTAACCCGAGACATCGGCGAAAGGCGGAACGCGTGCAACGATTGAGCGGAGCACTGCGTTTCGCGAAAATCTATCATTCAGGTTTTTCGCGAAACGCTTTAGATCATGGATAAGGCTCTGGCATATTGGCACCAGGCACCGGGCAGGGGTGCGCGCGCCTTGTCGCTTGCGCACCCGAAACGCTCGACATTGCAACCGCGACCGTCCGAAGGATTGACGGCCATCTAAGGTCTGTCGGATTGCTGCTGATCAGTGCGCCTGATGAGACTCACCAGGTTTGGGAGGCTGTGGCATGTTCTCTATCGGCAGCAAAGTTGGAGTTTATCACAGCGTGCTCGCTCCCCTGAACGCGCTGCCCCATCGGTGTGTATTGGTGACCTTCTCGAAGGATCACGCCAAGCACCTTTTCTGGCTGGGTTCGATCTCAGTGCATCGTGTCATACCCTTCGGTGCGGAAGGCTCAGATCAGAACGTTCAAATAGCCGAGCACGTTTGGTCAAGGATCCGGCACCTTGTGGGCGGTGATCACGCGCCCAAAGCGGCTCTAATAACCCTCTGGATCGGAGCATAGCAGCCGTTCACCGGAAGTCCGAATTGTCCCGCAATGTGTCGCGGCCGCAGCCGATCTTCGGCGCAATCGCCTTGATCGCTGCCGACTGACTCTCGTAGTTACCCTGGTTATCGAACACCAACCGCATGGTTCGCGCGCGTGTCTCAGGTGAATAGCGGTTCGCTCTGTTGTCTTTTTCCATGGCTCCAATCCTTCCTCGATTTGGAGCTTCCGGAAAACCCGGGGCGGTTCACATCCATGCGCTAGCGATACTGGACCATGTAATCACGCATCCAGCCAGACGTATTCCGGAAAGGCAAACCCCATCATGGGACCAAGCGGATTGGAACGCATGCCCTTGAGGTTGGTAGCCAATCCGTCGATATTCGAGATATAAGTCGGGATGATGGTGCCTGCATCGTTGGCGACCATCTCTTGCATCTCCCAGTATATGTCAGTGCGCTTGCTCTCGTCGAGCAACCCGCGCGCTTCGACCAACATGTTGTCGAATTTCTTCGATTGATACTGGCTTTCGTTCCAGGGTGCCTCCGAGCTGTAGAGCAGCGAGAACAGGATGTCCGGCGTCGGGCGCGGATTGATATTCGCAAAATGAATTGGGGCTTTCCGCCAGTAGTTCGCCCAGTAGCCATCCGAAGGCACGCGCTGCACGTCGAAGTTCATGCCGATCTCGGCTCCGGCCTGTTGCATAATGGAAGCAATATCAATTGAAGCGTTGGCGGCATCGGATGCGACGACCGGGATCGTCTGGCCCAGCAGACCGGCTTTCTCGAACAAGGCGCGGGCGCGTTCGGGATCGAAGTCGCGCGGCTTGAGTTCGGTGTTGTGGTACCTATTCGCCGGGGAGACGGGCTGGTCATTGCCGACCTCCGCCTGCCCCCGGAAAACTGAGCGCTGAATCAGTTCACGGTTGATCAAATGTTTCATGCCCTCGATGAAACCTGGCTTGTCTCCCGGCTCTACATGAAGGCGGATGTTGAGGTTAGTGTAATTACCAGAAGTGCTGATCAGGGTACCGACATTCGCGTGCCCTTCCATCATTCGCAGGGAGCGCGCGTTGACCGACCCAGCAATATGAACATCGCCAGACAAAAGTGCATTGACGCGTGCATTGTTGTCAGAAATAGCGAAGAATTCGAAGCTATCGAGATAGGGGCCCTCGTTCTTGAAGTAGTTCGGATTACGCACCGCGATGGAGCGTACGCCGGGCTCGAATTCCTCGAGCATGAAGGCGCCGGTGCCGTTGCCCTTGGAGAAATCGGTGGTCCCGTCGGCCACGATCAGGAAGTGGTGCAACGACAGGATCGTGGGCAGGTCGGCATTGGGTTCGACCAGCACGATGCGCAGCGAAAGGTCGTCTTCGGCTTCGATCTCCTTCATCTGCTTGGCGATTGAATTCACGGCAGAGCCAACATCCGGATCGAGATGGCGCTTGAGCGAGAACACCACGTCAGCGGAGGTGAAGGGCTTGCCGTCATGGAACGAGATGCCCGAGCGCAGCTTGACCTGCCAGGTCTTGGCGTCACTCGATTCGATCGACTCGGCCAGCTCCATGTCGACTTCGCCCGCCTCGTTGAGGAAGGTCAGGCGATTATAGAGCGCGCAGCAGCGCGTGTAATCGGTGGAGAGCGTCGCCTTGGCCGGGTCGAGCGTGTCGGCGGTGGATGACGACCAGCCGGCCGCCTTCATGTGGCCGCCCGTCTTGGGGGTGTCGGCGACGGCCTGGCCGGCCTTCATGAGAAGGCTGCCACCGGCGCCGAGCGCGACGCCCGAGCTTATCAGCATCTTGAGAAGGTCGCGGCGGGTGGCGCCGCGGCGGATCGCGTCTTCGATCAGGGCGTCGTCGCGCCGGGTCCAGTTAGTGGGTGTCTTGTTGGTCATGGATTTGTTCCCTGTTGCTGTTTTGGCTTGCGGATTGGTTATGGCCATTGATTTGAAATGTTGGCCGGAAACCGTGCTCTATATCTTGTCATGGTGGGTTGTTTTGACCCGCCGAGCACCGGTCATGCTCCCCTGTCCAAGCAAGGGAAGCTGGCCGAAGTCTTTAGGTTTTTTGATCAATAATGATTCTCCTATTGGTTAATATTTTCTGGAACGGGAGAACGGCGGGAACGCCGATCTAAAGCTTCCGGCAAAGCCTGAAGGCATCCTGAATCGCGGAATAGATGTCACGGCTCGACACCGCGTCGCCGATCTGGTGAAGCTCGTATCCTTCGGAACGAATTTTGGTCGGTGTTTCCCTGCGGTCGAGCAACCACTCCAGGTCCGTTTTGCCGTCGTTGCGTGAATTTGCCCGCAGAGCGGCATATGCCTCGTCGAAAGGGACCGAACCGTGTTCAATCACGATTTGCTCTGCCACGTGCTGGCTCTCAACATTGCTCAGCTCATGCCGCAGCGTAGCACGTAGGACATTGCCGGACTTTTCCACACGCACCAGTTTCTGTTCCACCAAGCGCGGGATGTTCAAACGCGCGAAACGCTGCCGGTAGCCCGATTTGTCGGTATAGGGCATGTCCAGCGCCACAGCATCATCCGGAGTCACAAACCGGACGGATGCGCCCGCCTCGCCAAATTTCAGAGCGCAGGATGCCGCCGCCTGCCTGCCCGTCGCATCGTAGATCAGGACGTCCTGCTGCCTTGGAACTGCATTGGTCAAAATATCCCAAGTGGTATCGCAATACTCCGCCCCTTCTAGCCAATCGAGGTCGGGCAGGCCCCCGGTGGCCATAATGACGATGTCCGGACGCTCGGCGAGGACGTCTGCTTCATCGACAAAGGCGTTCAACCGTTGGTCTACGCCAAGTCGGTCCAGTTCGGCCACGCGCCAGTCCACGATGCCGATTAGGTCGCGCCGCTCTTCGGCGGCGGCAGCTACCAGAATCTGTCCGCCGAGCCGGGCACCCGCCTCGAACAGCACGACGCGGTGACCGCGTTCGGCAAGTACCCGCGCAGCCTCTAGCCCCGCTGCGCCCCCGCCCACCACGACTGCAGTTTTTGGCACGGAAGCGGGCAGCACGCCATGTGGCAGCACCGTCTCGCGGCCTGTCGACGGATTATGAACGCAGTTGACCTTCTTGTAGAGACAATAGGACGCTCCCACGCAAGGACGGATCCGCTCCTCTTGTCCCTGCATTAGCTTCTGGACGATTTGCGGGTCCGCGATGTGGGCGCGCGTCATTCCCACCAGGTCAACGATGCCCGAACTAATCACATGGCGCGCGGTGGCGACATCACGGACAGCCGCCGCGTGCATCAGCGGCAGCTGCGTTTCGCGCCGAAATGCTGCGACCTCTGTCAGGAAAGGAGCGCTACGCTGAAACATGCCCGGCATGTTGTGTTCAGACAGAACGAGATCACTGTCCATACGCCCGAATATCGCGTTGAAGAAATCGAGATGCCCCTCTGCCTCAAGGATACGCGCGAGTTCGAAGCAATCGGAGGTCGACAGTCCCTCGGGCGAGGCTTCGTCGATCACGAAGCGGATGCCAACCAGCATCTCGTCGCCTACAGCCTTCCGGATCGCCTCGTGCACCATCAACACGAACCGGGCACGATTCTGCAGCGACCCACCGAAGCGGTCATTGCGCAGATTGGTCACGGGCGACATGAACTGCCCCAGAAGATGCCCGCCCGTAACCGTTTCGATCCCATCGAGGCCACCCTCTTTGCAGCGCAGAGCAGCCTCAGCGTAGTCCGATATTACGCGTGCAATGTCTGCCTCATCCATCTCGCGGGGGAAATTCCGAGTGCGCGTCTCCCGTACGCGGGACGGGGCCAGAGCAGGCAGGTGGCCTGCGGCAAAAGATGTCGCTCGACGGCCCAGGTGCGACACTTGCGACATCACCTTCGCGCCGTGGGCATGTATGCGTTGAGACAAATGCTGCAGATGGGGAATGACTGAATCTCCAGCGAGGTCGATTTGCCCTCCACCCCAACTGGAATCGACCGAACTCATCGCGGAACCACCAATCATGGTCATCGCCAGCCCACCCCTCGCCTTTTCCTCGTGGTAGCGAATATAACGTTCACCCGGCACACCGCTGTCATCCAGCATCGAGGCATGACTGGTGCTGATGATGCGATTTTTGAAGTTGACGCCCTTGATCTGGAAGGGCTGAAGCAGCGGATCCTTCGAGAGAGTGCTGCTGTGCTTTTTCTCGCCTGTCTCGAAATGCGCACTCATTCTTCGACTCCCGAAAGCATATCATTGCAATCTTGGCCAATACGGCACTGGCACCGTCGACGTCGACAGGGTGAGGGAGATCTCCGCAATGTGCTGGCTGACCATATTTTCTCAGCGTAGCAGTGGTAAACCGCACGGAGTAGCTTGAAAAAAAACATGCCATTCATAAAGTGAGCGTATGGCTAAGCTCTACCGAGAACTTTCATCCTCCAAGGCACTGTTTATCTTTGAAGCTGCCGCGCGCTGCGGCAGCTTCACGGCAGCGGCTTCCGAATTCAATGTATCTCAGCCCTCCATCAGTCGCACAATCGGGCAGTTAGAAGAAATCCTCGGATTTCCGCTTTTCCTGCGCCGCGCGCGGGGTATCAAGCTAACCCCCGAAGGGCGCATGCTTTATGATAGCGTCAGCATAGGCTTTGGCGGAATAGAGACTGCTCTTCAGATCATCCGACAACGTCGGGAACGCCTTCGTGAAAAACCGCTGGTGACGCTGTCGCTGTCGAGCTCCTTCGTAGCGCATTGGTTAGTCCCCCGGTTCAGCGAATTCAATGAGCGCTTTCCGGATGTCGATCTGCGGTTTGAGCTTGTCAGCGGAAAACTGGGAGACATTCCCAACTCCGTGGACTTAGCGACCCGCGTGGTCGAACCGGACGAAGATAGATATGTCACGTGGGCGTTTGCACCCGAAGTCATCCTACCCGTCTGCAGCCCTCAATACCTGGAGCAGCACGGTCCCATTTGCGATGCAGGCGGACATGTCCTTTTGCATCTCTCTGACCACGACGAGGATGATTGGCGCGGCATTCACCTGTCCGCGGGGACGGAGGATCGCAACACTTGGCATGTGTTCTCTGATTACAGCGTAGTTCTGCAGGCTGCCTTGGCCGGCAAGGGAATTGCGCTGGGTTGGTTGAGCGTGCTGTCAGGTGCCCTTCTGGACGAAAGGTTGGTTCCGGCGTCGACCCACTGCTTCACGACCGGGCGCGTCCACAGCCTTGTCGCCCCTGCCGCGCGCCCGATCCCAGCGGTCGTCACTGAAATTCGCGACTGGCTGATCGCAGAAATGGACGCGGAAGTGAAACACGTGAGAGATAAATTCTCGCTTCAGATTGGCTTAGCGTGAGGTGCCCTTAGTTTCCTAGAAAACTGTCTCGTTCAGTTTCTACTGTCGGAGATGTTAATTGTGGACGGCTCGCGATGGAGGCATATTCACGAAGGTGACATGCTTACGACTCTCAGCCGCGCTTCATTACCTTCCTATCGTGGCGCGCGTAGATCAAGAATACTAACGGGATAAATCAGGGGCGCCCACGGTAGAACGGATTGGCTTTCGGGTTACAGTCGAAGTCAAATGCGCTATGGGCCTGCTCAGTGGCCCGATCTGGAAGGGCTGCATCAATGGGTCGTCGCGCATGGGTCGGCTTATCCTCGTTGGTGGTGGTTTTCTTCTAGCGCGTGCCGGTGCAATCCCGGGTGCGCGGAGTTCACGGGCAGATTTGCAAATAACAAAGCGCATATGCTGTGGTATCCGGGCCGGAAACCGCAGAAAAAGCCGTGACGATTGGTCGATACTGTGTAGGAAGTGGTATCCGACCCCGCGCGGCACGGCCCGACGTGCCTGCGCAACGGAAGAACAGGGATGTGCGTAAGCATGGTGAAACAGGTTGGCGAGTCCGGAAATGACGCTTTGTCCGAAGCAGGCACGCCTACGGAAGACAGTTTTCGCGTGGACAAATTCATGGCGACCGCGCACCGGATCAGCCCGGCCGACCGGACACTCTTGCACGAGCTGACCGTCGGGGTTTTCTGGCCGCATCGCTGGCGCGATCTGGATGCCTTTATCTCGTTGGGCGAAGGGTACCTGGCGGTGGACGAGATCGGCCGCGCCATGGGGTCGGCCATGTGTTTTCGCGCGGAGCCCGATTTCGCCATGCTGGGCATGATGGTCACAGCGCCGCGGCTTCAGACGATGGGCACGGGGCGCTGGCTTTTGCGCCGGGTGATGGATGAACTCCCCAACATGGATATGCGGCTTAGCGCGACACGGCAGGGATACCGGCTTTACAAGGAAGCGGGCTTTGTGCCGCTGACGACGATCTGGCAGCATCAGGGCACGACGCGGCGGGTCCAATTGCCCGATGCGGTACCGGGCGTAACGGCGCGCGTGATGCAGCCGGAGGATACCGCCGCAGTCACGGCTCTGGATACGTATGCGTATGGGGCCGCACGGGACAGGACCCTGACCGAGATGCTGCGCTTGTCTGACGGCATGGTCGTCGAGCGGGACGGCACGATCTGTGGCTTTGCGCTGCGCCGCCGCTTCGGGCGCGGCTGGGTCGTCGGGCCTGTGGTTGCAGAGACCGATGACATCGCGATGATGCTGACCGCCCCGCTGATCAATCTCAGCGAAGGCGAATTCGTGCGTCTTGATACGCCGGTGAAAAGCGAGAAGTTCAACGTGTTTCTGTCAGCCATCGGTATGGGCGTTTACGACACTGTCACCGAAATGTACTTGGGCCACCAGCGTCGTCCGCTGGACGGCCCGCACATTTTCGGACTGGCTGCCCACTCGCTGGGCTGAGCGCGACAGGGATTAGGTCAGGCGGTCCTTGAGCGAGAACCACATGCCGACTAATGGCAGGAACCAAGGGCGGCCCGAATAGCCGGGTACGACCGGCCAATCGAGGTCGGCCAGCGGGTTTGTGTCCTGGCGTCCCAGGGCGATGTCGGCGAGCGACGCACCCACCAGCGTCGACATTTGCGCGCCGTGGCCGGAATAGCCCATGCCGTATATCATACCGTCCATTTCTCCGGCGCGGGGCAGCCTGTCCTTGGTCATGCCGACCAGCCCGCCCCAGCAATAATCGATCTGCACATCAGCAAGATGCGGAAAGATTTGGGCCATGCCGGCGCGAAGGATGGCCCCCGACTTGGCGTCGGAGCGCTGGTCGGAGGTGGCCGAGAACCGTGCCCGCCCACCGAAGATCAGACGGTTGTCGGGCGACAGGCGGAAATAGTTTCCGATGTTCATGGAGGTCACGCAAGTGCGGTTGCCGAGCAGGGTCGCCGCGACTTCGGCGTCGTCTAGCGGGCGCGTGCCCACGATGAAGGAGCCGACCGCGATGATCCGTTTGCGAAAGGGTTTAAGTGGTGCGGAGCCGTGGACGCCCGAGTAGGCACCCGTCGCGGCGATGACACGCTCCGCCCGGAGGGAGCCGCGCGGGGTTTCGACCCGCCATCCGTCGTTCTGCCGGTGTCGGGCCATCACCGGCGCACCTTCCCATATGCGTGCGCCGTGGCCGGAGGCTGCACGGGCCAGGCCGGTGACGTAGCGGCCCATGTGCATCATCGCGGACTTGGGCTGAAGCGTGGCGCCGTGAAAGGCGCGCGACCCGATTTCGTCGGGCAGCTCCGAAGGTTCGAGCCAGCGCGCCTCGGGATCGACCTCGCGCGCAATGAGTTCGCAATTGGCGCGCAGGCCGGCGACATGACCGGGTTTCGAGGCGAGCTTGAGTTTGCCCGAGCGGCGGAAATCGCAGGCGATGCCTTCCTCGGCGATGATGTCCTCGATCATGTCGATCGAATGGTCATAGGCCTTGTAGAGTGCATTGGCGCGTTCCGCGCCCAAATGCGCCTTGGCCGCGGCATAGCCATGCGCGAGCCCGTTGTTGAGATGTCCGCCGTTGCGACCCGAGCCGCCGGCTCCGACATGCTGCGCCTCGAGCAAGGCCACCGAGACGCCCGCGCGCGCAAGCCGCAGCGCAGCGCTGAGCCCGGTGAAGCCGCCGCCGATGATGGCGACGTCGAACCGTCCCTCGACGGGGGCTTCCTGCCCGCCCTCGAATGGCGGGACGGTGTCGAGCCAGTAGGACGTGTATTTCATGTCCGCCTCCGTGTGCATCAAAGCCCGACCAGCGTGGGCAATCCAGAGATGTCCGGAATCTCGGTATATCCATAATAAGGATTGGCGGGCTCGTGGCCGCGATTGACCCAGGCCTTATGGGTGATGCCGAGATCATGTGCCGTCATAAGGTCATAGCGGAAGCTGGACGAGACGTGCAGCACATCCTCTGGGCCACAGCCCAGCTGGTCGAACATGTATTCGAAGGCCCGCATCTGCGGTTTGTAGGCCTGTGCGTCCTCGGCGGTGAAGACATGGGTGATGGGCACGCCGAGATTGGCGATGTTGTGCGAGATCTGGCTGTTCATTGCGTTGGTGAGTGCGACCAGGGGGATCTTGCCCGCGATCTTGGAAAGGCCGGCGGTGACGTCGGGATGCGGGCCCCAAGTAGGCACGCGCTCGTAGATTTCCGCGGCGACGGCGGGATCGAACGCCACGCCGTTGCGCCTGCAGGTGCGTTCGAGCGCGTTGTGCACGACCTCGGCATAGGGTTTCCAGGCGCCCAGCACCTCGTCCAGACGGTAGGCGGAGAAATCGCGAATGAAGACTTCCATCGCGTCGGAAGACAGCACCTTTCCGTAATGGTCGCGCGCGGCCTGGCCCATGTCGAACAAGATCATGGTACCGTGGCAGTCGAAAGTGATGAATTTGGGAGTGAAGGGCATGGGAGTCTCCAAAGGGTTCGAGTTGCCCTTATTCTCGCTGGATCCAGACGGAATGGATTGCCGGGTTTTCCGCGCCGACCGCAGGATATCGCGTTGATCGGGCTGGATGCGGCAAAAGGTGCTGCGGTATCGGGGCGATGCGATGCCCCGCGCCGGGCACTCTGTGCCAGGATGTGCCTTGCAACGCGCCGTGTTCGAAAAAGAGGACTCAAGACATCATGCCATTCTCGCGCAGACCCGAAGAGATGCTGGCTACACTCGTGGCCTATGAAACGGTTGTCGGATGTCCGAACCTATCGCTGATCGACGCCGTGGCGGATTGGCTGGAGGGTCACGGTATATCCTGCCGCATCCTTGTGGGACCTGAAGGCAATCGCGCCAATCTGTTTGCCACTATCGGAGATGCGGCGCAGTCGGGGTATGTTTTGTCGGGACATGTGGATGTCGTGCCGGCGGGCGAGCCGGAATGGCAGGCCGATCCGTTCACCTTGCGCATTCAGGGCGACCGGCTGATCGGGCGGGGCGCGTGCGACATGAAAGGCTTCGTGGCCGCGGTTCTGGCGGCGGTGCCCGATCTGGCGGACATGGCACCTGCCGTTCCGATCCACATCGCGCTGTCCTATGACGAGGAGGCCGGGTGCAAGGGGGTGCCACACATGATTGCGGCGATGCCTGATCTTTGCGCGCCGCCGCTTGGTTGCATCGTGGGCGAACCTACCGGGCTGGTGCCCGTTCTGGCGCACAAGGGCAAGGCCGCGCTGCGTTTGCAGGCGACAGGCGTGGCCGGTCACAGTTCGCGGCCCGATCTTGGGGCTAACGCGATCCATGCATTGTTACCCGTGTTGGTTGCAGCCCGCGCGCAGGCGCGCGCGCTCGAATTGGAAGGCCCGCGCGACGACCGCTTTGCGCCGCCGTGGTCCAGTCTTCAGATCGGCACGGTGGCGGGCGGTCAGGCGCTCAACATCATTCCCGAGCGGGCGGAGGCAGAGATCGAGGTGCGCGCCATCGCCGGCGCCGCGCCGCAAGAGTTGCTGGCACCGGTAATTGAGGCGGCTGAGGCGGCAGGGGTCGAGACGGACTGGCTGTCGAGCTATCCACCGCTGGCGCTGGGTGCGACCGAGCCGCTCTCCGTACTGGTCGCGGAACTGTCGGGCCACGCACCGCTTCCCGCTGTCAGCTTCGGGACCGAGGCGGGGCTGTTCCAGCAGGCGGGCGTTCCCGCGATCATCTGCGGGCCCGGCGACATCGCGCGAGCGCACCGGCCCGAGGAATACCTGACGCTGCCCGAGTTGCGCGCCTGCCATGAGATGATTCTGGAATTGGGCCGCCGCTGCGCTGGCTAGAGGGCGGCATTTCCTGCGGCGCGGCCCGTTGAGGGCGATAGAAAACTGCCGGACCGATTTCGCATCAGGCGAAACATGCCGATCCGTGCGGCCTAGGGTGCAAGAAAATCATCAAGAGTGAATTCATGTCCGAGGCATCTGCACAGACCCCGCCCCACGAGGCACTGGAAATTCGTCCGCTTGGCCCCGAACACGTCGCCGGGGCGCTGGCCCTGTCGCGCCAGGTCGGCTGGCCGCACCGGAAAGAGGACTGGGGCCTCGCCCTGGCCGTTTCGGAAGGTGTCGTCGCGACCGAGGGAGACAAGGTGACGGGCACCGCCTGTTGCAGCCGATTTGGGGCCGTCTCGCTGCTCAACATGATCATCGTTGACGAAGCGATGCGTGGACGGGGCCTGGGCCGCCAGTTGATGCAGGCGGTGATGGCGCTTGTCGCGGGCGGCGAGATGCGCCTTGTGGCGACGCGCGAGGGCCTGCCGCTATACGAAAAGCTCGGCTTCGTCGCCACGCATGAGATTCGGCAGCATCAAGGCATCGCGCGCAGTACCGAGCCGGAGCTTTCGATCGTTGCCGGTACTGTCGCGGATATCGGCCAACTTGCCGAGATGGACCGCCAGGCGAGCGGTCTGGAGCGGCGGGGCCTGCTGGAGCTTATTGCGGCCGAGGGTCAGGTGTTGCTGGCCGAGAATGGTTTTGCGCTCTTGCGGGAGTTCGGGCGCGGTCACGTGGTCGGACCCGTGGTGGCCAAGGACGCAGCCACCGCGCGGGCGCTGATTACCGAAGCCGCGCGCCGCACCGCGGGTGGTTTCCTGCGCATAGATCTGCCCGAGGCAGCCGGCCTGTCGGAGTTCGTGACGGCGCTGGGGCTGGACCACGCAGGAGGCGGCACCGCGATGGCCCTTGCACCCGCGCCGGCAGACACCGGAGACTACAAGACATACGCCCTCGTATCTCAGGCACTTGGATAATCGGAGAAGACCATGCTTGCAAATTCCCTTGTCGAACTCGATCGTCGGCACCTTGTGCATCCTTTATCGTCGTTTCACGGCCACGAGGCCCGTGGCGTGCGCGTCATGCGGTCCGCGCAGGGCGCGCGCGTGACCGACAGCGAGGGCCACGAGCTGATCGACGGCTTCGCCGGACTTTGGTGCGTCAACGCAGGCTATGGCCAGGAAAGTGTGGTCGAGGCCGCAGCTGCGCAGATGCGCGAACTTCCCTATGCCACGGGGTATTTCGACCTGGGCGCCGAAGCGCCGATCCGGCTGGCCGCGGAACTGGCCGAACGCGCGCCGGGTGATCTGGATCACGTCTATTTCAGCCTCGGTGGGTCCGATGCAGTGGACAGCGCCGTTCGGTTCATCCGTTATTTCTGGCACGCGAAGGGCAAACCCGAACGGGATCAGTTCATCTCGGTCGCTCAGGGGTTTCACGGCTCGACCTCGGCGGGGGCGGGGCTGACGGCGCTGCCAGTCTTTCACGAGGGGTTTGGTGTGCCTTATGATTGGCAGCACAAGATTCCGTCGCATTATGCCTACCGCAATCCCGTGGGGTCTGATGAGTCGGAGATCATCGCCGCCTCGACCGCGGCCCTTCGCGCCAAGGCCGAGGAACTGGGGCCCGAGCGTGTCGCCGCCTTTTTCGTAGAGCCGATCCAGGGATCGGGCGGCGTTCTGGTGCCGCCCAAGGGTTGGATAAAGGCGATGCGCGACGTATGCACCGAGCTTGGAATTCTTTTCGTGGCCGACGAGGTGATTACCGGGTTCGGCCGGACCGGGCCGCTCTTCGCCAGCGAAGAGGAAGGAATCGTGCCCGACCTGATGACGGTCGCCAAGGGTCTGACCTCGGGCTATGCGCCCATGGGGGCCGTCTTTATGCGCGATCACGTCTACCAGAAGATTGCCGAAGGAGCGGGCAAGAAGCTGATCGGTCACGGGTTTACCTACTCGGGGCACCCGGTCTCGGCGGCGGTAGGGCTGGAAGTGCTGAAGCTCTATGAAGGCGGCTTGCTGGACAATGGCCGCCGCCAGGGCGCGCGCCTGCAGGCGGGGCTGGCCGGGCTGTCGGACCATCCGCTGGTGGGCGACGTGCGTGGGCGCGGAATGCTGGCGGCGGTAGAGCTTGTTACCGACAAGGAAAAGAAGACCCCGCTGCCCGCGGCGGCGCTGGAGGGCGGTACGCGGCTGTTCGACCGCGCCTATGAGAATGGGTTGATCCTGAGGGCATTTGGGCAGGGGATCCTGGGCTTTGCGCCACCGCTGTGTTGCACCGATGCCGAGATCGACCAGATCGTCGAGCGCACGCGCAGGGTATTGGACCTGACCTTGGAAGACCCCGCGATCCGCGAGGTGACGCGCGCATGACCTTGTTGCTGATCGGACCCTCCGAGCGTGGACGTGTCTGGAGCCAGGTCTTTGAAGAAGCCGGGGCGCCCATGGTGTTCGGCGAGGACGCGGTCGAGGACCCGACGGCCATCGAGCACATTGCCTGCTGGAACCCGCCCGAGGAATTGCGGTGCTATCCCAACCTGAAGACCGTCATCAGCACCGGCGCCGGGGTCGACCAGATGCCGGAGATGCCGGAGGGCGTCGCCCTCGTACGGACGCTGGCCCCCAGTGTCGATGAGATGGTGCGCGACTGGGTTCTGATGGCGAGCCTGATGCTTTACCGCGACATGCCGTGCTATCTTGCGCAGGCCGCCGAGGGCGACTGGCGTGCCCATCCGCCGCAAAGGGCCAGCGCGGGCCGCGTTGGGATCATGGGCCTGGGCCGGATTGGGCGTCTGACGGCGGCGACCATGACGGATCTCGGCTTTGAGGTCGCGGGCTGGAGCCGGTCGGGCACGCCAGTGCCCGGCATCGGGGTCTACCGGCAGGACCAACTGGAACCCTTCCTAGCCCGGACCGATGTGCTGATCTGCCTGCTTCCGCTGACGGATGAGACGAAAGGGCTGTTGTCGACGCCTGTCTTCGGAATGCTGCCCCCGGGGGCGGTGCTGGTCCATGCCGGACGCGGCGCGCAGCTGGATATGGAGGCGATGCGCGCGGCACTGGACGAGGGAACTCTGAAGGCCGCGATGCTTGACGTGACAGAACCAGAACCCCTGCCGAAGGACCACTGGGCCTGGCAAGATCCAAGGGTTGTCATCACGCCGCATATCGGTGGGCAGACGGACTCGGAAGAAGGGGCCCGCCACGCCCTGGACGTCATTCGCGCCAGCCGAGAGGGCGGCGATCTGCCCGGGCTGGTTCATCGAAAGAAGGGGTATTGAGGCATGGGAATGTTCCGGCATTTCGCACTGCGCGACCGGGTAAAACGAAAGATTCTGCCGCTCGCCAAGCAGATTTCAGCCCCACGCCGCCGGTAAACGCGGCGAGTATCAAAGCAAGGAAGCTGCCAAACACGCGAGTAACGCAATGGCAGACAGAGGGAAAGGTTCATATGACCCAGACGACAGCGACAAAGCCGTTGACCGCCTTCAGCTACGTGAGTTTCGACGTGGTCGGTACGCTGATCGATTTCGAATCCGCAATCACCGGTGCGATCGACAGCGTTGCCGCCGAAGCGGGTGTCGAAATTGATCGCGAGAAGGTGCTGGCGTTTTACGGCGCACTGCGACGAGAGCCCGAAGCCGGTCTTTATCCCGACGATATGGCGCGGTGCTATGGCCGTATCGCCGCCGAATTCGGGCTGCCCGATACGCCGGAGCTGCGCACGCGCATCGTCGAGGCGGTGGGCGACGCCGATCCTTTCCCCGACAGCGCCGAAGCGCTGGCGCGGCTTGGACGGCGCTATCGCCTGATTGCTATGACCAACGCCCGCCGCTGGGCATTCGAACGCTACGAGGCCAAGCTGGGACATCCCTTCTGGGCTGGCTTCACCACCGATGACACCGGCACCGAAAAGCCGGATCCGGCATTCTTTCACACGGTCTTTGCCCATGTCGAGGCAAAGGGTGGCGCGACGGATCAGATCTTGCACGCGGCTCAAAGCCAGCACCACGATATCGGTATTTCGCGCCGCCTTGGCATGACGAACGTCTGGATCGAGCGGCGCCATGGCCGGGCGGGCTATGGCGGAACCGTCGTGCCGGAGAGCCATACCGAACCGGATTTTCATTTCAAATCGCTTGCGGAGCTGGCCGATGCTGCCGACCGCGCTGCCGGGACCTGAGCCCGGCATCCCGCCCCAAACCGGACGCCAGAGCCGGACGGGGCCAAGACCTGAACCAGAAACCAAAATCAGCAACAGGGAAGACAAGACATGACCTACAAAAAACCTGACAACTGGACCGCGCGCGATGACGCCATGGTTGAGAACGCCATTCGCCGAGGTGCGTCGCGCCGCGATCTGCTGAAAATGCTCATGGGCTCCGGTGTCGCCCTTGGCGCCGGGAGCAGCCTTTTGATGAGCGCAAGCCGCGCCGTGGCCGAAACGCCCAAGACCGGCGGGCATCTCAAGGCCGCGGGTTGGTCCGCCTCGACCGCCGATACGCTCGATCCGGCGAAGGCATCGCTGTCGACCGACTACACCCGCTGCTGCGCAATTTACAACCGTTTGACCTTCCTCAACGAGGCGGGCGAGGTCGAGATGGAGCTGGCCGAATCGATCGACTCGGACGACGCCAAGACCTGGAACATCAAGCTGAGACCTGGCGTGACCTTCCATGACGGTAAGACGTTGGGCGCGGCGGACGTGGTGTTCACCCTGAAACGCCATCTGGACCCCGATGTCGGCTCGAAGGTGAACTCGATCGCGTCGCAGATGACCGAGATCGAGGCGGTCGACGATCTGAACGTGAAGATCGTTCTGCAAGAGCCAAACGCCGACCTGCCCACCATCCTGGCGCTGCACCACTTCATGATCGTGGCAGACGGCACCACCGATTTTTCGAAGGGGAACGGCACTGGGGCTTTCAAGGTCGAGGAATTCGATCCGGGCGTTCGGTCGACCCTGGTGCGCAATCCGGACTATTTCAAGGAAACCGGGCCGTATCTCGATAGCTTCGAGTATTTCGCTATTCCCGACAACAATGCCCGCGTCAACGCGCTGTTGTCCGGCGACATCCAGCTGGCCGCGGCTGTCAACGCTCGCTCGCTCAAGATGATGGAAGGCCAGCCGGGCGTCGAGACGATGATCAGTACCTCCGGCAACTACACCAACCTTAACATCCGGCTGGATCTGGACCCGGGCGCCAAGGCCGGGTTCATCGAAGGCATGAAGCATCTTGTCCGCCGCGAGCAGATCCAGAAATCGATCCTGCGCGGCATGGCTGAGATCGGCAACGACCAGCCCGTGTCGCCCGCGAACCGCTATCACAACGGCGAGTTGCAGCCCAAGGCCTATGACCCTGAAAAGGCAAAAGCGCTTTTTGAGAAGGCTGGCGTACTCGGCCAGACCATTCCGATTGTCGCCTCGGACGCAGCCAACGCATCGATCGACATGGCGACCGTCGTGCAGCAGGCCGGTGCCGAAATTGGCATGACATTTGACGTGCAGCGAGTGCCGTCGGACGGCTACTGGTCCAATTACTGGCTGAAGTCGCCTGTCCATTTCGGCAACATCAACCCGCGGCCGACGCCGGACATCCTGTTCTCGCTTCTGTATCACTCCGAGGCGCCGTGGAACGAGAGCCAGTATAATTCCGAGAAGTTCGACAGCATGCTGGTCGAGGCGCGCGGCCTTTTGGACGAGACCAAGCGGACCGACATGTACTGGGAGATGCAGGAGATGGTGGCCAACGAGGCCGGCACGATCATCCCGACCTACATCTCGAATGTCGACGGCATGACCACAAAGCTGAAGGGTATGCGTCCAAACCCGCTGGGCGGGCAGATGGGCTATGCCTTTGCCGAATACGTCTGGCTGGACGCCTGAGGCCCCGGCGACACCGAACGCCCGCGCGTGGTACCATGCGCGGGCCACTTTCATTCCTGACACGCGAGGCGCCTTATGCTCCGCTCTAGTACAACATGGATCCTTGTCGGCAAACGACTGGCTATCGCGTTCCTGACGCTGATCATCGTGTCCTTCGCGGTGTTCTTTGCCACCGAAATGCTACCGGGCGACGTGGCGCAGATCCTGCTGGGGCAGGCGGCGACGCCCGAGGCCGTGGCCGGCCTGCGCGAGGCGATGGGGCTGGACGAGCCGGCCTTGCAGCGGTTCCTGGGCTGGTTGGCGGGGCTTGCCACCGGCGACATGGGGCGCTCTTACGTGAACGGCATCGACGTGGTCGAGCTCTTGGGCGGACGCCTGCAGAACTCGCTGCGGTTGGCCGGGATCGTGACCGCAATCTGCGTGCCGGTGGCGTTGACACTGGGGATCGTCGCCGCGATGTATCGCGGCTCCTGGCTGGATCGGGCAGTCTCGGTCGCCACGATCTCGGTGATCTCGGTGCCGGAATTCATGGTCGCGACGCTGGCCGTTCTGGTCTTTGCCGTCTGGCTCGACTGGCTGCCGGCACTGAGTTATGGCGTCAATGTCGACAGTATCGGCGCGATGTTGCGGGCCTACGCGATGCCGGTGATCACCCTGAGCTTCGTCGTGTCGGCGCAGATGATCCGCATGACCCGCGCCGCCGTGATCGAGACGATCGAGACGCCCTATGTCGAGATGGCGCTGCTGAAAGGCGCCTCGCGGCAACGCATGGTGCTTGTTCACGCCCTGCCGAATGCGCTGGGTCCCATCGCCAACGCGGTGGCACTATCGCTGTCTTATCTCGTGGGCGGGGTGATCATCGTCGAAACCGTCTTTAACTATCCCGGGGTCGCCAAGCTGATGGTCGATGCGGTCGCGACCCGGGACCTGCCACTGATCCAATCCTGCGCGATGGTCTTCTGCGTCAGCTACCTGTCGCTGATCACGCTCGCGGACATGGTCGCAATTCTCTCGAACCCAAGGCTACGCCAGTGATGACGACAACCAACGGCTCTTCTCGCAAGTTTCGCCTGCCGACGCCCGGCAACATGGGCTACAGCTTTTCCTGGGTGGGCAGGATCGGCGCCGCGATCATCGTTTTCTGGGCGGTGGTCGCCCTGATCGGAAACTGGATTACTCCCTATCCGGTGGGCGAGATCGTCGACTGGGACTACTTCAGCGGCGTCAGCGCTGCACATTGGATGGGCACCGATTACCTAGGTCGCGACATCTTCTCGCGCGTGCTGATGGGGGCGCGCTACACCGTGGGGATCGCGCTGGCCTCTGTCACCTTGGCCTGTTCGATCGGGGTGATCCTGGGGATGATCGCGGCGGTTATCGGCGGCTGGTTCGACACGCTTCTGTCGCGCCTGCTGGATGCGTTCAACGGCATCCCCTCGTTGCTTTTCGGTCTTGTGGTCGTGGCCGCCGTCGGCTCTTCGATCCCGGTGCTGATCCTGACGCTGGCGGCGATCTACATGCCCGGCTCCTACCGGTTTGCGCGGGCGCTGGCGGTCAATATCAACACCATGGACTTCGTCACCGTGGCGCGCGCCCGTGGCGAAGGCACGCCCTACATGATCGCGCGCGAGATATTTCCCAACATTCTGGGGCCGGTGTTGGCGGATTTGGGCTTGCGGTTCGTCTTTATCGTTCTGGTCCTGTCGGGCCTTTCGTTCCTTGGGCTGGGCGTGCAACCGCCCTATGCCGACTGGGGTGCGCTGGTGCGCGAGAACATCGAGGGGCTGAGCCTTGGCGCGCCGGCGGTCATCTTTCCCTGCATCGCCATCGCGTCGCTGACCATCTCGGTGAACATGTTCATCGACAACCTTCCTACCAAGATCAGAGACAGGGCAGACTGATGACAGATACACCACTTGTTTCCGTCCGCGACCTGCGCATCGGCGCGGTCACGGACTCGGGTCGTAACGTCGAGATCATCCGTGGCGTGGACTTCGACATCGCGCCGGGCGAGATGCTGGCCCTGATCGGTGAATCCGGGTCGGGCAAGACGACGATCGCGCTGTCGCTCATGGGCCATACGCGCCGCGGCTGTGGCATCAAGGGCGGCACGATCCGCGTGGGCGATCATGACATCACAGGGATGAGCGAACGTAAACGGGCGCGGCTGCGCGGCTCTGACGTCTCTTACGTTCCGCAATCCGCCGCGGCGGCGTTCAATCCGTCCAAGCGGATCATGGACCAGGTGGTGGAAGCCACGCGCATCCACGACCTGATGCCGTTGGAAAAGGCGCGGGACCATGCGCGGGACCTCTTTCGCGCACTGGCGCTGCCCGATCCCGACACGATCGGCGAGCGCTATCCGCACCAGGTATCGGGCGGGCAGCTTCAGCGCCTGTCGGCGGCCATGGCACTGATCGGCGACCCGCAGCTGGTCATTTTTGACGAACCGACGACGGCGCTGGATGTCACCACGCAGATTGAGGTCTTGCGCGCCTTCAAACGGGTGATGGAGGACGGCGGCATGGCCGGGGTCTATGTGAGCCACGACCTGGCCGTGGTGGCGCAGATCGCGGATCGGATCGTGGTACTAAAGAACGGCGAAATCCAGGAGCAGGGCACCACCGAGCAGATCCTGCACGCGCCGGAACACGCCTATACCAAGGAATTGATCGCGGCCTTCGATCCGGTGCCGCACGAGCCCGTCGGGCAGGTCGAACCCGAAAAGGAGACGCCGATCCTGGAGGTTCGTAACCTTTGTGCGGGCTATGGCCCGATGAAGGATGGCGAGCCTCTGATCAAGGTGATGCGCGACGTGAATTTTGAGCTTTATCGCGGCCGGAACCTGGGCGTGATAGGCGAGTCCGGGTCAGGCAAGTCGACGCTGGCGCGAGCGGTCGCGGGGATCCTGCCGGCCTATCGCGGCGAGGTGCTGTTGGACGGCAAGACTCTCTCTCCGTCGCTATCGCAGCGCAGCAAGCAGGAATTGCAACGCGCGCAGATTGTCTTTCAGCTGGCCGATACCGCGCTCAACCCGGCGCATTCGGTGGGCGCGATCATCGCCCGGCCGTTGAAGTTCTACAAAGGACTGCGCGGCGCGGCCTGCGAGAAGCGCGTGATCGAACTGTTGAACATGGTCCACCTGCCGCCCGCTCTGCGGCACCGCCTGCCGTCGGAACTGTCGGGCGGCCAGAAACAGCGTGTGAACCTTGCCCGTGCGTTGGCGGCCGAGCCTGAACTGATCCTCTGCGACGAGATCACCTCGGCGCTAGATACGGTCGTGGCCGCCGCCATCCTGGACCTGCTGAAGGAGCTGCAACAGGAGCTTGGTCTCAGTTACATGTTCATCAGCCATGATTTGTCGACGGTTGAGGCGATCTGCGATGACGTGCTTGTGATGTACAAGGGCGAGGTCGTAGAGGCACTGCCGGCGGCGCGTATGTCCGACGAGGCCACCCATGCCTATTCGCGTCTGCTGGTATCTTCGGTGCCGCAGCTGGATACCGGATGGCTGGAGGGGCTGGAGCAGGATCCGGAATTGCTGGCAGCCTTTTCAGGCCGATAGCGGGTCGGGGTCTTTGTCACTCCGTGTCGGCAAAAAGTCGGGTCAGAGGCAGCTGCCGCTTGATGAACGGAGTCTTCATCACGACGAAGCTGAAATAGCGGTCGATGACATCGCTGCGGTCAATGAGGTCTTCGATGATCTCCTGGTAGTCGCTGATACCTGACGTAACGAACTTCGCCAGGTAGTCGTAGCCTCCCGAAATCAAGTGACATTCGACACAACTATCAATCTTTTCAAGCGCTTCCTGGAAGCGAGCGAAATCTATCTGCCTATGGTTCTTCAAAGTGAATTCGGTGAAAACGGTCAGCGTCTCGCCCAGTTTGGCGACATTGATCAGCGCCGAATAGCCGGTGATGTAGCCCGATTTTTGCAACTTCTTGACGCGTGTCAGGCAGGGCGAGGGCGAGAGATGAACCAGATCAGCCAGTTCAACGTTCGTGATCCGGCCGTTGCGCTGCAACTCGGCCAAGATCCTGACGTCGATGCGGTCCAGCTTTTGCGAATTGCTCATCAGTCTTGTCCTTGCATGAAACGGCACGGCAGGCCATGCCGTGGTTCGTCCGCCCTCGAGCGCCGGCAAATACGCAACGATCTGCCGGTCACCTTCCCATATGCGGCATAAAGCACCGGAACTCTACAGCTAGGTTTCGAGAAACACATGGAATAATCATGCCTGCACCTTTGCTTGAAATCGATACGCACACCGAAATTCCCGAAAGCACCGATTGCGTGGTCATCGGCGGCGGCATTGTGGGCGTTAGCGCCGCTTACTGGCTGGCCCGCGCGGGACAAAGCGTTGTCCTGCTGGAGAAAGGCCGGATCGGCGCCGAACAATCCAGCCGCAACTGGGGCTGGTGCCGCCAGCAGAACCGGGACGCACGCGAACTGCCCTTGTCGACCCGGAGCCTGACGCTGTGGGAGGATATGGCCGCCGATATCGGAGCGGATCTGGGGTTTCGGCGTTGCGGGCTGCTGTATCTGTCCAATGATGCGGCCGAACTCGACGGCTGGGCGCGCTGGGGCAAGTTTGCCCGAGGCGAGGGCGTGGATACGCGGATGCTGAGCCCGGAGGAGGCCACCGAACGGGGGGCGGCCACGGGCAAGGAATGGCAGGGCGGCGTCTGGTCGCCAAGCGATGGTGTTGCCGACCCGTCGCGCGCCGCGCCGCTGATTGCGACCGGGGTCATGCAGCATGGCGGCACGGTCGTGCAGGGTTGCGCGGCGCGCGGACTCGAGACCGAGGCCGGTGCAGTCTCGGCTGTGATCACCGAACGCGGGACAATCCGCACCCGCGTGGCCGTAATGGCCGGCGGATCGTGGGCCGGTAGCTTCATGCACCGGCATGGCATAGGGCTTCCGCAGGCTTCGGCTCGCAGCTCGATTCTGTCGGTAGCGCCAGGCGCAAAGGGCATTCCGGATGCGCTGCATACCGCCAAGGTGTCCGCCACGCGGCGCCGGGACGGCGCCTATACTTTGGCAGTCTCGGGGCTGGCCAATCTCGACCCCACGCCGGGGGCTATCGCCGGGGCGCGTCACTTCCTGCCCATGTTCGCCAGACGCTGGCGCGTTTTGCGCCCCGGTGGGGCACAGGCATGGCGTGCCGGGTTCGAGACGCGCAAGGTCTGGGCCCTGGACGACACAACACCGATGGAGCGCGTTCGCATCCTTGACCCCAAACCCAGCAAGGCGCTGGTCGACCTGACGCTGAAGCGTGCCCGCGCGCTGCTGCCGGGTCTCGTCGGGCTGCCGGTGCAGGCGCAATGGGCGGGGTATATCGACAGCACGCCCGACGGCGTGCCGGTGATTGACGCCGATATCGGGACGCCCGGGCTGGTGCTGGCCGCGGGGCTCTCGGGGCATGGGTTCGGCATCGGACCCGGCGTTGGACATCTTGTGGCCGACATGGTGCTGGGACGCACGCCGATCACCGAGACGCAGCAATATCGCCTTGCCAGATTCGACAAAGGGCAGTGGGGCAAAGTGGCGGAGTTCTGATTTCATGCCGCGAACCGAGTGATGGCGAACTCATCGAGCGGCGTCTCGCACTGTCCCGTTGCAATCAGTTCCGCCATCGCCGAGCCGACGCCGGGCCCAAGCTGAAACCCGTGCCCGCAAAATCCGAAGGCATGAAACAGCCCCGGTGTCGTGCTCGACGGCCCCATAACGGGCAGCGCATCGGCGACATAGCCTTCGCAGCCCGACCACTGACGGATCACGGCCACGTCCGCCAGCGCCGGAACCAGCTTGATGACCGCTGCCACTTGGGCCGGCAGGCGGGCCGGGTCGGGTTTTGCATACCCCGGCTCGGCCTCGACGCGTACACGGTCGACAGCACCGCCAAAGATTACGTTGCCGCGTTCGACTTGGCGCAGATAGGCGCCGTGCGCTTGGGACCAGACACCAACCACGGGCGCGATGCGATGAGGCAGAGGTTCGGTCACCGCCATCTGCGGCCCCCAGGTTTCCAGCGGTACGTCCTCGCCGAAGTGTGCGGCAATGGAGCGGCCCCATGCGCCTGCACAGTTCAGTAGGAGGGCGGCCTGGAAGTTGCCTTTTGCCGTCTCCAACTCGAATCCGGCAGCGGTGGTGCGAATGTCCAAGACCGGCGCCTCTTCGACCACCGATGCGCCTGCACGTACCGCTGCGTCCGCAAAGGCCGGGCCGATAAGTCGGGGGTTGGCGGATCCGTCACGCGGCGAGAAGGAGGCGGCGATTGCGTCCGGCCCGATGCCGGGAAACCGGGCGTGCAATTCGGACGTGTCCAATTCGTCGAGAATCAGGCCTTGCGCGTTGGCCGCCTGGACGTAGGTGCGCATGTCCTCCAGGCTGTCGGCGTCGAAGATCAGCCGCAGGTGCCCGGTAGGGCGAAATTCCACGTCACGGCCAAGGAGTACTTCCGCCTCGTTCCAGATAGCCAGCGAGCGGGCGGCCAAGGGCAGTTGCGATAAGTGACGCCCACTGCGCCGGATGTTGCCGAAAGAGGCCACGGTCGCCCCGGCTCCGATCCGGGCGCGCTCGATCAGGGTAACGCGGACTCCGCGGCTCGCTAGGAAGTAGGCCGACGCGGTTCCCATCAGACCGCCACCGAGAACGATTGCATCCATGCAGCATTGTCCTTTCGCAAAGGAATTTCTGCAATCAAACGCTGGTAGGCCGCTTGTGTCAAAGACCGGATACGTGGCACGCTATAAGTCGCACCTATGGGATACGAACGATGCGCGCACGTCAGCTAGAAGTCTTCACCGCCGTCATGCGGGCAGGAACCGTCACCGGTGCGGCGCGGCTACTCAATATTTCGCAGCCCGCGCTGAGTCAGATTCTGATCCATACCGAAGCACAGCTGGGCTTCGATCTTTTCGACCGCGAGAAAGGCCGCTTGCGGCCGACGCCCGAAGCATTCGAGATCTATCCCGAGGCCGAGCGCCTGTTTGCCGGGCTTGAAGGATTGCGACGCAAGGCATCTGACCTGCGGCTGGGCCGAGCTGGGCTGGTGCGTATCGCCGCTTCGCCGCCGCCGGGGATGTCCCTGCTGCCGCGGGCGCTGAAGGCGTTTCGCGCGGATCATCCAGATGTGGTGCTGCGGACACATGTGGCACCGCTTGCGGCGATGGTGGAACTGCTGCGAACAGGAGATGCCTCGATGGCGCTGGCGCTGGACGATGACCTGCCACCCGACATCACGGTCGAGCATATTGGGACGACGGATTTCTGCTGCCTTCTGCCCGAACATCATGTGCTGGCCCGCCAAGAGACGCTCGACTACGCCGATCTGAAGGATGAGACGATCATTTCCTACCGCAGCCAGACGCGGCCGCATGACGAACTGGACATGGCCATGCGCAGGCGCGGGAGCAGCTTTTCGCCGCAGATCGAGATCGACAGCTCTATTTCGGCGGCGGGGTTCGTTCGGGCCGGGTTGGGTGTTGCGTTGGTCGATGCACTTTTGCCCTGGGTTCAGTTTCCAGGCATTTTGACGCGACCGCTGAGCGAAACACCAAGCCTGCCGGTTTCGCTGCTGGTCGCGCGGGACCGGAGCCTTTCGCGTGCCGAAGAGGAGATGCGTCAGCTGCTTCACGCCACTCCGCTGACGGAGCCATAAGTCTTCCTTATATTCCGTCGCGCGATCCGTCTTGGACCGCGCCCGCCTTATCTGGTCCTGTTACGGCGAATGACCGAAAGGACCAGAAAAGATGGATGGCATTTGCGCCCCGGCGGATTGGAAGGTCGGCGTCGATATTGGCGGAACCTTCATGGATTTTTGCGCGCTGGACACGACCAGCGGACGCATCGCATCGCTCAAGGTGTTGACCACGCCCGATGATCCGGGGGCCGAATTGTTGACCGGGCTCGACCTGCTGACCGAGCGCGAGGGGCTCGACCCCGCCTGCGTGACGCGGTTCGTGCACGGGACCACGGTGGGGATCAACACCATCCTTCAGCGCAAGGGCGCGAAGCTTGCGCTGGTAACCAACGAAGGCTTCGAGGACGTGATCGAACTGGCGCGGCTTGCCATGCCAGACATGTACTCGCTGTTCTGTCACCGGGCCGAGCCGCTGGTGCCGCGCGATCGTATCTTCGGCGTGCCGGCGCGTTTGCGGGCCGACGGTAGCGAACCGCTGGCCCCCACGCCCGAGGCGGTGCGGGAAGCGGTTGTGCAAGCGCGCGGTGTCGGTGTCGAGGGGATCGTGGTGTCGTTCCTTCATAGTTGGCGTAACGGCGCGCAGGAAACGGCGGTAAAAGCCATGATCGAAGCCGAGGCGCCGGATCTTTTCGTCTTCACCTCGTCTGAGGTCTGGCCGGTCATCCGCGAATACGAACGCAGTTCGACAACAATTCTGAACGGCTATGTTCACCCGCGCGTGGCAGGCTATCTCGAAGCGCTCGAAAACCGGCTGGCAGGGCGGGGCGTGCCGACCAAGGCTTTGCTGACCAAGTCCAATGGTGGGCTGATGAGCGCCTTCGAGGGGCGGCGCGACTGTGTCTCGATGCTTTTGTCGGGGACCGCCTCAGGCGTGATTGGCGCGGCTTGGCTGGCGCGGCAGGCGGGCGCGTCACAGGTCCTGACGCTGGATATCGGCGGCACCTCTGCAGATTTCGCGCTGATCGTCGATGGTGAGGTCCAATATGGTGCCGACGAACGTATTGGGGATTTCCCGCTGTACATCCCGTCGGTGTCTGTCAGTTCCATCGCCATTGGCGGCGGCTCGATTGCCAGTGTTGACGGCCACGGTGTGCTGCGAGTCGGCCCGGAGTCGGCTGGCTCGACACCGGGGCCCGCGTGCTATGGGCGCGGCGGTACGGAGCCCACAGTGACCGATGCGATGGCTGTCTGCGGATGGTTGGGGCAGGCCGAAATGGCCTATGGCCAGTTGCAGATCGACCGGGATCTGGCCCGTGCCGCGGTGGCCAGCCTTGCCGAGCCGATGGGCCGCAGCGTGGAAGAGACAGCGGAGGCTATCCTGAACATCGCGGTTTCGGAAATGTTCGTAGAGGTCGAGAAGCTGGGCTCGCGCGCAGGCGTTGATCTGCGGGACTTCACGCTGATGCCCTTTGGCGGCGGCGGGCCGATGATGGGCGCGTTTCTGGCGCGCGAGTTGGGCATGTCGCGAGTGCTGGCGCCGCGTAGGCCGGGCGTGGTCTCCGCGCTGGGTGGCCTGGTGGCGGATATGCGGGGTGATTTCTTGCAAACCGTGTTCGCCGGGCTGGACGACAGCGCCGTGCCGCAACTGCGCGCCGCCTTCGATGCGCTGCGGCGCGAAGGGCAGGCGTGGCTGGTCGCCCAAGGTCACGACGGTGCGGCGCAGATCCGGCTGTCGGCCGATATGCGCTATGCCGGGCAGAGCTATGAGATCGAGACGCCGCTGGAGCCTGATTGGTTGAGTGATCCCGCTCGCATGGCGGCGGCGTTTCACGGCACCCATCGACAGATCTATGATTTTGAGGATCAAAACGGTGCCATCGAGATCGTGAACCTGCGGTTGTCGGCCATCGGCCTCACGCCCAAGCCCGATATGGCGCAGGAATCGGCCGTAGAGGCGGCTCCCGCAGTGCCCGCGCGGCAGGTGCGGGTGCATCTCAATGGTACGCGGGACATCCCGCTCTTCGAGCGTGCGAACCTCGTTCCGGGGGCGGCGTTCCATGGCCCCGCTGTGGTCTGTCAGGAGGACACCACGCTGGCCGTCCCCGACGGTGCCGCCGCGCATGTGGACCGGCATCTCAACATCCATCTCGAATTCGCGGAGTGATCCATTGTCCGACAAGATGACCCTTCAGGTTCTGGCCAATCACGCCCGTGCGGCGGCCGAGAACATGGCTTACACGCTGCACCGCACGGCCCATTCCGCCTTCGTCAAGGAAACGCAGGACTTCACCGTAATGGTCATGGACCGCCTGGGCGATACCTTTGCCGTCCCTATGGAACTCGGTGCGACATGGTATCCCGGCCTGACCTATGGGCGGGCCATCGAGATGATCGACGATTACTGCCCCGGTGACGTGGCCTTTACCAACGATCCCTATTCCGGCCACGTGGCCACGCACGCGCCCGACACGCATCTGTGGAAGCCCGTCTTTCACGAAGGCGAGGTCGTCGCCTGGACCGGTGGGCATATCCACAACACCGACATGGGCGGTGCCGTGCCGGCATCGCTGTCGCGTTCGCTGACAGAGATCCACCAAGAAGGCCTGCGGTTCCCACCGATGAAGTTGGTGAACGAAGGCGTGTTCGACGCGCAGATTCTGCGGATCATGGAAACCAACGTGCGTAAGCCGAATCTTAATATCGGCGATATCAAGGCGCTGGTGGGCGCGCTAAACACCGGCGAGCGTAAGGTTCAGGCGATGCTGGCGCGCTTTGGACGGGACGGGTTTTTGTCGGGCGTCGCCGCGCTCAAGGACCAGGCCGAAGCGCAGGCCCGCGAGATTCTGCGCGCGATCCCCGATGGGGAGTACAGCTTTGCCGATTACGCAGACGAGGACAGTGATTTCGCAAACCCCTGCCGCCTGAACCTGACGCTGCGCATTCGCGGCGACAGTGCAGAGTTGGATTTCACCGGATCCGACCCGCAGCTGGGTTCGTCGCTGAACGTGCCGTCGGGGGGCGATCCGCGCCACACCATCCTGATGGTGGGCGTTTATTACGTGCTCTACACACTCAATCCGCAGCTGTTGCTGAACACTGGCATCACGCGGCCCTTCACCTGCATCGCGCCCGAGGGAACGGTCCTCAACCCCGTCGCGCCCGCGGCTGTGGGAATGCGGTCGCTGACCTGCGCGCGGCTGCGTTCGGTCATCTTCGGCGCGTTCAGCCAGGCAGTGCCCGAGCGGATGCCGGCGGCACCTGCAGGCAACAACTGCATCGTCAACGTCATGACCCATGACGAGCGCAGCGGGCAGAAGATCATCGCGGCTGTGAACCCCGTGGTGGGCGGCGGCGGCGGCATGCCCGATCGCGACGGCACCAACGGGTCGGGCGCGGATGCGGCCTATCTGCGCAACACGCCGATCGAGATCACCGAAACCGAGGTGCCGGTGGAATTTGTCAAATACGGTCTGGCCCGCGACACCGGCGGCGCCGGGCGCTGGCGCGGCGGGCTGGCCACGGAAATGGCGTTTCGCGTCTTTGCCCCCGACACGCGCATCACCGCGCGAAACCGTGACCGCTCGCGCTTTCGCCCTTGGGGTGTTTTGGGCGGGCGCGCGGCGGGACTGGCCGAGATGGTGATCAATCCCGGCACCCCCGACGCCCGCCAAATGGGCAGCGCCGACACCGCCATATTGCAACCCGGCGACGTGCTTTCGCTGCGGTCGGCAGGCGGCGGTGGGCGCGGCAACCCGATGGAACGCGAAGCCTGGCGGGTGGCGCTCGACGTGCGGCGCGGGCAAGTGTCCGAAGAGGCGGCACGGGCTGAATATGGCGTGGTGCTGAAGGCCGGGGAAGTGGACGAAGCGGCCACGGCCAAGCTGCGGGCCGAGGCTCGGGTGCATGAGGGGCATTTCCATTACGGGCCCGAGCGCGACACGTTCGAGGCGCAGTGGAGTGAAGCGGCTTATACGCGTCTGACCGATATCCTGACGGCGTTGCCCGTGCAGTGGCGCTTTTTCGTTAAGACGGAAATTTTCCGCCGGATGGAGGGGCGCGTGGGCGCCGAAGGAGTCAGCGCCGCGTTCGATGAGACCTGCGCTCGGTTTCCAGATATCCCGCAACCACAGGCCACCGCAGAGGCTGCAGAATGAGCCACAGCGTCACACCTGAGGAGGGACGCGTGCAACGGCTGGCCGAGACCGACCGCCCCACGCTGGCCTTCACTTTTGAGGGACGCGCGATGGCGGGGCTGGAGGGGGATACGGTTCTAACCGCCGTCCTGGCGGCAGCTACCCATCTGAGGAATGCGGAATTCGGGCCGGAACGGCGTGCGGGGTTTTGCCTCATGGGAGCATGCCAGGATTGCTGGCTCTGGCAAGAGAACGGGCCGCGCTTGCGCGCCTGTTCCACATTGCTTCAAGAGGGCATGCGGCTGCGCGCAGCCCCTCCCGACAGCTGGCCCGCGCCATGACGCGTGTTCTGATCGTGGGGGCGGGGCCTGCGGGCATCCGCGCGGCAGAGGTGCTTGTCGCCGCCGGGCTACGCCCGGTGGTTGTGGACGAGGGCGCCCGCGCGGGCGGGCAGATTTATCGCCGTCCGACCGACGGCTTCAAGCGGCCCCCGCGCACGCTCTATGGATCCGAGGCCGGGAAAGCCGTGCAGTTGCATGAGACTTTCGACGGTTTCGTATGCGACGGGCAGGTCGATTATCACCCCCGGTGCAGCGTTCTGGGCCTGCAGGACGGGGTTGCGCAGGTGCTCGGCCCGGACGGCGTTTTTGCGGTCCCCTACGATCGCCTGATCCTCGCGCCCGGCGCGACCGACCGGCTGGCGCCGGTACCGGGCTGGCAGATGGCGGGTGTCTTTTCGCTGGGGGCTGCGCAGATTGCGCTGAAGTCCCAAGGCGTCGCCCTTGGGCGGCAAATTGTTCTGGCGGGCTCGGGACCACTTCTGACACTGGTTGCATCACAGCTGATCTCCGCCGGGGCGACGGTGGCCGCGGTGCTGGACACGGCGCCGTGGGGTGCGCAGATCCGTGGTGGCTTTGACATGGCGTTGGCGCGCCCCGGGGTCACGCTGCGCGGTCTACGGCTGCGCGCCGGCCTGGGCAGGCGCTATCGCGCCGGTGTCACGCTGACGGGTATTGAAGGTGACGGCACCAGCCCTGCGGCAGTCACCTGGCGCGATACGCGGGGCCGGGCGCATCGGACGGCCTGCGATACCGTTGCGCTGGGGTGGCATTTGCGCGCCGAGACGGCGCTGGCTGATCTGGCGGGAGCCGAGTTCGCGTGGTCGGACATATGGGCCCAGTGGTTGCCCCGAACCGACGCGGCGGGCCGCGCCCAAGACGGGGTGTATCTGGCCGGGGATGGGATGAGCATTCTGGGTGCCGACGGCGCCGAGATTGCCGGACGGCTGGCAGCACGCGCCTGTCTTGCCGATCTTGGACATCACGTAGATGTGGCGGCGCAGAACCGCGACTTGGGCCGAAAGCGGCGCATGGGTCGCTTCGCCAAGGGGATCGCGACCGCGTTTCCTTGGCCTGCCGAGATGGTTCGGGCCTTGCCCGAAGACGCGATCCTCTGCCGGTGCGAAGGCATCACCGCGGGCGACCTGCGCCGGACCCTGACGTTGTCGGGGCCGGAGGTGAACCGCGCCAAATCCCTGAGCCGTGTCGGCATGGGGCGCTGCCAAGGGCGGTACTGCCAGATCGCGGGAGCCGAGGTGACGGCGGCGCAGGTGGGGTGTGGCCCTGCCACCGTGGGCCGTTTGCGCGCGCAGCCGCCGGTGCGTCCGGCGCCGCTTGGAGTGATCGCTGCCGCTGCGGACAAGCCCGAGTGAACGACACAATCTTCTGCGTCCGCGGGCGCCGCAAGCGGTGAAAAATGCCGTTGCCCGAACGCTTTCGGCAAATGCTGTCAGCGAGGTCGCGCCAGACTGTGGACAACTGACGAGAGGTTATCATGACACTTGCCTTCGATCCTGCGAAGCTGACATTGCCGGTTAGGCATCACATCGGCGGACAGTATGTGCCTGCCCGAGAAGAGATCGCCGTGACAGCCCCGTCGAGTGGTGTCACGCTGGGCGCGGTGCCTCGCGCCGATGCGTCGGTCGTGGACCGCGCGGTCGAGGCCGCGCGCACGGCTCTGCAAACATCCGGTTGGGGACGCGCCGCGCCGCGGGATCGCTTGCGCGCGCTGCATCGGTGGGCGGACCTGTTGGAAGAGGAAGCGCCTGCGCTGGCTCGCCTGGAAGCGGTTTGTTCGTCGAGGCCCGTTTCCGATACGGTGGCCGGAGACATCCCTGTGACCGCCGAGCAAATCCGGTTCTTCGCTGAGTTCGCAGACAAGGAATGCGACGCGCTTGCGCCCACGGCAGAGGGGAGCCTGGGCATGATCACGTCGGAGCCGCATGGCGTGGTGGGGGCCATCACGCCATGGAACTTCCCGATTTCGATGGCCGGGTGGAAACTGGGACCCGCCTTGGCCGCGGGCAACGCGGTGGTTCTGAAGCCGTCCGAGATGACGCCCTTCTCGGCGCTTTACATGGCCGAGCTTTCGGTGCGCGCGGGTCTGCCCGCGGGGCTGATCAACGTGGTTCTGGGCGACGGGCCGGACACCGGCACGGCGATCACGGGGCATCCCGGCATCGACAAGATTTCCTTTACCGGATCGACCCGTGCCGGTGCCGCGATCATGGAAAACGTCGCGCGTACCGGGATTAAGCCGATGACGCTGGAACTGGGCGGCAAGAGCCCGATGATCGTTTTCGAGGATGCCGATCTGGACCTTGCAGCCGAATGTCTGGAGCGTGGTATCCTGCCCAATGCCGGGCAGTTCTGCGTCGCCGGTTCGCGCATGATCGTGGCGCGCGGCGTTGCCGACGCATTGGCCGAACGCCTGACGGAACGTTTCAACCGGCATGAGCCCGCGGCCACCTGGGATGCGCAATCCGGCTTTTGCCCGATTATCTCTGAGGTGCAGCTTGGCCGGATCGACAGCCTTGTTCGCGCCGCATGCGAACAAGGTGCCGAGGCACTGTGCGGCGCCGCGCGGTTTGACCGCGAGGGCAGCTATTACCAGCCTACAATCTTGGCAAACCCGACGCCGGACAACCCTGCCGTGACCGAAGAAATATTTGGTCCGGTCGCCACATTCCAGACCTTCGAGACCGAAGAGGAGGCTATCGCGATGGCTGCGCACCCGACCTATGGGCTGTGTTCCGGCATCTTCACCCGCGATCTGGCCCGTGCGCTGCGTGTGTCGCGCCAGATCGAGGCGGGCACTGTCTGGATCAACCGCTATGGCCGTTCGCGCGACCACATCCTGCCCACCGGCGGATGGAAGGCCAGCGGCCTGGGCAAGGACCTCGGGCGCGAAGCCTATACCGCCAACCGCCGCACGAAATCCGTGCTGGCAGCGATCTGAATGACGGACAAGAAGGACTTCTCATGAGCGAACACCAGATTGCTTTGATCCCCGGCGATGGGATCGGAGTTGATGTTACGGAGGCCGCCATGAAGGTGATGCACGCCGTCGCCGAGATGGAGAATTTCACGCTGCACACCGGGACGTTCCCGTGGTCCTGCGCCTATTACCACGAGACGGGCGCGATGATGCCCGAGGACGGAATCGAGACGTTGCGCGGCTTCGACGCGATCTTTCTGGGGGCGGTCGGCTGGCCGGAGACGGTGCCGGACGCGGTCTCGCTACACGGCCTGCTGCTGCCCATACGCAAGGCATTCGATCAATATGCCAATATCCGCCCGCACCGCCTGTTGCCGGGGGTGGAAGGCCCGTTGAAATCCGACGCGTTCGATATCCTGTGCATCCGTGAAAACACCGAAGGCGAATATTCCGGTGCGGGCGGGCGCGTGCATCAGGGACGCGAGAATGAGGTGGCTGTACAAACATCTGTTTTCACGCGGCAAGGCGTGGAGCGCATCTTGCGCTTCGGGTTCGAGCAGGCGCGCACGCGGCGCGGTCATCTCACCTCGGCCACGAAGTCGAACGCGCAGCAATATTCCATGGTCTTCTGGGATGACATGACGCGTGCGCTTGCCGCCGAGTATCCTGACGTCAAGGTTAGCCATGTACACATAGACGCGATGGCCGCCAAGATGGTGATGAACCCCGAGGACCTGGATGTGATCGTGGCGTCCAACCTTTTTGGCGACATTCTGACCGATCTGGGCGCGGCCATCCAGGGCGGGCTTGGCTTTGCCGCCTCGGCCAATATCTGCCCCGACCGGTCCGCACCGTCCATGTTCGAGCCTGTGCACGGCTCGGCCCCGGACATCGCGGGCAAGGGGATTGCCAACCCCATAGCAGCCATTTGGTCAGGCGCGATGATGCTGCGTCATCTGGGCGAAGAAACAGCTGCCGACCGGGTGGAGAAGGCGATTGCCGCCACGACGGGGCAGGGCATCGGCATCCGCCCCGGCAGCCATGGCACGGACGAGATTACGACGGCTGTGATTGCCGCAATGAAAGGTTGAACGATGAAACTGACTGATCCCGATCTTTTCCGCCAGGCCGCGCTGATCGATGGCGAGTGGATTGTGCGCGATGACATGCAGGTGACCAACCCCGCCACCGGTGCGGTTATGGGCACCATGCCCGACACGACCGCCGAGGAGACCGAGCGTGCCATTCTGGCGGCTGAGACGGCGATGAAGGACTGGCGCGCGCGAACCCATGCCGCGCGGGCCGACCTCTTGATGCGGTGGCACGATCTGGTGTTGGAACATACCGAGGATCTGGCGCGTATCCTGACCGCTGAACAGGGCAAGCCGCTGGCCGAGTCCCGTGGCGAGGTGGCCTATGGCGCGTCTTTCATCCGCTGGTTCGCGGAGGAAGCGCGGCGGATCGACGGGTCGATTATACCTGCGCCGGTGCCCGGCAAGAAGATCCTGGCGATGAAGGAACCGGTGGGTGTCTGCGCGATCATCACGCCCTGGAATTTCCCCATCGCGATGATCACCCGCAAGGTGGCGCCCGGTCTGGCCGTGGGATGCACCATGGTGGTCAAACCGTCTGACTTCACGCCATATTCCGCGCTTGCGGTGGCGGTCCTCGCCGAGCGCGCCGGTATTCCCAAGGGTGTGCTGAACGTCCTCACGGGGCGGCCGGAAGAGATCGGCCGGACGCTGACTGCCTCGCCCGTAGTGCGCAAGCTGTCCTTTACCGGCTCAACCCGGGTGGGCGCGCTTCTGGCCGAACAATGCGCGCCGACGCTCAAGAAGCTGTCACTGGAGCTGGGCGGGAACGCCCCGTTCATCATTTTCGACGATGCCGATCTCGATGCGGCGGTCGAGGGCGCAATGCTCTCGAAGTTTCGCAACGGCGGGCAGACCTGTGTCTGCGCGAACCGCATACTCGTGCAGGCAGGTATACATGATGCGTTCGTTGCGGCACTGTCCAAGCGTGTGGACGCCCTCAACGTTGGACCGGGCGATGCCGACGGCACCGACGTGGGGCCGATGATCAACGAGGCCGCAATCGGCAAGATCACTACCCATGTCGAGGATGCCCTGTCCAAGGGTGCGCGACGCAGCACCGCCGTGCGCGAGCTGGAAACGCAATACGCCGATCCGATGGTCCTGACCGGCGCCACGACGGACATGCAGCTTGCCAGCGAAGAAACTTTCGGACCCGTCGCGCCGATCTTCCGCTTTGACACCGAGGACGAGGCGATCGCATCTGCCAACGGCACGCCCTTTGGGCTTGCGGCCTATTTCTACACGCGCGACTTGGCGCGTGCGTTCCGCGTGGGCGAGGCGCTGGAATTCGGTATCGTGGCGCTGAACACCGGGGTAGTCAGCCATGCCGAAAGCCCATTCGGCGGCGTCAAGGCATCGGGGCTCGGCCGCGAAGGGGCGCGTGAAGGGGTCGAAGAATATCTCGAGATCAAGGCGTTTCACGTGGGCGGACTTGCCGGTTCCTGACCGGAACTCAGGCGGAGGGCGTGGATCGCTCGCCGCGCGATCGCCTGTTAAAGCCCTACGGTGTGGAGCATTTCGTAGCAGAACGTCATCGAGCGTACCGCGATGGCGCGCATCGGATAGAAAGGTATCTTCGGGATACCTTCACGGGCATTCAGGCCTAGGTCGTGCGGCTGGCCATCGAAGGTCAGCGAGACCTGGCCGGACCAGCGATAGGCAATGGGTATGTCTGCCAGATCGGGAAAAATCTTGTTCATAGCATGCTCAAGCCAGCGGAACGCGGCAGGGGAATCGACGGCCCCCAGCGTGCCGCGACCGCCGAACACCACGCGCCCGTCGACCTTGCGGAACCAGCGCATGATGCGCTGGAACGGCATTGCCGACTTGACGGCAATGCCCTGTGACGGTCCCCAAGGGTGATTTTCTCAGGCGGTCATTTCAAGCGCATAATCGTGCCACAGGTCGAAGGCATCGAACCTTGCGTAGCGGTATGAGACGGTGGAGGGGCGGTAGCGTCGGGGTCTGAACATGGTGTTGATTTGATCGGGACGACGACTTCGTCTAGATGCCATCTGCCTGCAGCGGTGGGACGGTCACGCTTTATGCAATCGGCGAAATGCCGGCCAAATAGGTTCACCCATTTGCACACAGTTTCCCGGCTGACGGTTACACCTCGTTCAGCTAACAGGTCCTCGACGTCCGCCGTGCTAGGCGCGGCATCTCAGCTGGTATTCTCATGATAAAGCGCTAGACGTATCAAGATACGGCAGCAAGTTGGCAATGCCCGCGCGACTGCTACGAGGGATCTAAAAGAACTTGTCGAGATTGGAGCCCTGACGCGCACAGGCGAACGCCGATACACGCGTTACTGGCTGAATCTTGAAGACATCGGCGGGTAGTGCATCGTCGGCAGATCCGGCGGTAAGCGGTCTTTCTCTGCGCGACCAACCTATGGCGTGATTGCGGAATTTCCGGACCTTCGGATTCACCAAGCAGGCCTTGATTTTAAGACAGTGGTGATCGTCAGCTTAGCGTGTTCGTAGAGAATTTCTTTAAAAGAGGAACGTGGAAAATCAGACCCGAAGAGGCGATTGCCAGCCTCAAGAATGATTAATCGCACAAAAGTTAAGATCGCGAGTGCGGAAATATCTGCCTGGACTTTAAGTAAGACCTGAACAGGTAAAAGAAATTGGGCCTTTCCGGCGAATACTGAAACAGAAAGCTTTACAAGAAGCGCGGCACGATCTTGTTGTTCTCTGCAAAAGCCACGCTTGGTATCGGCCAGCCAATTCGTCTGGCCGATACCGCGATTTTCTGCGTCAACGTTGGCCGGTGGCGCCATGAACGTTCATGGCACCCAAGACCTGTGACCTGCTGCTGGCAGTTCTACTCAGGCCGCCGGCAAGGCGATCGCCTTGGCTGCGTCACCGTCGCGCGCACCGTAGTGGACCAACACCCGGGCTGCGTGTTCCGCACCGAGCTTGCCAGCCTCTTGAACCGGCAAGCCGCGGGCCAATGCCGACAGGAAACCGCTGGCATAGGCATCCCCGGCGCCGGTGCTGTCTACGACGCGAGGCACGTCAGCCGCCGGGATGTGGTGGCGACCGTCGGCATCGGCGACAATGGAGCCCTTGTCGTGCTCGGTCACTGCAGCGACCGAGACCCGCGTCATTGCCCAGCCAAGTGCCGCGTCCGCGCCGTCGCACCCCGCCAGCGCGGCCACCTCGGCCTGATTGCCGACAAGGATGTCGACATGGCGCGAGACGAAGTTGCGCATGACGTCTATGTTGCGCTCGACGCAGCCAGCATCCGACGGTGTCAGCGCCACCTTCGCCCCGGCGGCCTGCGCCGCTACGGCCAAGCGTTCGATCACCGCCGCGCCATGCGGGGCGTCCCATATATAGCCTTCGATAAACAGGATATCGAACTCTTCGGGCAAGGCCGCGAGCGCCTCCGGGGGCATCAGCGTGGTCGCCGCTCCCAGGTAGGTGCTCATGGTGCGCTCGCCGTCCGGCGTGACCAGCACGACGCAGCGGCCCGTGCCGTGATCGTCGTTCTGTGCCACGGCAACCGGTGCCGCCAGCCCCATGCCCGACATTTCCTCGCAGAAGGCATCGCCGAGATCATCATTGGCCACCTTGCCCAGGTAGGTGCCCCGGACAGGCGTGTCGGCCAGATGCGCGATGGAGTTGGCCACCGATCCGCCGGACTGGCGGATACCGGGGCCGACATCCTCGAAAAGGGCGTGGGCCGCGTCGGCATCCACCAGGTGCATGCCTCCCGGGGTCAGCCCGTGCCGCGTGACGACATCGGGCTCGACCGCGGCGACGACATCGACCAGCGCGTTGCCCAAACCCACGATATGCGGTGTTCGTTCGGTCATGTCTCGCTCCTCAATAACGGTAGTGTTCCGGCTTGTACGGCCCCTCGGGCTGCACGCCGATATAGGCCGCCTGTTCAGGGTCAAGCGGGGTCAATTTCACGCCGATCCGGTCAAGGTGCAGCCGGGCCACCTTTTCATCCAGGTGCTTGGGCAGGATATAAACCTCGTTCTTGTACTGCTCACCGCGCTGCCACAGCTCGATCTGCGCCAGAACCTGGTTGGTAAAGCTGGCCGACATCACGAAGGACGGGTGCCCGGTGGCGTTACCAAGGTTCAAAAGGCGCCCCTCCGACAACAGGATGATCCGGTTGCCCGAGGGCAGTTCGATCATGTCGACCTGTTCCTTGATGTTGGTCCACTTGTGGTTCTTCAGGCTGGCCACCTGAATTTCATTGTCGAAGTGGCCGATATTGCCGACGATCGCCATATCCTTCATCTCGCGCATATGCTCGATGCGGATCACGTCCTTGTTGCCGGTGGTGGTCACGAAGATGTCGGCGGTGCTGACCACGTCTTCCAGGGTCGTCACCTCAAAGCCATCCATGGCCGCTTGAAGCGCACAGATCGGATCGACTTCCGTGACCAAGACCCGGGCGCCTGCACCCTTGAGCGAGGCGGCCGAGCCTTTGCCCACGTCGCCATAGCCCATGACCACGGCAACCTTGCCGGCCATCATGGTATCGGTGGCGCGGCGGATGCCATCGACAAGGCTTTCCTTGCAGCCGTACTTGTTGTCGAACTTCGACTTGGTGACGCTGTCATTCACGTTGATCGCGGGGAACGGCAGTTGCCCTTCCTGCATCATCTTGTAAAGGCGATGCACGCCGGTCGTCGTTTCCTCGCTGACGCCCTTGATCATGTCGCGCTGCTTGGTGAACCAGCCGGGGCTTTCGGCCATGCGCTTCTTGATCTGCGCGAACAGGCACTCCTCCTCCTCAGAGGTCGGCGTCTCGATCAGCCCGGTTTCACCGGCCTCGACCCGTGCGCCGATCAGGATATAGAGCGTGGCGTCGCCGCCATCGTCCAGGATCATGTTGGCGCCGCCGTCTTCGAACTGGAAAATGCGGTCGCAATAATCCCAGTATTCTTCCAGCGTCTCGCCCTTGACCGCGAAGACCGGCGTGCCGCCCTCGGCGATCACGGCCGCGGCGTGGTCCTGGGTGGAAAAGATGTTGCACGAGGCCCAGCGGACCTCCGCGCCCAGCGCCACCAGCGTTTCGATCAGGCAGGCGGTCTGGATCGTCATGTGCAACGACCCCGCGATGCGCGCGCCCTTGAGCGGCTTGTCTTGCCCGTATTCCTCGCGCAGGGCCATAAGGCCCGGCATCTCGGTCTCGGCGATGTCCAGCTCCTTGCGGCCGAAACCGGCAAGAGCGATGTCACGGATCGCGCTGTCCGCGGGACTGACACTCTCTGGCTTGTTCATGTCGCGTTTCCTTTCTTGGTTCTGGTGTTTCGGATCATTCTGCTGCGGCGGATACGCCGAAGGTGCGGGCCAGTTCATTGGCCAGATCCGTGCGTTCCCAGCTGAATCCGCCCTCATCGTCCGGGACGCGCCCGAAGTGGCCATAAGCGGCGGTGCGGGCATAGACCGGCTTCAACAGGCCCAGGTGCTCGCGGATGCCGCGCGGGGTTAGGCGCACCATTTCGCGCAGGGTGCTGGCCAGCTTGGATTCGTCGACCCGGCCCGTGCCCAGCGTGTCGACATAGATGGCGACCGGCTCGGGCACGCCAATGGCATAGGCCAACTGGATCTGGCACTTGTCGGCCAGTCCGGCAGCGACGACGTTCTTGGCCATGTAGCGCGAGATATAGGCCGCCGAGCGGTCCACCTTGGTCGGGTCCTTGCCGGAAAACGCGCCACCGCCATGCGGGGCCGCGCCACCATAAGTATCGACGATGATCTTGCGGCCGGTAAGGCCCGCGTCACCGTCCGGGCCGCCAATGACGAAATTGCCGGTCGGGTTGACGATGATCTTGTCCTGCGACGGCAGGGCCCAGCCCTCTTCCTTGAAGCAGTCAGTGATGTAGGGCTCGACCAGCGCGCGCACGTCGTCCTGGCTCAGTCCTTCGGCATGCTGGGTCGAGACGACCACTGTGTCGAGGCCGACCGGTTTGCCGTTCTGGTATTTCAGCGTGACCTGGCTCTTGGCGTCGGGGCCGAATTTCGGCTGCTTTCCCGATTTGCGGTCCTCGGCCATCGTGCGCAGGATATTGTGCGCGAACTGGATCGGGGCCGGCATCAGCTCTTCGGTCTCGTTGCAGGCATAGCCGAACATGATGCCCTGATCGCCGGCACCTTCCTCGCCTTTTTCGCCCTCGTCGACACCCATGGCGATATCCGCCGATTGCGCGTGCAGGCGGCAGATGATCTCGGCATCCTTCCAGGAAAAGCCTTGCTGCTCATAGCCGATATCGCGGATCGCGTCGCGGGCGATCTGCTCGACATCCTTCAGCACGCTCTCCGGCCCGCGCACCTCGCCAGCGATGGTGACGTGGTCGGTGGTGGCCAGTGTCTCGCAGGCCACGCGCGATTGCGGGTCAGCGGCGAGATAGGCATCCAGTACCGCGTCCGAAATCCGGTCGCAGACCTTGTCGGGGTGCCCCTCGGACACCGATTCACTGGTGAATAGCCATGACTTGTCGCTCATAATTGGTCCTTTCTCCACTGTCGTGGGGTTGGGTCGCTTTTGGCAAAAATCGAATTTTTGCGGGGGTCAGGCGATCTTTCGATCGGCCGATGACTTGTCGGGTGTGTAAGACAGGCTGGGTTGCAGCCACGCCTCCACCTCGGCAATCTTCATACCCTTGCGCTCGGCATAGTCGGCCACCTGGTCGGGGCCGATCCGGCCAATGCCGAAATAGGCCGAGTCAGGATGGGCAAAATAGAGGCCCGACACCGCCGAGGCGGGCCACATCGCGCAGCTTTCGGTCAGTGTGACACCGGTATGCTCGGGCGCATCCAGAAGGTCGAACAACGTGCGCTTCTCGGTGTGGTCGGGGTTGGCCGGATAGCCCGGGGCAGGACGGATGCCGCGATACTGCTCGCGGATCAGAGCCTCGTTATCCTGTGTCTCGTCCGCGGCATAGCCCCAAAGGTTGCGCCGCACACGGGCGTGCAATGCCTCGGCGAAGGCCTCGGCGATCCGATCGCCCAGCGCCTGCATCATGATGGCGTCATAATCGTTGCCTTCGGCCTTCAGACGGTCGGCGATGTCGTGCACCTCTCGCCCGGCGGTGACAGTAAAGCCGCCAACCCAGTCCTCAGTGCCTTCGGGCGCCACGAAATCGGCAAGGCACATCTGCGGCTTGCCGTTCGACTTGCTGCGCTGCTGGCGCAGTTGCGGCATGCGGGCGGCTGCGTTCTTGCGGGTCTCGTCCGCCCAGACGACGATATCGTCGCCCTGCGCATTGGCGGGCCAGAGGCCAACCACGCCGCGCGGACTGAACCAGTCCTCTTTCTCGATCCGGTCCAGCATTTTCTGCGCGTTGTCGTAAAGCTCGCGCGCCGCCGGTCCCTTGTCGGGATCGTCGAGGATGCCGGGAAACTTGCCCTTCATCTCCCAGGTGTTGAAAAACGGCGTCCAGTCGATGAACTCCCGCAGCTTGGCGATGTCCATGTCGTCGATCACCGTCAGGCCCGGCGTCTGCGGCGCGGGCGGCGTGTAGCTGTCCCAGCCGCCGTCGAACTTCGATTTGCGCGCCTCGGTCAGCGCGGCGGTGGGGCGCTCGCCCGTGCTCTTCATCCCGTCGCGCAGCTTGTCCTGCTCGGTGGCGACATCGGCCAGAAAGTCCGGCCGCGCGGTCTTGGACAGCAGCCGCGACACCACGCCGACAGCCTTGGACGCGTCATCGACATGGATCACGCCATGCTCATACTCCGGCGCGATCTTCAGCGCGGTATGCTTTTTCGAGGTGGTCGCCCCACCAATCAGTAGCGGCAGGTCGAAATCCTGCCGTTTCATCTCGGCGGCCACGTCGACCATCCGGTCAAGCGACGGGGTGATCAGACCGGACAGCCCGATGATGTCGGCTTTCTCCTTTTTCGCCGCCTCGAGAATGTCCTCGGCCGGGACCATCACGCCAAGGTCGACCACGTCATAGTTGTTGCACTGCAGCACGACGCCAACGATGTTCTTGCCGATATCGTGCACGTCGCCCTTCACGGTGGCCATGATGATCTTGCCCTTCGCCGAGGTGTCGCCCGAGAGGCGCTTTTCCTCTTCCATGTAGGGCAGCAGATGCGCCACGGCGGCCTTCATCACGCGGGCGGATTTCACCACCTGCGGCAGGAACATCTTGCCGTCGCCAAAGAGGTCGCCGACGACGTTCATGCCATCCATCAGCGGCCCCTCGATCACGTCGAGCGGCTTTTCCGCGCGCTGGCGGCACTCCTCGGTATCGTCGATCACGTAGTCGGTGATGCCATGCACCAGCGCATGTTCAAGCCGCTTTTCGACTTCCTGCTCGCGCCATTTCGGGTCTTCCTTCTTCGACGCCTCGCCCGAGCCCTTGTACTTGTCGGCGATATCCAACAGCCGCTCTGTCGCGTCGTCGCGCCGGTTCAGAAGCACATCCTCGACATGCTCGCGCAGCTCGTCGGGGATGTCGTCATAGACGGTGATCTGCCCGGCATTGACGATCCCCATGTTCATACCCAGCGGGATCGCGTGGTACAGGAAGGCCGAGTGCATCGCCTCGCGCACGGCGTTATTGCCGCGGAAGCTGAACGACACGTTCGAGAGGCCCCCCGAGACATGGCAATGCGGCATCGCCTCCTTGATCATGCGCGTCGCTTCGAAAAAGGCGTTGGCATAGTCGTTGTGTTCCTCGATCCCCGTCGCCACGGCAAAGATGTTGGGATCGAAGATGATGTCCCACGGCTCGAACCCGGCCTTTTCCACCAGCAGGTCATGCGAACGCTTGCAGATCTCGAACTTGTGCTGCGCGGTTTCGGCCTGGCCGTTCTCGTCGAAGGCCATGACCACCACGGCGGCGCCATAGCGGCGCACGGTGCGGGCCTGCTCCAGAAACGCCTCCTCGCCCTCTTTCAGCGAGATGGAGTTGACCACGGCGCGCCCCTGCACGCATTTCAGGCCCGCTTCGATCACCTCGAATTTCGAGCTGTCGATCATCACCGGCACGCGGCTGATATCGGGCTCCGAGGCGATGAGGTTGAGGAAGGTCTTCATCGCCTCTTCCGAGTCGAGCAGCCCCTCGTCCATGTTCACGTCGATGATCTGGGCGCCGTTTTCGACCTGCTGGCGCGCCACGTCGAGCGCGGTGGCATAGTCGCCGTCCATGATCAGCTTCTTGAACTTGGCGGACCCGGTGACGTTGGTCCGCTCGCCGATATTGATAAAGTTGGAAACGCCTGTGCTCATGCCGCGTCCTCCTTCGCGTCCGTGCCCTGGGCTTCGAACATCTCCAGACCGCTCAGGCGCATCCGGCGCACCTTCTCGCGGATTTTCCGGGGCGACTTGCCTTCGACCGCCTCCGCGATGGCGCGGATATGTTCGGGCGTGGTGCCGCAGCAGCCGCCGACGATGTTGACCAGCCCGGACTGGGCCCACTCGGCGAGGTGCTCGGCGGTTTCCTCGGGCGTTTCGTCGTAGCCGCCCATCTCGTTCGGCAGGCCGGCGTTGGGATAGGCGCTGATGCGGGTGTCGGCGACATCGGACAGGGTGCGCACATGCTTGCGCATTTCCTCGGCGCCCAGCGCGCAGTTGAGACCGATGGAAAACGGCCGCGCGTGGCTCATCGAGACCCAGAACGCCTCGGGCGTCTGGCCGGTCAGGGTGCGCCCCGAACGGTCGGTGATGGTGCCGGAAATCATCAGCGGCGGAACGGTCAGCCCCTCGTCCGACAGGCTGTCGATGGCGAAAAGCGCGGCCTTGGCATTCAGCGTGTCAAAGATCGTCTCGATCAGCAGCAGGTCAGCGCCCGCCTCGATCAGCGCGCGCGCCGCCTCGCCGTAGGCGCGGGCCAGATCGTCGAACGTCACCGCCCTGAAGCCGGGGTCGTTCACGTCCGGGCTGATGCTGGCGGTCTGGTTGGTCGGGCCGATGCCCCCCGCAACCCAGCGCGGCCGGTCGGGCGTGGCGACCGCATCGGCGGCCTCCCGCGCAAGGCGGACGGATTCGGTGTTCATCTCGACCACCAGGTCCGTCATGTCGTAATCGGCTTGGCTGATAGTGTTGGCGCCGAAGGTGTTGGTGCACAGGATGTCGGCGCCCGCATGCAGGAAATCCTCGTGGATCTTGCGGATCATGTCGGGCTGGGTCAGGGTCAGCAGCTCGTTGTTGCCGCCCACGTCGCTGGGATGATCCTTGAACCGCTCGCCGCGGTAGGCGGCCTCGTCTGGCTTTTCCTGCTGGATCATCGTGCCCATCGCCCCGTCCAGCACCAGAATGCGGTCGGCGTTGGCTGCGGCTATGTCGTGTGTCTTGGTCATGCGTTCTTCAATCCTTCAAGCGGCGTTCTCGGCCACAATACTGGGGGTCAGCCCCAATGTCCTGCAAACAGCCAGCGTCACTTTCGGCTGGTTGAGCGTATAGAAGTGAAAGTCGGTGATCCCGGCCTCCATCAGGCGGCGGCATTGCTCGGCGGCAACGCCCGTCGCGACCATCGCGCGGGTTTCGGGCGCCTCGTCCAGCCCGTCGAACATCTGGCCCATCCAGTCGGGCACCGAGGCGCCACAGCCCGCGGAAAACCGCTTCAGCCCCTCGAAATTGGCGACCGGCATTATCCCGGCCACGATCGGCGCGTCGATGCCCGCAGCCCGCGCGCGATCGACGAACCGCAGCACGGTGTCGGTGTCGAAGGCATATTGCGTGATCGCCCGCGCCGCGCCGTTGTCGATCTTGCGCTTGAGGTGGTCCATGTCGGCGGCAGCATCGCGGGCCTCCGGGTGCACCTCTGGATAGGCCGCGACCGAAATGTCGAAATCGCCCTTGCGCCGTAGCGCCGCGACCAGTTCCGCCGCATCGTTATATCCATCCTCGGGCAGGCTTTGGCCCTCTGGCAGATCACCGCGCAGCGCGACGATCTTGTGGATGCCGTTTTCCCAGAACCCTTCGGCCTGCCGGTCGATCTCGACCCGGCTGGCGCCGACGCAGGTGAAGTGATGCGCCACGGGAAGGCCGGTTTGGCCGGCGACCTGATCGACCACGCGCGCCGTGGTGTCACGGGTCGTGCCCCCGGCGCCGTAGGTGACCGAGAAATACTCCGGGTCGGCCGCACGCAGTTGCGCCACGGTATCGCGCAGTCGGGTCACACCGGCCTCCGTCTTGGGCGGAAAAAGCTCGAACGAAATTGACGGCGTATCGGACGTACCTGTCATGTGCGTGTCTCCATCTCGGTGATCGGGAGGGAAAAGGCGGGGGCGCGCCACGGCACCCCCGTCGCGGGGTTCAGTGTTTTACGGGCTTGCGGAAATGCTGGATGCCCCAGGCGAGGTGGCCGTCATCCGCGGCCTTCACCCAGTTCTGCAGGCCAACCGCCATCTTGTCGAGATACTCGGCCGAGCAGCCCTTTTCGCGCAGCTCGTCGTAATGCGCCAGAAGCTCTTCGCGGACCCGGGCATAGTGCGTCCGCAGGTCGCTGACCGCATCTTCCTGCTGTACCGTCTCGAAGCCAAGCGCCTCGGCCGTCTGGCGGTAGAAGCCGGGCGAGCCCAGGCTGTTGAGTTGCAGCCGGTCATAGACGGGCTGCAGCACGCCTTCGGGCACGTCATCGGCCTGCATCGGGTCGGTGAATATCAGGTGACCGCCCGGTTTCAGCACGCGGAACGCCTCGGCGAAGACCTGATCGCGCTGATCGGAATGCAGGAAGGCATCCTGGCTCCAGACCACGTCGACACTCTCGTCGGCCTCTGGCACGTCCTCGAACACGCCGTGGCGGATGCTGATCTTGTCGGCCAGCCGTGCAGCCCGGACCTTGCCAAGGTTATACTCGTTCTGGGTTTCGGAAATGTTCAGACACACAGCCTCGCAGCCGGTCTTCTTCACGACGGTGCGCATCGCCCCGCCATAGCCCGCACCAAGGTCCAGAACCCGCGATCCGGCTTTCAGGCCGGGCAGCGCGTCGATCATGCTTTCGATCGTCAGGTCGCTGGCTTCGCGGATGTTCTTGGTGGTCGTATAGCGCCCGATATGCAGGTCCTCGCCGCCCCAGATGGTGGAATAGAACGTGTCGGCGTCGTCGCTGTCATAATAGGTTTCCGCGACATCGCGGATATCCTGCTGGCCATCGGCCCCGTTGCCGCCCCAGCGGGCCACGTGCTCGGCCGATTTCTCGGCGACGTGAATGAAGAAGTCGGGATCTTCCTCGGCATAGGTATCCTGAAAGTCGCCATAGGTGCGCACGCGCTCGAACCCGGCCTCGCGGAACAGGCGGCGCATGTAATCCTTGCGGATCGGGGCCATGTTCAGCGTGTAGGACGCCCCGTCGGGGAAGCTGTAGCGCATCCGGCAAAGCCCGTCGTCGATATGGTCCGGCTCGGCGGTGACATCGTCGCCGCAATAATAGAACTTGTGCTTGCTCGAAAAGCCGTGGTCGAGCATGGCGTCATAGTTCCGCTGGTCGAGGATCAGCACGCCGTCATGCTTGAGCGCGGCATAGAACTCGGCCAGGGCGCGGCGACGGTCCTGCTCTTCATGCAGGTGGGTGAACGAATTGCCAAGGCAGATGATCGCATCGTACTTGCCGTGAATGTCCCGGTTCAGCCAACGCCAGTCCGCCTGAGCCGTCTTGAGGATCAGGCCGCGGCTCTGGCCGTTCTCGAAGGCCTTGGCGACCATTGCCGCGTTACCGTCGGCCGCGGTCACGTCAAAGCCCGCCTCGGTCAGGCGCACCGAGTGAAAGCCGGTGCCGCAGGCCACGTCCAGCACGCGTTCCTTGCCGCGCGCCTTCAGGATGTCGATGAAAAACTGCCCTTCGCTCTGGGCGCGGCCGCTCCAGTCGATCAGCTCGTCCCATTTGTCAACGAAGCTGGTGACGTATTCCTTGCGATAATGCCCCGTCTCGCGGTCTGCCAACGGATCCTTGCTGTAAGCCTGCTGGGTCATGGTCAGTTCGGCGTTGCCGGCGACATCGCTGGTCATGTCTCTCTCCGTTATCTGATGACGGCAGCCCGCACTTGTCCGTAACCGGGCATCCGGATTCCGCGGCGCGGAATACAGAGGCGGTGCCGTCAGGGTTGTCGTTGTTCAGTCCGCACGTCGTTGCGTGGGCAGATCCCTGTGATCAATGGCGGTCGGGTCGTTTTGCGCCTCACCGCCCGGCCGGAGAATTTCGTCTATAGAAGTTTTCGCCGACCGTTAATATCCCATTGCGTAACTTTTCAACTGAAGAATATTCAACCTTTGTGTGCGAAATTTTCATGAAATCACGCAACCCGTCACCCAAAGGCCTGTAAAAGCACAATAAATTTCGCGCTTAAATATTCACCGTCACAGCCCATATGCAGGAAACACGGAGAATCATGCGAAATGCCGCTTTCAAATACGCTTAGTTAAGCTAACTTTCGCCAAGGTGCTGGGCGATGCCGGATGCGACTTTTCTTTCAATCACCTGATGCGAGATTGTAACCCCAGCAGTAGAACTGCTTTGCGCGATCATGCTCAAAGCGCGAATATCGATGAAGGTCGCAGCTGTACCCTTACCAGACGTTTACCTCAAATTGCATCGAGGGCCGCAATGGGCAATTCGCGATGGTTCGATAGGCGCGGCGGACACCAGACAATCGTCTGCGTGGCGTATCAAAGCCTGCTGTGCAGACTTTCCTGCCGTTCACCACGCTTTCTCGGTCTTCGCCGCCACTAAGAGCGCAACTGAAAGAAAGGTGGCAAGCGATCATTTGACGCAGCTGCGGGCTGATCCAGCTTGGGTGCTGGGAGCGGACATTGAGATCGTGTCAGCATCAGAGGAATTCACGGCAGCGCCGTGTGACCGCTACAAACCCGTGATGAACATTCCTCGCGTCACGAGGCATCATGCAACATCGCGGACGCGGCTGGGAAGCGTTCAGATGCTGCATTGTCCATCAACAGAAATCGTCACTTGAAATCAGCAGTGTTCGGCACTCGGTCCCGATATCGTGCATTACAGCGCCGGAGTGACCCGGTATAAACGTGATCCCGGCATCCATGCGAAGATCAAGGCCAACAGCATGTGAGGTGCCCGGCGCAATCGTGACCGGGCGTCCGGCAAACTGCCCCGTGATCATGCGGTGCACATGCCCGCAGGCGATCTGCACCGCGCCGTCGTGGTCACGCAACAGGGCTTTGAATCGAGGATTGGGGGTGAGGCCGATGGTGTCCATTCCGGATATGCCCGTCTCAACGGGCGGATGATGCATGAAGATCAGTACGGGACGGTGCCGCAGATCGCGCAGCGTCGCGCTTAGCCAATCCAGCGTCGCGTCGGTCAGAGCCCCGTGGGCTGACCCTTCAACCAGCGTATCAAGGCCAAGGATGGTGACATCCTCCAGATCCTCGCGCCAGTTGATCGGCCCATCATCGGGCATCCAGTCGTCCTGAGCCGCGAAGGTGCGCATCGCCTCGCGGCTATCATGATTGCCGGGGATGGCGCGCCATGGCAGCGGCGCATCGGCCATGATGTGGCAAAGGTGGTCATAGGCGCCTTTGCATCCCGTCTCCGTCAGGTCGCCCGAAATCACCAGCCGCTCCACCGGGCCGATGACGGGCAACAGGCCCGTCAGCCCGGCCAGCATTTGTCGCAGCGCCGCAGCGGTGTCGATGGTGCCGTTAAGAAGCTGCCCCTCGGGCATGATGTGCAGATCGGAGATTTGCAGGATGCGGGTCATGGTGTCCTCATTTTACGCCGGCAGTCAGGAAGGCCTGCACGAATTGCCGTTGGAATATCAGGAAGCTGATCAAAAGCGGTGCGATCACGATGATCGTCGCCGCCGAGATGACCGAGATATCGACGCCGTTCTCGGGCGCGCCGAAAAGCGACAGGCCCACGGTGAGCGGCCGGGTGGAGGGCGAGTTGGTCACGATCAGCGGCCAGAGGAAATTGTTCCAGTGCGTCGCCACCGAGACAAGGGCATAGGCCAGATAGGTGGGCCGCGCGGCGGGTACATAGACCCGCCACAGAACGCCCAATGTGCCGCAACCTTCGACGCGGGCAGCGTCGTCAAGATCCTTGGGGACGGATTTGAACGCCTGCCGCATCAGGAAGATGCCAAAGGCAGACGCCATGTAGGGCGCGCCGACACCCATGATGCTGTCAAGCAATCCCAAGGAGGCCGCGACCCGGTAATTTTCAACGATCAACACCTCGGGCAGGATGAAAAGCTGCATCAGCACGAGGATGAACAGCGCATCGCGCCCGCGAAATTCGGTCTGGGCAAAGGCAAATCCGGCCAGTGTGCACAGCAGGAACTGCCCCGCAAGGATCAGCGAGACCAGCATGAAGGTGTTGAGGAAATACCCAAGCCACGGCGTGCCGGTCCAGGCGGTGCGGAAATTCTCAAGCGTCAGGGGCGCGGTCAGCCGGAAATTCACCGCGTCGCTGACATCGTGAAACGCCGCCCAGAACGCGAACAGCAGCGGCGAGATCCACAGGAGGGCCAGCAGGATCGCGGCAGCGGGTTCGATGTAGCGGATCATCGGTAATGCACCCGCCGGTCAAGGACGAGGAACTGGAAGGCCGCCAGTGCCCCCATCAGGGCCAGCACCAGCACGGTCATTGCCGCGGCGGAGGGTCTGTCGAAATAGGCAAAGGCGTTTTCCCAGATGTAGTAGAGGATCAGCTTGGAACTGTCCGACGGCCCGCCCTTGGTCAGGATGAACAGGTGGTCGATCAGCTTGACTGAATTGATCATCGCATTGACGAGGATGAAGAGCGTGGTCGGCATCAGGAGCGGCAGCACGATCCGGCGGGTATAGGTCCAGCGGCTTGCCCCCTCGATCTCGGCAGCTTCTTTCAGGTCGGGCGGGATGGTTTGCAGCGCGGCGAGGTAGAAGATCATGAAGAACCCGGCCTCTTTCCAGATCGTCACTACACAGATCGCCCAAAGCGAGGTTTCGGGCTCACCCAACCAGTTGACCGATTCCGTACCGAAGAGCGCGCCGATTTGATTGAGGATGCCGAAACTGGGTGTGTAGAAAAACAGCCACAGGTTCGCCGCCGCGATCATCGGCAGCACGGTCGGGGTGAAATAAGCGGTGCGGATAAAACTGCGCGCTGGCAGTTTCGAGTTGGCCCAGAGCGCCATGATCAGCGCCAGCGCCATGGAGACCGGGATAGTGACAAGCGCATAGAGGAGGTTGTTGCCGGCCACCTGCCAGAAGGTCGGGTCGTCAAACAGGTAGCTGTAGTTTTCCAGCCCCACGAATTCCGCAGGATTGCGCCGAGTGCCGCGCGACCAGAGCGAGGTCACCATAGTGGCCAGCGACGGGTAAAAGGCAAACACCGTCAGCATTATGAGCGCGGGCGACAACAATAGCCAACCGTGAAGGGCGCGGCGGCGGCGTTCCAATGTGAAGGAGTCGGTCATGCGGGTCTCCGTGGCCGGGCCGGTTGAAACAACCGGCCCGGAACAGGGTCATGGCAGGCGCTTACTTGTAGGCACGCAGTTGACGCTCGGCGGCGGCCTGCGCCTCGGCCAGTGCGTCAGCCGGGCTCTTGTCGCCGGTCAGCGCCGATTGGATCGCGGCATTCAGGCCGTCACGCACGCGCGCTGTCTCGAAGGTCGAGAATTCGGCAACCGCGTGCTCAAGCTGATCACGCGCCACGAGGGCAGGCGGGAATTCAGCCGTGTAGGCCTTGAGCGCGTCGGTCTCATAAGCGGCGGGCGAGACACCCATGTAGCCCGTCTCGATAGACCACTTCGCTGCTTGCTCGGGCGCGGTCATGAACTTGATGAGTTCAAGCGCGGCCTGCTTCTCCTCTTCGGTGGAGTCCTTGAATAGGTAGAAATTGCCGCCCCCGGTGGGCGAGCCCAACCGTTCCTTGCCGGGCAGCATGGCAACGCCGAAATCGAACTCGGCATTGTTCTTGACCGCCGTCAGATTGCCAGTGGAATGCCACATCATCGCGGTCTCACCCTCAAGGAAGGCTTGGCGCAGGGTGCCCCACTCCACGGTGCCCTCGGGCATGATGCCATGCTCGGTGGACAGCGACTTCCAGTATTCAAGCGCCTCGACGGTGTCCGGATCGTCGAAATAGGTGGTCAGCCCGTCATTCGACATCAACTCCTGCCCGTTCTGGATCGCCAGGGCCTGGAACATCCAGTAGGGATAGCCGGTCGAGGGGATCATCAGGCCGTGATGGTCGTCATTGGTCAGGGCTTTGCCCATCTCCACCAACTCGCCCCAGGTGGTCGGCGCGGTTTCCGGGTCAAGGCCCGCCTCGCGGAACATATCCTTGTTGTAATAGGCCACGATGGTCGACCGCTGGAACGGCACGCCCCATGTTTGCCCCTCGATTTTGCCGTTGGCCAAAAGCGCGGGGTAGAAGTTGTTCAGCCATTCCTTCTCCGCCTCGGTCTCGATGACGTCCTCAAAAGGCACGATCAGGTCTTGCTCGATCAGGTCATAGGCGTCGATGGAAAACATCACGGCAAGCTGCGCCGGTTCACCGGACTCGAGCGCCGCAAGCGATTTGATGCGCGTGTCGTCATAGTTGCCGGCGTAAATCGCGTTGACGGTGATGTCGGGGTTTTGCGCCTCGAAGTCGGCGACGATCCCATCGACCACTTCGGTCAGCGCACCACCGACGGCGATTGGGTAATACATGGTCAATTCAGTCTCGGCCGCGGCCGGATTGACGAGCGCGGTGGAGGCCGCCAATATGGCGGACACAGCAGTGATACGTGTCATTTCGAAAGGTCCTCTTTGGCTGTTTGGGTTGAAGTGCGGGCCCTATGGCCATCCTCGGGCGCGGGATTTTGGCGAATGCGCGCCTTTGGATTCTGCTGCGGCTCCTTTTCCAGGCTTCCGGTGACGGAGTCGAAAAGGAGCCGGTTTTCCGATGGAATGACGACACCGACCGTCTGGCCGGGTTCAAACTTGGCCGGGCCTGGCAGGATCGCTGCAAGCCCCTCCGCCGCCGGATGCCTGAGAGCAAGCCGGGTTTCGCCGCCGAGATACTCGAAATCGTCGATCCGCGCGTCGAGATTGCCTTGGCCAGCGGCCACAAGCGAAACGGCTTCGGGACGCAGACCAATGATCCATTTGCCGTCGTGCCCAAGTGCGGCGGCGTCGATTAGCGACATGGGCGGATCGCCGATGAACTGCGCAGCAAAGGTGGTGGCCGGGCGCGCGTAAAGCTCGGCGGGCGTTCCAACCTGTTCAATGCGGCCCTCCCGCATCAGCACGACTTTGTCCGAAAGGCTCATCGCCTCACCTTGGTCATGGGTCACGTAAACCACCGTCAGCGCCAGCTTGCGCGCCAGCGTCCGGATATCCCGGCGCACCGAGTGGCGCAGCTTTGCATCGAGGTTCGACAGCGGCTCGTCCATCAGGCAAAGCGGCCGCTCGGCCACTGCCGCGCGGGCAAGCGCCACGCGCTGCCTTTGACCGCCAGAAAGTTCGGAGGGTTTGCGCCGCTCCAGACCTTCCAGCCCTGTCATGGCAAGCACCTCTGACAAGCGTCGCGCACGCTCCGCGCGTGCGATGCGCCGGACTTTCAATCCGAAAATCACGTTCTCGGCCACGCTGAGATGCGGAAACAGCGCGTAGGACTGGAACACCATCGACAGGTTGCGTTGCGCGGCGGGCAGGGCCGTCACGTCGCGGCCGTCAATCGTGATACGTCCAGATTGCGGCTGCTCCAGCCCCGCAATCAGGCGCAACATCGTGGATTTACCGCAGCCCGAGGGGCCGAGGATCGATAGAAAAGCACCCTGCTGCAGCTCAAGGCTGATATCGCAGACCCCGCCTTGTCCGCCCCATTGCCGCGTGAGACCTTCAAGCGTCAGAAAACTCATTTGCCCTCTCCCACGATGATCAACCGGTCGCCGAGCGACTCCAGCATGGCGGCGAACGGCGCGCCGGGCTTGGCCTCGGTCACGACATGATCGGCCTCATCAAGATGACCGCCGACCGCAGGGGCGCGGCGACCAAATTTGGAACTGTCCGCGACGAAGATGGACTGCCGGGCGTTCTCCTGCGCCTGGCCGCGGATGCGCACCTCGGGTTCGTGGAAATCCAGCAGTGAGCCGTCGTTGTCGATCCCGGCGGCACCGTAAATGGCGAAATCCGCGCGGTAGGCTCCGAAGAGATCCTGTGCCAATGGCCCCAAAACATCCCGATCAGGCAGGCGCAATTCCCCGCCGGGGATCACAATCCGCGCGCCGGGCGCTTCGGACAAGGCCATCGCCGCGTTCAGGTTGTTGGTGATGACAGTCAAACCTTCACGCTCGGCCAGTGCGGCGGCGACCACGGCCGGGGTCGTGCCAATGGAGAAAAACAGCGTGGCCCCATCCGGGATCAGCCCCGCAACATGGGCCGCGATCCTCTGCTTGGCCGCCACATTCAGCGAGGTGCGCGCCGAATAGGGCAGGTTCGAACTGCCTTCGATGAATTCGGCCCCGCCGTGCAGGCGCCGCAGTTTTCCCTGCGCACACAGCGCGTTAATATCGCGGCGGACGGTGTGGGCCGAGACGCGCAGAGCCTCTGCAAGTTCGTCCACCATGACGCGCCCACGCGACTGTGCCGTTTCGAGAATCGCCGATTGCCTGTTCATTCGATGCCCCCTGCGTGCTCTTATGAGCATAGAATGTGACGGCTGAATGAAATCAGTGCTCATAAAAGCACTGCTTGTCTCATTTTAATAGGAAACTGCATGCATCCTTCGATGCGGTGTTGGCAAAGCGTGATTCCCGAAGATAGCGCACCGCTTTCCTGAAACGCGAATTGCGCCAGCCCCATAAAAAACCGCAATGATGCTCGGCTCAAACTGTGCATTCATTGATTTGCCAGGTTGGCTTGCGCGGCGAAAGTCCTGTGTGGATGGCTCCTGCATTGCAAGCGTTTTTTGTGATTGCGACGGTCTGTCAGTACAGTCGTGTGTTCGGCTTGTTTGCGTGGCGGTTGCCACTGGCCCTGATGAGTTCCGCAAGCAAGGTTTCTATCGGCTAAACGACCTCTGAAGGCCGCGACATTCGCCGGAGTGTCCTTGCTTTTGGTTGACTTCGTTTCGCATCATCACATCAAGCGTCTTACATCTCCGGGCAGGATCAAGCGATCGACTGCCGGTATTCCTCTCGTTTCGCCAGAAGTGCCCAAATGATTCGGGCGGATTTGTTGGCCATGGCAACGGTCGCGAGCCGGAATGGCTTCTCGGCCAGCATCTTGGCGGTCCAAGTGTCGGCTTTCTCTGGCTTGTTCTTTGCCATCAGCGCCCGTGATGTCATTCCGACGATCAACAGCTTTCTGATACACCAGTCACCCTTCTGGGTAATCCGTCCAAGACGTTCCTTGCCGCCACTGGACTTATTCAGGGGTGTCAGCCCCAGCCATGCCGATCTCGCAGTTTTCAAACTGCCCATTGCGAATGGTGCGGAAGGATCCAATGCCGGTGAGAGCAGCATTGACCGGGCGTCCCGCCTCAGGGTTGTCCCGGGCCTCCAAATGGCGCCCGGGACAAGGAGATCATGCGCCTCCGATACAGTCGATGAGTGCCTTAAGCTCGGTCGTCTCCGCTTCGCTCGGATCCTCTAGCGGCGCGCGCACCGGTCCTGCGTCGAAGCCCTGAAGTCGCACACCGGCCTTGATCAGCGACACCGCGTAGCCCGCCTTGCGTCCGCGCAGGGCCATGAACGGGTAAAAGAAGCGCTGCAGTAGGTCGTTGCAGGTGGCCGTGTCATGGGCGCGCACGGCGGCGTAGAATTTCACCGCCAGCTCGGGAACAAAGTTGAACACTGCCGAAGAATAGGTGGTGAACCCCGCCGCGAGATAACTTTCCGCAAAGAGCTCGGCAGTGGGCATGCCGCCGAGATAGGTCAGCCGATCGCCCAGCACCGAGGTCACCTGGCGCACCGGACCCATGTCGCCGCTGCCATCCTTGAAACCAATGAGGTTGGGGCATGCCTCGGCCAACCGCGCCACGGTGTCCGCGTGGTAGATGGCATTGTCCCGATTGTAGATCATCACGCCGATCTTCACTGCATCGCAGACCGCCTTGGCATGGGCGAAGAGCCCGTCCTGAGGCGCATCGATCAGGTAATGCGGCAGCAGCAGCAGCCCGTCCGCACCGGCGGCCTCGGCTTCCTGCGCGATTCGCACCGCCATCTGCGTGCCGTAGCCGCAGCCCGAGATGATCGGCGTGTCGCCCGCGACGGCCTTGGCGGCACGGGTGATCGCAGGCAGCTCGTCCGGCGCTAGGCTGAAGAATTCACCGGTTCCGCCCGCCGCGAACAGGCCTGCCGCCGGGTAATCGGCCAGCCACGAGATGTGCTTGCGATAGCTGTCTTCGGCAAACAGGCCGTCGGTATCGAAATGGGTGACCGGAAAGGACAGGAGGCCCGAGCCAAGCCGCGTGCGGAGTTCAATTGGATCCATGAGGATGCTCCTTCAAGGGTGTTTTCAGACTTCACCGGTTAGAGCGAAGTAAAAGAAGTAAGTCAACAGTTGTATGATGACTGATTATATGTTTTTGTGAGTCGCATACTGGGCCCTGCAGTTCTTCGGCAACCTTCAAAGGGTGGCTGAACCAGCGGGGACCGGCAACGAGAAACGCAAGGAATTCAAGACGATGACCAAAGACAAACAACAGGTGAGACTAGGCGCCGACATCGGGGGGACCTTCACCGACGTGGCGCTCGAGGTCGGGGCAGAGATGTTCTCCGCGAAAGTGCTGACCAATTACACGGCTCCCGAACAGGGGATCGTTGACGGCATTGCTCTTGCGCTGGACAAGGCAGGGCTTGGCTTCGGTGATATCGATACGGTCATCCACGGCACCACGCTTGCCACCAACGCCCTGATCGAACGGCGCGGCGCGCATACGGCGCTGATCACCACCAAGGGCTTTCGCGACGTGATCGAGATGCGCACCGAGAACCGGTTCGAGCAGTACGATCTCGATATCGTGCTGCCCGCGCCGCTAGTGCCGCGCAATGAACGCTTTGTGCTGGATGAGCGCATCGACGCAGGCGGCAAGGTGCTGAAGGCCATCGACGCCGCCGAGCTTGACGCGCTGGTCGATTCCATTCTCGCCGGCGGCTTCGAAAGCGTCGCCATTGGTCTTATCCATTCCTACGTCAACGGTGCGCATGAGCGGCAGATCCGCGAGGCGCTGCTGGCCAAGGCACCGGAGCTGTCGGTGTCGATCTCATCCGAGGTCTCGCCGCAGATGCGCGAGTTCCAGCGCTTCAACACGGTCTGCGCCAATGCCTACGTGAAGCCCCTGATGGAAAGCTACCTGCGCCGCCTCGTGGGTAAGCTGCAGGGCGAGGGCGCCGATTGCCCGGTCTTCATGATCCACTCGGGCGGCGGCATCATCAGCGTTGATGCGGCCATCGAACACCCCGTCCGCCTGCTGGAATCCGGCCCCGCCGGGGGCGCGATCTTTGCCGCCCATGTGGCGCGGCGCTACGGCATCGACCGGGTGCTGTCTTATGACATGGGCGGCACCACGGCCAAGATCTGCCTGATCGACGGCGCCGTGCCCAAGACCGCCAAGACATTCGAGGTGGCGCGCACCTACCGCTTCAAGAAGGGCAGCGGCATGCCAATCTCGATCCCGGTGATCGAGATGGTCGAGATCGGGGCAGGGGGCGGCTCGATCGCCAGCATCGACTCCATGCGCCAGATCCGCGTCGGCCCGCACAGCGCCGGGTCCGAGCCGGGACCGGCCTGCTATGGCCGTGGTGGCGACCGCCCCACCGTGACCGATGCGGACCTCGTGCTTGGTAAGCTTGATCCCGACGGCTTTGCCGGGGGCAAGATGCAGCTTGACGTTGCAGCCTGCGACGGCGCCATGACCACCCATCTTGGCGATCCGCTGGGCAGCGATGCGGCCACCGCCGCCTTCGGCCTGTGCGAGGTGGTCGACGAAAACATGAGCAACGCGGCGCGGATGCACGCGGTGGAGAACGGCAAGGAACTGGGGGAATACACCATGATCGCCTTCGGCGGCGCGGCCCCGCTGCACGCTGGACGGCTCTGCGAAAAGCTGGGGATCAACGAGCTTCTGGTGCCGCCGGGAGCGGGTGTCGGCTCGGCCATCGGCTTCCTGCGAGCGCCCTTTGGCTTTGAATCCGTGCGCAGTGCCTACGTGAAGTTGTCGGCCTTCGACCATGCCGCCGTCAACGCCACCCTCGCCGAACTGCGCGACGAGGCGGTGTCTTTCGTGCGCTCCGGCGCGCCGGACGCAGAGCCGGTGCTCGAATGCACGGCCTACATGCGCTACGCTGGACAGGGCTGGGAAGTGCCGGTCAACGTCGAGGTGCGCGATTACGCCGCCGCCGACGAGGCGGTGTTCCGCAAGGGCTTCGAGACGGTCTACGAGGATCTCTTCGGCCGGCTCATCGACAAGCTTGACATCGAGATTGTCAGCTGGTCGTTGCGCGCCAGCTCCGAGGCCACCCCGGCCCCCGCGGTCGAGGTTGCACAGCCGGAGCGCGACGCGCCGCGCGACACAACGCGCCGGATCTTCGACGCCCGCAGTTCGGAGTATCTCGACGCGGCGGTGGTCGCCCGAGCCGACCTTGCGGTCGGCACCCGGGTCCGGGGGCCCGCTGCCATCATCGAAGACGAGACAACCACCATCATCACTGCCGCCCAGGATGTAACCATGCAGGCGGACGGTTGCCTGCTGATCCGCAGCTGCGCCTGAACAGGAGAACACGCCATGACATCCAAACCTCTTTCCGACGTGCACATGCAGGTGATGTGGAACCGGCTGATCTCGGTTGTCGAGGAGCAGGCCATCACCCTGATCCGCACCGCCTTCAGCACCTCGGTCCGCGAATCCGGTGACCTTTCGGCCGGCGTCTTCAACCGCGGCGGCCAGATGATCGCCCAGGCGGTCACCGGCACCCCCGGCCACGTCAACGCCATGGCCGAGGCGGTCGGGCATTTCATCAACGACATCGGTCGCGACAATATCTTCGAGGGTGACGTCTATATCACCAACGATCCGTGGAAGGGCACCGGCCACCTTCTCGACATTACAATGGTGACGCCCTCGTTCCGTGGTGGCCAGTTGGTGGGCTTCTTCGCCTGCACCGCCCACGTGGTGGATGTCGGCGGGCGTGGCTTCGGGCCCGACGCAAACGAGGTCTACGAGGAAGGCATCTTCATCCCGATCATGAAATTCGTCGAGCGCGGCACGGTGAACCGCGATCTGGTCAACATCCTGCGCAACAATGTGCGCGAGGCGGACCAGGTTGTGGGCGACATCTTCTCGCTTGCGGCCTGCAACGAGACCGGCCACCGCCGTCTGCAGGATATGATGGACGAGTTCGGGCTTGCCGATCTCGAGGAGCTGGGCGAATTTGTTTTCAAACGCAGCTATGATGCCACGCTGGAACGCATCGCGGCGCTTCCGAAAGGCTCCTATGACAACGTCATGCGGGTTGACGGCTATGGCAGCCCGGTGGACATCGCCGTGCGCATCGACGTGGCCGACGATCACATCCTCGCGGATTTCGACGGCACCTCGGGGCCGAGCCCGCTGGGGATCAACGTGCCGATGATCTATTCCAAGGCCTATGCCTGCTACGGTTTGAAATGCGCGCTTGCGCCCGAGATTCCGAACAACCACGGCTCGCTTCTGCCATTCCTCTTCGAGGCGCCGGAGGATTGCATCCTCAACGCGCAGCGCCCCGCGCCTGTGGCGGTGCGTCACGTGCTGGGCCATTTCATCCCCGATGCTGTGCTGGGCGCAGTGCATAAGCTGGTGCCGGGCAAGGTGCCTGCCGAGGGCGCCGGTGCCCTTTGGAACCTGCATGTCAGCGCCCGCCCGCGGCAGGATGAACATTGCCCGGCGGATGGCGGCCAGCGCGCCGAGGTGCTGCTGTTCAACAGCGGCGGGGCCGGGGCTCGGCAGGGGCTCGACGGGCTGTCGGCGACCGCCTTCCCAAGCGGCGTGCATTCCATGTCCATCGAGGCGACCGAGCATGTGGGCCCGGTAATCTTCTGGCGCAAGGAGCTGCGCGACGGCTCGGGCGGCGCGGGCCGCCAGCGTGGCGGGCTTGGCCAGGTGGTCGAGATCCAGGCGACCGAAGGGCACGAGTTCACCTTCAACGCCATGTTCGACCGCATTGACCATCCGGCCCGTGGCCGCGACGGGGGCGAGGATGGCCAGCCCGGCGCAGTGCTGCTGGACGATGGCACCCGGCTTGCCTCCAAGGGCCGCCAGCATGTGCCCCATGACCGGCGGCTGGTGTTGCAGCTTCCCGGTGGCGGTGGCTATGGCCCCCGCACCGAGCGCGATCCCGAGCTGGCCGCGCGCGACAAGGCCTTCGGCTACGTGACCGAAGATTGAGTGCGGCTAGGGCGGCCCGTGTTCTCCCGCTTTTTGCGGGCCGCCCCATCCCGAAATTAGCAACAAGGACGTCTTCCCGTGTTCAAACAATCCCGCCGCGCCGAGCGCATTAAACCATCGCCCGCCATTGCCGTCTCAATGCAGGCCAAGGCGCTTGCCGGGCAGGGCATAGACGTGGTCGATCTCAGCGTCGGCGAGCCCGATTTCGACACCCCGGCCCATGTGCGCGCCGCCGCCGTGGCCGCCATGGAGGCTGGCGAGACCCACTATACCGCTGCCGACGGCACCCCTGCGCTGAAGAAAGCCATCGCCACCGCCTTTCTGCGCGACTACGGCCTGAACTTCGAGCCCACCGAGATTACCGCCGCCAACGGCGCCAAGCAGGTGATCTGCAACGCGCTTCTGGCGACACTCGATCCCGGCGACGAGGTTATCGTGCCGACGCCCTACTGGGTGTCCTACACCGATCTCGTGTTGCTCGCGGATGGCAGCCCGGTTGAGGTTGCCTGCCCCGCGGAGGCCGGGTTCAAGCTGTCGCCTGAGGCGCTCGAGGCGGCGATCACTCCGCGCAGTCGCTGGCTGATTCTGAACGCGCCCTCCAACCCTACCGGCGCCGCCTACTCGAAGGCTGAGCTGGCGGCGCTTGGCGCGGTACTGGACCGGCATCCCAATGTCATGATCCTGTCGGACGAGATCTATGACCTCATCCGTTACGACGGTGGCGCGCCGCTGTCCTTCCTCTCGGCCAATCCCGGCTTGCGCAACCGCACCCTCGTCGTGAACGGCGTGTCCAAAGCCTATGCCATGACCGGCTGGCGGCTGGGCTACGGCGCGGGGCCGGCAGAGCTCGTCAAGGTGATGGCCAAGGTTCAGTCGCAGGCCACTTCCAATCCTTCGTCTGTCTCGCAAGCCGCCGCCATCGCCGCGCTGACCGGGCCGCAGGACTTCGTGACCATGGCGCTCGCGGAATACCAGTCGCGCCGCGATCTGGTCATGGAGTTGCTGGAGGCCATTCCGCTGCTGGTCCCGCACCGCCCGGACGGCGCCTTCTATGTCTACATCGACTGCTCGGCCCTGATCGGCCGCCGCATGGCGGACGGGACGGTGTTGCAGGATGACACCGCCGTGGCGCGCTTCCTGCTGGAGGTGGCACGGGTGGCGGTGGTTCCGGGCGCGGCCTTCGGGGCGCAGCCGTTCTTTCGTATCTCCTTTGCCACCTCCCGCCTGCGCCTCACCGAAGGTTGCAAGCGCATTGCCAATGCCATCGAAGAGCTGAGCCAATGACCGAAACCCCCTATGACCGCCTGGAAGCGCTCGGCCTGACTCTGCCGCCGATCCGCGCCGCCGCCGGCGCCTATGTGCCCGCCCGCCGTGCCGGGGCGCTGTTGTTCCTGTCGGGCCGGGGCGGTAGCGGCCCCGATGGCACCGTCGCAACCGGGCAGGTAGGCAGCGACGCCGTTACGCCCGAAGAGGCGCATGAGCACGCCCGCTCTGCCGGGCTGCAGCTGCTTGCAGCCGCCCATGCAGAGCTCGGTGACCTTGGGCGGATCGAGGCGGTGGTCAAGTTGCTGGGCATGGTTAACGCCGTACCGGGCTTCAAGGGCCACCCGGGCGTTATTGACGGATGCTCGACGCTGTTTGCCGATGTGCTCGGTCCGGCGGGCGTTCATGCGCGCAGCGCCGTGGGCGTCGCCTCGCTCCCCCACGACATGTCGGTGGAGATCGAGGCGATCCTTCTCGTCTCGCCGCAGTCCAGCAAATAGGCGCTTTCACCGATGGGTTTGAAAGGTTATCATATGACTGATCACTTGAACGTTTCGACGGGAGTAAGAGTCATGCGGATGCTTGGAAAACGCGAGAGCCTGTCATCGCAGCTAGAAATGGAGCTGCGCCAGAAGATCGCCGACGGAGTCTACAAGCATGGTGACAAGATCCCCACCGAGGGCGCGCTCTGCGACGAATATGGCGTCAGCCGCACGGTGGTGCGCGAGGCGGTGTCTTCGCTGCGCGCCGACGGGCTTTTGCAGCCTCGGCAGGGTGTGGGGGTCTTCGTCAACAAGACGGTGAAGCTCCAGCCTTTCTCGATCTCGACGATCCCCGATGCGCAGGTGGAGGAGATCGTTCAGATCCTCGAGCTGCGCCTGAGCACCGAGGTCGAATGCGCCGGCCTTGCCGCCCTTCGCCACACTGATGCACAGATGACTGAGATTCGCGACGCGTGGGAGCGCATTGAGGCGATAACCTCCGAAGGAAACGCCAATTCTGGCGAGCTCGACTTCAACTTGCACCGGGCAATCGCGCGGGCCTCGAACAACCGATATTTCGACAAGTTCCTCGAGTTCCTGGGCCCGCAGATCATCCCCCGCATCCGCGCGCGTACCGAGGGCGAGGACGAGATGCGCCCCAAGTGGCAGGCCGATCATCTGGAGGTCATCGAGGCGATCGCGCGCCGCGACGCGGACGAAGCTCGCGACGCTATGCGTCGCCACCTGAGCGACAGCCTCGAACGTTACCGCAAAAGCAGTATAGCCAGAGACTAATTCTCCACACCGGTGACGGCAACTGCCGCATCGGCAGATCGAAAGGCCTCGTCAGACTTGAGCTCATATGATGACATATGTCATACTTATTAATGACCAAGAGGCGACTCAATCGCCCTGATATCGCAACCCCAAGAACAACAGGGAAAACAATGAAAACACTTCGCATTTCCGCCACCTTTGCCTCGGCTCTCTCGCTTCTGGCGGGCGCCGCCCAGGCCGAAACCGTCTGGACCATGGCCTCGGGCTATCCCGAGAGCAGCTTCCTGACTCAGAACATCCGCGCCTTCATCGAGGCCGTGGAGGAGCGCACCGAAGGCGAGCTCAAGATCGACCTGCGCTCGCATGATACGCTTATCAAGCTCGACAACATCAAGCGCGCGGTGCAGTCCGGCCAAGTGCAGATCGGCGAGATCCGCATGGGCGTCTACGGCAACGAGCAGGAGATGTTTAATCTCGACAACATCCCCGGCGTGGTGCCGACCTTCGAGAAATCCTGGATGCTGATGGAAGAGCAGAAGCCGTTCTACGACGAATGGTTTGGCCGGGGCGGCATGGAGGTCCTGAGTTATATCGCCTGGCCTGGGCAGGGCTTCTACACCGAGGGCGAGATCTCGGGGCTTGCGGATCTCGAGGACCTCAAGCTGCGCATCTACTCGCGCCAGACCCAGGTCATGGGTGAGAAACTGGGCGCCGAAGCCATCATCCTGCCCTTCGCCGAAGTGCCGCAGGCCTTTGCCACCGGCATGATCGAAGCGCTGTGGACCAGTGCCCAGTCCGGCACCGACGTGCAGGCGTGGGATTACCTCGACACCTTCACCTACACCGGCACCATGCACAACAAGAACGCAGTGATCGTGAACCAGCGCGCGATGCGTGCGCTGCCCGAAGATATCCAGGCGATCGTCCGCGAGGAGGGCGAGAAGGCCACGGAGCGCGGCTGGGAGATCGCCCGTGCTGCGGGCGAGGAGCGTGAGCAGGTGCTGCGCGATCACGGCATGACCGTGACACAGGCACCGCAGGAGGTGCTCGACAGGATCGACCAGATCGGCAAGGAGATGGTGGCTGACTGGCTCGAGGTTGCGTCCGAAGAGGAAGCGGCGGTCTACGAGGCCTACCAGGCCCGCATCACCGACTGACATTCCCAGCCACAGGAGGTTCGCCATGGCACGATCTGTGCTGACGCGGCTCTACGATCTGGCGGGATATCTCGCCGGAATCTGTCTGGTGGGCATCTGCGTGACGATCGTCACGCAGATCATCGCCCGCCTGATGGGCAAGACCGTCGATTCCACGGAATCGGCGGGGCTGCTTCTGGCAGCTACCATGTTCTTCGGACTGGCGCATACCTTCCGCCACGGCAGTCACGTGCGCATCACCTTGGCGCTCGACGCACTGCCGCTGCGGTTGCGGCGCGGGGCCGAGATATTCAACTGCTTCGTGGCCGGGGCAGCGATCTGCTTCCTGGCCTGGCATCTCGCAAGTCTCGCGCTGCAATCGTGGCAGTATGGCGACGTGAGCCCGGGCCTACTTGCGATCCCGTTCTGGATTCCGCAGAGCGCCGCCGCCGCCGGGGTGATCCTGTTTGCCGTCGCCATCCTCGACGAGCTGGTGTGGATCATCGCGGGCCGTCCGCCGCGCTACGACGTGGCGCCCAATTCCGACAACACGCATTACGAATGAGGTTCCCATGGACATGATCCTTGTCGCTTCGCTGGTTCTCGTGGCGCTCATCGTGCTGCTGCTGGGGGCCGGGCTCTGGGTGTCGGTCAGCCTGCTGGCGGTCGGCATGGCCATGATGCAGCTTTTCACATCGGCGCCCATGGGGTCGCTGATCGCCTCGACCCTGTGGGACAGCAGTTGGAGTTGGGCACTGACCTCGTTGCCGCTGTTCATCTGGATGGGCGAGATCCTGTTCCGCTCCAATCTGTCGTCGAGCATGTTCAACGGTCTGTCGTCCTGGGTCGGTCGGATGCCGGGCGGGCTGTTGCATGTCAACATCCTTGGCTGCGGCGTGATGGCCGCCATCACAGGCTCGTCGGCGGTGACCTGCGCCACCATCGGCCGCATGAGCGTACCCGAGCTCAACGGGCGCGGCTACCCTAAGGCACTGACCATCGGCACGCTGGCGGGGTCGGGCACGCTCGGCCTGCTGATCCCGCCGTCGATCATCATGATCGTCTACGGGGTCACCGCCGAGCAATCCATTGCCCATCTGTTCATCGCCGGCGTGGTTCCGGGGCTGCTGCTGATCGTGCTCTTCATGGCCTATACCGGCATTTCGAGTGTCCTGCGCGGAGACGAGATGCCCGGTCGCGAGGCGGTGATAGACCTCGGCCAGCGGATTCGTGCGCTGCGCAGCCTGCTGCCTGCGGTGGCGCTGATCGTCTTCGTGATCGGGTCAATCTACGGCGGCCTAGCCACCCCCACCGAGGCTGCAGCCATCGGCGTGCTGGGCGCGCTGGCGCTGTCGGCGCTTGGCGGATCGCTCAGCCGGGCAAGCTTTGTCGACGGGGTCATGAGCGCGGTGCGCACCTCGTGCATGATCTCGTTCATCATCGCCACCGCCGCCTGCCTGTCGATCGCCGTGGCCTTCGTCGATCTGCCGCGCCAGCTGGCGGGCTGGGTCGCGGGGATGGAGTTGTCGCCCTACCTGCTGCTCGCGGTGCTGGGCGTGCTGATTCTGGCGATGGGCTGCTTTCTCGAGGGGATCTCGATCATCGTGCTCACCTCGTCGGTCATGTTGCCCATGGTCGAGGCAGCGGGCATCGACCTCGTGTGGTTCGGCATCTTCCTCGTAATCCTCATCGAGGCGGCGCAGATCACCCCGCCAGTCGGCTTCAACCTCTTCGTGCTGCAGGGCATCACCGGTGAGAGCATCTTGACCATCGCCCGCGCCGCCCTGCCGTTCTTTCTGCTGCTGGTGCTTCTCTTGGTGCTCATAACGGTGTTCCCGTGGCTGGCCACCGGGCTGCCGCAGCTGATGAGCTAGGCGCACAACCCCCTCGGGAGGGCCGGCGCGGCTCTCCCGGACAAACTAAAGGAGACTTTCATGGACGGCGCAGACGCCCCCTTCACCCCACATGGCAAACACCTGATCGCAGGCCGCTGGACCGACTCGGACAGCACCTTCGCCTCGGATCCGGCGCATGGCCCCTCGCATGACTTCTGTGTCGGCACCCCGGCGCTGGTCGACGAGGCCTGCACCGCCGCCGAGGCGGCCTTCCCTGCCTATGCCAGCATGAGCGCGGACCGCCGCGCCGATTTCCTCGACCGGATCGCCGACGAGATCGAGGCACGCGCCACGGCCATTACCTTCATCGGCACGCAGGAAACCGGCCTTCCCGAGGCGCGGCTTCAGGGTGAGCGAGGGCGGACCGCCGGCCAGTTGCGCCTGTTTGCCGGGCATATTCGCGAAGGCAGCCATCTCGACCGGCGCCATGACGCGGCGTTGCCGGACCGCGCGCCGCTGCCCCGGCCCGACCTGCGCCTGATCCAGCGCCCCATCGGGCCGGTCGCTGTCTTCGGTGCCTCGAACTTTCCGCTTGCCTTCTCCACCGCCGGGGGCGACACCGCCGCGGCGCTGGCAGCGGGCTGCCCGGTGGTGGTGAAAGGCCACGGCGCCCACCCCGGCACAGGCGAGATCGTCGCCGAGGCGATCCTTGCCGCCATCCGCGCCTGCGACATGCCCGAGGGTGTGTTTTCGCTGGTGCAGGGGGGCAACCGCGAGGTCGGGCAGGCGCTGGTCCAGCATCCGCTGATCACGGCAGTGGGCTTCACCGGATCGCTCGGCGGTGGGCGCGCGCTCTTCGATCTTTGCGCCGCACGGCCCGAGCCGATCCCTTTCTTCGGCGAGCTTGGCTCGGTCAACCCCATGTTTCTCCTGCCCGAGGCGCTTGGCGCGCGAGCCGGATCGCTGGGCGAGGGATGGGCCGCGTCGCTGGCCATGGGCGCCGGTCAGTTCTGCACCAATCCCGGCATCGCTGTGGTGATCCGCAGCCCCGAGGCCGATGCTTTCATGGAAGCCGCCGGCACGGCGCTTGGCCAGACCGACCCGCAAGTCATGCTGACCTCTGGCATTGCCGAGGCCTATGCCTGCGGCGCTGCAGACTACGCCCGTCAGCCGGGGGTGCGCAACCTCGTCAGTTCCGAGCCTGGCCGGCGCGAGGCGCAGCCGTTCCTCTTTGCGGTTGATGCGGCCGACTGGCTTGGTAATCCGGTGCTTGGCGAAGAGGTCTTCGGGCCGCTGGGCCTGATCATTGTGGTGGAGGACGCCGTGCAGATGCTGGCCGTGGCGCAGGCCTTCCGCGGTCAGCTGACCGCGACGCTGCACATGGATGACGGCGACGCGGACCTTGCGGCGCGGCTTCTGCCGGTGCTCGAACGCAAGGCCGGGCGCATCCTCGCCAACGGTTTCCCAACCGGGGTCGAGGTCTGCGATGCCATGGTCCACGGTGGACCTTATCCGGCCTCTACCAACTTCGGCGCGACCTCGGTCGGCACCTTGTCGATCCGCCGCTTCCTGCGACCGGTGTGCTACCAGAACCTGCCAACGGCGATCCTGCCGGACGAGGCACGTTGATTCCTCCGGGCGTCCCGAGTACGGGGCGCCCTGTCTTTTCTGGAGTCGATCCGTCGGGTACGCCTCTTGTCCATGCCCTGACGCAGATGACGTTTCGTGCTCTATCCGTGTTTACAGGTGGCGACGCGAAACAGGGGCTGGAAGCTCAATTCATGGCAATCCTCAAGTGTGCCACGTATGTATTACCAGAGGCGCTCAGGCAGAGGTGAGTCGCCGCGCGATAGTTGCTGGGAGGCCGCCGCAATGGCAAGGGGGATAGCTCTTGCTCCGGGAACAGTTATGGCCAGACCGCGACACCGGTGAGTTTCGGCCGCGTCGTGGACCTTACGCGCCGCTTGGCCCCTGACTTTCCGGCCTATTTTGGCACCCCTGCATTTTCGGCCAAACTTGCGAACCCAGCGATGGATCGTGGAGGCATTGACCGACACTCCGCGCGCTGCCAGCATGTCGCGCACATCCCTGTACGACAGCAGGTAGCGACAGTGCCACCGCACCGCCGTCAGGATGATCTCACGAGGAAACCGAGGTCGTTTGAACGGCTTCTCTCGCTACGCCATCGGTGCCACCATCATCGAAAAAAGGTCAAGCTACTGCTTTCATAAGTTAATGTAATGGACCCAAGCATTCTGTTTTAACTTGTGACGGCAAATGCCGTCCAAACCAGTAAAGCCTGAAGGGGGGCGATACGGGCTTGGCCGGGTAGCAGTATTCACTGCATAGCCCGAAGGTCGGCCCTGTTCGCCAAAGTGGATGGGGCCGGAACGATCATACAGCGACCATGATTTCCGAAACCAGTTCAGCCGTGTTGTGGACGTGGAATTTTTTCATCAGTTTTGCCCGGTGAACCTCGACCGTGCGGTGGGAAATGCCAAGTTTTGTCCCGATTTCGCGTGATGTGTGCCCGTTCACGATGAGGTTCGCCACCTCGCGTTCACGTGGTGTCAGGCTGACCGAGCGATATTGTCTTGGTCCAGTGCGCTCGAAACTCCAGATCATCAGGCGGAAAGGATCGTCCGGGGTTAGCGTGACACCACGCGCACGGGCCAGGAAAATCTCTTTGGCACTGGTTTGCATGAAACGCTCGTCTTCGTAATACGTGTCCTGACTGTTTAGCAGGTGATATTCGCATTTGTCGCCTATCTGGGTAAAATCGGCTTGTGACGGATACAGCCGTTTGACCGAACGCCCCTCTAGTTCGTCGCGCCGAAATTCGAACAAATGCGTCAACGCCTTGTTGGTGGCCACGATCTGCCGGTACCGGGTCAGGGCCTGCGCGACAGGTGATTCCTGAAAGGCGAGTTCGGCGGCCTTGGCGGCAGTCGATGTATCCAGAAGATTTGACATATCACGTAATCCACTACGTAGCTTTACATAGCAATATACGTAGTTCCACCAATTTCGAAAGTGCCGTTTCGCTGCGATCCTTATCCTCAGATCGGAGGAGGACAGCATGACACAGGCGATCTGTATCGTCGGCAGTGGCCACACAAAGTTTGGCCGTCTGGAAGGCAATCTTGAACAGTTGATCGTGAATGCTACCCGCGAAGCCGTGGAAGAGGCCGGGGTAAACCCTGCCGAAATCGACGCGATTTTTCTGGGTCATTTCAATTCAGGTATGGTGAGTGACGGTTTCGCGTCGTCCCTGATCCATCAGGCCTATCCCGAAATGCGCTTTACCCCTGCGATGCGCGCGGAAAATGCCTGTGCCTCGGGGTCGGCGGCCCTTCATGCGGCGATGAACAGCATACAAGCGGGAAAGTCGAAAACCGTTCTGGTGGTCGGCGCGGAGAAGATGACGCATCTGTCCACCGCGGATGTTACAACAGCACTGGCCGGTGCAGGCTATCAGAACGATCCTGAAGAAGCGAAACTGAGCTTTCCACAGGTGTTTGCCGTGGCCGCACGGGCGTACCAGGATCGTTTCGACGACCCGCTGGAGGCCATGGCGCGCATTGCCGAGAAGAACCATGCCAATGCGATGCTCAACCCGCTGGCACAGATGCACAAGCCTTTCACCTTCGAGCAGTGCAATGAAGTATCCGAACGTAACCCGGCAATCGCACCGCCACTACGTCTGACGGATTGTTCGCTGGTCACGGATGGCGCGGCAGCCGTTGTGCTTACGACGGCCGAAAATGCACATGATTTCGACAAGGCTGCCCGGTTCCGCGCTGCAGTACAGGTCAGTGATCTTATCCCGATGTCAGCACGGGATTTCCTGATGTTCGAGGGGCCCGAGAAAGCCTTTGGTATGGCATTCGAAGAGGCGGGCATCGCCCTTGGCGACATTGATTTTGCCGAGGTGCACGATTGTTTCACCATTGCCGAGTTGCTGACCTACGAGGCGATGGGGCTTGCCAAAAAGGGCGAAGGCGCCCGCGCTATCGACGATGGGCTGGTCCTGCGCGATGGCACGTTGCCGGTGAACCTGTCGGGCGGATTGAAGGCCAAGGGACATCCGGTAGGGGCAACGGGCGTGTCGATGCATGCGCTGGCCTATCGCCAACTGACCGGGCAGGCCGGTGAAATGCAGAAAGACGGTGCACAACTAGGACTGGTGTTCAACATGGGCGGTTCTGCTGTTGCCAACTACGTCTCGATTCTGGAAACGCACAGGACCTGAACGATGAATCTTGCCAATTGGCTTCACCAGTCAGGGCTAACGCGCCCCGACGCACCGGCCCTGTATTTCGGGCACAAGCTGCATGCGCGATATTCGCAGTTCGCACACCGAAGCTGTGCCATCGGTCGGCATCTGATGGAACAATACGGCATCAAGCCCGGTGACCGCGTCGCCCTTTTTGCCAGGAACTGTCCAGAATACCTAGAGGTTCTCTATGGGGTGCTTTGGGTCGGTGCGATTATCGTGCCGGTCAACAACAAATTGCATCCGCGCGAGGCCGCGTGGATCGTCGAGAACGCTCAGGCCGATGTCGTCATTACCGAAACGGGCGATCTCTATTCCAACACCGACGATCTGAAGCACCCCGCGCAAGAACTGGGGCTGCATTCGGAGGAGTTGTCCGAAGTTGCACGCCACGGTTCGGCCGGCAGCTATTTCCCTCCGGTTGAAACACGCGGGGATCAAACCGCTTGGCTTTTCTACACATCCGGAACGACGGGACGGCCCAAAGGGGTCATGACCACGCATGACAACTTGCGGATGATGGCTACCTGCTATGCGTTGGATGTCGATACCGTCACGCCGCAAGATATTGCACTTTATGCTGCACCGATGTCGCATGGGGCCGGGTTGTATAACTTTCAATTCGTCCGCGCGGGCGCGGCGCATGTCATTCCCCCATCCCGTGGATTCGACCCCGCCGAGATCGAGAACCTGGGCCGGAGCCTTGGCAATCTGGTTTTCTTTGCCGCACCGACCATGATCAAACGCCTTCTCGTTCACGCCGAGGCCACAGGGTGGCGTGGCGATGGGATCAAATCGGTAACCTATGGCGGCGGGCCGATGTATCTGGCCGACATAAACCATGCGCTGGATGTGTTCGGACCGAAATTCATACAAATCTACGGGCAGGGCGAAAGCCCGATGACCATCACGGCAATGCCCCGTGATATCGTGGCCGATACAACCCATCCGCGCGCCGATGCCCGCCGGGCATCCGTAGGCTTTGCGCAATCTTGCGTCGAGGTTCGTATCGTCGATGCCGACATGAATGAAGTCGCACCCGGTCAGGTGGGCGAAATCGTCGTGCGTGGCGATACCGTGATGACCGGTTACTGGCGCAACCCCAAAGCGACGATCGAAACGATCGTGGACGGCTGGCTGCGTACCGGCGATCTGGGCGCGATGGATACGGATGGTTTCGTAACGCTTACCGACCGTTCCAAAGACGTGATCATCTCTGGTGGAACGAATATCTATCCGCGAGAGGTCGAGGAAGTGCTGCTTAATCACGAGGATATCTTCGAAACGGCAGTGATCGGCGCCCCCCATCCCGAATGGGGAGAGGAGGTGATAGCCTTCGTCGTCGTTGGCAAGGAATGCCAGCTTGACAAAGACGCGTTGGACACCTGGTGCAAATCCCAGATCGCGTCGTTCAAGAAACCCCGGCGCTACATCTTCATGCCCGAGCTTCCCAAGAACAGCTACGGCAAGGTCTTGAAAACCAGCCTTCGCGAAAGGCTTTCGCTGATGGAGGACCACGGCGAAAGCGTTTGAAACCGCATCATTTTTCGACACGCTTGACAGGGAGGAACCAATGAAGCGTAGAACTTTCCTTAAAACCAGTGCAGCCGCCGCAGGCTCTGCTTTCGTGGCCAGCGCACCCAGCCTTGCGCTGGCGGCGACATCGTTCAAGTTCGACAGCTATGTGTCTGACAGTGCCGGGCCGTCCTGGATCGATCGCTACTATCTCGATGAAATGGAAAAGCGCACCAATGGCGAGGTGGAGATTCGGCGCTATTGGTCGGGGTCGCTCAACAAGGTGGGTGAACATCTGGCCGCGGCGCGCGATGGTACCTCGGAGGTGACACTGATTTCGCCCGGCTATTATCAGGCGGAGCTGCCGGTCACGCGGGGGCTGGAATGGTATTTCCGCATGAACAATGCCGACGCGCTGCAAAAGGTTTGCCGCGACGTTTACGAACAGTTCGATCCGCTGCGGGCCGAATGGGAACAGCGTCACCGATCCAAGGTTCTGTATTGGACCAACTGGAACTATGCCCCCCTTGTCCTGCGGGAGCCGATCGAGTCTCTGGACGATCTGAAGGGCAAGCGCATTCGCGGTTACGGCGTTGCAACCGATGTGATCGAAGCCCTGGGTGGCACCGCCGTTCCTATGGCCGCCCCCGAGGTGTATCAGGCGCTCGAGCGTGGCATCCTGGATGGGGTTTACGGGTTCGATTTCGTGACCGCCGTGGCCTACAAGCTGCATGAGATCGCACCTAACTTCTACGATATCGGAGATGGTCCGCACGCACCGGCAGCCACCATCATGAACAAGCAGTTTTACGATGGTCTGCCAGATGACATCCGTAAGGTTTCGGATGAAATCGTGGCCGATATCTATGGCGGTGAATTCAGTCGCATCTACGAGGATGTGTTGGCCCGCTATGTCAAGACCGCCGAAGCCGAGGGTGTGACGCTTTCGACCATCTCGGATGCCGAAAAGCAAATGGCGCGGAACGAGGTTCAGCCCGCACAGGTTCAGAAATGGGTTGAGACCACTGCCAAAGAAGCCGGGATAGATGGAGAGGAGATGCAATCGCTGATCGAAGCGGCCATCGCCAAACACGATCCCGAAGGCACGCTGCGCCGGCCCTACGAGATCAGCCAGGGGGTATAAGGCCCCCGGCCCATTTCGCCGGAGAAGCAATGCGACCGCACTACGAAAGGACAAGACGATGATAAACGTGGCCAACAAGGCGCTGAACGTGGTGTCCAATCTGTTCGGTGCGGTCGCAATGGCCTTTCTGGCATTTCTGATGTTTGGCATTACGCTGGATGTCGCTGCGCGGGCCATTATGGGACAGTCGATCTCGGGCGTGTTCGAGATGTCCGAACTTAGCCTCGTGATGCTGGTCTTCTTCGGAGCGATGTGGGCACAGCGCGATGATTCACATATCCGCGTCACCCTGTTGTCTGACCGTCTGCACGGCGGTGGAGGCCGTTTTGCCAACGCCATGGCTTGGGGGGGTGGGGCACTGGCCTTGCTGATGTTCGCATGGCCCGCGACCCAAGAGGCGATCTACTCTATCTCGATTTGGGAATTCCGCTGGGGCTATGTGCAGATGCCGATCTGGTGGACCAAAGCGGGCGTTGCCATAGGCCTCTGGCTGGCAGCGCTGCAAATGGCGATTCACGCATTGCTCTGCCTGACGGTCGCCGAACCCCGGTAAAGCCTGACGTTTGGCCGCTTAGTTTCAATCATCGAAGGATCCCGCAGATGGACCCCATGCTTGCACCCTATGTCGCTGTTGCACTGATCTTCATCCTGATGGGGGGAGGCGTGCCGGTCTTTGCCGCGCTTGCGCTGTCGGGGGCGGCAGGGATCGTGCTGGTCGAGGATTTCGGCTTTTTGATGACACGGTTGAAATCACTACCCTATTCAACAACAGCTGTTTACACGCTGGTGATCATCCCTCTGTTCTTGCTGATGGGGGCGTTTGCCCATCATGCTCAGGTTGGCAAACGCCTGTTCAGCGTTGCCAGCAAATGGGTCGGTCATTTGCCTGGCGGCCTTGCCATGGCATCCATTTTGACCAGTGCGGGGTTTGCCGCAACGTCAGGGTCGTCAGTGGCGACCGCGGCGACCGTCGGCACCGTGGCGATGCCGGAAATGAAAAAGGCAGGGTATGAACCATCCCTGTCAGCGGGCGCAGTGGCCGCAGGGGGGGTCTTGGGCGTGCTGATCCCTCCAAGCGTGCTGTTGATATTTTATGCGGCACTTACGGAAACCTCGGCGGGTAAGATGCTGATCGCCGGATTTGTGCCGGGTCTTCTCACCACCTTGATGTTCATGGCCGGTATCTACCTGATCGCGCGAAACGGAGCGTCACGCAGTGCCGTCACACAAAAAGCAGGCTGGAATGAAACCATGCGCGAAACAACACGCGCCTGGCAGGTGCTTGTTCTGTTCATCGTGGTGATGGGGGGCATCTACATGGGGCTCGTCACCCCGACCGAGGCTGGGGCATTGGGTGCATTTGCCGCCTTTCTGATGCTGGTGGCGTATTGCTTGCGACATTCTGCAGGATTGTGGGGCAAGCTGGTGGAGAGCTTTCGCTCGACCGGGAATACCACGGTGATGATCTTGTTCACCATGATAGGCGCGGCGGTGTTCAGCTATTTCCTGACATTGGTGCAGGTGCCCAACCAGTTGGCACAGCTTGTGGTCGAATCCGGGCTGCCGCCCTTGCTGGTCATGGCCCTGTTCCTGCTTGTATTCGTTCCTCTGGGAATGTTTCTTGATGCGTTTTCAATGATGGTTATCGCGATTCCCATCATGTTTCCGACCGTAAGATCGTTGGGGTTCGATCCGATCTGGTTTGGTATCCTGACGGTCAAGATGTGCGAAATCGGCCTGATCACACCGCCAGTGGGTCTGAACTGCTATGTCATCGCGGGGATAGACCGGTCTACTCCACTCCCGCAAATCTTTCGCGGTGCATTGTGGTTCGTATTGATGGAGGTTGTCACAATCGCCATCTTGTTCTTCTTTCCACAGATCATCCTGTGGCTACCCGCCTTGATGAGTGTCAATTGACGACTCGTTGCGCAGGCCGGTCGAACCGAGGTTCATTCTGGTTGTTGTCACCCTAACTCGCCCAGTCTGCAAGATTGAGTGCCGATAGGACGTCAAGCGACGTTTGCCGCGGATTTCCACGTCTCGAAAGCTTCGAGCCGAAGGGAGCGTATGGTAAGAGCGGAACGACGGCGGGCCGGGACGGAGAAGGAATTTCGGGTTGCAGATTGCATCGAGACGAAGCGTTGTAAGCGACCCGGCGATCGGAAACCCTGCATTACCCGCTCTCTTTTTCGAAAAGGGAGGTGGCTGTTTTCGGCGCGGTTATTGAGCCTCTTGTGGGACCAATGATCAAGGCCAGGCGCAACTTCGCGTTTCGCAGCCCCGTAGGAGCGCAGCTTGTCCATAATGATCCTTTTGGGCACGAAGCCCCAACGCTGCATCAGCTTGATCAACAGTTCCTCGACCTCGCGCAGTCTCAAGTTGAACCGGGCGTAGAGCCAGACAACATGAGCGATAATCTGAGGCGGAAACCGGTGGCGTTTGTAGCTGGTTTTCACCGTCTGCATCGACACCGCCTAAGACCAGGTCGATGAACCAGAAACCTCAGCCCTGTTGATGTGACAACACCTTTCAGACATCTAACCGCCCAAGCATAACCGGGTTCGGATGTGTCGAACCAAATGTGCAGCCACCATTGCTAAAGCGTTTCGCGAAAAACCTGAATCACAGATTTTCGCGAAACGCAGTGCTCCGCTCAATCGTTGCACGCGTTCCGCCTTTCGCTGATGCCTCAGGTTAAAGGCGGAACGCTTTAGGAAGTATTTTCGACAGGGGTGGGCAAACCTGTTTGCGAATCAATATGTAATAACATAACAAAGCCGTTGAGATGTCTTATGGCAAAAAATCAATAACTTACACGAAGGGCGGCATGACACCATGGTTACTTATTCTTCTCTGGCATCGCTTTTCCTGACGTCTGCGATAGTGGTGGTCCCTGCGGGCCTTGCCCATGCGCAGGACGAAATCCCTTATACGCTTGATCCGATCATCCTCAGTGTCACCGGCTCTCCGCAATCGCTGCGCGAAGCGCCCGGGAGCGTCAGCGTTGTGTCGGGGGAAGACCTGCGCAACCGGCCTGTTACCGACCTCGCCGATGCAGTGGAAGGTGAGCCAGGTGTGCAAGTAACGGGGGTCGGCCTAGGCCGTCAGGGAATCTCGATCCGGGGAATGTTACCGGAACAGACGCTGATCCTTGTGGACGGACAGCGGATTACCAACTCGGCATCCGCCGTGGCGCACTCGGATTACGAACTGGGTTGGGTGCCGCCGGAAGCCATCGAGCGTATCGAGATCGTGCGTGGCCCGATGTCGTCGCTGTACGGCTCGGACGCCCTTGGTGGCGTAGCCAATATCGTGACCCGGGCGCCAGCGGAAGAATGGAGGGGTAGCCTGTCTGCCCTTGGGGCTTTCAGCCCGGGTGAGGCCGGCGGGGACAGTCGCAGTTTCAGCGCCTATGCAAGCGGTCCGGTTCTTCCGGGTGTCCTTGGCCTGAGCCTGTGGGTGCAAGACCGCCAGCAGGATGCGTTGGCCTCGAATTTCACGCCCGGTGCTACCGAGGCAAACGATGTGGAAAGCCAGATGGCGGGGGGCACCCTGACTTGGACGCCGGATGATCGGCAGACCGTGCGGTTTTCCTTTGGTGCCGGTGAAGACCGTCGCTGGATGGATGTTGCGAATGCCCGTGCGCCGGGCGCCTACCGTTCGACCGACAGGATTCGCCGCAATCGCCTGTCCTTGTCGCATGAAGGGGACTGGGATTGGGGAAGCACTTCGGTCAATCTTTACCGGACGGAGCTTGACCGGAGAAACTGGCGTAGTGACGGTGTCGCGCCGTCAGGCCCGCACAATCTCATTGATACGGTTTTGACCGGGCGTACGCGGTTTTCGGTCGGTGCGGCGCATCATCTGACGATGGGGGCAGAGCTGCGCGAGGAAGAACTTGAAGACCCGACAGTGAACGCGGCGGGGCAGGATTCGAAGTTGCATTTCGCGACGTATCTGCAAGATGAGATTACCCTTGGCGAGGGGTGGTCGATGATCCTTGATGCGCGCGCCGACCATCACGAAGATTTCGGCTGGCATGTGAGCCCGCGCGCACATCTGCGCTATGAAGCAAGCGATGCCCTGAGCCTGCGAGTGGGGGTCGGGACCGGCTTCAAGGCCCCGACGATGAAACAGCTTTCTCCGGGGTACGCGGCCATCGCAGGGGGCGGGCGGTTTACAATTGTCGGCAATCCTAACCTGAAACCGGAAGAAAACGTATCCTTCGAAGCGGGGCTTTCCTATCGCAGGGATGACTGGGGTGTGGATGCTGCCATATTTCACAACGAGGTGGAAAACCTGATCCAGGCGGTTTGTGTGACCAATTGCACGGGGGCACCGGGTGCCACATGGAGCTATCTGAATGTCGATAAGGCCCGGCTGCAAGGTTTGGAAATCGCCGGTGACACGCGCATCAGCGATACTGTTTCGGTCAATGCCAACTATACCTATCTCGATGCCATCGACCGCACGACCGGAGCGAAACTGACGGGCCGGTCCGAACACATGGCCGGAGTGGGAATCGACTGGCAATTCACATCGAACACGAGCGCCAGCCTGGATGTCCACTACGTGGGGGCACAGCCCACCAGTTCGGGGTCAGGGCGCCAACCGGCCTACACGATGGTTTCGGTCGGTGGGCAACATCAGTTCGGCAACGGTGTGACGGCGTTGTTCGGGGTCGAGAACCTGACCGATAAGCGCCTGGCCAACGACAACACCGATTATGCTTTTGCCGATCCCGGCCGACGCGCTTATTTCGGCATTCGCAAGGCTTTTTGATCCATGCTTAAACTGGTGTTCCAGGCCCTTGTCGTGCTGGCCCTGACCGCACGCACGGTGATGGCCGATCAGCCCGACGATGCGCGCCCCGTCGTTCATGTGGTCTCGAACGATTTCGTTCTGGCTGGAAAGTTGCGTGCGCTTGGCGCGGTTGCCGAAGAGGTCGGGGTGCAGCTGCGGCATGTTCTGATCTCGACACCTGGAGCACAGGAGTGGTGGGCGGGCGCGGATCTTGTCGTTCTGGATGTGCCTCGCCCCTCGGACCGGGGGGAGGTCGAGACATTCCTTGAAGAGCATCCCGCACCCGAGGGAGTGAAAGTGCCGCGTATCACCATTGGTGGCGGCCCGCCTGCAGGTACCGGGCTTGCCCGGCCGGATGCGATGAAACTTGCCGGGTATTACGGTTTCGGCGGGAGGGATAACCTGCGGGCCTTCTTTCGTGCCGTTCTGGCATGGCACGGCGGTAAGGCGCTGACGGACATGGCCGCGCCCGCGCGCAGACCGGCGGCCGGTGTTTATCATCCGGCAGCGGAGCGCAGTTTTGCCGATGTCGATACCTATCTTGATTGGGGGCAGAAGCATGGCCGGTGGCCGGAGGCCAAGGGACGGGTGATTTTCGTCTTCGACCAGGGCAGTATCGCGGGGTTGCAGACACAGGTGATCGACGGGCTGATCTCCCGAAGCGAGGCGGCAGGATTGATCCCGCTGGCGGTCTGGATAGACTCGGCCGATGAGCGGGCACTGTCGCGTTTCGCCGAACCGGCGCAGGCCGACGCTATCGTCAACATGACTCATATGCTGAACGGTCCGGCGCGCAGTGCCGAGTTTGAGGCACTTGATATGCCCGCGATCCAAACACTGTCCTACCGCGAGGGGAACTTGGCGGAGTGGATGGAAGCAGACACGGGTATTCCGGCCCGCCTGAGCGCGCCGTTCTTGGCCGTGCCCGAGGCATGGGGCATGAGCGACCCGATCGTTCTGAGTACGGTGGAGAACGAGACACGACAGATCATACCGGCGCAGGCGGACCTGTTGATCGAAAAGCTGGTGCAACTTGTCGCTCTGCGCCACACGCCAGCCGGGGAAAAGCGGCTGGCGATGATGTTCTGGAACTATCCCGCGGGCGAGAAAAACCTGTCTGCCTCCAACCTGAACGTGCCGCGAAGTATCGAGCGCATGACAACCGCGCTTGGGGCTGCGGGATACGATGTGCCGGTCCTTGATGAAGCGGGAATGATTGAGGCGGGGCAGGCGATGCTGGCGGGTATCTACCGCTCCAAGCCGCTTGAGACCCTGCTGGCCCGTGATCTGGCTGTCGCGCTGCCGGTATCGGAATTCGAGGCATGGGTCGCAACCCTGCCGGGCGACAAGCGCCATGCCATCGGGCACCTGGGCGCGCCCGGTGATCATTGGGCTGTGCGGGATGTCGATGGGCAGCCAAGCTTTGTCATACCGCGCCTGCGGCTTGGCAACATGGTCATCCTGCCGCAGATGCCGCGTGGGGCCGAACCGGGGGCGCATTTGCACGATATGACCGCTCCTCCGGATCCGCTTTACATGGCGGCTTATCTTTATCTTCGGGAAAGTTTCGGGGCGGATGCGCTGATCCATCTTGGCACGCATGGCACACAGGAGTGGCTGCCGGGCAAGGATCGCGGGCTTGCGGCCTCGGATGACCCATTCCTGATGCTGGGGGGCATGCCGGTTTTCTATCCTTACATCCAGGACAACGTGAGCGAGGCGTTGCAGGCGCGCCGCCGGGGCAGGGCGGTGACGGTCAGCCATCAGACGCCGCCATTCGGGCCGTCGGGGCTTTATGATGAGTTGCGCGACCTGCATGAGATGCTGCACGATTACATGCAACTTGAGCCGGGCGCCGTGCGGCAGACGACCGGGCGGGACATCGTCACGGCGGCGGTTGCCGCGGATATCGACAAGGATCTTGGAGTGTCCGAGGCGGATCTACGCGCCGATCTGGCCGCGCATCTGCCGGCGTTGCACGATCTTTTGCATGAACTGTCCCGGCAGGTCATTCCTCTTGGGCTTCACGTATTCGGTGAACCGGCAGCCCCCGAGGACCGCCTTAGCACAGTCCTGCAACAACTTGGCCCGGGGTTCGCCGAGGCGGCGGGGGATGACCCGGACGAGATGTTGACAGAAGACAACGAAAGCCTCAGGCAATCGCGCAGCTTTGACTTGTTGCGGCGGCATGTTCTGGAGGCCGAGCCGCTTGATGGACTGTCCGATGAGTTGCGTGTGCGGCTTGAACGCGCGCGGAAACTTGACGCCGGGCTAGCCGCCCCTGGTGAGATGGAGGCCTTGTTGAACGGTCTTGCCGGGGGCTTTGTGCGCCCGGGCACCGGGGGCGATCCAGTGCGCACTCCGGATACGGCCTCGGGGCGGAACCTGCATGGTTTCGAGCCGGACCGCCTGCCCTCACGGGCGGCTTTCGAGGCAGGCAAGGTGGCTTTCGACAGCCTCGCCGCCGAACTGCGAAATGAAAATGACGGTGTCTGGCCGGAAAAGATTGCCTTCAGCCTCTGGGCCTCGGAAGCAATCCGGCACCAGGGTATTACCGAGGCACAGGTTCTGCATGCCCTAGGGTTGCGTCCGGTTTGGCGCGACGATGGGCGCGTGCTGCGCCTTGAGATCGTGCCGGATGACGAAATGGACCATCCGCGCATCGACGTGGTGGTGCAGGTCACCAGCGTCTACCGTGACCAGTTCGACGGTTTCATGCGGCTGCTGGCCGACGGGATCGACAGGCTGGCAGCCCGGGATACCTCCGACAACATCGTTGCCCGTAACAGCGCCCGCATCTCCGATCTGCTGGAGGCGAGCGGGGTCTCGGCTCAAGACGCCCGCGCGCAGGCGTCCCTGCGGATTTTCGGGAACGCCCCGGGACGCTACGGCAGCGGTCTGGCGGACCGGACTGTCGCCTCGGACAGTTGGAATGATGACGGCACACTGGCCAAGCTTTACCTCGACGGGAACGGTTATGCCTTCGGTGCCCGAGCCTGGGGCGTGAACGGTACGGACCATGACCTTTTTGCCGAACAGCTGAGCGGCACACAGGCGGTTGTGATGTCTCGTTCCTCCAACGTGCACGGCGTTCTGTCGACCGATCACCCCTTTGATTTCATGGGGGGGCTGTCGTTGGCGACGCGGCATCTCGATGGACAGGCGCCCTCGATGTTCGTGACTGACATGCGCAGGGGACCGGCCCGGATGCAGTCTCTTTCGTCGATGCTTTCGACGGAGCTTCGTGCCCGGTATCTCAATCCGCAATGGATCGAGAAAATGATGGAGGAGGGGTATGCTGGCACGTTGTCCATGCTGAACGCCACAAACAACCTTTTCGGCTGGCAGGTCGTAGACCCATCAAGCGTGCGAGCCGATCAATGGCAGGCTTATTTTGAAACCTATGTGCAAGACAGCCGTGATCTGGGGCTGGATGCCTATTTCGAGGCCGAGAACCCCACGGCGCAGGCGCAGTTGATGGAGCGCATGATCGAAGCGATCGGCAAGGGATACTGGGATGCGCCGGACGAAACACGCCGGGCACTTGCGGACCGTTGGCAGCAGCTTGAGGCCGAGCATGATGTTGAGACCGGTGCCGAGGTAACGCGCACTTATGTAGCCGAGATGGCCGCGGGCTTTGGCCTGGAGGTTACTGCACCGGCGGAAGGCAGCGTAGAGGGTATGCAGCCCCCGGAAACCTCCGAGGCGGAAGCGGCACAGACACAGGCCGTCAGCGGGCAGGCCCTGGAGCTTTCGGAGCCAGCCGAGGAGCCGAGGGATTGGTGGTTGCTGTTGGTCGGTGCGATGCCGTTCTTTGCGTGTTTCATGGCCGGGGTCGGGATGCAGTGGCACCGGGGCAGCCGATGCAGGGCGTAACCTTCACTCAAGGACAGGATTCTACATGACACAAATCGAATTCGAGCTTTTCCAGCTTGCCGGGCTTTTTTTCGTGCCGGTTCTGGGGCTGATCGTAGCGGCGCTTGCCTATGCGTTCTTCGCGCTTGGCACCTTCGTCTGGGAAGCTCTGCAACGCCTGCGTGGCCGACAGCCACCGCTTGATCCGACTGGCAGGCTTGCATCGGAGGATTTCGAGTTGAAAATCCTCAAGCGTCTGGAATGGTTGCGCATCGTGTCGCGCACGGCGCCGATGCTTGGTCTGGTGGCCACGATGATCCCCATGGGGCCAGCGCTTTTGGCATTGAACAGTGGCGACGCCGCGGCGATGTCTGAAAACCTGGTGATGGCGTTCTCGGCGGTGATCCTTGCGTTGGTGGCGGCCAGCATTACGTTCTTCATCCTGACGGTTCGCCGCCGCTGGCTGCTGGAAGAGTTGCGCGCACATGAACGGGCTCTGATCTGATGCGCTTTCTCGACAATGATGATGCGGATGATCCGATCCTGTCGGTGGTGAACCTGATCGACGTGTTTCTTGTCATCACCGCGATCCTGATGGTGCAGGTGGTGGTCAACCCGCTCAATCCCTACACGCAGGACAAAGTGACGGTGATCGAAAACCCCGGAACGCCGGAAATGCGCATTACGATCAAGGATGGCACCGAATTGACCCGATACGAGGCCAGCGGCGACATTGGCGAGGGCCAAGGTGTTCGAGCCGGTACCACCTATCAACTGGACGACGGACGCATGATATACGTGCCCGAGCAGTGAGATGCTGAGAGTTGGCGAGTGTAGATATGCCGTATTGCGCGGATTCATGGCAGGTCCATGTCAGGTGAGCGTTCCCGTAGGGCGTCGATGAACAGGGACTTGGACCCGGATAGCGACTCCGTTTTCCACAGGGCGACGGTCTGGAGGCGTTCGGTGACGTCCTCGAGGTCGAGGATCACCAGGTCGCGGATCAGAATGTTGCGCACGCTTTCGGTCAGCACTGTTACGCCCATGCCACAGGCGACTAGGCCGAGGATGCCGGCGGAATTATACGCCTCCTGTACGATGTGAGGTACAAAACCCGCCCGGCGACAAAGCGGGAAGAGGTAGGAAAAGAAATGTTCCCAGTCGCGGGTCGGGCCGTGGATAAAATCCTCTTGCGCCAGTTCGTTCAGCCGGATGCTGCCGCGGCGGGCCAGGGGGTGGTTTTCATAGACCACGCAGACCAGTCTTTCGGACTGGATCGGCACCTGGTCATAGCCGGCGCGGCTGATCGGGCCGGTCACACAGCCGATATCCAGCTCGCCCTGGTCGAGCTTGTGCAGCTGGGTCGAGGTGACATCATGATGCGGGTGCAGCACGATGCCGCGATGGCGGGCCTGGAACGTCTTCAGCAGGCTGGGCAGCACCCCGCCGATGGCCATATCGGTATAGCCGATGCGCAGGCTACCGATCTGGCCGCGATCGACCTGGCGTGTCTCTTCGACCGCGCGATCGACCACGTTCATGATCCCATGAGAACCGCGCAGGAAAGCCGCACCCGCCTCGGTCAGGCGCACAGCGCGGTTGGAGCGATCGAACAGGCGCACCTGCAATTCCTGTTCCAGGTGCTGGATCGCCCGGCTGAGTGCGGGCTGGGCCACGCCGAGTCGGTCGGCGGCGCGCCGGAAATGCAGTTCTTCGGCGACGGCCAAAAAGTAGCGGATATGGCGTAGCCCGAATTTAATGATGCTCTCCAGGTATCAGATTAGACCGAATTGATATTATACAGGCAACAAAGTCTGTGACAATCTAATCCGAAAACAACAAGAACCGATACAGACCAACATGGAGATTTCAATGAAGACGATCAAAGCACTGCCGCTGGCCGCTTCGCTTTTGTCGCTGGGCCTTGTGGCGCAGGGCGCGACGGCGCAGGACGTAACACTTAACCTGGGCTATGCCGCCGCCGAGGGCAGCACCTATGGGGTTCTGGCTGACAAGTTCGAAGAGCTGGCCGAGGAATATTCCGGCGGCAGCATCGACGTGAAGGTGCGCTGCTGCGGGCAGCTGATGGGCGAGGACGAGGCCTTCAAGGCGATGCAGCTGGGCACGGTGGACATGTTCGTCATCACCGGCAACAACATCTCGCCGCATTTCCCGCTGATGGATGCGTTTGTGCTGCCGTATATTTTCGAGGACAAGGACCACGCCTATACCGTTCTGGAGGGCGAGGTCGGCCAGGATTTCGCCGCGCAGCTTTACGAAGCCACGAACGTGCACCTGCTGACCTACGGCTTTGTCGGCGACCGGGATTTCTATAATGGCCGCAACCCGATCACCAGCATCGAGGACATGCAGGGCCTGAAGGTGCGCGTGCCCAAGAACCAGGTGATGATCGACACGTTCACCGAGTTCGGCGCGGCCCCCATTCCGTTGCCCTGGGCCGATACGCCGACTGCCTTGCAGACCGGCACGGTGGAAGGCGGCGATAACGGCACGTCCTTCATCAAGTCGCAGAAATTCTACGAGTTCATGCCCTATTTCACGGTGCTGGAGCATTTCACCTATTTCTCGCCGCTGTTTGCCAGCGACCGCGCGATGAAGAAGCTGAACGACGAGCAGCGCGACGCGGTGATGCGGGCGGCCAGAGAGGCCGGGGTTTACCAGAAAGAAGAAATGACCAAGCAGGTCGACCAGACCCGCGATTTTCTGACCGGCGAGGGCGGCATGGAAACCGCCGAGTTCGAGCGCGGGCCGTTCATCGAGGCCGGACAGCGCGTGCAGGATGCCTATGCCGCAGATAAGAGCGACGCCTTCAAGGCGTTGGTCGAAGATATCCGCGCGGCTGCGGAATAACCATCGCTCACGGTGACCATGAAGGCCGCGGCGCGCGCGCTGCGGCCCGTCTTCACCGTGCTTCAGGGAGTGGACCATGCTGGACAAGCTTGACCGCTATTTCGAAGAGGTGCTGTGCACCGTCTTTCTGAGTGTCGTGGTGGGATCGGTGCTGTTGCAGGTTGTGATGCGCTTTGTCTTTCATTCCGCCGCCGCCTGGGCCGAGGAAACCGCCGTCTACGGCATGATCTTCGCCATTTACCTTGGCGCGACCATGGCGGCGCGCGACCGCGCGCATATCCGCATAAGCCTGCTGGTCGCCCGCCTGCCGCGCGCGCTTCAGGTCGTGTCGGTGGTGCTAGCCGATGCGCTGTGGGCGGGCTTTGTGATTTTCATGATCGTGCAGACCACGACCTATACGCAGCTTCTGTTCCAGATGACGTATCAGACGCCGGGTCTGGGCATCGAGCAGCGCTGGATCCAGATGTTCATCCCGGCCCTGTTCTGTCTGATGCTGTTTCGTATCGCGCAAGTCTACTGGCGCTGGAAACAGGACGATTTCAAAGGATTGCCGCTATGACCGACGCCGGACCCGAGACCAAGCCGCAGGGTAAGGGCCCTGTCGCATCGATCGTCTTTGCGCTGATGCTGATGGGCGTGGCGGCGACCTATGCCGCTGGCCTCAGTGGCCCGATCACCATGGCGGTCGTGTTCGTCGTGACCATGGCGATCGGCGTGCCGATCCCCTTTGCAGCGGGCATCGCCACGGTGGCGGGGCTTTATATCGCCGACATTCCCATGACCCTGATGGCGCAGGCCGCATGGACCGCGTTCGAGCCGTTCCCGCTGGTGACCATTCCGCTGTTTGTGCTGGCCGGTCAGTTGATGGAACAGGGCGGCATGTCTGAAAAGCTGGTCAATATCGCGCAAAAGCTTGTGGGTGCCTACAAGGGCGGCCTGGGCCTTGTGACGGTGGTGGCCTGCATGTTCTTTGCCGCGCTCTCGGGCTCTGGCCCTGCGACCACCGCCGCCATCGGTTCGATCACAATTCCCGCGATGCAGGAAGAGGGCTATCGCTCGCGCTTTGCAGGGGCTATCGCGGCGGCGGCGGGCGCGCTTGGCAGCATGATCCCGCCCTCGAACCTGCTGATCATCTTTGCGCTGGTCACGGACGTGTCCATTCCGCGCTTGTTTCTGGCGGGTATCGTGCCGGGGATCGTTCTGGGCGTCATGCTGATGATCGTGGTCTTCGTGATCTCGGCCCGCAACGGTTATGGCGGCACCGGCGAAAAGTTCCGCTGGGGGCCACTGCTGGAGGCGTTCTGGGAAGGCAAATGGGCGGTCATGGCGCCGGTCATCATCCTGGGCGGCATCTATTCGGGTATCTTTACCCCGTCCGAGGCGGCGGGGGTAGCGGTGGCCTATGGCCTATTCGTGGGCATGTTCATCTATCGCGGGCTGACCTGGGCCAAGCTGTTTTACGCGTTCAAGTTCACCGCCATCGTGATCGGCACGGTGCTGTTCATCCTCGGCTCGACCAAGGCGTTCGGGCAGCTGGTGACGATCTTCGACATTCCCGATGCGATGCTGGGTCTGTTTGCCGGGCTGGCAGAGTTCCCCTGGCTGGTGATGCTGCTGATCGGCGCGTTCTACATCGTCGTGGGCATGTGGCTGGAAAGCATTCCGCAGATCATCATCTTTACCGCTGTCTTCTTTCCGCTTGTGACCAGCCTTGGCATCGACCCGGTGGTGTTCGGTATCTTCACCGTCATGACCTGCGAGATCGGCTTTCTGACGCCGCCCATCGGGGTGAACCTGTTCGTGGCGGCCCGGATCAGCAAGATCACCATCGAGGAGATTTCCGTGGGGGTTCTACCGCTGTTGATCCCCTACATACTGATGATCTTCCTGTTGGTGTTCTTCGACTCCTGGGTGACGTTTCTGCCCGACCTTTTCTATGGACCTATGCGATGACCGAAATGACCAAGACTCCGCCTATCCTGGGGTATGTGAACGAACTGTCGGCACGGCCCGGCGAGCTTCTGGAATTCAAGGTGTCGTCCCTGTCGGACCGGCCCTTCACGGCGCGACTGATGCGCTCGATCAGCGCCGATCCCAACCCCGCGGGGCCGGGGATCGTCGAAGAGGATGCATCGGACTGGTTCCCGATGGCCAGTTACCCGTCGGTGGAAAGGCCGTTTCACGCGGGCTCTTACGGCCTTGCCGAAGAGGAGGTCGCGCTGCCCATGGGCGCGGGGCTGACCGTGTCGGTCACGGTTCAGCCGACCCTGCGATCCGACGCGCGCCAGACGATCTTCAGCCTGGGGGCGTTCGCGCTTTACCTCGACGCGACGGGGGCGGTGACGGTGGAATTGGAGGGCCGCGCGGTTGGCACCGGTCAACCGGTGAAGCTGCACAAATGGTATCGGATCGTGGCGCAGGTACAGGACGGCCAGGTCACGCTGAGCCAGCGGGCGATCAACCAGGTGGGCGTGGATCCGGTAGAGGCGTGGGGG
>NZ_JASHIM010000060.1 GCF_030733685.1 Roseovarius sp. MMSF_3281
GGCGACCAGATTCGTTACTGCACCGAGCCGAGTGGCAGGGTCTATATCGAGCCCGTGCGCAGCGACGAGGAAGATCCCGTGCTCGGAGCCTTTCTCGATTTTGTCGAGGCCGATATCAAGGCGCATCCGGACCGCATTCGGGCTTTCGATGGGGCTTTGCATGACCGTCTTGCAGCACTGGTCGGAGACGTTGATGTCGATCTCGATGCGCCGCTATCGCTCGAGGATGAATGAGCGGCGATAGCGTGCCCGCCCAAGCGCCCCTTGTCGTGAATGGATGGTCGATTTATGCGCACCCACTCTTTCTGGACCAGCTCGAAGGGCTGGTCGAGGAGGTAGAGGCGCGTAAGGCTCGCGATCCCAAGACCTGGCACAAGAAAAACCCAACGAAACGGCTGGCCGCCATCTTCAAGCTGGTCACCGAGGCCATACCTGCAGATCCGGGTGCCGCCGCTTTCCGGCAAGGCGGCACACTAGGCGATCACCGCAAGCACTGGTTCCGGGCGAAATTCTTCCAGCAGTATCGGCTATTCTACCGGTTCAACAGCGATGCGAAGGTCATCGTGGTGGCCTGGGTGAACGACGAAAAGACCCTGCGCGCCTACGGCAGCAAGACGGATGCCTATGCGACGTTCAAGGGGATGCTGGAAGATGGCAATCCACCGGACAATTTCGACGCGCTCTTGAAAGAAGCAGCGGCGGCGGACAAGCGGTTCGAGACGTCTCTTGAAGCGGCACCCGATCGGTAAGTGGCCCGGCTTGCTGTGCGCGTTGTAGACTTGCTCGATGACCTCGGCTAGCTGCCGGATATCGGGCTCGAGGAGAATTTCTATGGCTACTGATGCGAATGCGTATGACACGTGGTTTCGAATGAAGGTAAAAACCGCGCTTGAGGATGCACGCGCCGGAACTTCACAGGTTCAGGTGATGCAGGCCGCACAGGCATTGATTGATGCGAAGCGCCAGGGCCAATCCAAGCCCTGACCAAGCCTTGGAGGTCAGCGCGGTCTGACCTCATCACCCCGAAAAGCAAAAGATGCCGTAATGGGGCTTTCGGCGAATCGAGCACGTTTCGCTTGTTTGTCAGCATGATCTGAAGTGCCGTTGC
>NZ_JASHIM010000061.1 GCF_030733685.1 Roseovarius sp. MMSF_3281
TATGACCAGATTGACGGCGCGCCGGAAGAGAAGGCCCGCGGGATCACGATTTCGACGGCGCACGTCGAGTACGAGACCGAGAACCGCCACTACGCGCACGTCGACTGCCCCGGCCACGCGGACTACGTGAAGAACATGATCACCGGTGCGGCGCAGATGGACGGCGCGATCCTGGTTGTGAACGCGGCCGACGGCCCGATGCCGCAGACGCGTGAGCACATCCTGCTGGCCCGCCAGGTTGGCGTGCCCGCGCTGGTGGTGTTCCTCAACAAGGTCGACCAGGTGGACGACGAGGAACTGCTGGAACTGGTGGAAATGGAAGTGCGCGAGTTGCTGAGCGACTACGACTTCCCGGGCGACGATATCCCGATCATTGCCGGTTCGGCCCTTGCGGCGATGGAAGGCGACAAGCCGGAAATCGGCGAAGAGAAGATCAAGGAACTGATGGCGGCCGTGGATGACTATATCCCGACCCCTGAGCGTGACGTTGACAAGCCCTTCCTGATGCCGATCGAAGACGTGTTCTCGATCTCGGGCCGCGGGACCGTTGTGACCGGCCGTGTCGAGCGTGGCGTGATCAACGTGGGCGACGACATCGAGATCGTCGGCATCAACGCGACCAAGAAGACGACCTGCACCGGCGTTGAAATGTTCCGCAAGCTGCTGGATCGCGGTGAAGCGGGCGACAACATCGGCGCACTGCTGCGCGGTGTCGACCGTGACGGCGTTGAGCGTGGGCAGGTTCTGTGTAAGCCGGGTTCGGTGACGCCGCACACCAAGTTCGAGGCCGAGGCCTATATCCTGACCAAGGAAGAGGGTGGCCGTCACACGCCGTTCTTCGCGAACTACCGTCCGCAGTTCTACTTCCGTACGACCGACGTGACCGGCACCGTGACGCTGCCCTCGGGCACCGAGATGGTGATGCCGGGCGACAACCTGAAGTTCGAGGTTGAACTGATCGCGCCGATCGCCATGGAAGACGGGCTGCGCTTCGCCATCCGCGAAGGCGGCCGCACCGTCGGCGCCGGCGTCGTGTCGAAGATCATCGA
>NZ_JASHIM010000006.1 GCF_030733685.1 Roseovarius sp. MMSF_3281
CCGCGTCCGGCGGGGCGGGGCGGTTGGCAATAGACGGCCACAACGTCATGGCCCGCGTCGATCAGGGCATCGAGGACGGGGACCGAGAAATCGGGGGTGGCCATGAAGATTACACGCATCGGTCAGCCTGCCTTTTTCGCTTTGCGCAGCAGCATGTCGCGTTTCACCTTCGAAAGATGGTGAAAGTAAAGCTTGCCGTTCAAGTGGTCGATCTGGTGCTGCACGGAGGTGGCCCAAAGGCCGACGAGATCACGCTCTTCCATCTCGCTCTGGTCATTGAGGAAGCGCACGGTCACGGCGCGGGGGCGCTTGATGGTGGCCGAGACCCCGGGAAGGTTGGGGCTGGCTTCCTCATGCGGGCGCAACTCGATGCTGGAATGCAGGATCTCGGGGTTGGCCATGCGGATGACCTGACCGCGCTCGGAGCTGGCATCGACCACGGCGAGGCGTTGCATCACGCCGATTTGCGGGCCGGCGAGGCCGACGCCGGGCATGGCCTCCATCGTGTCGATCATATCGGTCCAGATGGCGCGAATGTCGTCGGTGATCGCCTCAACGGGGTCCGCCACGCTGCGCAGGCGTTTGTCGGGCCATGGCAGGCAGGGGCGAACGGCCATGATCAGGCCCTCGCCTTGGCCTGTTCGCGCTTCAGCTTTTGCATCTTGCGGGTGATCATCTGCCGTTTCATCGGACCGAGGTAGTCGATGAAAAGCTTGCCGTTCAAATGGTCGATTTCATGCTGAACGCAGGTGGCCCAGAGGTCGTCGAAAGTCTCGGACTGTTCATTGCCGTCGCGGTCGATCCAGCGGACATCGACCACCTTGGGGCGTGTCACCTCGGCGTATTGTTCGGGGATCGAAAGGCAGCCTTCTTCGTAGACGTTGGTTTCGTCCGATGAGGCCACGATTTCGGGGTTGAACATCACCAGCGGGCGGGGCTCTTCGCCGTCTTCCTTGATGCAGTCCAGCACGATCAGTCGATCCATCACGCCGATTTGCGGCGCGGCCAGCCCGATACCCGGCGCGTCATACATGGTTTCCAGCATGTCGTCGGCCAGCTTGCGCAGATCGTCCGAAAGGTCGGGCACGGGTGCACAGACCTTTTTCAGGCGCGGATCGGGGTGGATGAGGATCGGGCGTTTCATGGCGTTGGATTTATGTCATGCGTATTGGGCGTGCAATGGGCCAATGTTTCACGGGGTTTGTCATACGTTCAGTCTGTACGGGAATTAATTCCTGTTTAAGATATCAATATGGGAAATAGTTCCAATATCCAACCCAACAATAAAACAGACTTCCAATCTCTGTTTGATTTGTGGAATAATTGTCCTTGGCCATTCGGCCCTACACCTTAGGGAAAGTACGATATAACCTTCGCCAGGACGCAGCAAGGAGACAGGCATGGATTTCGACCGCATCATCGACCGTCACGGCACCCATTCGATGAAATGGGACATGATGGAAAAGATTTACGGTGTCCCCGCAAAAGACGGGATCGCGATGTGGGTGGCGGATATGGATTTCGAACCTCCCAAATGCGTGTCGGAGGCCCTGCGCGGCATGGTGGATCACGGGATCTATGGATACTACGGCGATGATCGCAGTTATCTTGAGGCGATCGGCTGGTGGATGCAGGAGCGGCATGGCTGGGCCATTCGGCCCGAGTGGGTTTTTACCACGCATGGCTTGGTCAACGGCACCGCAATGTGTGTGGACAGTTTCACGCAGCCGGGCGATGGCGTGGTCGTGTTTACACCAGTTTACCATGCTTTCGCCAAGGTCATCAACGCCGCGGGGCGTCGCGTGGTGGAATGCCCGCTGGTGAACAACGCGGACCGTTACGAAATGGATTTTGCCAGCTACGACGCGATGCTGGATGGCAGCGAAAAGATGGTTATCCTGTGTTCGCCGCATAACCCCGGCGGGCGGGTCTGGAGCCGTGAGGAATTGCAGGGCGTTGCGGATTTCGCCAAACGGCATGATCTGGTGCTGGTCTCGGACGAGATTCACCATGATCTGGTGATGCCCGGGCAGGCCCATGTGCCGATGAGTCTGGTCGATGACAGCATCATGGACCGGCTGGTGATGATGACGGCCACCACCAAGACCTTCAACATCGCGGGTAGCCATTCGGGCAATGTGATCATTGCCGACGAGGGATTGCGCGCCAAGTTCGGCGCGCGGATGGCGGCCCTTGGCCTGTCGCCCAACTCTTTCGGGTTGGTCATGGCCGAGGCGGCCTATAGCCCCGAGGGCGCGGCGTGGGTCGATGCGCTTGTGGACTATCTCGACGGCAACCGGAAGGTATTCGACGACGGGGTGAACGGTATTCCGGGACTGGCTTCGATGCCGCTTGAGGCGACCTATCTGGCGTGGGTCGATTTTTCGGGCACCGGCATGGAGATGTCCGACTTCACCCGGCGGGTTCAAGAGGATGCGCGAGTTGCCGTGAACCACGGGCCGACCTTCGGACAGGGCGGTGAAAGTTACCTGCGGTTCAATCTTGCCACCCCGCGCGCCCGGGTGGAAGAGGCGGTCAGCCGATTGCAGGCCGCATTTGCCGATCTGCAATAAGCCTTCCAACGAAGAACCGGGGCCGCATGGCCCCGGTATTTTGCTTTAGTCCTGCCGTTCGTAGGCGTTTTCGCGATCTGCGGGCACGTCGCGCGGGGGACGGCCGATCACATCCTTGAGGTCTTCCAGTTCGATGAAGTTGTCGGCCTGACGGCGCAGGTCGTCAGCGATCATCGGCGGTTGGCTGCGGATGGTCGAGACCACGGAAACACGTACGCCTTGACGTTGCAGGCTTTCCACCAGCGGGCGGAAATCGCCATCGCCAGAGAACAGCACGATATGGTCGATGCGCGGCGCAAGTTCCATGGCGTCCACCGTCAATTCGATGTCCATGTTGCCCTTGACCTTCCGACGGCCTTGGCTGTCGGTGTATTCCTTGGCCGGTTTGGTGACCATGGTGAAGCCGTTATAGTTCAGCCAGTCGACCAGTGGCCGGATGGGGGAATACTCATCATTTTCAAGCAGTGCCGTGTAATAAAAGGCCCGCAACAACTTGCCCCGGCGCATGAATTCCGTGCGGAGCAGCTTGTAGTCGATGTCGAACCCAAGGGCCTTGGCGGCCGCGTATAAATTCGACCCATCGATGAACAGCGCGAGCCGCTCGTCCTTGTAAAACATTGATTGTCCTTCCGAATGTCTGGCCTTGTCCGCTGAATCGATTATGTGAGTGGTAAATAGACGAACAAAGCTATTGGTTTAAATAGGTATGGCTTGCGTTTATGGCAAGGCGGGACGCCCCGTGCAAAAGGATAGGATTATTGTGCATGAGTAAACATTGCTTGATCGCATTGGGCGCCAACGTGGCCTCGGGGGGCGAGGCTTTGGAGCATACGTTCGATGCGGCCTTGGCGCGTCTTTCTGAGTTGGGTGTCAAGGAGTTGGTCGTCAGCAGGTATTATAAAACGCCATGTTTTCCTGTGGGGGCGGGGCCGGATTACCTGAATGCCGCCGCCAGTTTGGCCTGGGATGGCACGGCGCGGGATCTGGTGGACTTGCTGCACGGAGTCGAGGCCGAATTTGGCCGCGAGCGCGTACAACGCTGGGGGCGCCGGACGCTGGATCTGGACCTGATCGCGGTGGGGGATTGCGTGTTGCCGGATGCCGCAACGCAGGATGAATGGCGCGCCTTGCCGATGGAAGAGCAGGTTGAGAAAACGCCCGGGGAGCTGATTTTGCCGCATCCCCGGTTGCAGGACAGGGCCTTTGTCCTGGTGCCCTTGGCGGATGTTGCGCCCGATTGGGTGCATCCGCGTTTGGGTATAAGCGTGTCCGAGATGGTTAAGGCGCTTCCCGGACAGGCCCGATCCGAGGTCGTGCCGCTTTAAGACCCTCTGCAAATCCAGAAAACGTTGCCCTGGCCCTTGATGGCAGGGTGAGGGCTGCACCTGTTTGCCGCGGTGAATTTTCGGGTTGATCTTTTCCATCGTGTAAATGTAATGATATAACATAATATGTGCTTTGAAAATATGGAGGTCTGAGCCATGACGCAACAGGCGGAGCGATTGCCGGTCACTGTGCTTTCCGGGTTTCTGGGGGCCGGAAAAACAACCTTGTTGAACGCGGTCCTGAATAATCGCGAGGGGCGGCGGGTGGCTGTCATCGTGAATGATATGTCCGAAGTTAATATCGACGCCGATCTCGTGCGGGACGGTGGCGCCGACCTAAGCCACACCGATGAAAAGCTTGTGGAAATGTCCAATGGCTGCATTTGCTGTACGCTGCGCGACGACCTTTTGCAGGAGGTTCGGCGGCTTTCCGAGGCAGGGCGGTTTGATTACCTTTTGATCGAATCCACGGGAATCGCCGAGCCGCTTCCGGTGGCGGCCACCTTCGAATTTCGTGACGAGGCGGGGCAGTGCCTGTCGGACGTGGCGCGGCTTGATACCATGGTGACGGTGGTGGACACGGTTAACCTGCTGGAAAACTACGCCAGCCACGATTTCCTGAGTGATCGCGGTGAGGTGGCAGGTGATGCCGATGACCGGACGCTGGTGGATTTGCTGGTGGATCAGATCGAATTTGCCGATGTGATCGTGATGAACAAGGTCAGCGATGCGGGGCCTGAACGCTGTGATGCCGCCCGCAAGATCATCCGCAGCCTGAATGCCGATGCACGTGTCATCGAAACCGATCATGCACAGGTGCCGACCGAGATGATTTTCGATACCGGCCTGTTCGATTTTGAAAAAGCCCATGACCATCCGCTTTGGGCCAAAGAGCTTTTTGGTTTTGCCGATCACGTGCCGGAAACCGAGGAATACGGGGTATCGTCATTTGTATATCGGGCGCGGCGGCCATTTGATCCGCAAAAGGTGCACGATGTGTTGAATGGGCCCTTGCCGGGGGTGATCCGGGCGAAGGGGCATTTCTGGCTGGCGACGCGACCCGAATGGGTGGCCGAGTTCAGCCTTGCGGGGGCTTTGTCGAAGGTGGCGCCGCTTGGCACGTGGTGGGCCACGGTGCCGCAAGAGCGTTGGCCGGATCATCCGCAGGCGCGTGAATACCTTGAAAAGCACTGGCAGGAGCCTTTCGGCGACCGGCGCCAGGAGTTGGTGTTCATCGGGGCGGGCATGGACCGTGATGCGATTTGCGCGGCCTTGGATGCGGCGCTTGTCGGACCGGATGACCGATATGATCCCGCGGCCTATACCGGCCTTGCCGATCCGTTCCCGGCGTGGCGTCGGGCGCAGGCGGCCTGAACCGTGGCGGATGGCAGGGTGATAGGCGCAACGCGCATGGTCAAAGGCTGCGACGGTGCCGCGTGCTTTCCGGTGGTCCGGGGCGCAATTTTGCCGGATAGGTTCTGACAATGTGCGGCAATTGCAGGACGGCCTTGGCCCGCCGACGCAGGCGGGCCGACCCGATGGCGGAATTCGACAGGTTGCCGCCGGCCGCGCGGCGTTGGCTTTCGCAGGCGGTTTTGCCGTGGTCCGCGCGCTCGGTGCGACGCTTGTGGAGGAAAGCCCTGGAGGAATCGCAAGGGGATGAACGCGCGGCCCTGGCCTGCCTGACGCGCGCCGAGGCGGCGCGTCTGACGCGCGAGGGCGGGGCCGTTCGACGACCTTTGCAGCAAGGTCAAAACGCGTGATTCTACCCTTGTAAATTCTGTTGTGAGGGCGTAAGTAACCGACTTCTGCAGATGACTTACCGGAGGTCCAATGGCCCGCGTTACCACAGAAGATTGCGTTGACAAGGTTCCCAATCGTTTTGACCTTGTGATGCTTGCCGCCCATCGCGCGCGAGAGATTTCCGCCGGTGCGCCGATCACCGTGGACCGCGACAACGACAAGAACCCGGTCGTGGCACTGCGTGAGATCGCCGAAGAAACCCAATCGGCGGATGAACTTCGCGAACGCCTGATCGAGTCGAACCAGACCCAGATCGAAGTGGATGAGCCGGAAGAGGATTCCATGGCGCTTCTTATGGGTGGCGGTGCCGAAGCGGCCGATAAACCCGCTGAAGACGATATGTCGGAAGAGAAGCTGCTACGGGCGCTGATGGAGGCTCAGGGACAGGGGTAACCCCGTCCCATAGCGGAGAAGCGGATCGTATGATCGCCTGCCAAGACCTGATCAAACTGGTCCGCGCCTACAACCCGAAGACAGACGAAAAGCTGATCTCGGCGGCCTATGACTATGGCCGCGAGATGCACGAGGGGCAGTTCCGCCACTCGGGCGAGCCTTATTTTTCGCATCCCGTGGCGGTGGCCGCCATATTGACCGAACAGCGGTTGGATGATGCGACGATCGTCACCGCGCTGTTGCATGATACGATCGAGGATACCCGCGCCTCGTATACGTCGGTGACCGATCAGTTCGGCCGCGAGATCGCCGATCTGGTGGACGGTGTTACCAAGCTGACCAATCTGCAGCTGAGCAGCACCGAGACCCAGCAGGCCGAGAATTTCCGCAAGCTGTTCATGGCGATGTCCAAGGATATGCGGGTGATCCTTGTGAAGCTGGCCGACCGTTTGCACAACATGCGCACGATCAAGGCGATGCGCCCCGAAAAGCAGCTTAAGAAAGCCCGTGAGACGATGGATATCTATGCGCCGCTGGCGGGGCGCATGGGGATGCAGTGGATGCGCGAGGAACTGGAGGATCTGGCCTTTCGGGTGATCAACCCCGAGGCGCGGGCCAGCATCATCCGCCGCTTTATCACGCTGCAAAAAGAAACCGGGGATGTGATCGAGCGAATCACCGGTGACATGCGTCGCGAGCTGGACAAGGCGGGGATCGAGGCGGATGTTTTCGGCCGCGCCAAGAAACCCTATTCGATCTGGCGCAAGATGGAAGAAAAGGAGATGGGATTTTCCCGCCTTTCGGACATCTACGGATTTCGCGTGATTACCCAGAACGAGGAAGACTGTTACGCCGTGCTGGGCGCCATTCACCGCCGCTGGCGCGCGGTGCCGGGGCGGTTCAAGGATTATATCAGTCAGCCGAAATCAAACGGTTATCGCAGTATCCACACCACGGTGTCGGGCCGGGATGGCAAGCGGGTAGAAGTGCAAATCCGCACCCAGGCCATGCATGACGTGGCCGAGTCGGGCGTCGCGGCGCATTGGTCCTATCGTGACGGGGTGCGGTCGGAAAACCCGTTTGCGGTGGACCCGGTCAAGTGGATCTCCAGCCTGACCGAGCAATTCGATTCCGAGGAAGATCACGAGGATTTCCTCGAAGCGGTCAAACTGGAAATGTATGCCGACAAGGTGTTCTGCTTCACGCCCAAGGGGGATGTGGTGAAGCTGCCGCGCGGGGCCACGCCGATTGATTTTGCCTATGCCATCCACACCCGGATCGGGCATGCCTGTGTCGGGGCCAAGATCGACGGGATGCGCGTCCCCCTGTGGACGCGAATCAAGAACGGACAATCGGTTGAGGTGATCACCGCCGATGGGCAGGCGCCGCAGGCCACTTGGCTGGATATTGCGACCACCGGCAAGGCGCGGGCCGCGATTCGGCGTGCGCTGCGCGAACAAGACCGCGACCGGTACATCAAGCTTGGCCGGGAATTGGCGCGCTCAGCCTTCGAACATGTCTCGAAGAAGGCCACGGACAAGGCTTTGGACAGTGCCGCCAAGACCCTGCGATTGAAAGATCGCGACGAGGTTCTGGCCCGCTTGGGCAGTGCGGAACTGACGGCGCGGCAGGTCTTGCACGCGGTTTACCCCGATCTGGCCCCTGACGACAGCGATGCCGTGGGTCGTGAGCGCCCGGTGATCGGCCTGTCGGCGGACCAGAGTTTCGACCGTGCGCGTTGCTGTCAGCCATTGCCGGGGGAGCGGATTGTCGGGATTACATACCGTGGCAAGGGCGTGGTGGTGCATGCCATCGACTGTGAGGCGCTTTCGGCCTATGATGATCAGCCGCAAAGATGGTTGGACCTGCATTGGCACAGCGGGACACACCCGGCAGTCTACGGTGTGACCCTGGATGTGACGATTGGCAACGATGCGGGTGTGCTGGGACGGATTTGCACATTGATTGGCGAGCAGAAGGCCAATATCTCTGACCTGACATTCGTTGACCGCAAGCCGGATTTCTTCCGGTTGCTTGTTGATGTCGAGTTACGTGATGCCGAACACCTGCACGGTGTGATTTCGGCGCTCGACGCCGAAAGCGATGTGGCCACCGTAGAACGACACCGTGACCCGCGTTTGGCTGGCACGGCGCCAGCAACAGAAGATTAGGAGCCCGCCAGGTGGTCTTCAAACGTCGTGACAAACGCCCTCTGTGGAAGGCGGTGGCCGACTTTTTTTGGCCGCGTGGCGGCTGGACGCGCGCATTTCACTATGTGAAGCATCGCTTGCGCCGTCTGCCCGACCCGCCGCACCGGATCGCGCGGGGTATTTTCGCCGGTATCTTCGTGACCTTTTCACCGTTCTTCGGGCTGCACTTCTTTCTGGCGGCGGCGCTGGCATGGATCATGCGCGGCAATATCGTCGCGGCGCTTTTGTCGACATTCGTGGGCAATCCTCTGACCTTCGTGCTTATTGCGGCCAGTTCCCTGCAAACCGGGTATTTCCTGTTGGGGATGGGCACGCCTTTGGGCCACACGGTCGAGCGATCCCTGGGTGGAAAATTCGTGGATGCAGGCAGGGACCTCAAGCATAACCTATGGGCTATGTTCACGGATGCGCCAGCAGATTGGAGCCATCTGCAGCTTTTCTATGACGAGGTGTTCTTTCCCTATATGATCGGCGGGGTGATCCCCGGAATGATCGCGGCGCTGATTGGATATTATGTCAGCCTGCCGGTGATCCAAGCCTATCAGAACCGCCGTAAAGGCGCGCTCAAGGCGAAATTGGCCGCGCTGAAGGAAAAAGCCGCGCATAAGGCTGACGTTCGCAACAAACCGGACTAAAGCGTTCCGCCTTTAACCTGATGCATCAGCGAAAGGCGGAACGCGTGCAACGATTGAGCGGAGCACTGCGTTTCGCGAAAATCTGTGATTCAGGTTTTTCGCGAAACGCTTTAGGCTTCGGGCGACTCGGACGGAAAGGGAGCGCGAGATGGCGAATGAAGGCAAGTTGCGGCTTGGTGTGAATATCGACCACGTGGCGACGCTGCGTAATGCGCGTGGAAGTCCTTATCCTAACCCGGTGCGCGCCGCGAAACTGGCCGAGGAGGCCGGCGCCGACGGGATCACCGCGCATTTGCGCGAAGATCGCCGCCATATCCTGGACGGGGACATCGACGGGTTGATGGCGGCCCTGGATGTGCCGTTGAACTTCGAGATGGCCGCGACGGCCGAGATGCAGTCGATCGCCCTGCGCCACATCCCGCATGCGGTCTGCATCGTCCCCGAAAAGCGCGAGGAACGCACCACCGAGGGCGGTCTGGACGTGGCGGGCGACGATAACCGGCTGGCCGATTTCATCGCGCCCCTGCGCGAGGCGGGCTGCCGGGTATCGCTGTTCATCGGCCACGAGGCGCGGCAGATCGAAGCCTCGGCCCGGATTGGTGCCGCGGTGGTCGAACTGCATACCGGGGCCTATTGCGATTATCACTACGAAGGCGATTTCGATAAGCGCGACAAGGAGTTGGAGGGATTGCGCGAAGGCGCGGCGCTGGCTCGTTCCTTGGGGCTTGAGGTGCATGCAGGCCATGGGCTGACTTATGAAACCGTTGGTCCGATTGCCGCCATGCCCGAGGTGATGGAGCTTAACATCGGGCATTTCCTGATGGGCGAGTCGATCTTTCGCGGGCTTGGCCCGGCGATTGCCGAAATGCGTCGCCTGATGGATGAGGCGCGGGGATGACCCTTTGGCGATACGCATTGGTCTTTCTGGCCGTCGCCGTCGGGGCAAGCCTTGCGGTGCAGGCCCTGCAGGGGCGGGTTGCCGGTGTCGTAGGGTCTTCGGCGCAACTGATGGTGCCGGCGATGATCGCCGCATTGATCGAGGGGCAGCAGTTCGCGCGCCGTCACGAGCGCAAGCCGGAAAGTCGCGAAATCTGGGGCTTTGCCTGGGCGGCGACCGGGGTGGCCGTGGCGCTGAACATCGGGTTGTCCTTTGCCGGGCAGGGATATTTCCCCGAATTCGAGAAACTGGCTGTTGCGAGGATTTTTTCCAAGCAATTCATGATCCTGCTTGGGCTTTATGCAGGGGGGTACCTGCTTTGTAACCGGTTTTTCGCAGGGCTTGGCGCGGGCAATCAGCTGAGCCTCATGAAGAACAGGGATAGCGCCGAATGATCCTTGGTATAGGCACCGATCTTGCGAATATCGAGCGTATCCAGGGCACTTTGGACCGCTTTGGCGACAGGTTCCGCAATCGCGTGTTCACAGATGTGGAACAGCGCAAGGCCGAGCGGCGGGCCGATGTCGCGGGGACCTATGCCAAGCGCTGGGCCGCGAAGGAGGCCTGTTCCAAGGCGTTGGGCACGGGGCTTCGGATGGGGATCGCCTGGAAGGACATGGCGGTCAGCAATATCGAAACGGGCCAACCCACCATGGCGGTCACCGGCTGGGCCGCCGACCGGCTGGCCGAGATGACGCCCGAAGGGTACGAGGCGGTGATTCATGTCACCCTGACCGACGATCACCCTTGGGCACAGGCCTTCGTGGTGATCGAGGCGCGAAGCGGCGCGCCGAGTCGTCCATAGGTTCCTGTCGGAACGGAAAACCCCTGTCCGGAAACCTCGGTATTTTGTCGGTATCGCGCCGGACCCGATGGCGATACGGTCATGGTGAACAAAGCTTTCGCCGCGCGAGGAGGAAACAGCCCATGACATCGTCGCAGTCCCTTGCCAACCCGAATTGGGAAAACCTGCCGCGCCCCGAGGATGACGGGGCCGCGGATCACTTGTTGGGGATGGAGATGCCCGATATCGCGCTGCAAGCCACCGACGGGGGGCAGGTGACGCTGTCTGGGATGGCCGGGCCGGTGGTGGTCTATGCCTATCCGATGACCGGCCGGCCGGACCGGGCCTTGCCCGCGGGCTGGGATGACATACCGGGCGCGCGGGGCTGTACACCGCAGAGCTGCGCCTTTCGTGACCATCATGCGGAATTGCAAAGCTTGGGCGCCACGGCGGTCTTTGGCCTGTCGACCCAAAGCCCCGAGGACCAGGCCGAAGCTGCCGCGCGCCTGCACCTGCCTTTCGCGCTTTTGTCAGATGCAAACCTCGACCTTGCCCATGTGCTTGACCTGCCCAGCTTCGAGGTTGAGGGGCGCAGGCTTTTGCGCCGCCTGACCCTGCTTGTTCAAAACGGGCATATCACGCATCTGCGCTATCCCGTCTTTCCGCCAGACAGCGATGCCGAGGCGGTGGCGCAATGGCTGAAAGGCCTGGCTTGAGGCACTCTTTCATCTTTCCCCAAATACTCCGGGGGGAGCGTTGAAAATCGCGATTTTCAACGTGGGGGGCAGCGCCTCCTGACCCCTGCGGGATCACAAGCGCGGTGCTTGCCTTGACTCCCTGTCACGCGCGCCGCATGTAGCGGTAACACCATAAACCGGAGGGCGGGATGGCAAGCGAAGGCAAGACAGGCGGCGGCATTTGGGAAACGGTGAAAACCGTCTTCTGGGCCTTGGTGATCGCCGGGATTTTCCGCACGATCTTTTTCCAGCCATTCTGGATTCCCTCGGGGTCGATGAAGGATACGCTGCTGATTGGGGATTTCCTCTTTGTCAACAAGATGGCCTATGGCTATTCCTATGCCTCCTGCCCGACGATCCGCATTCAGGCGGTCGGGGTGAATATCGACGCCAAGGATATTTGCGGGTGGATGGATGGCGATAACACCCGTGTGCTGGGGTCCGAACCCGAGCGCGGCGATATCATCGTGTTCCGCCACCCTGTGAACGGCACCGATTTCATCAAGCGCCTGATCGGCCTTCCGGGCGACCGGGTGCAGATGAAAGACGGCGTGCTCCATATCAACGGCGAGGCGGTGACGCTGGAAGATGCGGGCACCTTCGAGGAAGAGTTCGAAGCCCAGGGTCCGATGCGGATTCGCCCGCGCTGTGAAAACGGCGTGGTGGGCGAAGGGGCGACCTGTGAAAAGTCGCGCCAGATCGAGACCCTGCCCAATGGCCATTCGCATCAGATCATCAATATCGGGCGGCAGCGCTCGGATGATACGGGCGTTTATACCGTTCCGGACGGCCATTACTTTTTCATGGGCGATAACCGCGACAACTCCACCGACTCGCGCTTTCCGCAGGCTGTGGGCGGGGTCGGTTTCGTTCCCTATGAAAACCTGATCGGGCGCGCGGGGCGGGTTGTGTTTTCCTCGGCGGGACGCTCGATGCTGTTTTTCTGGACGTGGCGGGGCGACCGCTTCTTCGAAAAGCTGGACTGAGGACGGCGATGAAACTGTCGGGGGAGATGAAAGCGTTTCAGGCCCGGTTGGGGCATGAGTTTTCCGACCCAGCCCTATTGGTGCGGGCGGTGACGCATTCTTCCATGTCCACGCCCACCCGGGATGACAACCAGCGTCTTGAGTTTCTGGGGGACCGGGTATTGGGCCTTGTCATGGCCGAAGCGCTTTTGGAACACGACCGGACAGCCAGCGAGGGCCAGTTGGCCCCGCGGTTCAACGCGCTTGTGCGCAAGGAAACCTGCGCCGATGTGGCCCGCGAGATCGACATCGGCGCGGTGTTGAAACTGGGCCGGTCCGAAATGCTGTCGGGTGGGCGGCGCAAGTTGGCACTTTTGGGCGATGCCATGGAAGCGGTGATCGCCGCCGTTTACCGCGATGCCGGGTTCGAGGCGGCAAAGGCGCTGGTACTGCGGCTTTGGGGCGATCGGATCAGTAGCGTCAAGGACGATGCCCGCGATGCCAAATCGGCGCTTCAGGAATGGGCGCAGGCCAGGGGGTTACAACCGCCCGAATACCTGGAGAAGGCCCGCAGCGGCCCCGACCATGCGCCGCAATTCACCATCGAGGCGCGGCTTTCAAGCGGGGAGGCCGCCGAGGCCAAGGCAGGGTCCAAGCGGCAGGCCGAACAGGCGGCGGCCAAGGCCCTTTTGGCGCGCGTGGAAGGGTAGCGTTTTCAAATTGTGCCCTTCGGGCGCAGGTTTGATTCCGATGAGGGGCTTTGCCCCTCAAACGCCCCAGGATATTTTCGGCCAGAAGAAAAGGGGTGTGGCGCGGTTTCCCCGGATAGGGTAGGGCTGCGCCGTTCATAAGGAATTGACGTGACATGACCCAACGTGCCGGATTCATCGCCCTGATCGGGGAACCCAATGCGGGCAAATCGACGCTTCTTAACCGGATGGTGGGGGCGAAGGTTTCGATCGTGACGCACAAGGTGCAGACCACGCGGGCGCGGATCAGGGGGGTGGCCATCGAGGGCGAGAGCCAGTTGGTGTTTGTCGACACGCCGGGCTTGTTTCGGCCGCGCCGCCGGTTGGACCGCGCCATGGTGGCCGCGGCTTGGGGGGGCGCGGCGGATGCCGATGTGATCGTTTTGTTGATCGAGGCGCATCGCGGGATCACCGAAGGGGTCGAGCGGATTCTGGAAAGCCTGGACGAGGTGGCCACCGGACGCAAGGTGGCGCTGGCCATCAACAAGATCGACCGGGTGAAATCGGAGGTCTTGTTGGGCCTGACCGAGAAGATGAATGCCCGGTTTGCCTTTGCCGAGACCTTCATGATTTCCGCCGAACGCGGCCATGGGGTGGAAGATTTGCGCAAATGGCTGGCGGGCGAGGTGCCGGAGGGCCCGTGGCTTTACCCCGAGGACCAGATTGCCGATTTGCCGATGCGGATGATCGCCGCCGAGATCACGCGCGAGAAGCTGACCCTGCGTTTGCATCAGGAGTTGCCCTATCAGTTGACGGTGGAAACCGAGAACTGGGAAGAGCGCAAGGATGGATCGGCCCGCATCGACCAGATGATCTACGTGGCCCGCGATGGCCACAAGGGGATCATCCTTGGCAAGAAGGGTGAGACGATCAAGGCCGTGAGCAAGGCCGCGCGCGAGGAGTTGGAAGAATTCCTTGGCCGCAAGGTGCATCTGTTCTTGCAGGTCAAGGTGCGGCCCGGGTGGCTTGAGGAAGCCGAGCGCTATTCCGAGATGGGGCTTGAATTCAAGGACGGCAACGCGTGACGCGCCTGACGGCGGAATTCTGGGTGCAGGCCTATCTGGCGCGGTTGCGATTGCAGGAGATTCCGGCCTTCGTGGTGGCGCATGGCGATGACACGGCGGGCGCGGTGCTGGTCAAGTTGAACACCCTCGACGGGCAGGCCCGGGCCTTTCAGCGGTCTTTCGATTTGATGAGCGGCGCGCGCATCTGGGCCACCTTGGCCGAGGGGGAGGAGCGCGCGGTGGATGAGGCCGTGGCCAGGCAAAGGTCGTTCGATCCCGATCTTTGGGTCATCGAGGTCGAGGATCGGGCCGGGCGGCACTTGCTGGATGAGCCGGGCTTGGCTGATTGATGTGAAACCTTAACTTACTGTTTGAGTAAGAACTTATTCCTTTTCGTTAGCAATATTCAAAATTATAACTCCCGTAGGATGGAATTCCAAGTTTCGGGAGGTGTGTCGTGTCGGCAGAGAACGGCAGTTTGAAGGTGACTGTATGGCGTGGCGATGGGGCCACCGGAGCTTTCGAGACGCATGAGGTGCCAAGGCAGGAAAGCCAGACGGTTCTGGATGTCGTCAGTTGGATTCAGCAATATGCCGATCCGACCCTGACCTATCGTTTCGCTTGCCGTGTCGGTATGTGCGGCAGCTGCGCGATGATGGTGAACGGGGTGCCGCGTTGGACCTGCCGAACCCACGTGGGCAAGGTGGCGACGGGTGACAGCCTGACGGTGGAGCCGCTGCGCAATTTGCCCGTGATCAAGGATTTGGCGGCCGATATGGACCCGTTCTTCGATAAATGGGTCAAGGCCGAGGCGGTGCATCATCCCAGTGAGACACGCCACGATCCGATTCGCCCGGTCGATACGGAAACCGAGGCGCGCCAACAGGCCGATGTCGGGATCGAATGCATCAATTGCGCGGTGTGCTACGCGGCCTGCGATACTGTGGCGGGGAACCCCGATTACCTTGGGCCCGCCGCCTTGCAACGGGCATGGACGCTTTACAATGATGAGCGCGAGGCCAATCCCGAGGCGATCCTGGACGCGGTATCGGGCGTGGGGGGCTGTCACAACTGCCATTCCATGGGCAGTTGCACGCAGTATTGCCCGAACGAATTAAATCCCTTGGCGGCGATCGCGGGCTTGAAGCGCGAGACCACCAAGCGCGTGTTTCGGAGGCGGAGGAATGATTGATCTACGACTTTACATGGCGCAGCGCTTGAGCGCGCTGATCATGGCGCCATTGGTCATCGGGCATATCGCGGTGATGATCTATGCCATACAGGGTGGGCTGAGCGTGGACGAAATCCTGGGGCGTACTCAGGACTCATTCGCGTGGTTTGCCTTTTACGGGCTCTTTGTACTGGCGGTTTCGGTGCATGCGGCCATTGGCCTGCGGGTGATCGTGCATGAATGGCTTGGCCTGAAAGGCGGCGGTTTACAGGCCTTTACATGGGCCGTGGCACTTGGCCTGCTGGTGATGGGAGGGCGGTCTGTCTGGGCCGTGACCTTCGCATGAAGGCCCCGCCGCGCGCACATCCCCTTTGGCTGGCCTTCGTGCTGCACCGGGTGTCGGGCCTTGCCCTGGCGCTGTTCTTGCCGGCGCATTTCTGGGTGCTGGCCAATGCGGTGACGGCCCCGGGCCAATTGAACAGTTTCCTGCACCTGACCGAACAGCCCTTGGTCAAGCTGGCCGAGTTTGGCCTTGTGTTCCTGTTGGCGGTGCATTTTTTCGGCGGTTTGCGCCTTCTGGCGCTGGAGTTGCTGCCGTGGAGCGACACGCAAAAGACCCTTGCCGCGGGCGCGGTCGGGGTGGCTGTGCTGGTTTCCGGCACGTTTTTCCTGAATGCGATATGACATGACCACACAGATCGACACACATGACACCGATATCCTGATCCTTGGCACCGGGGGGGCGGGGTTGTTTGCCGCGCTGCATGCCCAGCAATCGGCGCCCGAGGGGACCAAGATCACCATTGCGGTCAAGGGGCTGATCGGCAAATGCGGCTGCACGCGGATGGTGCAGGGGGGCTATAACGTGGCGCTTGGGGGCGGCGACACCGTCGAGCGGCACTTCATGGACACGGTCATGGGCGGGAAATGGCTGCCCAATCAGGATATGGCGTGGCGGCTGTGCAAGGAGGCGGTGACCCGCATCCACGAGTTGGAAAACGAGGTGGGCTGTTTCTTTGACCGTAACCGGGACGGGACGCTGCACCAGAAGGCCTTTGCCGGGCAGACCGCCGACCGCACGGTGCACAAGGGCGATTTGACGGGAATCGAGATCATCAGCCGCTTGATGGAGCAGGTTCTGTCGCGCCCGGTTGAGAAACTGCAGGAGCATCGGGCGATCGGCTTGATCCCCACCCGTGACGGAAGTGCCCTTGCCGGAGTGCTGATGATCGACATGCGCACCGGGCGGTTCCGGCTGGTGCGGGCCAAGACGGTGCTTATGGGCACCGGCGGCGGGCCGACCATGTACAAGTATCACACGCCCTCGGGCGACAAGACGATGGATGGTTTGGCCATGGCCCTGCGCGCGGGGCTGCCCTTGCGCGACATGGAGATGGTACAGTTTCACCCAACGGGGCTTTTGGCCGGCGATCACACCCGGATGACCGGCACGGTGCTTGAGGAGGGCCTGCGCGGGGCCGGGGGGCAGTTGCTCAACGGCTCGGATCACCGGTTCATGTTCGATTACGACGCGAAGGGCGAACGCGCGACGCGCGATGTTGTCAGTCGCGGCATCTACGCGGAAATGCGCAAGAGCAACACCACCGTGAACGGCGGCGTCTATATCTCGATGAGCCATCTGGGGCCGGAGTTCGTGGCCGAGAAGTTCAAGGGTATGGTCAAGCGCTGTGCCGATTGCGGGTTCGATCTTGCCGGGGGCAAGGTCGAGGTGGTGCCGACGGCGCATTACTTCATGGGCGGTGTCGTGGTGGATGTGGATACCCGCACCGCGATGGAGGGCCTTTACGTGGCCGGTGAGGATGCCGGCGGCGCGCATGGCTCGAACCGTTTGGGCGGCAATGGCGTGGCCAATTCCACCGTTTACGGTGGGATTGCGGGCGATACCATGGGCGCCGACATTCGCACCATGGGCGCGCTGCGTGAACCGGACCCCGAGGTTCTGGAGGCCGAGGTGGCCCGCGCGATGCAACCGTTCAGCAAAAAACCCGACCTGATACAGCCGCTGCGCGACCGCTTGCAGGAGGTGATGTGGGATGACGTGGGTGTCATGCGCATGGCCGACAAGATCGTGCGCGGGCAGGCACAGGTGGCGTCGATCCGCGACGACCTGATGGAGGTTGGCGTCTCGGATGACACCCGAGCCTTCAACCTGACATGGCACGATTGGCTGAACATGGCCTCATTGTGTGATATATCCGAAGTGATCGCAGGGGCGGCCTTGGCGCGGGAAAACTCGCGCGGGGCACATTACCGCGAGGATTTCCCCGAAGAAGGGGATTTGGAGACCTCGTATTTCACCGTGGCGCGGCAGGTTGATGGCGCGCTTGAGGTGGGACGCGAAGATGTTGATTTTTCCATCGTTCGCCCCGGGGAAAGCATTTTGCCCGAGGGAGAACCAGACACATTGGTGGCAGCGCAATGATTGCAATCGACACGATTCAAAGCACCGCCGAAACCCTGATGGACAAGGCGGCCATCGAAATTCCGCAGGATTACCTGGACGGGCTTCAGGCGGCGGCGAAATCCGAGGACGGTGATCTTTCGTCCTTTGTTTTGCAGGCTATGCTTGAAAACTACGAGGCCGCCAAGGAAGACCGCCGCGCCATGTGCGGCGATACCGGCGTGCCCCGGTGGTTCGTCAAGATGGGCAACGAGGCGCAGGTTGAGGGCGGCATGTGCGCGCTTGAAACCGCGCTGCGGTCGGCCACGGCAAGTGCCACCAATGGTGTGCCCCTGCGGCCCAACCGGGTGCATCCGCTATGGCGCACGGATCACAACAACAACGTCGGTATCGGCGCGCCCGAGATCGAATACGGGTTCGAGCCCGAGGGCGATTGGATCGACCTGATCACGGTACACAAGGGCGGGCTGTTTGGCACCGATTACCGCATGCTGTTCCCATCGGACGGGATCGAGGGGATCAAGCGGTTTTACCTTGATACGCTGGTGGCTTTCGGCAAGCGGGGCCTTGCCTGCCAGCCCGCGATCATCGGGATCGGTCTTGGCGGGTCGAAAGACACCTGCATGGTTTTGGGCAAACGGGCCTCGGTGCTGCGCACCGTGGGCAGCCGCAACTCGGACCCCAAGATCGCCGAACTGGAAGATGAGTTGAAAGAGCTTGGCAATTCCATCGGCATGGGGGCCATGGGATTTGTCGGCAAGAACATGGTGATCGATTGCAATATCGAGGTGGGCTATTGCCACACCGGGGGCATGCAGATGAGTGTGCATGCCTTTTGCCTGAGTTCGCGGCGGGCCGTGGCGCGCATCTATCCCGATGGCCGCGTCGAATACCGCACCGACCCCGATTGGTTCACGCCGTATCAACGGCGCGAGACCGTGGAGTGGGATCCGGCCGCGTCGCAGGCGGCGGAGTGATCCTGCTATGACTGGCACCCCCCTTGAGGGTCTGCGTATCCTTGACCTGACCCATGTTCTGGCCGGGCCCTATGCCACCGGGCAACTGGCCCTGATGGGGGCCGAGGTGATCCGGGTGGAACGGCCCGGATCGGTGGATTTCGTCCGCCGCCACGGGGGCGATGCAGTGATGCAGGACGCGGGGCTTGGCGCCTCGTTCCTGAGCCAGAACGCAGGCAAGCGTTCCACGGTGATCGACCTGAAAAGCGATGAGGGCCGCGACCTGGTTTTGCGCATGGCGGCACAGGCGGACGTCTTCGTCGAGAATTTCCGCCCCGGCGTGATCGACCGTCTGGGGCTGGGCTATGACGCGGTGCGCGCGGTTCGTCCTGACGTGATCTATGCCAGCATCTCGGGCTTCGGGCCGGACGGGGCATTGTCGGATCGCCCGGCCTATGACCATATTCTACAAGGCCTTAGCGGGTTGATGGCAATGACCGGCACGCCCGAAAGCGGGCCGATGCGCGTGGGGTTTCCCATCGTGGATTACATCGCCGGCCAAGCCTTGATTGCCGCCGTTCTGGCCGCGATCATCCAACGCGGCAAAGCCCCGGGGCAGGCACAGCGTTTGCATGTCTCTATGCTGGATGCCGTGGTGAACCTGATGGGCCCCTATGCGGTCAACTGGCAGGCCACGGGCAACATGCGCGGGCTTGAAGGCAACCGGGCCTTCTCGGATTCGCCTTTCTCGGGGCGGTTCGATACAGCCGACGGCCAGATCGTGGTGACCGCGAACACGCCCGCGCAATCGGTGCGCTTGTGCGCCGCGATCGGGCGGCAGGATCTGGTAGGGGAGACGGATAACGAGGCCGTGCGCGCGGTCTTGGATGCCGTCTTTGCCGCGCGCCCCACGGCGCATTGGGATAGGGCCTTGGCGCAGGCCGAGGTGCCCGCCGGGCCGGTTCTCGGGCTTGATGACCTGCTTTCGGACCCGGCGCTTGCGGCGCTTTTGTCATGGCAGGATCTGGACGTGCCGGAACTGGGGCGCGCATTCCGCGTTCCGGGGCTGAGTTTTTCCGCCCCCTGGGCGCCTCGAACCCTTGCCCATGCGCCAAGATTTGCCCGCGACACCAAAAGCGTTTTGGCAGCTATGGGCATTGAAGACACAGAGATTGACCGGCTGTCGCAGGCTGGCATCATTCACACGGAAACCGATAAGGAGGACCAGATATGAAACCACGCGAGGTCCGACTGAGCACGACGCCCACCGATGAGGAAATTGCCGCGCTTCGGCTGGGCGATATCGTCTACCTGGATGGTTTGATGTACACGGCGCGCGAAGGCGTCTATATGCGCGCGCTTGAGGAAAAAGCCAATATTCCCATGGAGTTGCCTTCGGAAAGCGCGGCAAATTTCCATTGCTCGCCCGCTGCGGTGATCCGCGAGGATGGCAGTTTCGACATGGGGGCGGTGACGGCCACGGCCTCGTTCCGGTTTGCCAAGTGGTTGCCCGAGTGGATCGCCAAGACCGGCGCGAAGCTGATTATCGGCAAGGGCGGTATGAGTTCCAAGGACTACAAGGAATATTTCGTGCCCAACGGCGCGGTTTACCTGTCCACCGTTGGCTATGGCACCGGCGCGCTTTTGGGGCGCGGGGTCGAGAACGTGGAAGCCGTGCATTGGAACGAGGAACTGGGTCTGGCGCAGGCGATGTGGGTTATTCGCTGTAACAAGATGGGGCCGTTTATCGTGGCCTCGGACATGGAGGGCAATTGCCTGTTCGAGCGGGAAAATGCCCGGATTACCAAGAACTTGGAGCATGTTTACGAAGGAACCAGGCCTGCCGTCTTGCGCCGCTATGGCGAAACCGATGATCGCAGCGACGAGGTTATCGGATGAGCGACAATCCGTTCCGTGGTGAACATGCAAGAGAAGTGACCGCCTCGGGGGTCTTTTCGCAACACGAAGTGAGCTTGGCCAACCGGAATTCGGGCGTTTTCCTGGAGATGCTCGCGCTGGATATCACGCCCGTGGGGGCGCATTACTTGCTGAGCCATTTCGATGTGCCTTTGCTGCAGGCGGGGGCGCATCGGCTGGTGCTGGACGGGGCCTTCGACGCGCCGTTCGAGATGAGCCTTGAAGAGATACGTGCCGAGCCACAAGTGACCATGCCGGTCACCATGGAATGCGCCGGCAATGGCCGGACAGGCATGGAACCGCGTTCCTTTTCAATGCCTTGGGCCTATGAGGCGGTGGGCACGGCCGAATGGACCGGCACGCCGCTGGCGCCGTTGATCGAGCGCGCCAAGCCACAGGGTGGCGTGGTGGATTTTGCCTTCGAGGGGGCCGATTTCGGTTATGACAAAGGCGTGGGCCATGCCTTTGGCCGAAGCCTGACACCCGAGGAATTGGACCGTTTGGAGGTGCTGTTGGTCTACGAGATGAACGGCCAGCCCTTGTTGCCCCAACACGGCGCGCCGCTACGATTGATCGTACCGGGATGGTACGGAATGGCCAGTGTGAAATGGCTGAACCGGATCACGGCGATGACTGAAAGGTATCAAGGGTTTCAACAGGTTGGCACCTATCGTTTTCGCCAGGCCGCCGATGATCCGGGCGAGCCCGTCACCGAGGTCAGGGTCAAATCCCTGATGGTGCCGCCGGGGGTTCCGGACTGGATTACCCGCAAGCGCCGGCTGTCGCCGGGCCGCGTGACCCTGCAGGGCCGGGCGTGGTCGGGCGCGGGCGTCCCGGTTGAGCGGGTCGAGGTGCGGATCGGTGAGGACTGGCACGAGGCCAAGGTAGAGGCGCCCGTGGGGCGTTATGCATGGTCCGGGTGGTCGTTCGACTGGCAGGCCGAACCGGGGCATTACCTGCTGGCCTGTCGGGCGACGGATGCCGAGGGCAACATGCAGCCGATGGAGGCGGCGTGGAACCTGTCGGGCTTTGCCAATAACGCGCCGCATGAGGTCGAGGTTTTCGTGGAAGACTAGGCGCGCGCGCCGGGGCCTTCAGGTCAGTCGCCAGAGGGGCAGAGTGTACAACTTGTACAGACTGTCCGCGCGCCCGGCACACTGCCCGAAGCTCATGCCGGTATCTCACCGGGTGGATTGTTGATGTCGGGGGATGCGGCGGCGCATAGGGGGGAGACAGCCCGGGGGTCTGCCGCCGATTTATATCGCTTGGCCCCCCGTGTTCCGCGACAACCCGGATGGACGCGCGCCGATGCCTGCGCTATCAGCGCCAGCGACCCACCCATGAAAGGCACGCCCATGTCCGGCCACGGCACCCCCATTCCGATGATCGCGCACCGCTCTTGCGGCCTGAAAGGCACGGCGGAGGTGCCGGGCGACAAGTCGATCTCGCACCGCTCGTTGATCCTTGGGGCCATGGCCGTGGGCGAAACCGTGGTCACCGGCCTTCTGGAAGGTCAGGACGTGCTGGACACCGCCAAGGCGATGCAGGCCTTCGGGGCTGAGGTGACGCGCGACGAGGATGGCACATGGCATATCCACGGCGTTGGCGTTGGCGGCTTTGCCGAACCCGATCAGGTGATCGACTGCGGCAACTCCGGCACCGGCGTGCGCCTGATCATGGGGGCCATGGCGACCTCGCCGGTGACCGCCACCTTCACCGGCGACGCCAGCCTGAACAAGCGCCCCATGGCGCGGGTCACCGACCCTCTGGCGCTGTTCGGCACACAGGCCGTTGGCCGCGCGGGCGGGCGTTTGCCGATGACCATCGTCGGCGCGGCAGATCCTTTGCCGGTGCGCTATACTGTGCCCGTGCCCTCGGCGCAGGTGAAGTCGGCGGTGCTGCTTGCGGGGCTCAATGCCCCCGGCCAAACCATTGTGATCGAACAGGAAGCCACCCGCGACCACACCGAACGGATGCTCGAAGGTTTCGGCGCGACCATCACTACCGAGGTCACCGACGAGGGCCGGGTCATCACCCTGCAAGGCCAGCCCGAGTTGCAACCGCAGACCATCGCGGTGCCACGCGATCCCAGCTCGGCGGCCTTCCCGGTTTGTGCCGCCCTGATTACCGAAGGCTCGGACATCCTGGTGCCCAATATCGGCCTCAACCCCACCCGCGCTGGGCTTTTCACCACCCTGCGCGAGATGGGCGCGGATCTGATTTACGAGAATGAACGCGAAGAAGGCGGGGAGCCCGTGGCCGACCTGCGCGCGCGGTTCTCGCCCGACCTCAAGGGCATCGACGTGCCGCCCGAACGCGCCGCCAGCATGATCGACGAATACCCCGTGCTGTCGGCGGTCGCGGCCTATGCCGAGGGGCAAACCGTGATGCGCGGCGTCAAGGAATTGCGCGTCAAGGAAAGCGACCGGATTGAGGCCATGGCCACCGGCCTGCGCGCCAATGGCATCGAGGTCGAGGAGGGCGAGGATTGGTGGATCGTCCATGGCAAGGGCTTTGGCAATGTCACCGGCGGGGCCACCTGCGCCAGCCATCTGGACCACCGGATCGCCATGTCGTTCCTTGTTCTGGGCCTGGCCAGTAACGCCCCGATCCGCGTGGATGACGGCGGGCCCATCGCCACTTCCTTCCCGATCTTCGAGGGCCTCATGGCCGATCTGGGGGCCGACATCCGCCGCGAGGGCTAAGCCCGTTGCAACGGGCTTGGCCAAGGATTTTCGAAAATCCTTGGCGCTCTACCGGTCGATATCGGCGCCGCCTTCCGCGGTGCGGCGGGCGATGAAATCGTCGAGGTATTCCAGCGTTTCAGCGGGCAGGGGCGATGCCTCCGGTGGTTGGCCTGCACCTGCCATCCCAGGCGCTTCTGGCCTCAGGTCTTGTTCTTTCTGGCCGAAGGCCCGTCGCCCGCAGGCGCATCCAGCCATGTCAAAATCTCGGCCCGGTCGCCATCCAGCAGGGGCGCGGGGCGGCGGGTTTTGGGATCGTCCATATCCGACAGCTTGATGGGGTTGCCGGCGGCCAGGTATTTCGGCACGCCATCCGCGCCCAGCACATCCACCACCATGTTGCGGGCCAGGATTTGCCGGTCTTGCAGGGCTTCGGCGACGTTTTGAATGGGGCCGGTGGGCACGCCCACGGACTCCAGTTTTTCGACCCAATATGCCTTGGGCCGGTCCAGCGTGATTGCCTCGATCAACCGCTTGAGCGTGCGGGCGTTTTCACAGCGCGCCGGGTTGGTGGCAAAACGCGGATCATTGGCCAAGGGCAGGCCCAGAACATCGCAGAGCTTGGCAAAAAGCGCGTCATTCCCGGCGGCGATGACGAACAACCCGTCGGCGGCGTGGAAGGTCTCGAACGGGGTGATCGACGGGTGGCGCGCGCCTGTCGGGCCGGGCGGCGTGCCGGTGGTGGTGGTCAGGGCGATGGCATGTTCCAGGATGGCCAATTGCCCGTCAAGCATGGCCACATCCACCTTCTGGCCCCGGCCCGTGGTGTCGCGGGCCATCAAGGCCCCCATCACCCCTTGCACGAGGTACATGCCCGCCACGATATCGCCGATACTGGCGCCCACGCGCACCGGATCGCGCCCCGCCTCGCCGGTGATCGACATCACGCCGCTGCGCGCCTGCACCACCATGTCATACGCGGGTTTCAGGGCCTCGGGGCCGGAATGGCCGAACCCGCTGACCGCGCCATAGATCAGGCGGGGGTAACGGGCGTGCAGGTCATCCCATCCATAGCCCAGCTTTTCCATCGTGCCGGGGCGGTAGTTTTCAAGCACCACGTCGGCGCGGGCCAGAAGCCGCTCGAAAATCGCCCGGTCGCCCTCGGCCTTCAAATCAAGGGCGATGCTTTGCTTGGAGTGGTTGATGGTGGCGAAATAGGCGCTTTCGCCATCCTTGAAGGGCGGGAAGGCGCGGGTATCGTCGCCCACGCCGGGGCGTTCCACCTTGATCACATGCGCGCCAAGATCGGCCATTGTCATCGAGGCGAAGGGCCCGGCCAAAACATGGGTCAGGTCCAGAACGGTCACGCCTTCAAGGGGCTGGGTCATGCGGTTTCCTTTTTCGGTCATGGTCCGCCCTGCTTAACGGGAATTTACAACAGCGCCCTGACACGGATCAAAGCCGGTGACGATTGACAAGGCCGGGCGTGGCACGGCACATCCCCTACCATGGTCACCCGCCGTGTTGTATCTTTCCTGCCCCGAGGGATGGCATGATCTGGGCCGCGCTTCTTCTGGTGGCGGGGCTGGTGGGCATTTGGTGGTGGACCGCCGCGCGCCGGATGATCCGCCAAAGCCATGGCCCCAAGGTCGATCCGCGCCCGGGCCGTGCGCTGTTGCTGGTGGATTTGCAGGACGGGGCCTGGTGCGCCCCCCGCTATGACGATGCCATCCGGACCGGGGTCGAGGCCGCCATCGCGCGCGAGGTCACGCTGGCCCGGCACCGCGATATTCCGGTGATCGCCCTCAAGCAACAGGTTGCCGCGCCGGTGGCGCGGCTGATTGCACCGCATGCGGCCTCGGGCCCCTTGGCGGCCCCCTTCCAGGGGATGGCCGATCACGTTGTCACCCGCTGGGCCGAGGACGGGTTCGAAACCGGCGAACTGGACAACCTGCTGGACGTGCTGCGGGTGGGCCACCTGCGGATCATGGGGCAGGACGGGGCGCATGGCGTGGCGCGCACGGCGCAATCGGCGCTGGACCGCGGGATCGAGGTGGAACTGCCCCGCGCGGCCATTGCCACCGCTGACCCCGAGCGGTTCAACGGCGTGTTGGAGGCGCTTACCGGGCAGGGCGCGCGCCGGGTTTGACGCGCGATGCCGCTGGAACGTCATTTTCTGACGGTTGCAGGCTGTCGGTCCCCGGCTAAAGGTCTATGTTGCAATCAACTTTCGGGAATATGAGGTTTCGGCCATGTCGCAAGATCCCCTTGTCGTCTTTACCCCCTCGGGCAAGCGCGGCCGCTTTGCCAAGGGCACGCCCGTCCTGACCGCCGCGCGGCAGTTGGGGGTCGACCTTGATTCGGTCTGTGGCGGGCGGGGCATCTGCTCGAAATGCCAGATCACGCCCAGCTATGGCGAATTTTCCAAGCACGGGGTGACCGTCCATGACGATGCGCTTTCGGAATGGAACAAGGTGGAACAACGCTATGACGACAAGCGCGGTTTGAAACCGGGCCGCCGCCTGGGCTGTCAGGCGCAGGTGATGGGCGACGTGGTGATCGACGTGCCCCCCGAATCCCAAGTCCACCGGCAGGTGGTGCGCAAGGCCGCCTCGGCCCGGGTGATCGACATGGACCCGGCCACGCGGCTGTATTTCGTCGAGGTGGACGAGCCTGACATGCACGAACCCACCGGCGATCTTGAACGGCTGGAACGCGCTTTGAAGCGCGAATGGGATATCCCCGAAATCCGTGCCGAAGGCTCGCTTTTGTCCAAGCTGCAGCCCACGCTGCGCAAGGGCAAGTTCCAGGTTACCGTCGCCCTGCACAAATCCCATACCGATGACGTGGCGCGTGTCATCGACATCTGGCCGGGCCTGCACGAGGACGGTTTGTACGGGCTGGCCATCGACCTTGGCTCCACCACCGTGGCCGCCCACCTGACCGATCTGGATACAGGCGAGGTCAAGGCCAGCTCGGGCATCATGAACCCGCAAATCCGCTTTGGCGAGGATTTGATGAGCCGGGTCAGCTATTCGATGATGAACCCCGGCGGCGATCAGGAGATGACCCGCGCGGTGCGCGAGGCCATCAACACGCTGTCCGAGGAGATCGCCAAGGAAGCGGGGATCGCGCCGCATCTGATCGTGGAAACGGTTTTCGTCTGCAACCCGGTGATGCATCACCTTCTGCTGGGGATCGACCCTGTGGAACTGGGCCAGGCGCCCTTTGCGCTGGCCACCTCCGATTCGATTTCCATGCCCGCGCGGGAATTGGACCTGCAGGCCATCAACCCGCGCGCCCGCACCTATGTCTTGCCCTGTATCGCGGGGCACGTGGGCGCGGATGCCGCCGCCGTGGCCCTGTCGGAAGAACCCGGCAAATCCGAAGACCTGGTCTTGGTGGTCGACGTCGGCACCAATGCCGAGATCCTGCTGGGTGACACCTCCCGCGTGCTGGCCTGTTCCTCGCCCACCGGCCCGGCCTTCGAGGGCGCGCAAATCTCAAGCGGGCAGCGGGCCGCGCCGGGGGCCATCGAGGCCATCCAGATCGACCCGGACACCAAGGAACCGCGCTTTCGCGTGATCGGCTGTGACAAGTGGTCGGACGAGGAAGGCTTTGACGAGGAAACCGCCGCCACGGGGATCACCGGCATTTGCGGCTCGGGCATCATCGAGGCGGTGGCCGAATTGCGCATGGCGGGGCTGATGGATGAAAGCGGGCTGATCGGTTCGGCCGCGGCGACGGGCACCGCGCGGTCCGTGCCCGAGGGGCGCACCCATGCCTACCTGATCCATGACGCCACCGCGACAGGCGGGCCGCGTATCACCGTGACCCAAGGCGATATCCGCGCGATCCAACTGGCCAAATCGGCGCTTTACGCGGGCGCGCGCCTGTTGATGGATGAACGCGGCGTGGACAAGGTGGACCGGGTGGTTCTGGCCGGGGCCTTCGGGGCGCATATCAGCCCCAAACACGCCATGGTTCTGGGCATGATCCCCGATGTGCCGCTTGAGAAAGTGACCAGTGCGGGCAACGCCGCCGGCACCGGTGCGCGGATCGCCCTGTGCAACGTGGCGGCACGGCAAGAAATCGAGCGCGTGGTGCGCGAGATCACCAAGGTGGAAACCGCCATCGAGCCGAAGTTCCAGGATCACTTCGTGGCCGCCAATGCGATACCGCACAAAACCGACCCCTTCCCGGAACTGTCGAAAATCGTGCCGCTGCCCGATGTCAGCTTCAACACCGGCGGTGACGGCGACGGCGGCGAGGGCGGGCGACGCCGGCGTCGGCGGCGGGCCTGAGGCGGGGCGCGGAATTTTTCAAAAATTCCGCCCCGTTTTCCGTTCGGAAAACGGCCTTGACCCGGTCAGGGGGATTGCCTAACTACAAGGCTCGGCGCGGGTATGGTGAAAAGGTATCACGCGAGCTTCCCAAGCTTAAGTTACGGGTTCGATTCCCGTTACCCGCTCCAACCATTTCCAGGCCATCTTGATTTTGGGGCTCTGCCCCGCCGCCCTGCGGGCGACTCCCCGGGATATTTATTGAAAAGAAGAAGATATCGGAGGCGCTTGAGGGGCTTGCGTTCTTCCTCTAGGTCTTTTGGCAGGACATGGGGTGAGACATGGCATTCACGATCGCGATCGACGGGCCCGCGGCGGCGGGCAAGGGGACGGTTTCCAAGGCGGTGGCCGCGCATTTCGGCTTTGCGCATCTGGACACCGGGCTTTTGTATCGCGCCACGGGGCGGCGGACACTGGATGGGACCGACCCGGTCGAGGCGGCCAAATCCCTGCAGGCCGGGGATCTGGAGGCGGGCGACCTGCGGACGCCGGAGGTGGCGCAGGCGGCCAGCCGCGTGGCGGCAAACCCCGAGGTGCGGCAGGCCCTGGTGGATTTTCAGCGCGCCTTTGCCCGGCGCGCGGGCGGTGCGGTTCTGGATGGGCGCGACATCGGCACGGTGATCTGCCCCGAGGCCGAGGTGAAGCTTTTCGTCACCGCCTCTGACGACATCCGCGCCGAGCGGCGCTTCAAGGAGTTGACCGGAAACGGGCACGAGGTGAGCTATGACGAGGTGCTGGCCGACCTGCGCGCCCGTGACGCCCGCGACAGCGCCCGCGCGGCGGCGCCGTTGAAACCCGCCGAAGACGCGGTGCAACTGGATACCTCAAGGATGAGCATCGAGGAGGCCGTGGCGGCGGCGATTGCCGAGGTCGAGGCGCGGCGCGGGTAAGCCCGGCGGCCCCTTGCCGGATCGGCGCGCCCCGACGCAAAGGGCTTGCAATCAAGGGGGCAAGCCGCTAAACGCCCCCTGTCGACAAGGCGGAAGCCGCCACACAACAAAAAGATCGAGCAGGGTCGGGCATACCGGCCCTCTTTGTTTTGTGGTTTGCCGGGTCGATAAAGCCGCTCTTCTTCGGAAGGGCAAAACAGCTCTGCCCTCAAGTAGCGAAGCGGTAGGGCTTTCATTAAAGACCGGCGGAGACAACCGCGCGGCCCGAAAAATGCACTTGTAAAGGAAAACGACGCCACATGGCTCAGAACGCATCGATGGAGGAATTCGAGGCCCTCCTTAATGAAAGCCTCGAAATGGACACGCCCCAAGAGGGCTCTGTTGTCAAAGGCAAGGTCATCGCGATTGAAGCGGGCCAAGCCATCATCGACGTCGGCTACAAGATGGAAGGCCGTGTCGAACTCAAGGAATTCGCAAACCCCGGTGAAGCGCCCGAAATCGAAGTCGGCGACGAAGTCGAGGTTTACCTGCGCGCCGCCGAAAACGCCCGTGGCGAAGCGGTTATCAGCCGCGAGATGGCCCGCCGCGAGGAAGCCTGGGATCGCCTGGAAAAAGCCTATGCCGACGACCAGCGCGTCGAAGGCGCGATCTTTGGCCGTGTCAAAGGCGGCTTTACCGTCGATCTGGGCGGTGCCGTGGCCTTCCTGCCCGGCTCCCAGGTCGATGTGCGCCCCGTGCGCGATGCCGGCCCGCTCATGGGTCTCAAGCAGCCCTTCCAGATCCTCAAGATGGACCGCCGCCGTGGCAACATCGTGGTGTCGCGTCGCGCCATCCTCGAAGAGAGCCGCGCCGAACAGCGCGCCGAGGTCATCGCCAAGCTGGCCGAAGGGGACACCGTGGAAGGCGTCGTCAAGAACATCACCGAATACGGGGCCTTCGTGGACCTTGGCGGTGTCGACGGGTTGCTGCACGTCACCGACATGGCATGGCGCCGTGTGAACCACCCGTCGGAAATCCTGTCGATTGGCGAAACCGTCAACGTGCAGGTCATCAAGATCAACAAGGAAACCCACCGCATCAGCCTTGGCATGAAGCAGCTGCAGGAAGATCCATGGGATCTGGTCGCTGCCAAGTACCCGCTGAGTTCGGTGCACACGGGCCGCGTGACCAACATCACCGACTACGGTGCCTTCGTTGAGCTGGAACCGGGTGTCGAAGGTCTGGTTCACGTCTCGGAAATGTCCTGGACCAAGAAGAACGTGCACCCCGGCAAGATCGTCTCGACCTCCCAGGAAGTCGAAGTCATGGTTCTGGAGATCGACCCCAGCAAACGCCGTGTCTCGCTTGGCCTCAAGCAGACGCAGCGCAACCCCTGGGAAGTCTTCGCCGAAACCCACCCCGTGGGCACCGAAGTCGAAGGCGAGGTCAAGAACATCACCGAGTTCGGCCTGTTCATCGGCCTGCCCGGCGAGATCGACGGCATGGTTCACCTTTCCGACCTGTCGTGGGACGAGCGTGGCGAGGATGCGATCCAGAACTACAAGAAGGGCGACATGGTCAAGGCCGTCGTCTCGGAAGTGGATGTCGAGAAAGAGCGCATCTCGCTTTCGATCAAGGCGCTGGACGGCGATCCCTTCGCCGATGCCGTGGGCGGCGTGAAGCGCGGCTCGATCATCACCGTCGAAGTGACCGCGATCGAAGATGGCGGCATCGAGGTGGAATACGAAGGCATGAAAAGCTTCATCCGTCGTTCCGACCTGTCGCGTGACCGCGCCGAACAACGCCCCGAGCGTTTCTCGGTCGGTGACAAGATCGACGTGCGCGTCACCAACATCGACAGCAAATCGCGCCGTCTTGGTCTTTCGATCAAGGCCCGCGAGATCGCCGAAGAGAAAGAAGCCGTCGAACAGTTCGGCAGCTCGGACTCGGGTGCATCGCTGGGCGATATCCTTGGTGCCGCGCTCAAGGGCGGCGACGACAAGTAAAACCCCGCGTGGTTTTGAAATTGGAAAGGCCCCACCGGTGCGTGGGGCCTTTTTGTTTCCAGGGGCGCGGTGTAAGGAGTGCGCGCAACCTGGGGATTGGGCGATATGGATTTCAGGATAGTTGGTGTTTTGTTACTGGCGGCTGGCATCTTGGCCGGGTGCCGCACAGGGTATGATCTTGAGGCTTACAATAAGCCCTTGCCGGTCACAGGTATGCCTCTGAGCTCTTCCGGAAAGGTGACGCGCGAAACCCATGGCCGGATCGTGGAGCTTCCCTATTTCGCGGCGTCGGATGTCCCGGCGCGCCCACAGGTTCACGGCAAGGACACTGCCGAACCGACGATCAATCTCGCGGTTGAAAGCAACCTTGGATATCTCGAGGTGCTGATGCTCTATCCACCGTTTGGCCATGTAAACTATGGCGCGGGCGGGGGCGGCAAGGCGATCCCGATCATGGTCAAGATCGAGGCGCCTTATGCCCCTACGGCCATGGTGCCGCGCGACAGCAGGCGCAGGTACAAGCCAGCCCAAGACCGGACATTCCGGGCGCCGATCTATCATCAGCGCAATCGGCAAAAGGCGATTTCGCTGGCCAAGGAGATTCTGGCAAACACCCATTGCCGGGGCGGGCGCGTGACCGAAGATCACGCGGATGGCCCCTTTGCCGAAGCCTATGACAAGAAGACCCGCTCTGTCACCGGGTTGAGGGTTACGCCGGGTTGGGGCATCAAGCTGCGGTGTTCTAGGTGGCGGGCCAAGGGCTGATCGGCGCGGCGAATCGTGTGGTGTCGCGAGCTGCGCGCCGTTGGTCACGCGGGGCGATGTGATCGCCATTTCGGCCGGAGGGGTGCGGAGATTTCGTCCAAGTCACGCATTTCTCGGGGTTTTCTGCCCAATCCGGCTTGCCTTCCTGTTTCGGTTTTTCACGTTTATATCTATAGTCGTGTGATGAAATGACGGGCGCGACCAACAAGATCCGTGGGAGGACACCGATGATCAGATCGGAATTGATTCAAAAAATTGCCGACGAAAACCCGCATTTGTACCAGCGGGACGTAGAGCGGATCGTGAACACGATCTTCAATGAAATCACCGACGCCATGGCCGAAGGCAACCGCGTGGAACTGCGCGGCTTCGGGGCATTCTCGGTGAAAAAGCGCGATGCGCGCACCGGTCGCAATCCGCGCACCGGGGAATCGGTTAGTGTCGAGGAAAAACACGTGCCGTTTTTCAAAACCGGTAAGCTTTTGCGTGATCGTCTGAATGGGAAGTCCTGATGCGCTATATCCGCTATGCCTCGATTGCCATCTTCGCAGTGGCCCTGATCCTGATCGCCCTGGCCAACCGGGGCATGGTTTCGGTCAGGGTGTTGCCCGATGAATTGTCGGGCATGGCGGCGCTGAACCCGACCTATGACGTGCCGCTCTTCGTCGTGATCTTCGGCGGCATCTTCGCGGGTTTCATCATCGGGTTGATCTGGGAATGGATCCGCGAACACGGCGAACGCGTCGAGGCGGCCCGCAAGGCCCGTGAACTCAGCGCGCTGCGCGCCGAGGTGCGCCGCCTGAAGGGTGAAAAGCACGAGGGCAAGGACGAGGTTCTGGCACTTTTGGACGAGGCCAGTTAAACCCGCGTCATGGCCCATGACACCCGCGTTAAAATCTGTGGACTGACCGAAACCGCCGATATCCCCGCCGCCATCGTGGCGGGGGCGTCTTACGTCGGGTTCGTGTTCTTTCCCAAATCCCCCCGCCATCTTGATCTTGAGGCGGCACGTTTCATGGCAAGCTCGGTGCCCGAGGGGATCATGAAAGTGGCGCTGACGGTGGATGCCAAGGATGCGATGCTCGATGAACTGACCTCCGAGGTGCCGCTGGACATGCTGCAACTTCATGGCAAAGAAAGCCCGGCCCGGGTGGCCGAGGTGAAAACGCGCTACGGCTTGCCGGTGATGAAGGCCATCGGCATCGAATCCGAAACCGACCTGACGCAGATCGACTTCTACGCCAAGGTGGCCGACCAGCTTTTGATCGACGCCAAGCCGCCGACAGGTGCCGACCGCCCCGGCGGCAATGCCATGGCCTTTGACTGGTCGCTGATTGCCGGGCGGCGCTGGCCGGTGCCCTGGATGCTGGCGGGCGGTCTGACGCCGGACAACGTGGGCGAGGCGGTGCGCGCCACCGGCGCGCGGCAGGTCGATGTGTCCTCGGGCGTGGAAAGCGCGCCGGGGGTGAAAGACGCGCAGAAGATGGTGGATTTCGTAACCGCCGCCCGCGCATGATCCGCTTTCGCCCCGCCACGCGCGCCGATGTCGCGGCGGTGGTGGCATTGCTGGCCGACGACATGCTGGGGCAGGGGCGCGAGGCGGATGACCTGGATAGGTATCTTGCGGCGTTCGACGCCATGCAGGCCGAGGGCGGCAACCAGCTTATCGTCGGCGAGGACAAGGCGGGCCGGGTGATCGCCACCTATCAACTGACCTTGATTTCCGGCCTTTCGCTCAAGGCCGCGCGGCGGGCGCAGGTGGAAAGCGTGCGGATCGCCAGAGACCGGCGCGGTCATGGCCTTGGCCAACGGATGTTTGCGGATGTCGAGGCCCGCGCGCGGGCCGCGGGCTGCCGGTTGATCCAACTGACGATGAACGCCACCCGCACCGACAGCCGCCGGTTTTACGAAGGCCTGGGGTTCGAGGCCTCGCACATAGGGTTCAAGCGGTATCTGGAGTGATCCCCCCGTGACCGAAAGGAGCGGCTGCGCCGCACAGGATAAGCGCGCTTATGCGCGCCGATTGAGGGGCTTTGCCCCTTCGTTGAAAATGGGATTTTCAACGTACCCTAGGATATTTCGGGCCAGAAGAAGGGGGCAGGGGTGGCCTTGCAATCCGCTCTTGGGGTCAGGATAAAACGGTCTGCCTGTCACCTGGGCCATCGGGGAAAGGCGGAAGATGTGCAGCGGGTGGGTTTGGGCCTGCAACTCGCGAAAGGCTTTGGTTTGCCCGGGTCTGGGCAGGGGGGATGGTGATGTATTCACAACACGATGCGGCAGGCCCGCCGGCCCGGCGAATTCTACTGCATTTGGGAATGAACAAGACCGGCTCGACCGCGCTGCAGGTGGCGTTGCGGGGGTACCGAACGGCGGAGTGGGCCATGCTGGATATTCCGGGCTTTACCCAGACACAGGCCATGTGCCTGGCCTTTCGCAATACTGTGCCGCCGCAGCTTTACGTATCGCGCGATGAGGCCGGGCGGGCGGCCGAACGGGCCAAGGCGCGTGCCGCGCTGGAGCAGGCCTTGGCGGAGGAGCGCCGCTCGGTGATCATCTCGTCCGAGTTCCTGTCGGATTTCACGGGCGATGGCGAGGTCGAGGGCGCGCTTGCCGCCCTGCGCCGCCACGCCGAGGACATCACCGCCATCGTCTACCTGCGCGATCCGGCAGGGTATGCGGCAAGCCTTTATCAGCAAAGCCTGAAAACCCGTCTGCCCGGTGCGGATTTGCGCGGGCTTTATCCGCGCTATCGCCGCCGGTTGCGGCCCTGGGTCAAGACCCTGGGCCGGCGCGGGGTGATCTTCCGCCCCTATAGCCCCGGGGCTTACCCGGGCGATGCCTTGATGCGCGATTTCGCGGCCCATGGCGGGATTGACCCCACGGCGATGAAGCCGGTTCCGCGCCGTGCCAATGCCTCGCTCAGCGCCGAAGCCACGGCCCTTCTTTATTGTTATCGGCAAAAGCATCCACAGATGCCCGGCGATCCGGCATGGCGGCGCGCCGAGGCGAAAATGGTTCTTCGCCTCAAGGGGTTTGGAGAGCGGAGTTTTTCCTTTAGTCCAGCGGCCAAGGCCCATATCATCGACGGGCACGAGGCGGATCTGGCCTGGGCCGAGGCACGCCTTGGCACAGGGTTCGCGCCACAGGCCGCGACCGGCACGGCGCTGCGCCTTGACAGTCCGGAGCAGTTCGACGATGTGGCGCAAGAGTCCTTTGCGGATTTCCGGGAGTGGTTGGCGGCCTGCGGTCCATATCCGGCCCGACGCCTGCGCACCCCGGCGCAAGCCCTGCGCGCCCTGGTCGAGAGAGCCTATGAACAGGGGGGCGATTGACAAACCGCCCCCTGCGGCGCCGTGATGCAAGGCCTGAAGCGTTGCGCCGTTCACCGGCGCCGTCGGCGAAAGGGTGGAACGCGCGCGACGATTGGGCTATGGATTGCATTTCGCGAAACGCTTTAGGGAAAGGGGAAAAAGATGCAAAGCGACGGTCTGGAGGATGTCTATGGGGCCGACTCCCCCGAGGAGGCCCGCCGCCTTTATGACGAATGGTCGGGCAGCTATGATGCCGATAACCTTGCAAAGGGGTTTCGCCTGCCCGGTTTGGGGGCGGCGATGCTGGCACGGCATCTTGGCCGGAGCGATGGGCCGATCCTCGATGCCTGTTGCGGCACGGGGTTGGTGGGCGAAAGCTTGGCGGTCCTGGGCTATGGGCCGATTACCGGCTGTGACCTGTCGCCCGAAATGGTTGCAGCCGCGCAAAAGACCGGGGCCTATGCCGATCTGGCGCAGGCCAACATGGTCGAAGGCTTGCCCCATGATGACGATACATTCGCCGGGTTTGCCTGCATCGGGTCTTTCGGACCCGGCCATGCCCCGCCCGAAAGCCTGTATGAACTGGCCCGTGTCACCCGACCGGGCGGGATCGGCGTGTTCAACCTTCTGACCGCGTATTGGGAGGACCAAGGGTTCCCGCGGGTGATCGAGGATCTGACCACCAAGGGCGCGTGGGAAGAGGTAGAGATCAGCCGCCCCTTCCGGCCCTATCTTCTGGCCGAACCCGATCTTTGGTCGCGCCTGCACGTGATGCGGATGCTTTAGCTTTTCGCTGGAAAATTCCGCCCGCGTCCCATATTGATCGGCGGGATCAAACGGCCCAGACGGGAAGGCAGACAACGATGAACGATCTTTTCAATTCCTTCATGACCGGACCCGACGAAAAGGGCCGGTTCGGTGACTTCGGCGGGCGCTTCGTTTCGGAAACCCTGATGCCGCTGATCCTCGAATTGGAAGAGCAATACGAGAACGCCAAGACCGACCAGAGTTTCTGGGACGAGATGCACGATCTCTGGACCCATTACGTCGGACGCCCCAGCCCGCTTTATTTCGCCCAGCGGATGACCGAGGAACTGGGCGGGGCCAAGATTTACCTCAAGCGCGATGAGTTGAACCACACCGGCGCGCACAAGATCAACAACGTGCTGGGCCAGATCATCCTTGCCCGCCGCATGGGCAAAAGCCGGATCATCGCCGAAACCGGCGCCGGGCAACACGGCGTGGCAACTGCCACCGTCTGCGCCAAGTTCGGCCTGAAATGCGTGGTCTACATGGGTGCGCATGATGTTGAACGCCAAGCGCCCAACGTGTTCCGTATGCGCCTTCTGGGGGCCGAGGTGGTGCCGGTGACCTCTGGGCGCGGGACGCTCAAGGACGCGATGAACGACGCGCTGCGCGATTGGGTGACCAATGTGCGCGATACCTTCTATTGCATCGGCACCGTGGCCGGGCCGCACCCGTACCCCGCCATGGTCCGCGATTTCCAGTCGATCATCGGCAAGGAAGCCCGCGAACAGATGCAAGAAGCCGAAGGCCGTCTGCCCGATACGATCATCGCCGCCATTGGTGGCGGGTCGAACGCCATGGGCCTGTTCTTTCCTTTCCTTGACGACAAATCGGTCAACATCATCGGGGTCGAGGCCGGCGGTAAAGGTGTGAACGAAAAGATGGAGCATTGCGCCTCGCTCACCGGGGGGCGCCCGGGCGTGTTGCACGGCAACCGCACCTATCTTTTGCAGGATGACGATGGCCAGATACTTGAGGGCTATTCGATCTCGGCGGGTCTGGATTACCCCGGCATCGGCCCCGAACACAGCTGGCTGCATGAAATTGGCCGCGCGCAATATGTCGCCATCACCGACAAAGAAGCGCTGGAAGCCTTCCAGTTCTGCTGCGCGCAAGAGGGGATCATCCCCGCGCTGGAGCCCAGCCACGCCATGGCCCATGTCATGAAAATCGCGCCCGAGCTGCCCAAGGACCACATCATCTGCATGAACATGTGTGGCCGGGGTGACAAGGATATCTTTACCGTCGCCAAGCACCTTGGCTTTGACATGGGCGATACCGAGGGCCGCGACGCGGATTAAACTTCGGTTTATCCCACCACAAATAAACCCCCGGGTGCCTGTCACCGGGGGTTTTTTCGTGCCACATTGAGGGGGCACAAGGCCCTTCCCCCTGCATAGGAAATCCCAGATGCTCCGCCGTTCGCTTCTTATCGCCTGCCTGTCACTGACCCCGTTGGCCGGGGTGGCGCAGACGCAAACCATTCAGGACCGGATCGTGCAACAATTGCGCGACCAGGGATTTGACGAGATCGAGGTGACCCGCACCTGGCTGGGCCGGGTGCGGATACTGGCCGAAGAAGACGACACCCTGCGCGAGATTATCCTCAGCCCGACAACCGGGGCCATCCTGCGCGACTACTGGGTCGAATTGGATGACGACGATGACGACGACGATGACGACGACGACGATGACGACGACGATGACGACGACGACGATGACGACGACGATGACGATGACCGTCGCCGTGGCCTGCTCGACAACGATCATGAGGATGACGACTGATGAAGCGTCCCTTGCCTCATATCCTGCTCTTTGCCGTGCAGATCGCCTGCGCCGGTGTCTTCCTTTATGATATCGCGGTCACGCTTCTGGGGCTGCGCGCCGCGCCCATCTCGTGGCAGCTACACGAGATGATCGAGATCGGCGCCGCCGTGGGGCTGCTTCTGGGGGTGCTGGTGACCGGGGCCTTGCTGCGCCAATCCATCGGGCGGCAACAGCGCGCCGAAGAGGGGCTGCGCCTTGCCTCGGGTGCCTTTGCGCAGGTGCTGGAAGAACGCTTTGACACATGGGGCCTGACCCCTGCCGAACGCGACGTGGCGCTGTTTTCCATCAAGGGGCTGTCACTGTCGGATATCGCCGCCCTGCGCCAAACCTCGGAGGGGACCGTCAAGGCGCAAAGCAATGCCATCTACCGCAAGGCCGGGGTCAGCAGCCGCGCGCAACTGCTCAGCCTTTTCATCGACGACCTGATGGAGGACAACGGCCTGCCGGGGCTGGAGGGCAACGCAGAACAGGAGCCGCCCAAGAAATCCGCCTGACCCCGTGGCGCGGCCTTACGCTTCGGCATGTTCCCGCAACACCTCCAGCGGCACGATCTCAAGCGCGCGCTTGTGCGTCGCGGCCAGCCGCACCTTGGGGGCACAGCCCTCGTCATGCGCCTGCAGGAACCGCGCGGCGCACAGGCACCATTGATCGCCGGGCTTCAAGCCGTCAAAGCCGAACTCGGGGCGCGGGGTGGAAAGGTCATTGCCCACGTATTTCGAATAGGCCAGGAATTCGGCTGTCATCAGGGCGCAAACCGTATGGCTGCCCTGATCCTCGTCGCAGGTGTTGCAATGCCCGTCGCGGAAAAACCCCGTCAACGGGGCGTCCGAACATTTCTGCAATGCGCCGCCAAGCACATTCACTGCCTCGTCCTTGCTGATCATCGTCGTTCTCCCCTGACCGGTTCAAAGCGCTTCGGCGATCCGGCGCATCATGGCGACATTGGCCTTATGCACACCGTCCTCGCGGAATTGCCGGTCGGCGGCGGTCACCACGATCACCACATCGCGCGCCTGATCAATGTAGATGTATTGCCCGTAAATGCCACGGGCCATGAACACCCCCTCGGGCGCGCCCGCCGGAATCCACCACTGGTAGCCATAGCCGATCTCGCCGGGGGCGGTGGGCGCGCTGGCCCGGGTCGAGGCCGCAACCCAATCCTCGGACACCACCTGTTTCCCCGCGATCCGGCCGCGCTGTTCATACATCAGGCCAAAGCGCGCATAATCGCGGCTGCGCAGGTTCAGACCGCCCAGAACAAAGGCCACGCCCTCGCCATCGCTCAGGTAATAGGGCGCGGCCTCAAGCCCCAATGGCGCGATCACCTTCTCGCTCATCAACGCGGGGATATCGCGGCCCGTGGCGCCGCGAATGACCATGCCAAGCGCATGGGTGTCGATCGAGACATATTTCCAAACCGCCCCCGGTTTTGCCGCCCGCGCGGTAAGGCCCGCGGCAAAGCCATCCATCGTCCCGCCAAGCGCCAGAACCCGGCCCATGCGGTTGATGTCGGACGCGTAGTCCAGGTAATCCTCGTCAAACTCCAGGCCGCTGGTCATTTGCAAAACCTGCCGGATGCTGACCCCGTCATAGGCGCTGCCTGCCAATTGCGGGGCGTATCGCGTCACCGGATCGTCAAGCGAGTCAATCGCGCCCTCGGCCTCGACGATCCCGAAAAGCGCCGAAAGAAAGCTTTTCGCCATCGACCAGCTGATCCGCCGATCCTCGGGCCCGGTACCCAGACGGTAACTCTCGTGCACAACCTGCCCCGCATCCAGCACCACAAGCGAGGTCACGCTGCGCGCCTCGGCCCATTCCGCCGCCCCCTCGGGCAAGACCATCTCGGGGCCTTGGGGCAGGGGGGTCACCGGCCCATCGCCGCGCGACAAGGGCACCGTCAGAAAGGCGCGCTCCATGTTGGAAAAGTTCTTAACGATCTTGCCTTCGTCGAACAGGGTGTTGACCGCCCACAGGCGCATCACCTCTTCCCGCTTCCAAAGGCCCACCACCACAGCCGCCAGAACAGCCATCACGGCAATTCGTGCCACCCATTTGAAAACCACACGCATATTCGCTTTCCCTGTGTCTAAGGGCAGAAAAGCAGCAAGAAACCTCGACGCAATATACCCTGCAAATGCTTCAAGCCTCTCGGGAAAACAGCGATCAGTTCACCGCACCATGAAACGCCCGTAACAGCAAATGTTGGACGGAGGTCCTCAATCCTGTCAACGACAACTATGCCGATCGCAACCTTGGCGGTGTTTTTTCCCGGCGGATGCCGCCGATTGGCCCCACGATACAGGCGCTTGACAGGCAAATAGCATTTGTTTTTCCGGCCCTGTTGGGCGATGTTGCCGACGGAAAAGATGTCATTATGGAACTTGGGTAAACAAGTATGAAAAAGCGAACCGCCCACCACAAATATACTTGGTTTCCCGCGCCTCCCCTCGATATCGACGAACCTTATAAGCTCGGCAATTACGCCGTCAGCGATGTCAGTGGTGCCATTGCAAAGAAATACCTGGATCGCGCCGCCAATCTAAAAAGAAGCTGGACGCGGATTTGCACCCATCTGCCCGAAACCGTGGACACATCCGAAAAGCTGCGCATCCTGGAATTTTCAACCGCTCATGGCGCGATGCTGGAAATCTGGAATGCACTTGGGCACGATGCGCAAGGAACAGATTATGCCGTGCCCAAGGGGTACGGCAAAACATACAGGAAAATTTCCCCGGACGACCGGGTGTTCCAGTCACTTCACGGCAATCCCGTGGGGGCGGTTCAAAGCGGGTGGATCTATCAACCGATCATCGAATCCATCGGCGCCCGGGTTCATTTGTTCGACGCCGGGAAGGTTCCTTATGACTTTGAGGACAAGTCATTCGATTACATCTGCTGCTATCAGGCGATAGAAGCATATGCCGTACCCGCGGAGTGGGACAAAATCCTTGACGAGTTTTGCCGCATTGCACGCCGCGGCATTGTCATCGGGTTCAATCCGCCCCCCCTGCGCGCCGACGACACATCGGGCTGGGAGGCCACCAAGATCGCGTGGGAGAAACTGCGAACCTACAAGAAGAACGGTTTCACAAATCTGTTCTTCGAGTTCGACGAAACAAATCGCGGGTTCCATCCTTCATGTTGCAAGCTGGTCGCGGACAGCATTTAGTATATCGGTATAAAAAAGGAGCAGTCGACATGGGTAAATCCGGAGCCAAGGGCGATTCATATTACGGCAAAGTCGCCGCGAACTATGAAAAGCGCCGCACCAAACAGGGCTGGTGGCAGGTCGAACAAGAGCAGATGCAGTCCCTTCTGGAAACTCTGCCCGAAGGCTTGTCCGTGCTGGACGTTCCCTTTGGCACGGGTCGTTTCGTACCCTATTACGTCGAGCGTGGCTTTACCATTCACGGGCTCGATGCCTCGATCGAGATGCTCTCGGCGGCGCGGGAAAGTCTTGGCGACAACTTCAACAAGTGCAAAGTCGCCGTCGGCAGCGCGATGGAGATGGATTTTAACGACAACCAGTTCGACTTGCTGGTGAGTACGCGTTTCCTGCGCGATATCATCGTGGCCAAGGATGCGAAAAAGGCCCTGTCCGAATTCGCAAGGGTCACGAAACAATATGCCATCATCCAACTGGGCGAGAATACGCGGGACAAGAGCGAAGACATAGACCCCGAGGTCATTCTGGAAAGCAAGCTGTCTGCCGAGGGAAACGCGGAACTGCTTGGCGAGGTCGGCTTGGACGTGGTCGAAAAACGATTGGTGAAATCGGACCCCGAGGCAAACTCGAATATCTACCACATTCTCTGCAGGAAGGCGGCGAATGCTGATTGAATTTGCCGGTTTGCCGGGGTCGGGAAAAACCACACTCCTGAAGCGATTGAGGCGAGAGCTTGAAAAGCGCGATATTGCGGTGACGGATGCAAACACGATTGCCGAAAAGCGTACGGATGACAAGAACGCCCCCCGCTTCGTCAGGAACAAGCCGCATCGAAACCTGCTGTTCCGCCTTACCCGGTTCTCGGCCAAGAACCCCGAGTTCTTTTCAAAAGCCGAGCAGTCATTCGAAGACGCAACGATCAAGAAATTCCTGTTCTTTCTCTTCGGGGCGCATTTTCAAATGGCGCGCGACCTTCAAAGGGACGGCGAGGTGGTTTTCATGGATGAGGGTTTTTTGAACCATTGCGTGGCAATTTACCCGGGAAAAAGCCAGCGTTCGGATTTTCTCGATCTGATGAATACCGCGCCAAAATCCGATGTCCTGATATATTTTGACATCCCCGCCGAGGTTGCCTTCGACCGTGCTGTCCAACGCCGGGGTGAAGACGGCAAAGCGCGCGAGCAGGTGATCGAGAAATTCGGCAACCTCGATGCTTTCGAGGAACGGCGAGGCACCTTTATGGCCGCGCTGGACATCTATAAGCATCAAGACGCCACAGTCCTTCTTGTCGGGCCGGAGGAAAGCCTTGATCAGGCAGCCACAAGGCTTGCCGACCGACTTATTGCCCTGAACGGGTAAACGGCACCTCCCCGGTATTCCGCAACGGGGGCAACGACGCGCCCGCCGCGCCGACCCTACCGAAACTTGTCCACCAGTTTTTGCAACGGCGTGCGCTCATCCTCCGCCGCAGGCTCTTGCGCCTTGGCGGGCTTTCGGGTCTCGGCCTTCGGCGCTGGTTTCTCGGGCTTGGCGGGGGCCATCCGCCGCGCCACGGCATTCTGGAACTTGTCGGCATGGCCCGCCGCCAAATCCGCCGCGCCATCGGAAATCCCGCGCATCAGGTCATCCAGCCAATCCCGATCCGCCTTGGCAAAATCCTGTAGCACGTATTGCGAAACCAGTTCCTTGCGGCCCGGATGGCCGACGCCCAGGCGCACGCGTGCATAGTCGGCCCCGATATGCGCATGGATCGACCGCAACCCGTTATGCCCCGCATGGCCGCCGCCGCGCTTCACCCGGCACTTGCCCGGCACAAGGTCAAGCTCGTCGTGAAAAACGGTCACGTCGCCCGGCTCCAGCTTGTAAAACCGCATCGCCTCGCCCACCGACTGGCCGCTGAGGTTCATGAAGGTCATCGGCTTGAGCAACAGAACCTTCTCATGGCCCAGGCGCCCCTCGGTCACCTCGCCCTGGAACTTTGCCCGCCACGGGGCAAAGCCATGATCCTCGGCGATCCGGTCGACCGCCATGAAGCCGATATTATGCCGGTTGGCCGCGTATTTCGGCCCCGGGTTGCCCAATCCCACGAAAAGCTGCATCGCGCGCGCCCCTTGCTGTCTTTTGCCCCTGTCCTACGCGGCCCCCGGCCCCAAATCAACGCAGGCCAAAGAAAAACGCGGAAAGCCGGGGGCCTTCCGCGTTTCTTGTTCCTCGGATCGGAAAAGGAAAGGGGGCTTATTCTTCGCCGCCTTCTGCCTCTTCCTCGTCACCGACGGTCGGTACTTCATCCGCATCGGCATCGTCTTCCTCGTCCTCGTCGGACTTGAGGGCCGACGGTGCCGCGATGTTGGCGATCACGAAGTCACGGTCGATGGTCGGCTTGGCGCCGCTCGGCAGGTCGATGCTGGAAATGGTGATGGTCTCACCGATATCCTCGATCCCCGACAGGTCAACGACCAGTTTCTCGGGAATGTCGCCGGCGGTCACGATCAGTTCCACCTCGTTACGCACCACGGTCAGAACGCCACCCTTGGTCAGGGCCGGGCACTCGTCTTCGCCGATGAACTCGACCGGGATGAACAGGTTGATCTTGGTGGACCGGCGCAGGCGCATCAGGTCAAGGTGCGTCGGAAGGTCCTGCACGATGTCGCGTTGCACGTCACGGCAGATCACCCGCACGTCCTCGTGGCCGTCAACCTTGAGGTTGAACAAGGTCGACTTGAAGCGGCCATCCTTCAATTTCTTGATCAGGACGTTGTAGGGGATTTGGATCGGCAGCGGATCGACGTCACCACCAAATACGATACCCGGAACCATGAATGCACGACGTGCTGCACGAGCGGCGCCCTTGCCCGTCCCCGTGCGTTCCTGGGCGTGAAGATCAGGAATTTCTCCAGCCATGTTAATTCTCCATAAGTTAGGGCGGGGTTCCTCCAAGGCTGTAACCCCGCGTGAAGCCGCGCGTATAGACCGGATTGACCCGCTTGGAAAGGGGGATTCTGAACGGATACCGCCGATCTGTCCCTTGCCGCAACGAAATGCCAAAAGGCCTGCCCGCCCCGGGCCTGACCCGGGGCCTCTTGGCCTGTTCCGAGGTCCCGGATCAGGCCCGGGACGCCGACGCGTCGAAAGACCTGCGCAAATAAAAAGCCCGGGCGCGAACGCCCGGGCAGGTGTCTCAAAGGATAACCCCGGAAGGCGGTTATTACCCTTTCGAGAATTCAGGATAGGCTTCCATGCCCAGTTCGGTCATGTCCAAGCCGCTGATCTCTTCTTCTTCGCCCACGCGGATGCCCATGACAGCCTTGAGGATGAACCAGACAACCAGGCTGGCGACGAAGGTGAAGACACCGTAGGCGATGATGCCGGTCAGCTGCGTCACGATGTTGGCGTCACCGTTGTAGAAGACCACGGCGATTGTGCCCCAGATACCGGCAAACAGGTGCACCGGGATCGCGCCGACGACGTCGTCGATCTTGAACTTGTCCAGCATCGGCACGGTCAGCACCACGATGATACCACCCACGGCACCGATCCAGAGCGCCCCAAAGAGGGTGGGGGCCAGCGGTTCGGCGGTGATCGACACAAGGCCGGCCAGCGCACCGTTCAGAACCATGGTCAGGTCCGGTTTCTTGTACATCACCTGCGTCAGGATCAGGGCGGTCACGGCACCGGCGGCGGCGGCCATGTTGGTGTTGGCGAAGATGCGGCTTACGTCCGAGACATCACCAACGGTCCCCATGGCCAGCTGCGAACCGCCATTGAAGCCGAACCAACCCAGCCACAGGATGAACGTCCCCAAAGTGGCAAGCGCAAGGTTCGAACCGGGGATCGGGTTCACTTTGCCGTCTTTGCCATACTTGCCCAGACGCGGGCCAAGCACGATGGCACCGGCCAAGGCGGCCCAGCCCCCTACAGAGTGCACGACGGTAGACCCGGCGAAGTCCGAGAAGCCAGCCTCGGCCAGCCAGCCGCCACCCCACTGCCACGAACCCGAGATCGGGTACATGATCCCGGTCAGCAGAACCACGAAGATCAGGAAGGGCCACAGCTTGATCCGCTCGGCCAGGGCGCCCGACACGATCGAGGCCGTGGCAGCCACAAAGACCAACTGGAAGAAGAAGTCCGACCCGACCGAGGCATAATCAAGCGCCGCGTCAGCCGCAGCCACGCCCACCGGGTCCAGCACGGTCTGCCCGCCGATGGCGAAGAAACCGTTGAAGTCGCCGGGGTACATGGTGTTGAACCCCACCAGCCAATACATGATCGCGGCAATCGAGTAGAGCGCGATGTTCTTGGTCATCTGCATGGTCACGTTCTTCGACCGCACAAGGCCGCCTTCCAGCATGGCAAAACCGGCGGCCATGAAGAACACCAAGAAACCTGCCATGCAGAACAGCAAGGTGGTCATGATATACGGGCCGATCTCGTCAAAGCCCGGGGCGGCGGTGTCTTGCGCCAAGGCAACCTGCGGCGCAGCGATCAGCGCGGCGGCGGCCAAGCCCTTGAGTGTAAAGCGTTTCATATCCATTGTCCTTTCCCCCTGACGGCTTAAAGCGCGTCGTCGTTGGTTTCGCCGGTGCGCACGCGCATGGCTTGTTGGATGTCGAGAACGAAAATCTTGCCGTCCCCGATCTTGCCGGTGCGCGCCGTGCTGGTGATGGTCTCGACCACCTGGTCGGCCATCGCCGCCGACACGGCGATTTCCAGCTTGATCTTGGGTACGAAGTTCACGGCGTATTCGGCGCCGCGATAGATTTCCGTATGCCCGGATTGAGAGCCGAAGCCCTTGATTTCGGTTACCATCATGCCGCTCACGCCGATTTCGGTCAGCGCCTCGCGGACCTCCTCCAGCTTGAACGGTTTGATTGTCGCTATGATGAGTTTCACTGGTGTCCCTTTCGGTTGCGTCACCTGACGTTTGCAGGTGCAGCAAACCCAAGGTGCCCCCGGATTCGGAAGGTGAAACCACGCAATCAGGCCCAATTGACGGGGTGATATGCGCAAAAAATACGCACAAACGCCAAAATGCACAAAAAATATGCACAATAAAAAGGAGGGCAGGCCCAACCCCGGGGGTCTACATTTCCAAACCGGCGCTGTAGACTGCGCAAAACACATTGGTCCCGGGCAGGACGAGCATGAGCAATTCAGGCCGCAAGACACCGCGTCTCGTCGCGGACAAGCGCACACCGAAATCCAATAAAAAGAAACCCGCGCCCAAGCGCCGCAAAGCGCCTGCCCGGCGCAAACGCACGCCCTCGCGCAATCCCCTGGTGCGGCTTCTGCGGGGGATTTTCGGTTGGGTCTTCCGGATTGTCTGGGGCATCGGCTGGCGCGTGACCGCGGTTGTGGCCCTGATCGTCGGCGTGGCCGTGGCCTATACCTACACCACCCTGCCGTCGGTGAATGAACTGCTGGACGGTCGCGCGCGTGGCTCGGTCACCCTGCTGGACCGCGAGGGCGATGTTTTCGCGTGGCGCGGCGATACCTTCGGCGGTGTCGTGACCTCCGACACCGTCAGTCCGCATTTGAAAAACGCCGTCATCGCCACCGAGGACAGGCGCTTTTACATGCACCCCGGCGTCGATCCCATCGGCATCGCCAGCGCCATCCGCATCAACCTCAGCGAAGGGCGCGGGCCGCTCTCGGGCCACGGCGGCTCGACCCTCACGCAGCAAACCGCGAAGCTTTTGTGCCTCGGCGTCGAATACGACAAATCCGAATGGGAATCCGAGGCCGATTACATCGCCGACTGCCGCCGTGGATCGCTGGCCCGCAAGGCCAAGGAAGCGGTCTTTGCCATGGCGATGGAGGCCAAGTACTCCAAGCAGCAGATTCTTTCGATTTACCTCAACCGCGCCTACATGGGCGGCGGCGCCTACGGGGCCGAGGCGGCGGCCCAACGCTATTTCGGCAAATCCGCCGGGCAGCTGACCCCACAGGAATCCGCCATGCTGGCGGGGCTGCTTACCGCGCCCACGCGGCTGGCCCCCACCTCCAACCTCAAACGCTCACAGGATCGCGCCGCCACCGTGCTGCGCCTGATGAACGAACAGGGCTATCTGTCAGACACCCAAACCGCCGCGGCCCAGGCCGACCCGGCAACCCTGTCCGAGGCAGCCCAGGCCCAGACCGGCGGCTATTTCGCCGATTGGGTGATGGATTCGGGCCCCGAGTTCTTCACCCGCGACACCACCGAGGACGTGATCATCAAGACCACCCTCGACCAGCGCATGCAAACTGCCGCCGAAGACGCGCTGAAGTATATCTTCGAGGAAAAGGTGCGCGAAGGCTCCAAGGCGCAGGCCGCTATCGTGGTGATGTCCGCCGACGGGGCGGTACGCGCCATGGTGGGCGGACGCAACAGCAAGGTGACCGGCGCCTTCAACCGCGCGACCATGGCCCGCCGCCAGACCGGATCGGCCTTCAAGCCCTTCGTCTATGCCACGGCGCTTGAACTGGGGTACTCCCACGATGCCACCGTGGTCGATGAACCCTACTGCCTCGACATTCCCGGCTCGGGCCGCTGGTGCCCGGAAAACTACACCCGCAAGCATTATGGCCGTGTCACGCTGGCCCGCGCCCTGCGCGACTCGCTCAATATTCCCGCCGTGAAGGTCTCTGAAAGCGTGGGCCGCGATCTGGTTCGGCAAGTGGCCAGCGATTTCGGCATCGACAGCGATCTGGCCGATGGCCCGGCGCTGGCGCTGGGGGCCTCGGAAAGCACGCTGCTGGAAATGACCGGGGCCTATGCCGGTATCCTCAACGGCGGCTCCTCGGTCACGCCCTATGGTTTGGTCGAACTCAAACTGTTGGGCGAGGACGCGCCATTGATGGGCACCGGCGGCGGCATCGGCGAACGGGTGATCCGCGACGAGGCCGCGCGCGAACTCATTTACATGATGCATCAGGTTGTCCACGGCGGCACCGGCGGGCGTGCCCAACTGCCCGACCGCGAGGCGGCGGGCAAAACCGGCACCACCCAGGCCGCCCGCGATGCGTGGTTCCTTGGTTTCACCGCCGATTACGTGGCCGGTGTCTGGATGGGCTATGATGACAACACGCCGCTCACGGGCGTGACGGGCGGCGGCTTGCCCGCCGAGATCTGGCACGAAACCATGGTCCGGGTCCACGAAGGGATCGAGCCCAAGCCCCTGCCGATGATCCGCCCGCAACCCAAACCGCAGGTTCAACAGGAACCCTTGCGCCGCCAGCAACGCCGCACCCAACCCGACCGCGGCAACCCGATCGAAAACATCCTGCGCGGCATCTTGGGGGTGGATTGACGCCCGGTTTAGGGGCCGTTGCGGGACGAAGCGGTTGTTGCCCCAGCGCGGAATCAAGGGCCGCAGGCCCGCCGCGCATCGCCGGGCCGCCCCCCGGCACGGCGATTGGGTAGGGCTTGGCGCATAGATCAAAAGTTGCGCGCCAGTGGCTGGTATAAAGTGCACCATCTCAGAGGGTGGATCGCCGCACCGCGGCCCGTCGATGCGCGGCTCATGATGTCATGTTCAGCAATGGCCTTGTCACTGACATTTTCCGCAGCGCAGCACCGTGTTGCAGCCAGAGCGCAGGGTTTCGCCCCTCGCCGCAACTGACCCCAGTTTCGTACGACTCGTACGTACCACAAAAAAGACCCCCCGGTTTTCGTACGAAACAGGGGGGTCTTGCGTACGAGCCGTACGAAAATCAGTCGCCGGAATACAGCACGTCCATCTTGCGGGCCAGTTTCACGTCCAGCGAACTCAGGCCCTCCACGTCATGGGTGCTCAGCGTGACCTCCAAGGTCTTGTAAACATTGAACCATTCGGGGTGGTGGTTCCATTTCTCGGCCCAGATAGCCACCCGCGTCATGAAGCCGAAGGCATCCACGAAGTTCTTGAATTCAAAGGTTTTCTTGATCGCATCGCGCCCCTCGACCATCTCCCAACCGTCCTTCAACAACGGTTCAAGCGTGGTTTTCCGGGCTGTATCGCTCAGTTTCTCGGTCATTGGTGATCCTCCATGTCCGTTTTCTTGAAAGGGCCGAATTGTGTAAGGATTTCAATATCTTCCTCAACCGCGGCCCGCTCTGCCTCAAGGTATTGTCCGACCGCGTCGGCAAATCCCGCATCGCGCATCCAGTGCAGTGAATGGGTACTGACCGGTAAATATCCCCGCGCCAGTTTGTGTTCTCCCTGCGCCCCGGCCTCCACCGTGGCCAATCCTCTCGCAATCGAAAAATCCATTGCCTGATAATAACATAGCTCGAAATGCAGGCAGGGGTGATGCTCTGAACAGCCCCAGTATCGCCCATAAAGTGCCGTGCGTCCAATCAGGTTCATCGCCCCGGCAATGGCTTGCTCATCCCGCTCGGCCAGCACCAAAAGGATATCGTCGCGCAGGGTTTCATGAGCGATTTCAAAGAATTGCCGGGTGAGGTAGGGCATCCCCCATTTGCGCGCGCCGGTATCCTGATAGAATTCCCAGACCGCATCCCAATGATGCGCTTCGATCTGATTGCCGGTCAACTGCCTGATTTCGCCGCCGAATTCCTGTGCTTGCCGGCGTTCCTTGCGGATCGCCTTGCGCTTGCGCGAACTCAGCTCGGCCAGGAAATCGTCAAAGCTTTGATACCCACGGTTTTGCCAATGATACTGCTGGCTGGTTCGCGCCATCAGGCCCATCTGCGCGCCCGCCTCGGCCTCGTCGCCGGTGCAAAACGTGACATGAACCGAAGAAAGCCCATTGTTTTCCGCCACTTGCACCGCGCCCTGGATCAACCCCGCGCGGCCTGCCGCCTCATGTCCGGGCTTCACCAGAAACCGCCGCCCCGTCACTGGCGTAAAGGGTACGGCCATCTGCAACTTGGGATAATACCGCCCGCCCGCGCGCTCATAGGCATGGGCCCAGTTGTGATCGAAGATATATTCGCCCTGGCTGTGGGATTTGAGGTAAAGCGGCGCACAGGCGATCACCGCGCCACCCATCTCGACCACCATGTAATGCGGGGCCCAGCCCGTCCCGGCCCCGACCGAGCGGCTGTCTTCCAAGGCCTTCAGGAACCGGTAAGTGGTGAACGGGTCATTAGGCCGCCCGCCGTCCGCGGTCTCGGGGCAGGCACAGGCATCCCAGTCCGCCGCGTCGATCCGCGACAGGCTGTCGTGCAGGGTTATGGAAAGCTCTTGCTCGGCCATGTCGCTAACTTGTGGCCTCACCCCGCGGAATCAAGCCGGAAAGTCAGGCAGATAGCCTTCGAAGGTGATATTGCAGGCCACCTGCCGCGCGATCTGTTCCTGTGCCCGCGATTTCACCGTCCAGCATAGAATATCTGCGCCTCGGGCCTTCATCCCGGCCACCTTGGGACTATCCAGATCAGCCACCTCATGGCTGATGAAACTGGCTCCCACGCGGTCGTAATCCGGGATCTCGCGCAACCGCGCGCGCACCGCTGGTTTCAAAAGGCCCCAGCCTTCGGGTGAAAAGCCCGCCGTGGTCAATCCGCGCGGCACATCCGGGATCAACCCGGCCAGCCGCGCCACCATCTCGGGGTTGAAGGACATCACCGCCACCGGCCCGCCATAGCCCTTTACCGCGTCGGCCACCGAGGCCTCAAGCCGCCCGTCGGTCGCGCCCATCTGGCCGTGCTGATCCTTCAACTCGATCAGCAAAGGCACCTTGCCGCCGACAAGCTCCAGCACTTGCGCCAGCGTCGGCACACCCTCGTCACCGCCCAAAAGCGGGACCTGTGCCAGTTCCGCAACCCGGCGCTGCTGAATCGGCCCGCGCTCGCCCGTCAGGCGGGCCATGTCATAATCGTGAAACACCATGGCACAGCCCTCTTGCGAGGGCTGCACGTCGATCTCGATCCCGTAACCCGCTGAAACCGCGGCCATAATCGCCGCGCGCGAGTTTTCCGGCCGTCCGGCGGATTTGTCGTGCAGGGCACGGTGCGCCAAGGGGATATGCCGAAAGGCATCGGGCAAGCGGCGGGTCATCCGATCTGGAAAATCCCTTCGATTTCCACCGCCACGCCAAAGGGCAGGGCCGCTGCCGATACGGCGGACCGCGAATGCTTGCCTGTCTCGCCAAGCGCCTCGCCGATGAAATCGGAGGCGCCGTTCACCACCTGCGGCTGTTCGCCATAATCGGCGGTGGAGTTGACGAACCCGGTCAGCTTCACAACCCGCTTCAACCGGTCCAGATCGCCGCCACAGGCCGCTTTCACCTGCGCCAAAAGGGCAATTGCGCAAACCCTGGCGGCCTCGGCCCCCTGTGCGGTTTCCATATCGTCACCCAGCTTGCCGGTGATCAGGCTGTCGCCATCCTTGGAAATCTGGCCCGAGACATAAAGGATATCGCCCACCTGCACGTAAGGTACGTAATTCGCCGCCGGGGCCGGGGCGTCGGGCAGGGTCACGCCCATCTCTGCCAGTTTCGCTTCGAAATTTCCCATGATCCGTCCTCCCACATGGATTGCGTCGGGCGGACGCTAGCGCCCCGGTGGCGCAAGGGAAACCCGAAAAGACGGCCATGCCCGGTGCTTTTGCGGCGATCCCGGCGATTATCGGAAGGCGCGGGCGAAATAATCGCTCATCGGTTTGATCAAATAGGCCGCGGGCCGATGATCGCCGGTGCGGATATAGGCCTCGACGGGCATGCCCGGAATCAAGCGCGCGGTGTCGGGCAGGGCGGTGGCCGCCCCTGCGGTAAGGGCGATCCGCGCCTGGTAATAGGCCAGCCCGCTTGCCGAATCCCAAAGCGCATCCGCCGAGACCGAGGCAACGCGCCCCTCAAGCGTCGGTGTCATCGCCCGATCCAATGCGGGAAACCGCAGTTGCACCGCCTGATCGGGAAACACGGCGTCGATATCCGTGGGGGTAATGCGCGCCCGTATCATCGGGGGGCGGTCTTGCGGCACGATCGTCAGGATCGGGGCCGCCGCGGGCACCACCGCCTGCGGTCCCGGCACCCTGAGGTCATGAACCACCCCGCCAAGGGGCGCGACAACCCGCCTTTGCGAAAGACGCGCCTGCAGGCGCTGCCGTTCTTGCCGCAGGCCGCGTTCCTGCGCCTGAACATCCCGCAGCTGGGTGATTGCCGCCTCTTGCCGCCGCGCCTTCAGGCGCAGAATTTCAAGTTCAATCCCCGCCGCGCGGTCGGCCAGTTCGGCGTCGCGGGCCTGCAATTCCCCCACGGCCCCGCGCAAGCGGGCCTTCTCCCGTCGCAATGCCAAGACGCGCGTCATCTGCGCCAACCCCTGCTGCAAAAGCGCTTCTTGGGCGTTCAATTCCTGCCCGATCAGTTGCAGTTGATGCTTAAGCGCAGCCAATTGTGCGGCGATACCCTCGGATGCCTTGGCCGCTTGGGCCCGGCGTGTCTCCAGTTGCGCCAGTTCCTGTTCGAGCGAGGCCGCCCGCGCCTGCATCAACCGGCGCTGCCCGGCCATGACATCGGTCAAGGCGGGGCTGTCCTTGGCGCGCTGCCTCAGCAGGGGGGCGAACCGGATCAGCGGTGCGCCATCGCGCTCGGCCTCCAGGCGCGCCCGGCGGGCCATCACCTCGAATAGCCGGGTTTCGACCTGTGCCAACTCTGCTCCAATCGCACCCTGGTCGAATCGCAACAGCACGTCGCCCGCCGTTACCCTTTGACCTTCCGAGACAAGCAGCGCGGCAACCACCCCGCCGTCAGGATGCTGAACCACCTGCGGGCTGTGCGCCACCACGATGCGGCCGGGCGCGATGATTGCGCCCGAGATACGCGCATTTGCGGCCCATGTGCCGAAACCACCCAGCAGAACCAACAGCGCCAGCCACCCCATGATCACCGGCCGCCATGCCGACCATGTCGCCCCGCCGGTCACGAGGCGGCCCCGGCGGTTTTCGTGATGTCAGAATGGTTTTCGACCACCTCGTGCAGAACTCGGGCTTTCGGGCCGAACCGACGCACCACGCCCCCCTCCAGCGTGAGGACCAGATCGCAGGCCTCGATCGCGGCTGGCCGGTGCGCCATCACCACGACGGCCTTGCCGTTGGCCTTTGCCGCGTGAATGGCCCGCGTCACCGCCATGCATCCTTCGTGATCAAGCTGCGCATTGGGTTCGTCCAGCACCAAAAGCGCGGGGTCGCCGAACAGGGCCCTGGCCAAGCCTATGTGCTGTACCTGCCCGCCCGACAGGCCCTCGCCCGGGGCCGTGACCGGGGTGTCATAGCCATGCGGCAGCCCAAGGATCATCTCGTGCGCGCCCGCCGCCATGGCCGCGTCGACAATCGCCGCCGGGTCGGCATCAAGGGTCAGCCGCGCGATATTCTCGCCGACCGTCGCGTCAAACAATGTGACCCGCTGCGGCAAATACCCCAGGTGTCGGGCGCGGCCTTCGGGGGCAACCTGATCCAGCGCCGCCCCATCCAATCGCACAGTGCCCGCCACTGCGGGCCATGCCCCCGTCAAGGCCTGCGCCAGTGTCGATTTGCCTGATCCCGAGGGGCCGATCACGCCCAGGGCCTGGCCGGGAGAAAGCTCGAAACTGACCTGGCGCAGGGTCGGGTGGCGCGTGCCGGGGGGGATCACGCTTATCCCCTCTACCCGAAGCCGTGCGCGTGGCGTGGGCAATGCCATGGGAGGGGGCCCAGACGGGTGCGCCTCCAGCCGCCGGCCAAGCCTGCCCCAACCCTGCCTTGCGGCTTGCAGAAGTGGCCAAAAGGCGATGCACTGTTCAATCGGGGCCAAGGCACGCCCCAATAGGATCGAGGCGGCGATCATGCCGCCGGGGCTCAGCGTGCCATGCAGCACCAGATAGGCCCCCAGGCCAAGCATGCCCGATTGCAACAACAGCCGATACGCCTTGGTCGCGCTGTGGAACCCGCCGCCCATATCCGAGGCGCGCACCTGCGCCACAAGGCTTGCGGTGCGGTGCCCCTGCCATTGGGCAAACCCCGCGCTTTCCATGCCTAACGCCTTGATATCAAGGGCATGTTGCCGGAACTGATGCGCGATCCGGTTGGCCTTGGCCTCGGCCCGCGCCGCGCGATCCGCCGGGGCGCGCGTGACCCATTGGTTCAGCACCGCCAAGGCAATCAGGCTGCCCCCGCCCAACAGGGCCAGCATGCCCAACCACGGATGAAACAGCCAAATGCCAAGCACGAACAGCGGCGTCAGCGGAATATCGAACAGCGCCCCCATCGCCGGAGAGGCCAGCGCGCGGCGCACCACCTCCAGATCGTGCAGGCCCGTGCCGGTGTCGGCCGCGTCCCCCCGCGCGGCCTGTCGCAGATCCGCCGCAAAGACACGCCGTTCAAGCCCGGCGTGGAAACGTGCGGCGATCCGCGCCATGATCCGCCCGCGGGCATGATCCAGAACGGCCATGACGCCAAACAGAAACACCACCAACAGCGTAAGCGCGATCAGGCTTTCCACCGAGCCGCTGCCAAGCACCCGGTCGTAAATCTGCAGCATGTAAAGCGGCCCGGTCAGCATCAGCAGGTTCACGAAGACGCTGAACACGGCGACGCAGGCCAGAAGGCCGCGATGGTCGTGGCACAGGGCGCGCAACTGGACGCGACCGGGGGGATGGGGATCGCCTGTCATGAAAACAGGTTACAGCCGGGGTGCCTGCCAAATCGTTACCACGCGCGGAATTCGGCAATCCGCAGGCGTGAAACCTGTCACTCATCTGCCACAGGATGGCAGTTGTCTGTGACGTGCTTCTGGGCAAAGGTTTATGATAGTCTATGTAGCAGGTCTGCACCAAAAGATTTTCGGTACCCCCTTGCCTGTTATGCTGCCACAATCCCTTGTCACCGGTCTTCGCGCCCTTGCCATGCTGGCCTTGGGCGGGGTTCTGGCCGCCTGTGCCAACCCCGGCCCCTCGCAACCCGTGGACGAGCCCTTCGATCCCTATGAAGAATCGAATCGCGATGTTCACGCTTTCAACCGCAGCCTTGACCGCGCCATCATCCGCCCCGCCGGGCGCGGCTACAGCAACTTCTTGCCGGACGATATCGAAACGGTGATCGGCCGCTTTGCCTTCAACCTGTCGATCCCGGGGGCCATCGTGAACAACATCCTGCAAGGCAACGGGCGCGGCGCCAGCCAGGATTTGTACCGCTTCGCGATCAACACCACCTTTGGGTTGGGCGGCTTTTTCGACCCGGCCAGCGAGATGGGGATGCCCGCACCCACGGATGCCGATTTCGGCCAAACCCTGCATGTCTGGGGCGCGCGCGAAGGGGCCTATGTGGAACTGCCGTTTCTTGGCCCCTCGACCGAGCGTGACACATGGGGCAAGGCGGTTGACCTGTTCACCAACCCGCTGACCTATGTCATCGACGACCCGGAAAACTACTATGGCACCGCTGCCTCCGCCTCTTCGCGCCTCAGCGACCGGGGCCGGTATTCCGAAACGATCGATTCGATTCTTTACGAAAGCGCCGACAGCTACGCACAGGCCCGATCACTTTATCTTCAGAACCGCCGGTTCGAACTGGGCGGCACCGAAGACAGCACCTATGTTGACCCCTACGATGATCCCTATGGCGACCTTTACGAGGACCCCTATGAAAACTGATATCTCACGCCGTCACCTGATCGCGGCTGGCCTTGCCGGCACCGCGCTAACCGCGCTGCCCACAGGCGCCTTTGCCCTGAGCGACGCCGGTGCCAAGCAACTGGTTGATCGCGTGGTCTCCGAGATCAACCGGGTCATTGCCTCGGGTAAATCCCTGTCGTCGATGATCCGCGATTTCGAACGGATTTTTGCGCGTTATGCGGATGTGAACATTATCGCCCGCTCGACCCTGGGCGCGGATTCGCGCCGCGCTTCGGCCTCGCAGATGCGCGCCTTCACCGATGCCTTCCGCGGCTACGTGGCCCGCAAGTACGGCAAGCGGTTCAATGAATTCGCCGGTGGCGAGATCGAAGTCAAAGGCGTGCGCCGCGTCAAATCCTGGCACGAGGTGCGTTCAACCGTCTACCTGCGCGGTGAATCGCCCTTCGAGGTGCTGTTCCTGGTCTCTGACCGTTCGGGCAAGGACCTGTTCTTCGACATGGTAATCGAAGGGGTCAGCCTGCGCCTGACCGAGCGCAGTGAAATCGGCGCCATGCTTGATCGTCGCCAAGGCAATATCGACGCGATGATCCAGGATTTGCGCAAGGCGGGCTAAGCTGCCCCGCTACCAACAGGAAAGCCCCGGTCGCGTCAACGACCGGGGCTTTTTCATGTGTGGCCTCACGTGCGTCCTAACCCCGTCGCGCCCCGGGCTTGACCCGGGGCCTCTTGGTGGGCCGCAAGGTCCCGGGGCAAGCCCGGGACGGGATGCGCTGTCTTACACCGCCTCAAGCAGCGCTTCGCCCGCCGACACCTCGCAGGCACCGGGGCTCTCTTCTTCGTTCAGGGCGGTCACCACGCCATCTTCCACCACCATGGCATAGCGCTTGGAACGCGCGATCAGGCCAGCCGGCGGCGCGGTGAACTCCATGCCGATCGCCTTGGTAAAGGCTGATTCCGGATCGCCCAGCATGGTGATTCCGGCATCAGCGGCCCCCGTGGCCTCGCCCCATGCGCCCATGACGAATGGGTCGTTGACCGAGATACAGATGATCTCGTCCACGCCCTTGGCATCGAATTGATCCTTGGTGCGGATGAAACTTGGCACATGCGCCGAATGACAGGTCGGCGTATAGGCCCCCGGTACGGCGAAAATCACCACCTTGCGGCCCTTCACCTTGTCGGACAGTTCCACCTGTTCCGGGCCGTCGCCGCCCATCTGTGCCAGCGTCGCTTCGGGAAGTTTGTCGCCTTTTGAAATGCTCATGGTCGCTCCCTGTCTATCAATTGCGTTTCCAGTACGGGTAGATATAGGGTCAGCGCGCGGGCGTGACCATGGAAAAGGAAGGGAAAAATATGACCGGGATAGTCGTGATCGGGGCCGGGCAGGCGGGCGCGTCCTGCGTGGCGAAACTGCGTAACCTTGGCTACGACGGCAAGATCACCCTGATCGGCGAAGAACCGGTTCCCCCCTACCAACGCCCGCCGCTGTCGAAAAAATACCTCCTGGGCGAGATGGAGCTTGAACGCCTCTTCCTGCGGCCCGAAAGTTTTTACGGCGAAAACGGCATCGACCTGCACTTGGATGAAACCGTCACCGCCATCGACCGCGCGGATAAATGCGTTACCGTGGGCGATCAGACGATCCCCTACGATCACCTGGTGCTTACCACCGGTTCAACCCCCCGCCGCCTGCCCGACAGCATCGGGGGCGGGTTGCAGGGTGTTTATACCGTGCGCGATCTGCACGACGCCGACACCATGGCGCCGGAATTCACCGAAGGCCGCCATGTCCTGATCGTCGGCGGTGGTTACATCGGGCTTGAGGCCGCCGCCGTGGCTGCCTCGAAGGGCCTCAAGGTCACGCTCGTCGAAATGGCCGACCGCATCCTGCAACGGGTGGCCGCCCCCGAAACCTCGGATTACTTCCGAGCGCTGCATCGCTCTCACGGGGTCGATATCCGCGAAGGCATCGGCCTTGAAACCCTGCTGGGCGAGACCCGCGTGACCGGCGCGCGCCTCAGCGATGGCAGTGAACTCAGCGTCGATTTCGCCATCGTCGGCGTTGGAATCACACCCGCTACCACATTGGCGGAATTCTCGGGCGTGCTGATCGACAATGGCATCAAGTGCGATGAACAGGGCCGTACCAGTGACCCGGCCATCTGGGCCGCGGGCGATTGCGCTTCCTTTCCGGCCCGGGGCGGGCGCATCCGCCTTGAATCGGTTCCCAATGCCATCGACATGGCCGAATGCGTGGCCGAAAACATCATGGGGGCGGGCAAGACCTATGTTCCGCAGCCGTGGTTCTGGTCCGATCAATACGATGTGAAATTGCAGATCGCGGGTCTTAATACCGGCTACGACCATATCGTCACCCGCCCCGGCGATGCCGACGGGCATGTGTCCTTCTGGTATTTCAAGGGCGATCAATTGCTTGCCGTGGACGCCATGAACGACGCCCGCGCCTACATGGTGGGCAAACGCCTGATCGACGCGGGCAAAACCGCCGACCCTGCGGCGGTGGCCAACCCCGAAACCGATCTCAAAACCCTTCTGCGGGCATGAGGATCATCGGCGGAGACTTCGGCGGCCGCCGTCTGGCCTCGGTGGGCAAGGGGGATGCGGGCGCCCACCTGCGCCCCACCGCCGACCGGGTGCGCGAAAGCCTGTTCAACATGCTGGCAGGGGGCTTCGGCGGCTCCTGTGACGGGGCCATCGTTCTCGATCTTTTCGCAGGCACCGGGGCCTTGGGGCTTGAGGCGCTCTCGCGCGGGGCCGGACAGGTTACTTTTGTTGAGAATGGCCGCACCGCCCTCAAACTCCTGCGGCAAAACATCGGTATTTGCCGGGCCGAAGGGGAAACCCGCATCATCCAACGCGATGCCCGCAAACTGGGCGATTGCCCCGGCACACCCGCAACCCTCGTCTTTCTTGATCCCCCCTATGGCAAGCAAATGGGCGAGGCCGCGCTTGCCGCCGCCCTCGCGGGCGGCTGGATCGCCGAGGAGGCCCTGATCGTCTGGGAGGAAAGCGCCGATATCACCCCGCCCGAGGGCCTGACCCTACTTGATGAACGCCGCTACGGCGACACGATGATCCGGGTGTTGGAGCGCGGCTAGCCGTCAGAGCGGGCAAGCGATTTCGAAATCGCTTGGCCAAGGATTTTCGAAAATCCTTGGCCCCTGCGTTGTGTACAAAACTCACGTACGTTCTGTACGATCTGTACACCCGTTACCCCTTCATCAAATCCGGCAAATCCCCGGTCAGGCCCGCCGCCTCGCGGATAAAGGTCCGGCGCAGTTTCGGCATGGCATTCAGCGCCCCCATGCCAAGGTCACGCCCAAAGCGCAGGATGGGATTATCGTTTGAAAACAGCTTGTTGGTGGCATCCGTCACCAGCGCCAGCGTGGCCGTATCGAACCGCCGCCACTGCTGATACCGCGCCAGGACATCGGGGGCGGCCATATCCTCGCCGCGCTTGCGCGCCTCGTCCAAAACCTGCGCCAAGGCCGCCACATCCCTTAACCCCGCGTTAAGCCCTTGCCCGGCAATCGGGTGCATCCCATGTGCCGCGTCACCAATCAGGGCCACGCGCGGGGCCGCGAAATGATTGGCAATCGTCAGGTTCAAAGGATAGGTGAACCGCTTGCCCAACAGTTTGATATCGCCCAGAAAATCGCCAAACCGGGGGCGTAGAACCTCCATGAACTCCGCATCCGGCAGCGCGGCAAACCGCGCGGCGGTTTCCTCGGTTTCACTCCAGACGATCGAACTCACGTTGCCCGGTAGCGGCAAGATCGCCAAAGGCCCCGGCGGCATGAAAAATTGATGTGCGACACCGTTATGCGGCAACTCATGCTCAATCGCCGCGACCAGGGCCGTCTGGCCATAGCCCCAGCCCGTGCGCTTGATCCCGGCCCGCTGTGCGGTGCCCGATGCGCGCCCGTCCGACCCCACAAGCAATTGACACGACAGGGTTTTACCCGACTCGAGCGTCACGCGCATCCCGCCGCGTTCCACCTCCTGCGCGACCACCGTATCGCGCAACTGGGTGATATTCGCCTCGTCCTTCATCGCCTCAAGGAAAGCCCGTCTAAGGTAGCGATCCTCCAGCATATGGCCCATCGGCCCTTCCTCGATCTCGGCATGATCGAAATGCATGAAAAACGGCGATGCCCCTTCGCCCGCGCGCCCGTCGCTCACCTTGATTTCAAGCATCGGCTGGCTGTGCTCTTCGACCCGGCTCCAAACCCCGATGGCCTGCAGCAACCGCACCGAGGCCAAGGCCAGCGCATAGGCCCGCCCGTCAAAGGCCGCGTTCTTGCGCACGGTTTCCGGCAGGCTGTCAATCACGGTCACGCGAAACCCTTGTTTGGCAAGGGCGATGGCAAGGGCAGGGCCGTTCAGGCCCCCGCCGACGATGGCGATATCGGTATCATGTTCCATGCCGCGCAATATGGCGGCTTTAGCGGGATTGTCCATGCGCCGCACTGCCGCTACCGTGGCTTTTGACAATTGATACGAAAGGGCAGGGCATGCGTGATTGGCTGACCATGACAGCGACGGAGTTGGGCAAGGGCATCGGCAAGGGCGAGATTGACCCGGTCGAGCTGACCGAAACCTATTTGGACGCGATCAAAGGGCACGAGGCCCGCGACCGCATCTATTCCGCCGTCACTGCTACCCGCGCCCGGGCCGAGGCACAGGCCGCCGCCGAACGCGCCAAGGCCAAGCTGCGCCTTGGCCCCCTCGATGGCGTGCCGATCAGTTGGAAAGATCTTTTCGATACAGCAGGTTACAAGACCGAAGCCGGCAGCGCCCTTCTGGAAGGTCGCACGCCTGATAGCGACGCCCGCGTGTTGCGCAATGCGTCGCAAGCGGGGCTTGTCTGCCTTGGCAAAACCCACATGAGCGAACTGGCTTTCTCGGGCCTTGGCCTCAACCCTATCACCGCCACGCCCCCCAATGTGAACGATGAAGGCGCGGTGCCCGGCGGGTCCAGTTCGGGGGCCGCGGCCTCGGTCGCCTTTGGTCTTGCGGCTTGCGGGATCGGCAGCGACACGGGGGGCTCCGTCCGTATTCCCTCGGCCTGGAACGATCTGGTGGGTCTCAAAACCACCTCTGGCCGGGTCTCTCTTGAAGGCGCCGTGCCGCTGGCAGCGTCCTTCGATACCGTCGGTCCACTGGCCCGTACCGTCGAAGATGCCAGCCTCATGCTCGCCGCCCTTGAAGGTATCAAACCCGCCGATCTGCGCGGTGCGACCCTCAAGGGCAAACGGCTTGCCATCCTTGATACCGTGGTTTTCGACGATATCCGCGAGGCGCCTCTCAAAGCCTTCAACGATGCGGTCACACGCCTGCAAGATGCCGGTGCCGTGGTCGAACGCATCACCTCGCCCGAAGTCTCTCAGGCCATGCCCATGTCCGGCATCCTTTATACCTCCGAGGCCTACGGCACATGGTCCGAGGTGGTCGAAGCCGCACCCGACAAGATGTTTGCGCCGATTCTAGAGCGTTTCCGCGGCGGTAAGGAATTCAAAGCCTCCGACTATGTCGCCGCATGGCAAAAGCTCGAAACCCTGCGCGCCGCTTATGACGCCCGCACCGCAGGCTTTGACGCGGTCATCATGCCAACCGCCCCCAACATGCCGCCCAACATGGAAAAACTCATGTCGGACGATGACTATTATGTCACCGAAAACCTGCTCACCCTGCGGAACACGCGGGTGGGCAACCTCATGGGGGGCTGCGGCGTGACCCTGCCCACCGGAACGCCAAGCTGCGGCATACTCCTTTGCGGTGCGCCCCATACCGAGGAACGCCTGCTGCGCCTTGCCAAGGCCGCCGAAGCCGCGCTTACCCCGTAACGCCGACTGCGAAAATGCCACAATCTGCCTGTCAAGGCATTGGTTTTGCTGGACCTAAGCCAAACCCTTGAGTAGATTCATCCTCAAACGGGACGATGACGATCCCGAACTTTGAGGCAGTATTGATGTTTCCCGAGCGGTTTTCGAACCTACCGGCCTATGCGTTTCCGCGCCTGCGGAGCCTGTTGGACGCCCACGCGCCCGGCGGCGAGGTGATGCATATGACCATTGGAGAGCCCAAACACGCCTTCCCGGCGTGGGTGGGGGATATTATTGCCGACAATCTGGCCGAATTCGGCCGCTACCCCGCCAACGAAGGCACGGTTGAACTGAGGCAGGCGATTTGCGATTGGGTGCAACGCCGCTATGGCGTGGCGCTTGAGGCCGAGCGTCACGTCATGGCCCTCAATGGCACGCGTGAGGGGCTTTATAACGCCATGATGGCGCTTTGCCCCGAAACCAAGGGCGGACAGCCCGTGGTGCTTTTGCCCAACCCCTTCTATCAGGTCTACATGGTCGCGGCCCTCAGCGTGGGGGCCAAACCCGTGCTGCTGCCTGCCACCGCCGAGACCGGCCATTTGCCCGATTTCTCTGCCGTGTCGCCCGAAACGCTGGACCGCGCTGCGGTGGTCTACCTTTGCTCACCCTCCAACCCGCAAGGGGCGGTGGCCAGCCATGACTACTGGCGCGAGCTTATCGCATTGGGCGAAAAGCACGATTTCCAGATTTTCGCCGATGAATGCTATTCCGAGATTTACCGCGGCGACGCCCCCACCGGTGCCCTGCAAGTGGCCCACTCGATGGGCGCAAGCCCCGAACGCGTGGTGATCTTCCACAGCCTTTCGAAACGCTCCAACCTGCCGGGGTTGCGTAGCGGCTTTGTTGCCGGTGGGCCGGAAACTATCGCCCGCCTGAAACAGCTTCGCAACTATGCCGGCGCGCCGCTGCCCATGCCCCTGCAACGGGTGGCCGAAAAGGTCTGGGCCGACGAGGCGCATGTGATCGAAAACCGCGCGCTTTACGCCGAGAAATACGCGCTGGCCGATGACATCTTGGGCCATGTGCCGGGTTACCAAAGCCCCGAGGCGGGATTTTTCCTTTGGCTGCCCGTCGAGGATGGCGAAGAAGCCGCGCTCAAACTTTGGAAAGAAACCGGCGTCCGGGTCTTGCCCGGTGCCTACCTAAGCCGTGAAGTCGGGGGCGCGAACCCCGGCCAAGGATACATTCGGGTCGCCATGGTGGCCCCAAAAGACGAGATGGCGCAGGGCCTTACCCGGCTTCGCGACTGTCTTTTCAGATAAATTGAGGACGAGGGACAAGATGGCATATCAGACACGCGGGCGCGACCCGCTGCTTGACAGCACCATGGCCGAGGCGATCGAAAAGCGCGGCAAGGAGTTGATGGGCATCGCGCTTCTGGTGCTTGGAGCGGCAGCGGCGGCAATGATCGCCTCGTACCACCCCGACGATCCCAGCTGGATGTCGGCCACGGATGCGCCTGTGCAAAACTGGCTTGGCCGCTTCGGGGCCTCCATTGCCGCGCCGCTTTTCATGATTGTCGGCTGGGGCGCTTGGGCCTTGGCCATCGTTCTCGGGGCCTGGGGCCTGCGTTTTGCCCTGCACCGTGGAGAAGACCGCGCTGTTGGCCGCCTGATCTTCGCGCCCATCTGGGTTGCCGTTCTGTCGCTCTATGCCGCCTCGCTGGCCCCCGGTGAGACATGGGCAGCGACCCATAGTTTCGGCTTGGGCGGACTGTTTGGCGATACCGTATTGGGGTCGCTTCTGGGCATCCTGCCTTTCGGGGCCAGCCTGGGCCTGAAACTCCTGTCGCTTGTGCTTGGTGTGGCCATGCTGGCGCTGGGCGCTTTCGTTCTGGGGTTCACGCGGCCCGAACTTTCGCGCATCGGGCGCTTCCTGCTGGTGGGTGTCATCATGACCTACGCCTGGACCATGACGCTTCTGGGGCGTGGGGCCTCGGGTGCGGTTCATGCCGCCCAAGGCGTTCAGGCCAAGGCCGCCGATGCCCGCGCCCGCCGCGCCGCCGAGCGTGCCGAAGCGCAGGAATACGCCCGCGCCGAGGCCGCGATCCCGGCGCAGCCGGTCGTGCATCGCGCGCCGGTTTCCACGGCGCCCGCCCCCGCGGCCCCCGAGGTGGCCGAAGATGAGCAATCGGGCGGGTTCCTGTCGCGGATGCCCTCTCTTATCCGCCGCCCCGAACCTGACCCCGAACCCGAACTCATCGAAAACCCGGTCATGGCCGAGGACGTGGACGCCCCCGGCGAAGATCGCGTGCGCGCCCGCATCGCCGACGTGATCAAGGCCCGCGTGCGTCAAAACCCCGCCGTGCAATCCGAAAGCGTCGCGCCCTTGACCAAAGGCCGGGGCCGCGGCCCCGATCCGTTGATCCTCAACACCGGGGCAGGGCAGGGGCTTCCGCCCGAGCCGCCGCTTACCGCTGCACAGCCACAGCCCTTGATGCCTGCCGAGCCGCCCCTGTCGGTCCCGCAACCCGAGGCGCAGCCGATGATGCAGGCCCCCGCGCCCGAGGCACAACCGGCACCGCAACAGGAACAACCGGCCCCGCAACAGCCCGCGCCGGCCCCTCAGCCGACACAAACGGCACAACCCCGCATCCCGGTGGCCGAACCCAAAAAGGTCGTGCAGCATAGCACCCGCAAAGCCCCGCAGCCTTCGACCCGTGCCATGGCCGAGGCCCAGCCGACCCTGCAATTCGAAGAGGCGGCCAAGCCCGAGTACGACCTTCCGCCGCTCAACCTGTTGACCAACCCCGACAGCATCACGCGCCACCACCTGTCCGACGAGGCGCTGGAGGAAAACGCGCGGATGCTGGAAAACGTGCTGGATGACTACGGTGTGAAGGGCGAAATCGTTTCGGTCCGCCCCGGCCCCGTGGTGACCATGTACGAACTGGAACCGGCCCCCGGCCTCAAGGCCAGCCGCGTCATCGGCTTGGCCGATGACATCGCGCGCTCCATGTCGGCGCTGTCGGCGCGGGTCAGTACCGTGCCGGGCCGCTCTGTCATTGGCATCGAACTGCCCAACGACAACCGCGAAATGGTCAGTTTCCGCGAAATCCTCTCCAGTCGCGATTATGGCGACGGCAACCAGAAATTGCCTCTGGCGCTGGGCAAGGATATCGGCGGCGACCCGATGGTGTCGAACCTTGCCAAGATGCCTCACCTGTTGATTGCCGGGACCACCGGCTCGGGTAAATCCGTGGCGATCAACACCATGATCCTGTCACTGCTTTACAAGCTGACGCCCGAAGACCTGCGTCTTGTGATGATCGACCCCAAGATGCTGGAACTTTCCGTCTACGACGGCATCCCGCATCTTCTGTCGCCCGTTGTGACCGACCCGAAAAAGGCGGTCGTGGCGCTGAAATGGGTCGTGGCGGAAATGGAAGATCGTTACCGCAAGATGTCCAAGATGGGCGTGCGCAACATCGACGGCTACAACGGCCGCGTGGCCGACGCGCTTGCCAAGGGCGAAATGTTCTCGCGCACCGTGCAAACCGGCTTTGACGACGACACCGGCGAGCCCGTGTTCGAGACCGAAGAATTCGCGCCCGAGAAAATGCCCTATATCGTCGTTATCGTCGACGAAATGGCCGACCTGATGATGGTCGCCGGCAAGGAAATCGAGGCCTGCATTCAGCGCCTTGCACAGATGGCCCGTGCCTCGGGCATCCACCTGATCATGGCCACACAGCGCCCCTCGGTGGACGTCATCACCGGCACCATCAAGGCCAACTTCCCCACCCGGATCTCGTTCCAGGTGACCTCCAAGGTCGACAGCCGAACCATTCTGGGCGAAATGGGGGCCGAGCAACTGCTGGGCATGGGCGATATGCTTTACATGGCCGGTGGCGGTAAGATCACCCGTTGCCACGGGCCCTTCGTCTCGGATGAAGAGGTCGAAGAGGTCGTCACCCACCTCAAGGCCTATGGCCCGCCCGCCTACGTCAGCGGCGTTCAGGACGGCCCCGAGGACGAAAAGGCCGACAGTATCGACCAGGTGCTTGGCCTGTCGACGGGGGGCAATACCGACGGCGAAGACGCGCTTTATGATCAGGCCGTCGCCATCGCCATCAAGGATCGCAAATGCTCGACCTCCTATATCCAGCGAAAGCTGGCCATCGGCTATAACAAGGCCGCCCGGCTTGTTGAGCAGATGGAGGAAGAGGGCGTCGTGAGCGCCGCCAACCACGTTGGCAAACGCGAAATCCTCGTGCCGGAACAATAAGCACGGCACACCGCATGAAACCAACGCGCGCCTAGCGCGTTGGGCCTATGCAAAGGGTAAAGGATGACGCGGCATGGGGGACATCGAAACCGCCAATGGCCTGTTGGATGAATTGGGCACACTGGCGCAAAGCAAGGGGCCGGTATCGCTGGGCGATGTGGTGCAACGGATCGGCCCGCGCGGCTTTGGCCCGCTTCTTTTCCTGCCCGCCATTATCGTTGTCTCGCCCCTCGGGGGCATCCCGGGTGTTCCAAGCCTATTTGCCTTGGTGATCTTCATGATTGCCGCACAGGTGCTTCTGGGGCGTCGGCATATCTGGTTGCCTTCGGTTCTTGGAAACCGGCAGATCACCGCCGATAAACTGCTCCGCGCCATCCAAAAGGCCCGCCCGGCGGCGCGCCGGATGGACCGTTGGCTTGGTCGGCGGTTGGAAAGCCTTGTCACGCGCCTGGCCAAGATCTTTGCCGCCCTGTGTGTCATTGCCCTTTGCCTGCTTGTCCCACCGCTTGAGATCATCCCCTTTGCCGCCGCGCTGCCGATGCTGGCCATTGCGCTTGTCGGGCTGGCCTTCACCGCCCGCGACGGAATCCTGATGCTGGTCGGGCTTTGCCTTGCCGGTGTGGCCTTGATTACCGGTGCGGGGATGCTGATATCGGGATAAGGCGGTTTGATATCGCATAACAGCGCCCAGTGTTACACATTGGCACGACACGACACGAGGTAAGGAGCATGGCAAACATGCGTATCACAAGTTTCATTTCCGCCGCGGCGCTGTGCCTTGCCACGGCGCTCCCCGCCGCGGCGGAAAAACTCTCGCTGGGGCAAATCTCGGGCTATCTGAATTCTTTCTCGACCGCCTCGGGCGAGTTCACGCAGATCAACGATGACGGCACGATCAGCACCGGCCAAATCTACATAAAACGCCCCGGTCGCGTCCGGTTCGAATATGCGCCGCCCGAACGCACCCTCGTGGTGGCCGATGGCGATACGGTGGGCATCGTCGACCCGAAATCAAACACCGGTCCCGAGGCCTATCCGCTGCACCGTACGCCGCTCAAGATCATCCTTGCTCGCAACGTCGACCTCACGCGCGAACGCATGGTGACCGGCCACGCCAGCGATGGCAAAACCACCACCATCCGCGCCCAAGACCCCGAGCATCCCGAATACGGCAGTATCGAATTGGTCTTTACGGCCAACCCGGTTGAGCTTCGGCAATGGGTGATCAACGATGACGCGGGCAGCCGAACAACGGTGGTTCTGGGCGATCTGGAAACCGGCGTTCGCCTAGCCAACAGTCAATTTAAGATCCCCGGCAAAGGGCCGGTGGGCCGTCAGGGCGATTGATCCCAGGGTACCAGCAAAACCCCGGCATAGTGGCCGGGGTTTTCTTGTTTCTGCGATCAGAAAAAACCGCGCCGCCCGCCGCAACTGCGCAATTGGGTTTCATACATCCGCGCGCGTTCCTCAACCTTGGCCGAGACCCTCAGAAGCCAGGGCTTGGCGTTATACGACCCGCGCGAAAACCCAGTCCGCCCTTCGTGATAGGCAAGGTACTGGTTGCGCGCATCGCTCATGGAAATGCCAAGCCGCTGGTTCGACTTGGCCATATACCAGCCCATGAAATCGGTGGCGTCGTGGATATCATTGCGCCGCGCGGTAAAACGGCGGTTTTCTTCCTTGTACTCATCCCAGGTGCCATCCAAGGCCTGGCTATACCCATAGGCCGAGCTTTGCCGCCCCATGGGGATCACGCCCAAGGTCCAGCGGAATGGCGTGCGCGCACCGCCGTCAAACTTGGATTCCTGATGAATGGTGGCCATCTGCACATGCACCGGCACGCCCCAACGGCGTTCGGTCGCGCGGAAAGCACGAAGATAATGCGGGCGCTCTGCGACAATCGCACAGGCGTCATCCAGGTTACCGGGCGGTGGGCCGCTATCACGACCACCCCCGCAGGATGCCACCAGCATCACGATCATCATGGCGCGAAGAGTTCTGCTCATACTGCCTCTCGCTTTTCTTTTTCGGGCAGTTTAGCGCAAAGCGGGACAGGTTCAAATCACGAATTGAAGCACACCCCCGGATCAGAGCAAAAACGCCAACAAAAACGGCAAGCCCACCACCGATATCAGGGTCGAAACAACCACCAAGCCCGCCACCGCCTGTGCATCGGCGCCGTATTTCTCGGCCAAGAGGTACGAGGTCACCGCCACCGGCGTTGCAAGCTGCAATACAAGCACCGCAAGCGCGGTTGCATCCAGTCCGAACCACAGCCCCACGGCCCATCCGGTCGCGGCACAAATCGCCAGTTTGATCGCCGACAGCACCGTCGCCAGCTTCACGCGTCCCGGCGTCAGCCGCGCCACCGCAATGCCCAGCGTGATCAGCATCAGGGGGATCGCCATTTGCCCCACAAGATCCAGCGCATTGGTCAGGAAAACGGGCGTCTGCCAGCCCTGCCACAAAAACACCCCGCCAAGCACGGTGGCCGCCACCAAAGGTTCCTTCACCACCTTCAGGATCGACCCGCCCCCCGAGACCAGCCAGATCCCGTAGGTGAAAGACCATATCGCCATGATGGCAAAAACAACCACCGCATAGCCAAGCCCTGTCTCGCCAAAGGCGAACAGGGCCAGGGGCAGGCCAAGGTTGCCGGTATTGCCGAAAATCATCGGCGCGGCATAGGTGCGCTGCTCCAACCCGCCCGCGCGCATCAAAACCTGTATCACCACGGTCAGCGCCCCATAGGCGACGATCGCCGCCAACGACAGCGTGGTCAGGGCCGCCGGGTCGATCTCGGTTTGCATGAGCGAGACAAAGATCAGGCAGGGCACCGAAAGCGTCATCGCCATCCGGGTGACAAACTCGACGTTGTAATCGAACCCCAGTTTTACCCAAGTGAACCCGATGGTTGCCAGCATGAAAACCGGGGCCACGATCTCAAGCACTGTCAAAGTAAGGTTCACAGACTGTTTCCCGCCAATTTCCGCTCAGGGGTTAGACAAACCGCACTTGAAACCTTTAGAATGCAAGGGTAGGGGCTGCAATATGATGCTGAAGACGCGTGCAAAATATCATCTGGGTCAAGTGGTGCGCCACAAGAAACATCCCTTCCGGGGTGTTGTCTTCGATGTCGACCCCGAATTTTCCAATACCGAGGAATGGTACCACGCTATCCCCGAGGATAGCCGCCCCTCGAAGGAACAGCCGTTCTATCACCTTCTGGCCGAGAATGACCAAAGCTACTACGTGGCCTATGTCTCGGAACAGAACCTCGTGGCCGATTACTCGGGCGAACCGGTGGATCACCCCGACATCCCCGATCTTTTCGGCCCCTTTCAGGATGGCGCCTACCCGCTGCACTTCCAACTGAACTAAAGCGTTCCGCCTTTAACCTGAGGCATCAGATAACGGCGGAACGCGCGCAACGATTGAACGGCGCACTGCGCTTCGCGAAAATCTGTTACTCAGGTTTTTCGCGAAACGCTTTAACAAGCCCGTTCGAACGGGCTTGCCCGACGCGGTTTCGAAACCGCGTTGCAAGGGCCTTCGAAGGCCCTTGATGCCAAGCCGTTTCGAAACGGCTTGTGGCCGGTTTTCTTGAAAAAGCCCGTAAGGGCGGATGAGGGCGCGCCGTTAATTCAGTGGGTGCGCGCCCCAGATCACTCAATACCCCAATGCACAACCGTCCTTGCGCGGGTCGCTTGCCCCCTCCAATACGCCATCGGGCCGGATCAGGATTGCCTGCGCGCCGCCGATGGCCTCCTCTGGGGTGCTGACCTTATGGCCCATATCGGCCAATTCCTGCTTCACGTTCTGGGCATAGCCGCGCTCGACCTTCATGGTGCCCGCGTCCGAAAAGGCGCGTGGTGCGTCGATGGCCGCCTGCGGGTCCATCCCGAAGTCCCTGAGGTTGCTCACGAATCTGGCGTGTCCATTGGGTTGATATGCGCCGCCCATGACACCAAAGGGCATGATCACCCCGCTTGCATCGGTCAACATGCCGGGGATGATCGTATGCATCGGCCGTTTGCCTCCGGCCATCTCGTTCGGGTGCCCCGGTGTCAGGGAAAAGCCCGCGCCGCGGTTTTGCATCAAAACCCCGAACTTCTCCGAGGCAATGCCAGAACCAAACCCGTGAAAGATCGAATAAATCAGCGAAACCGCCATTCTGTCGCGATCGACCACCGTGATATAAACCGTATCCCGATGCACCGCCTCCGTCAGCGGGGCCGCGGAGGGCATGGCGTTTTGCGGATCGATCAAAGCGGCCAGTTTCGCCGCCGTTTCCGGGGCCAGCATATGTTCTAACCGCGCGGTATGATCGGGGTCGGCGATAATCCGGTTGCGCGCATCATAGGCCAGTTTCGCGGCCTCCGCCTCGATATGGGCGCGCTGCGCGCCCAGTGGGTCCATGCGAGAAATGTCGAAGTGGCTCAAAATGTTAAGCATCAGGATCGCCGTGGCACCTTGCCCGTTGGGCGGATGCTCCACCAGATCGACACCGTTGTAGCTGCCCCGTACCGGGGTGGCGTAATCACAGGCCGTCGCCGCGAAATCCTCGCCCGCGTGCACACCGCCCATGCCGTTCAGGGTGGCCAGCATATCCTCGGCCACTTCGCCTGTGTAAAAGGCATCCCGGCCCTCTTTCGCGATCCGGCGCAGCACCTCGGCCTGCCCCGGCGCGCGGAACATCTCGCCGGTGCCATAGGGCTGCCCGGCCTTGGAATAATGCGTCACCCCATGACCTTGCAGGGCTTTCGCCGCCGTAGGCCAGTCAAAAGCCACCCGCGGTGCCACCGGCACGCCCTCTTCGGCATAGTGGATCGAAGGGGCCAACAGCGCATCAAGGCCCAGTTTCCCGTGCTCTGCGCTCAACCGGCAGAAGGCATCGACCGCGCCGGGAATGGTCACCGCTTCGGGCCCACAAAGCGGCACCGTGTCATGTCCCTTGGTGCGCAAATCGGCAGCATTGGCCGCCGCTGGTGCACGTCCCGAACCATTCAGCGCCTTGATTTCGCCCGTGCCCGGCTCAGTGAACAGCACGAAACAATCGCCGCCGATCCCTGTCATTTGCGGTTCGCAAATCCCCAGCAGAACAGCCCCGGCAATCGCCGCGTCTACGGCGTTGCCGCCACGCTCAAGAATGTCGATGGCGGTTTTTGCCGCCAGTGGGTGGGACGTGGCGCACAGGCCATTCGTGGCAAAACAGGCCGAACGGCCGGGCAGGTGAAAATCGCGCATGGGGCCTCCTCAAGTATTGCTAGGCCGACCATAGTGGGTTTTGGCGCAAGTCTGAATCAAAATGTCAGAAAATGAACGCTCATTTAACAGATTTCTGCGACGCCTGCCGCGCAGTGGCTGTTTCAAGATGTCAGGGAAACAGAAACCTCGACGCCGCGCACTGGGTGGGGGCTGTTAAACGCGCGACGCCGAGGGAAGCTTTATGCAGCTACAGTTGTTCTTATGGCCTTCCATTCAGGCACTTCTGCGTACAGATTGTGACCAGAAGGCGGTTTTGGGGGCGTCAACTTCAACTAGGCCGTGTATCGGGGGATATGCACCACCAAATGCAGGTGATTTTCCCCTGCCTTGCGCTGATACTCCACGGTCTCGCACAAACCCTTGATAAGGAACCACCCGAATCCCCCTTCGGGAAGTGCCTCTGTTGGTCCATCCGAATCGGGCAGGTGCCTGGGCGGTGGCGAAAGACCGGGCAGCGGCCGACCGCGATCCCGTATATCGGCTGCAATCCGTTCGTCCTTGACTGTGGCCATGATCTTGACCGGGCCGGGCACGTCATCCGCATAGGCATGTTCGGCAATATTGTTCAGCGCTTCGGCCCAGACCAGTTCGACCGTACCTCGCCAGGCTGCCGGTACCTTGGCCGATACAAGCGCCCGGCGGCACCCGGTCAGCAAATCACGCACGCCGGATTGCGTTGCGGTCGCGCTTAGAGAAAATTGGCATGCCATCGGTGGCCCCATCCTCATTCCGGCTGTCCCGCTGATCAACCGTGGGCCGCGTTATCCGGCGGCGCGGCGCGACAGGCTGTCCATGCTGTCATGGATCACGAAAACCGAATCCATCCGGGTCAGGCGAAATACCTTGGCCACATCCGGCGTCAGCTCGGCCAGATCAAGCTGTTGGCCCGGGTTCAGTTGCTTCATCGAGGCCACGATCGCCCCAAGGCCGCTGGAGTCGACGAAAGTCACCTTCGACAGGTCCAGAACCACATGCGCCGGGCCGCCATCGGTCAGGGCGCGCATGCCGTCCTTGAACCGGATCGCGGCGCTGGCGTCGATGCGCGCCTCGTTGACGGTAATGATAAGCGCGTCATTGGTTTTTGTGCTCTGCAGGTCCATGATGCCTCCGGGCCATAGGTAGTAATACGGCCAAGGCTAGACCCCATTCCTTACCATTCGGTATTCATGGGCACGAAAGAGGAGGATCAAGCGATGAAAGAGGTCGTCATCGCGGGCGCCGCCCGCACGCCGATGGGCGGTTTTCAAGGGGATTTCGACGGGGTCGAGGCCCCGGTTCTGGGCGGGGCGGCGATTCGCGCGGCGCTTGTCGATGCCCGTAGCGACACGGTGGATGAGGTTCTCATGGGCTGCGTGTTGCCCGCCGGGCAGGGCCAAGCCCCTGCGCGGCAAGCCGGCTTTGCCGGCGGTTTGGGGGAGGACGTCCCGGCGACCACCCTCAACAAGATGTGCGGTTCGGGCATGAAGGCGGCGATGATCGGCTTTGATCAGATCGCTTTGGGCCATACCGACACGATGATAACAGGCGGTATGGAATCCATGTCCTGCGCGCCGTACCTGTTGCCGAAAATGCGCGGCGGGGCCCGGCTTGGTCATGCGCAGGTACAGGATCATATGTTCCTCGATGGGCTGGAAGATGCCTATGACAAGGGTCGCCTGATGGGCACCTTCGCCGAAGACTGCGCCGAAAAATTCCAGTTCACCCGCGAGGCACAGGATGCCTATGCCATCGGCTCCCTCGAAGGGGCTTTGGCGGCGCAGAAATCCGGCGCCTTTGAAGGCGAGATTGCCCCGGTCACCCTGAAAACCCGCAAGGGCGAGGTGACGATTGCCGAGGATGAACAACCCGCCAAGGCCCGCCCCGACAAGATTCCGCAGCTTAAACCGGCCTTCCGTCAGGATGGCACGGTGACGCCTGCCAATTCCTCGTCGATTAGCGATGGCGCAGCGGCGCTTGTGATGGCCTCGCGTGAGGCGGCCGAGGCCAAGGGCCTCAACATCCGCGCCCGCATCATGGGCCATGCCAGCCACGCGCAAGCGCCGGGGTGGTTCACCACGGCCCCGGTGCCGGCGGCGCAGAACCTCCTGCAAAAACTGGGCTGGTCCAAGGATGACGTGGACCTGTGGGAGGTGAACGAGGCCTTCGCCGTGGTGCCCATGGCCTTTATGCATGAAATGGACCTGCCGCGCGACAAGGTGAACGTGAACGGCGGGGCCTGCGCATTGGGCCATCCCATCGGGGCCAGCGGGGCGCGCATCATGGTGACGCTTCTGAACGCCTTGGAAAAACGCGGGCTGAAGCGTGGCGTTGCCGCCATCTGCATTGGCGGGGGCGAAGGCACGGCGATTGCCATCGAACGGGTTTAAGCCTGTGCGAAGCTTGCCCATTGTGGCCCATGTCCCGGATGTGATTAAACAGCCGGGACATGCTTACGCGAGGCCAAGATGCGCATCGACTACGCCGAAATCTCAAAGACCATCGCCGCCCTGACAGAGGGTGAGACTGACCCGGTGGCCCTCATGGCCACCATGGTCTGTGAACTGCACCACGCCGACGACCGTTTTGATTGGACAGGGTTCTACCGGGTGACCGGCCCCGAAATGCTCAAGATCGGGCCGTATCAGGGCGGGCATGGCTGCCTGACGATCCCGTTTTCGCGCGGGGTTTGCGGGGCGGCGGCCCGCACCGGTTCGGTGCAGCTGGTGGCCGATGTCGAATCCTTCCCGGGCCATATCGCCTGTTCCAGTTCCACCCGTTCGGAAATCGTGCTGCCGGTTTATGACGGTGCGCATGACCTTCTGGGTGTTTTGGATATCGACAGCGATCAGCCCGGTGCCTTCACCCAAGACGACGCCAAGGGGTTGCAGCACATCCTTGATGACGTCTTTGGCAACCTCTGAGGTCCGCCCATGAAAATCGCAACTGCCGCCTATCCTCTGGATCAATTCAACCAATGGTCCGACTACGCCACGAAGCTTGAGGCCTGGGTCTCCGAGGCCGCAGGGCAGGGCGCTGACCTGCTGGTGTTTCCCGAATACGGCGCGATGGAACTGGCCACTTTGAACGGCCCGGATGTGGCCGCCGATCTGCCTGCCTCTTTGCGGGCGATCTCGGATAAAATCCCGCAAGTGGATGCGCTGCACGCCGAATTGGCCGCCAAATATGGCGTCTATATCTGCGCCGCCTCTGCCCCCGTCTATGATGACGCCCTTGGCCCCGACCCGGTCAACCGTGCCCGGCTTTTCAGCCCAAGTGGCGAAATGGGTATTCAAGACAAGCAAATCATGACCCGCTGGGAACGTGCGCCGATGGGCGTTGTGCCCGGCGGCCCGCTCACCCTGTTTGACACTGCCTTGGGCAAGATCGGCATCCTCATTTGCTATGATTCCGAATTCCCGCTTCTGGCCCGCGCCTTGGCCGAGGCCGATATCCTGCTTGTTCCGTCCTGTACCGAGGCGCTCGAAGGCTATTGGCGGGTGCGCATCGGGGCCATGGCCCGCGCCTTGGAAGGACAATGCGTTACCGTCATGGCCTCGACCGTGGGCGACGCGCAATGGAACGAGGTGGCCGACCTCAATACCGGCATGGGCGGTATCTTCGGCCCGCCCGACGCGGGCTTTCCCCCCACCGGCGTCTTGGCCGAAGGCACCCTCAACACCCCCGGCTGGACCGTGACCGAGGTGGATGTCGACGCCATTTCCCGGGTCCGTGCCGATGGCAATGTCCTCAACGCCACCCACTGGAATGAACAACCCGCTCGCGTCCAGGATGTCACACAGCGCCGCCTGCGGTGATTATGGCCTTGAAAAATACGGCGAATAGGCCCATTTAAAGCGCGTTCCGCAAATCAGGCGGATCGTGCAACGAAGGAGAGACCATGGCCAAGGAAGATACGCTCGAATTTCCCGGTGTCGTGAAGGAACTCCTGCCGAATGCGACGTTCCGGGTCGAGCTTGAAAACGGCCATGAGATCATCGCGCACACGGCAGGCAAGATGCGCAAGAACCGCATCCGCGTTCTGGCAGGCGACAAGGTGCAAGTCGAAATGACGCCCTATGATCTGACCAAGGGTCGGATCAACTACCGATTCAAATAGCGCGAAGCCCTTGGCTTCGCGACAGTGCGGGTAAACGTTTTGCGCAGCAAAATGTGGCTGGCACCCGGCTGCACTTCTGGGCGCTGACATGATCGACACACCCAAACTCATCCTCGGATCGGGCAGCCCGCGCAGGCGGGACTTGCTGGCACAAATCGGGGTTGTGGCGGATGATATCCGCCCACCCGACATTGACGAAACCCCACAAAAATCCGAACTGCCGCGCCCCTATTGCATCCGCATGGCGCGGCAAAAGGCTTGGGCGGTTGAGGCCGGGCCGGATGACATCGTGCTCTCCGCCGATACCACCGTGGCCCTTGGTCGCCGCATCATGGGCAAGCCGGAAAACGCGGGCGAAGCGGCGCAATTCCTGCTGGCCATGTCGGGCCGCCGTCACAAGGTGATCACCGCCGTCGCCATCCGCCGGGGCGATCGGCTTTGGCAGCGCGAGGTTGTCACCACCGTCAAGATGAAGCGCCTTTCGGATGAGGAACTCAACGCCTACCTCGCCACCGGCGATTGGCAGGGCAAGGCGGGCGGCTATGGTATCCAAGGCCCCGCCGGTGTGCTGATCCCGTGGATCCAAGGCTCATTCACCGCCGTTGTCGGCCTGCCACTGGCCGAAACCGCCACCCTCCTGCGCGCCGCAGGCTACCCATTGTTTAAGGAGGAGCCATGAAAGGCCGCCTGATCGCCCTTGACCACCTGAACGGGATCGAGGCCGCCGCCCTTATGGTCGATGGCCGCCTCGAAGACCTCTTCCTCGATCCCGATGGCCCGCGCCCCGGTGCCATCTACCGCGCCATTGCCGACCGCCCGATGAAAGGGCAGGGGGGCATGTTCCTGCGCACCCCCGATGGCACAGTCTTCTTGCGGCAGGTCAAGGGCCTCAGCCCCGGACAGCCGCTCTTGGTGCAGGTCACCGGCCATGCCGAGCCGGGCAAGGCCCTGCCAGTCACGGCGAAACTCTTGTTCAAAAGCCGCTACGCCATCGTCACGCCCGAGGCCCCGGGCCTCAATATCTCGCGCCAAATCCGCGATGACGACCGCCGCGACGAGTTGCTCGCCATTGCCCACGCCGAAATGGACGGGGTCGAGATGGGCCTGATCCTGCGCTCTTCCTGCCTTGAGGCCGACGACGATGAGATCGCCGGGGATATCCGCGCCATGGTCGATCTGGCCACGGCTGTTCTGGGCGATGCAGACGGGGCCGAGCCGGAAAAACTTACCGAAGGCGACGGGCCGCACACACTGGCCTGGCGCGAATGGACCGATCCGGCGGATGTGGCAGCCGAGGAAGGCTCCTTTGCTGATCACGGTGTGCTGGATGCACTGGATCACCTGCAAGAGGCTCGCGTGCCGCTCTCGGGCGGGGCTTCGATGTTCATTGAACCCACCCGCGCGCTCGTAGCCGTGGATGTGAACACCGGCAACGATACCTCCCCCGCCGCGGGCATGAAGGCCAACATGGCCGCCGCCCGGGATCTGCCGCGCCAGTTGCGCCTGCGTGGCTTGGGCGGGCAGGTGGTGCTTGACCTCGCCCCGATGCCCAAGAAAGACCGCCGCCAATTTGAAACCACCCTGCGCGCCGCCTTCCGTGCCTGCACGGTGGAGACCACCCTTGTCGGCTGGACAGGCCTTGGCCATTATGAATTGCAACGCAAACGCGACCGCGTCGCACTCTCCGAGGTGATGCCATGACCTGCCCGATCTGCGGCAAGAAAAGCGACTCCAAGACGCGGCCCTTCTGTTCGAAACGCTGCGCCGATATCGACTTGGGCAAATGGATGGGCGGGGACTATGCCGTGCCGTCGCGCGACCCCGAGGATATGGAACGCGCCTGGGAAGAGGCCGAGGCGCAAAAGGCCCGCGAGAAACCGCACTAGGCGGCGCTGGCCCGCATCCAGGCATCAACCAACCACACCACTCCAATTGATGTGCACGAGCGAGCCTCCTGCGATAAAGGCCAGCGGCCTGAAAAAATTGACAAAGCCCTCTGGACACCCCGCCCGACCTGACCTAGAACGCCTCCACCCGAAGGCAGCCGCCTTCCCCGTGCCCGGGTAGCTCAGGGGTAGAGCAGTGGATTGAAAATCCTCGTGTCGGTGGTTCGATTCCGCCCCCGGGCACCATTTAAACAATCAATACGACGACGTGCAGGAAAGTTGGCCCGACCATGTTGGCCGGGATCTCTATTGCACATATCTTACACGCTGTGCCCCATGTTTTGGGTGCGGTGTCGAGATGGCTGAAAACACAGGATTCCGGGCGGCAAGGTGCAGGTCCACAAGCGACCGAACAGCTCGGTTCGGCAGTGTTCAGCTTACATGAATGGCAAGACCCGGCGCGTAAGTCCCAAAGACGCGAGCCTTGCCAAAGCCAAGGAGTTTGCCGAGGACTGATATCCTGATCTGCGCGGGCAGAAATCACGCGGAGACTTCGTAAGCGAGAAAACCTTTAAGCAGGCTGCCGAACGGTTTGAGAAAGCGTACGAGGTTGCGACGGCTGGCAAAGTGCAGGGTTACCGCATCTTTCGGCCCAGAAAGCCCCTGATTGCAAACCGCCGTCACGGTCGACGATGCACCATGAAATCGTGACCCTGCGCCAAGCGCTCAGACTCGCGATCCGGCATGGCTGGCTGGTCGCATTTCCCGGCCTTTCCGAACCATACCGCGCTTCGTTCAAGGTGCCGCATCGTGGCTGATTTTGCCCTGACGAGTACAAGACATTCTATAGGGCCACGCGCGAGAAGGCGAAGAAAGCCGCCACCCGATCCACTCCTCGCGGGGGGGCACCAACCGGGCCACTTTCAACCCGTACCACCCGCGCGGGTCATTGCTTTAAAGCTGAAGAGGAAATGGCTGGGGTGGTAGGATTCGAACCTACGGTACACTGTACCAAAAACAGCTGCCTTACCACTTGGCTACACCCCAACGGTGACGCGCTAGTTACTCTGGTCGTGGGCCGGTTTCAAGAGTGCTTGAGCAAAAAATTCACGGCTTTTGCAAAACCTGTCTTCAAGCTGGTCAATCAAGGATTTCATCGGGCTTCACACCCCAAAGGCTTGTCTTCGGGGCCCACCCTTCGTAGCCGCCTGCCGAAATCTCGCACCAATCGGCGCTGCATTCCTCCAGATGGGCAATCACCCCAAGTTCCAGCCGCGCAACAACCATCGCGCCCTCCATGGGTTTTGACAGCACATCCAGCATGTCGCGCTCCACGATCGCGGTGCGCGCGCCGGACAGAAGCGAATAGTGAATCCAGCCACCTGCGCCGTCGCGGTCGCGTACGCGCCGCCAATGGCCGTGCTCGGCGGTGATCTCAAGCGGGACATCCTTGCGCTTGAACACCCAGTCGATTCGATGGGTCAGGCTTGGACCGCGCCGCACATTGCCTTCCGAGGCCTTCATGGATACGAACCGCGGCAAGGGCAGGTTGGTGACCGGCCCGCGCTCCTGCGCCTGTGCCACGCTACCGGCCAAAAGGGCCACAGCAACGGCCAATGCCACGCTCGTCTTCATCTGCATCTTCCGATTTCTGCCCGATCCTATGGCCGGGTTCTTGTGCCTCGGCCTTTCCTGCGTCACTCTGACAGCAATGCGCGGGATTTGGAAGATGAAGGAGGCCCCCCATGGCATCTGATCGCCTGAGTGTTGTCGTTACGCGACGCCTGCCTGACCCGGTTGAGCGGCGTCTGGGCGAATTGTTCGACGTCCAGTTGCGCCAGGACGACACCCCCATGACCCGCGAGGAGTTGATCGCGGCGGTGCAAAGTGCCGATGTTCTGGTCCCCACGCTGTCGGACCGGATTGATGCCGGGCTGATCGGGCAGGCCGGTGAGCGGCTCAAGCTGATTGCCAATTACGGGGCCGGGGTCGATCATATCGACGTGCAAACCGCCCGCGAACGCGGCGTTCTGGTGTCCAATACGCCGGGTGTTTCCGCCGATGATACCGCCGATATGACCATGGGGCTCATTCTGGCCGTCACCCGCCGCTTGCCCGAGGGGCTGGCCGTGATGCAAGGCGGCGATTGGCGGGGCTGGGCGCCCACCACGCTTCTTGGCGGGCGCATCGCCGGGCGGCGCTTGGGTGTTCTGGGCCTTGGCCGCATCGGACAATCCGTGGCGCGCCGCGCGGCGGCCTTCGGCATGGATATCCATTACCACAACCGCCGCCGCTTGCGCCCCGAAACCGAGGAAGAGTTGGGCGCCACCTATTGGGAAAGCCTTGATCAGATGGTCGCGCGGATGGATGTGATTTCCATCAACTGCCCGCATACGCCCTCGACCTTTCACCTGATGAACGCCCGACGGCTCAAGCTGATGAAACCCGAGGCGGTGATCGTGAACACCTCGCGCGGCGAGGTGATCGACGAAAACGCCCTGACGCGCATGCTGCGCGCCGGCGAGATCGCGGGCGCGGGCCTCGATGTCTATGAACACGGGGCCGAGGTAAACCCCCGCCTGCGTGACCTGAAAAACGTGGTGCTTTTGCCGCATATGGGCTCGGCCACCGTGGAGGGCCGCCTTGAGATGGGGGAAAAGGTGATCCTCAATATCAAAACCTTCGACGATGGCCACCGCCCGCCCGATCAGGTGGTGCCAGCCATGCTATGAGCGGTCTCAGCGTCACAGGTTTCCCGGAGGTCCGACCATGAAATTCCTTGCGCCGTTTTTGGTTTCATTCGCCCTTGCGGCCCCGCTGAACGCCCAGCAAGCCGCCGATGCCGTGGCCCCTGAAGGGGCCGGGGCAGGGGCGGTTGCCACCTCGCCGCAAGTCGCCGCCGCGCAAGAGGCCAAGGCGCAAGGCCGCCCCAATGTGGCGCGCGATTGGATGATCTCGGCGGCCAATCCCTTGGCGGTCGAGGCCGGGGCAAAGGTGCTGCGCGCGGGCGGCACGGCCGCCGATGCCATGGTCGCCGTGCAAACCGTTCTGGGGCTGGTCGAGCCGCAAAGCTCGGGCCTCGGCGGCGGGGCCTTCCTTGTCTGGTACGATGCCGCTACGGGCGAGGTGACAACCCTTGATGGCCGCGAAACCGCGCCGCTGTCCGCCACCCCGCGCCTTTTCCAGGGTCAGGACGGTGAACCGCTGCAATTCTACGACGCCGTGGTCGGCGGGCGCTCGGTGGGCACGCCGGGCACACCCGCCTTGATGCAGGCCGCGCATGATCGCTGGGGAAACCGGCCTTGGGCAGGGCTTTTTGACGACGCGATTCAACTGGCCGAACAGGGCTTCGCGGTCAGCCCACGGCTGTCTACCATGGTTGCAGGCGACGCCCTGCGCCTGACACGCTTCCAACCCACCCGCGACTATTTCATGCCAGACCTGCAGCTTTTGGAAGTCGGGCAAACCCTGAAGAACCCGGCCTATGCCGAAATCCTCCGTGTGATGGCAGGGCAGGGGGCAGGGGCCTTCTACACCGGCGAGATCGCCCGCGATATCGTTGAAACCGTCCGCAACGCCCCCGGCAACCCCGGTGTCCTGCGCGAAATCGACCTTGCCATTTACAGCGTCCGCGAACGCGCGCCCACCTGCATCGAATACCGTGCCTACGAGGTCTGCGGCATGGGGCCGCCATCCTCGGGCGGGTTGACAGTGGGGCAAATCCTCGGGCTGCTGGAACCCTTCGACATGGCCGCCCTTGGCCCCGATAGCGCCGAGGCCTGGCGCCTGATTGGCGACGCCAGCCGTCTGGCCTTCGCCGACCGGGGCCGCTACATGGCCGATAGCGATTTCGTGCCTGTTCCGGTCAAGGGTCTGCTCGATAAAACCTATCTCGCCAAACGCGCCGAGTTGCTCAAAGGCGACGACGCGCTGCCCGAGGTCACCCCCGGATCGCCAGAGTTCGACCACGCCCTCAATTGGGCCGACGACGCCTCGATCGAATTTCCCTCCACCTCGCATATCTCGATCGTCGATGGCATGGGCAATGCCCTGTCGATGACCACCACCATCGAAAACGCCTTCGGCTCACGCCTGATGACGCGCGGCTTCCTGCTTAATAACGAACTTACGGATTTCTCCTTCCGCAGCCACCGCAAGGGCCGCCCCATCGCCAACCGGGTTGAGCCGGGCAAGCGGCCCCGTTCCTCCATGGCACCCACCATCGTGCTGAAAGATGGCAAGCCCGTGATGCTGGTCGGAAGCCCGGGCGGAAGCCGGATCATCGGCTACGTGGTGAAAACCCTGATCGCCCATCTCGATTGGGGCATGGACGTGCAACAGGCCATCGACCTGCCCAACCTGACCAACCGTTTCGGGCCGTTCGACGTGGAACCCACCTCGGCGCTCGCCCCCGCGTTGCGCAACCTCGGCTACGAGGTGGCCACCCGCCCGCTGATCTCGGGCGTCCACGCCATCTCGATTGGCGAAACCCTGCAAGGCGGGGCCGACCCCCGGCGCGAAGGGGTTGCACTGGGCGAGTGACTTCCCATCGCCCGCAGGCCCGTGTATGCGGGCCAAAAGATCCTTCATGAAAGACATCCCATGCCCGATACCATGCTCTTGATCCAGATGCTTGTCCTCTTGCTTGTGATCGGCGGCTTCGCCGGGGTGCTCGCGGGGCTTCTGGGCGTCGGCGGTGGCATCGTTCTGGTGCCGGCCTTTTTCTATACCTTCCAGACTCTGGGCTACGACGGCCCGCAACTCATGCAAATCTGCCTTGCCACCTCGCTGGCCACGATCATCGTGACCTCGCTGCGTTCGGTGCTGAGCCATAACAAGAAGGGCGCGGTGGATTGGGATATCCTGCGCACATGGGCCCCGGGGATCGCCGTGGGCGCGGTGCTCGGCGTTCTGGTGGCCGCCAACCTGCGCTCCAATACCCTGCAAGGGGTCTTTGGCGTGCTGGGGCTGGTGATCGGGGCCTACCTTGGGCTGGGGCGGTCCGACTGGCGTTTGGGCGCGGAAATGCCAAAGGGCCTGACCCGCGCGGTGATGTCGCCGATCCTTGGGTTTCTCTCGGTCCTGATGGGCATCGGCGGCGGCAGCTTCGGCGTGCCATTGATGAGCCTTTACGGCACCGCAATCCACCGCGCCGTGGCCACCGCCGCGGGCTTTGGCATAACCATCGCCGTGCCATCGGTCGCGGGCTTTCTGTTCCTTGAAATCGCGCCTGAAAACCGCCCGCCATTTACCATCGGCGCGGTCAACCTCGTGGCCTTCCTGATCGTTATCGCCATGACCCTGATCACCGCCCCCTGGGGCGTGAAACTGGCCCATGCCATGGACCCCAAGCCGCTCAAACGCGTCTTCGCGGTGTTCCTGACGCTGGTGGCGCTCAACATGCTGCGCAAATCGCTGGGATGGTAGAGGCGCTGTTCGATAAGGGCTGGGCGCATTTCCCGGCCGAAGACAACCTGCGCCATTGGGCGCAGGAGGCCCGCCAAGTAGCGCTGGAACGTATCCAAGACCCCCAGGAACAGGCCAAATGGCTGCAATGCGAAGGCACGTGGTTCGTGGGCGTCGATACCTTGCCCAATGATGAGCTGGGTGCTGTGGGGCAGGCGGGTCCGCTACCCGGTGCGGCTTTCAGCGCGGCGCGCAGGCTCTATGGCGATCTGCCGCTGCACCCGGGCCAGGTCTCGGTCACTTACCCGGACTATCCAAAACCGCGCGCTGGTGAAGCCGAGTCCGCTTTCCGCTACCGCCTCAAACGCGACGCGGCGCATGTGGATGGCCTTCTTGCCGTGGGCAAGGCGCGTCAGCGCATGCTGCGCGAACGCCACGCCTATATCCTTGGCCTGCCGCTCACCGCCACCGACGCGGGTGCCAGCCCCTTCGTGGTCTGGGAGGGTAGCCATAAGATCATGCAGGCCATGTTCGACAGGCATCTCGCCGCCTACCCCGAAAGCGATTGGCCCGACATGGACCTCACCGAGGTCTACCAAGCCACCCGCCGCCATGTGTTCGAAACCTGTAAACGGGTCGAAATTACCGCCCAACCGGGTGAGGCCTATCTCGTCCACCGCTTTGCCCTGCACGGCGTCGCCCCTTGGCGCGACGGGGCCACGGCCCCGCCCGAGGGCCGGATGATCGCCTATTTCCGCCCCGAGTTCGCCCCCGGCACCCGCGATTGGCTGGAACGCCCCTAAAGCGTTCCGCCTTTAACCTGAAGCATCAGCGAAAGGCGGAACGCGTGCAACGATTGAGCGGAGCACTGCGTTTCGCGAAAATCTGTGATTCAGGTTTTTCGCGAAACGCTTTAACCGAATTGAGCGCGCTTCGCGCGCGCTTGATATCTCGTCATCGGCCTTTGGCCGCTTCCTCGGGATTGCCTCCGGCAGGAGTATTTTAGAAAGATGAAGTCCTGGATATGCTTCATCTTTCCCCAAGTACTCCGGGGTGAATTGGCCGAAGGCCAAAAGGGGCAGCGACCCTTATCAAAATAAACCTGTGTGGCGCAGCCACGCCTTTTGGTTATCCGCGGGCCAGCCGCGCCGCCCGTCCGCCACGGCGTTTTTTCAAAAGGTTCGCGCGGTCGGGCAGGGCGTCGATCACCTCGCGGCGCTCCTCGGCGCTCATCTTGGACCAACTGGCGATCTCGTCGATCGAACGATAGCAGCCGGTGCAAATCCGGGCTTCGGGGTGCACCACGCAGACCCTTATGCAGGGGCTTTCGATTTCGTTTCGGCTCCAGACCTTGTCGTCTTTCACGTCGCTGCCCTCATATGCCTCAAACGGTCCAATGCACCTTGCAGGATATAGGAGGCCGCGACATTGTCGATAACCTCGGCGCGACGCTTTCGTGTCGCATCCGCCTCCAAAAGCGCCCGTTCGGCGGCCACGGTGGACAAACGCTCGTCCCAAAAGCCAATCGGCAATTCGGTCAGTTTCTCCAGGTTCCGGGCAAAGGCGCGGGTCGATTGGCATCTCGGTCCTTCGCTGCCGTCCATATTGCGCGGCAGGCCAAGGATGATCCCACCGGCCTCGCGCCCTTGCGCAATCTCAAGCAGCCGCGCCGCGTCCAGCCCGAATTTCTTGCGCTTGATGGTTTCCAAGGGCGAAGCCACCGACAAAAGCCTGTCCGACAGCGCCACGCCGATGGTCTTGGTGCCCAGATCAATGCCCAAAAGGCCCCGGCCCGAGGGCACCGCCCCGGCGAATCCCTCGATGTCCTCGAAAATCATTCCGCCACACCCGCTGCCTGTGCCGCCTCGCGCACAAGCGCCATGGCGTCGGGTGCCTCTGCAAAACGGGTCTGCGCCTCGGTCCAGATCGCCGATGCCTGATCGGTTTCGCCCAGGACACCAAGCGCCCGGATCAGGCGCGCCCATTCCGCCGGCGTGCCGCCTTCTTCGGCCAGACGCTGTGACAGCCCGTCAACCATGCCGCGGATCATCTGCTGGCGCTCTTCCACGCTCATCTCGCCCGCCGCCTCGACATCCGCCGCACTGGGGCCGGGGGCATCGGCCATCGCGGGCAATTGATAATCCGTCACCCCCGCACGCCAGGCCAGCTCCTCGATCCGCTCGCGGATCGTCGGCACCCATGGCGCCGAAGGGTCGCTTTCGCGCAGCAGCGCATCCCAGGTGCGGAAGGCCGCATCGGGCCGGTCCACCTGCATCATGTAAACCCCAAGATAGTAGCGCGCTGTCGGCTCGCTCGGGTCATGCTCCAGCGCCACGCGCAGCACGCCTTCGGCGTCGCGGCTGACATAGCCCGCCGCCGCGCTGATCATCAGGTCGGCGCGATAGGCATAGTCGCGCGCCGTGGCCTCCGCGCCCTTGGCGTCAATCAGTTTCGCCTGCGCCTCATGCGCCGCCGTCAAATTCCCGATCGCGGCCTCGTTGCGCACCAACAGGGTCAGCCCGCGCAAATCGCCCTCGCGCCGCGCCACCGTTTCGCGCAGCCTTTCCATCAGCTCCAGGAACTCGGGGCTTGCCTCGGTCGGCACGTCCGGCGTGGGCACCCGGGCCTCCGCCTCGGCTTGGCTCAAGCGGTTCTGCCGCGCCTCGTCGGAAATCGCCAGCCGCGTTTTCAAAGGCACATCGCGGTACCCCGGCGCGCCCACCTGCGCATAAAGCGCCATCGATCCACCGGCCAACCCAAGGGCCACCAAACCGGCGGCGATCCAGCCACCGCGCCCGGGTTGCCCGCCGTTTTCGCCGCCTGCGCGCAACTGCGCATCCGCCGCCAACACCCGGCGCGACACCTCGGCCCGCAGCCGCTCGGCCTCGGCCTCGGAAATCACCCCGCGCGCCAGATCACGGTCCACTTCCTTCAACTGGTCGCGATAGACCTGCAAATCATAGGCCGCAGGCGGCGCATCGCCGACGCGCCCGCGCAACAGGGCAAGCCCCAGTATCATGCTGACAGCCAGCGCCAGACCCCCGGCCACGATCCAGAAAACCATGATTTCTCCCTAGTATTTGGTCCCCATGTAGCTATCGCGCCGCCGCGATGAAAGGGACAAGAGGTCACAATGCCGCCGATGCACGCCGATGTCGCTTATCGCGCAATTTATGCCGCGCAGAATGTGATCCCCGAAACCTTCCTGTATCATACACGGGGGGCAGGCGGCCCCGTGCCGCGAATCCATCAGATTTCCGAGAGCGCGCATGAAACGTTATTCCGCCTTTGCCGTCGCCCGCGAAGCCCTGCGAAACCACATGGGGTGGGAACGGGCCTGGGCCTCGCCCGAGCCAAAGAAAAAATACGATGTGATCATCGTGGGCGCGGGGGGGCACGGCCTTGCCACCGCCTATTACCTTGGCAAGAACTTCGGAATCACCAACGTGGCGATCCTCGAAAAGGGCTGGCTGGGGGGCGGCAACACCGGGCGCAACACCACGATCATCCGCTCCAATTACCTGCAAGACCCCTCGGCGGCGATCTATGAAAAATCTCGCTCGCTCTACGAGACCCTCAGCCAAGATCTCAACTACAACGTCATGTACTCGCCCCGTGGCGTGATCATGCTGGCCCAGACCGAGCACGAGGTGCGCGGCTACAAACGCACCGCCCACGCCAACGCCCTGCAAGGGGTCTCGACCGAGTTCATCTCGCCCCAGCGCGTCAAGGAAATCGTGCCAATCATCAACCTCGACGGTCCGCGCTACCCGGTCCTTGGCGGCCTCTGGCAGGCCCGCGCCGGTACCGCGCGCCACGATGCCGTGGCTTGGGGCTTTGCCCGGGCCTGTTCTGCCATGGGCATGGACATCATCCAGAAATGCGAAGTCACCGGCGTGTCGCGCGATGGCGACAAGGTCACCGGTGTGACCACCAACCGTGGCGATATCGCCTGTGACAAGCTGGGTATCGTCGTGGCGGGCAACTCCGGCCACCTCGCCGATATGGCGGGCTTCCGCCTGCCCATCGAATCCGTCTCGCTTCAGGCGCTTGTCTCGGAACCGATCAAACCCTGCATGGATTGCGTCGTCATGGCCAACACCGTGCACGGCTACATGTCGCAATCGGACAAGGGCGAAATGGTCATCGGCGGCGGCACCGACGGCTTCAACAGCTACACGCAACGCGGCTCCTTCCACCATATCGAGGAAACCGTGCGCGCCCTCGTGGAAACCTTCCCGATGGTCGCCCGCCTCAAGATGCTGCGCCAATGGGGCGGGATCGTCGACATCACCGGCGACCGCTCGCCGATCCTGTCGAAAACCCCGGTCGATGGCGTCTTCATCAACTCCGGCTGGGGCACCGGCGGCTTCAAGGCCACCCCCGGCTCGGGCTGGGGCTTTGCCGAGCTGATCGCCAAGGGCCACTCGCCGCTTTGCGACGAGTTTTCGCTCACCCGCTTCAAGGAAGGCCGGTTTATCGACGAATCCGTCGCCGCCGGCGTCGCACACTAAGGAGGGAAAGACATGCTCATTCTCGATTGCCCCTGCTGCGGCGTGCGCGGCGAAGAAACCGAATTCCACTCGGGCGGTGAGGCGCACCTCAAACGCTTTGGCCCCGGCTCCTCGGATGATGACTTCCACGGCTACCTTTTTGAAAAGGTAAACCCCAAGGGCGTGCATTTCGAACGCTGGCGGCACGTCAACGGCTGCGGCAAGTGGTTCCACGCCGCCCGCTGCACCATGACGCTTGAGGTCTTCGGCACCTACTCGGCCCAAACGCTGGAACCGCCGCAAGAGATCAAGGACAAGATCACCGCCAAGCGCCCCGGCTGGAGCTGGAGAGAATTCTCATGATGCTTTTTCTTGGCAAAAATACCCACTTTCCGACCATCACCACTGGCACGAGGGCCTAGGACATGAGCACACGTCTCGCCACTGGCGGCCGCCTTCTCGATAAATCCCGCACGCTGGACTTCTCTTTCAACGGCAAACAGTTGAAGGGCGTCGAAGGCGATACGCTCGCCTCCGCGCTTCTGGCCAATGACCAGATGCTTGTTGGGCGCTCCTTCAAATACCACCGCCCGCGCGGCATCGTCGCCTCGGGCGGCGAAGAACCCAACGCGCTTGTGGGGCTGGGCGAGGATGGCAAATTCGAACCCAACCAGCGTGTCACCACGACCGAACTGTTCGATGGCCTGACCTGCACCTCGCAGAACCACTGGCCCAGCCTTGAGTTTGACGTCGGGATTCTCAACTCCAAGCTTTTCGCGCGCTTCCTGCCCGCGGGCTTCTACTACAAGATGTTCATCCACCCGCGCCCCCTGTGGAAACACGTCTATGAACCCTTCATTCGCCAATCGGCCGGTCTGGGCAAGGCGCCGCGCGACCGCGATCAGGATAGCTATGAACACTTCTACGCCTTCTATGACGTGGTGGTGATCGGCGGTGGTGTCGCCGGTCTGCAAGCCGCCAAGGCGGCGGGGCAGGCCGGGGCCAAGGTGCTTTTGATGGAACAAGACCCCCACTGGGGTGGCCGCGCGCCCGTGGATGGCGGCACGATTGATGGCCAAGACCCACAGGCCTTCGTCGACGCCACCCTTGATGAACTGAAATCCATGGATAACGTCACCCTGCGCATCCGCATGATGGGCGCGGGCGTCTATGACCACGGCTATGTTCTGGGCTACGAGCGTGTGAACGATCACGCGCCATCGGCCAAAGGCCCGCGCCACCGCCTCTGGCGCATCCGTGCCGGGCAGATCGTCACCGCCACCGGTGCCATCGAACGCCCGCTCAGCTTCGCAGGCAACGACATTCCCGGCGTCATGCTGGCCTCGGCCGTGCGCGACTACGCGGTGAACTACGGTGTCTCGATTGGCGACCGGACTGTCGTTGTCACCAACAACGACGATGCCTATCTCACCGCCATCACCCTCAAAGAGGCTGGCCTTGAGGTTCCCGCGATCCTTGATGCCCGCGCCTCGGGCGGCGGGGCGTTGGCCGACCGTGCCCGCGACATGGGTATCCGCGTTGAAACCGGCAAAGGCATCGCATCGGTCAAAGGCGGCAAGCGCGTCGAAGGCGTGGCCATCTGCGCCCAAGCGGGCGAAGGCGCGGTGTTGGAGGAAATCAAATGCGATGCGGTCGCCATGTCGGGCGGCTGGTCCCCCGTCGTGCACCTCTGGTCGCATTGCGGCGGTAAGCTGATCTGGGACGAGGCCGAGGCGATGTTCCGCCCCGACCCCGAAAAGGCCCCCACCGGCGACACTGGTGAAGGCTTCGTCATCGCCGCAGGTGCCGCCAACGGCATGTTCGCGCTGGGCGAGGCCCTGACGGACGCGCAAAGCGCAGGCGAAGCCGCCGCCAAGGCCACCGGCCACAAGGGCAAATCCGGCACAGCCCCCAAGGGTGAGGCCCCGTCCTATGCCGCGATCCAACCCGTCTGGATGATGCCGCAAGGTGCCAACATCAAGCTGCGCATGAAAGCATGGCTCGATTTCCAGAACGACGTGAAGGTCTCGGATATCCAATTGGCCGCGCGCGAGGGCTTTGAATCGGTCGAACACGCCAAGCGCTACACCACCCTCGGCATGGCCACCGATCAGGGGAAACTCAGCAATATCAACGGCCTGGCGATCCTCTCGGACGCGCTGGGGCAGGCGATCCCGCAAACCGGGACAACCACCTTCCGCCCGCCCTACACGCCGATTTCCCTGTCCTCCATCGCGGGCAATGCCATCGGCGACACCTTCCAGCCGATCCGCAAAACCCCCATGCACGACTGGCACGAGGAAAACGGCGCCCATTGGGAGCCGGTGGGCGCATGGCGCCGCCCCTATACCTTCCAGAAATCGGGCGAAAGCGTCGAGGATGCGGTGATCCGCGAGATCAAGCAAACCCGCGAAAGCCTCGGGCTGCTGGATGCCTCGACCCTGGGCAAGATCATCGTCAAGGGGCCCGACGCCGGGCGCTTCATGGACATGCTCTACACCAACATGATGTCGACCCTGAAACCGGGCCGCTGCCGCTATGGCCTGATGTGTGGCGAAAACGGCTTTCTCAGCGATGACGGCGTCGTCGCCCGAATCGACGAGGAAACCTTCCTGTGCCACACAACCACCGGTGGCGCTGACAGCATCCACGCCCATATGGAAGAGTGGCTGCAAACCGAATGGTGGGATTGGAAGGTCTATACCGCCAATGTCACCGAACAGTATGCCCAGATTGGCGTCGCGGGCCCCAAGTCGCGCAAGGTGCTTGAAAAACTGACCAACGATGATGTCAGCGCCGAGGCGCTAAGCTTCATGGGCTGGACCGAAATCACCGTCGCGGGCATTCCCGCACGAGTCTTCCGTATCTCCTTTGCCGGGGAACTCAGCTTCGAGCTTTCGGTGCCGGCCAGCCATGGGCGCGCGCTCTGGGATGCGTTGATGGAGGCCGGTGCCGAATTCGGCGTGACCCCCTATGGCACCGAGGCTATGCACGTGATGCGGGCCGAAAAGGGTTTCATCATGATCGGGGACGAAACCGATGGCACCGTCATCCCGCAAGACCTCATGATGCACTGGGCGATTTCCAAGAAGAAAGAGGATTACCTCGGCAAGCGCGCGCAGGAACGCGAGCATATGGCCGATCCCAACCGCTGGAAGCTGGTGGGCCTTGAAACCACCGATGGCAGTGTCCTGCCTGATGGGGCCTATGCGGTGGCCGATGGCACCAACGCCAATGGGCAACGCAACCTGCAGGGACGGGTCACCTCGACCTACTACTCGCCCACTCTTGACCGTGGCATCGCCATGGGCCTTGTTCACAATGGCCCCGACCGCATGGGCGAGGTGCTTGATTTCCCCAAGGTGGACGGCACCATCGTGAAAGCGAAAATCGTCGATCAGGTCTTCTTTGACAAGGACGGAGAAAAGCAAAATGTCTAACGCAGCCGTCAGCGCCCTCAACGGCGCCACAGTGCAGGGCTTCGCCCGGGTCGAGGAAATGGGCCTGCAGGGGATGATCACCCTGCGCGGCGATCTGGCCTCGGCCAAGGTGAAAAACGCCGTCAAGGAGGCCACGGGGCAGGACGTGCCCGCGCTGCGCAGCCTGAACACCGGCGACAAGGGCGCGGTGGCCTGGATGTCGCCCGATGAGTTGCTCATCATGGTCGATTACGCAGGCGTCACCGACACGCTGGCCTTGATCGAAGCGGCCCTTTCCGGCGAACACTTCCTTGCCGTCAATGTCTCCGACGCCCGCGCGATGTTCCGGGTGTCGGGCAGCGCGGCAGGCGTACGCGAAACCCTGGCCAAGCTCTGCCCCGTCGACATGACCCCGGGCGCGTTCGAGCCGGGCATGTTCCGCCGCACCCGCATGGCGCAAATCCCCGCCGCCATCTGGATGCCCGATGCCGAAACCGTGCAAATCGTCTGCTTCCGCTCGGTCGCCGAATACACCTTCAACCTGTTGCGCGATGCCGTGGCTGAAGGCGGCGAAGTCGGATTGTTTTCCTGACGGTTTTGGGTGGAATTATCCGCCTTTGGGCCTTGACCTTGCGGGGTCAAGGCTCCCATGTAGTGGCCTGTAGATTTTGAAACGAACAGGGGGCCCACATGGCTTTTGAACTTCCCGATCTTCCCTATTCGCACGATGCTCTGGCCGATCACGGCATGAGCCGCGAAACACTGGAATACCACCACGACATTCACCACAAGGCCTATGTCGACAATGGCAACAAGGCCATTGCCGGGACCGAGTGGGAAGGCAAATCCGTCGAAGAGATCATCAAGGGCACCTACGACGCCAATGCCGTCGCCCAGAACGGTATCTTCAACAACGCCTCGCAGTACTGGAACCACAACCAGTTCTGGGAAATGATGGCGCCCGGCGGCACCGGCATGCCCGGTGAACTGGAAAAAGCGATCAACGAAAGCTTCGGGTCGCTCGACGAATTCAAATCGCAATTCGCCGCCGCGGGCGCGGGTCAATTCGGCTCGGGCTGGGCGTGGCTCGTCAAAGACACCGATGGCGCGCTGAAAGTGACCAAAACCGAAAACGGCGTGAACCCGCTCTGCTTTGGTCAAACCGCGCTTCTGGGCTGCGACGTGTGGGAACATTCCTACTACATCGACTTCCGCAACAAGCGTCCGGCCTATCTCGATAACTTCCTGAACAACCTCGTGAACTGGGAAAACGTCGCCTCGCGCATGTAATTCCGGGAACGAACCAAGGTTGATTGCGCCCCTCGGCTTGTGCCGGGGGGCGTTTTTATTTGGCCGGAACCTTGCCCGGGGGGCTTGCGTTACATCAATGACAACAACGAAACGGAGGCAAGAATGGCAGAACGTCAGAGGTCGAAAGACGGTCACCGCGACAGCGACGCGATTCTCGGCGACAAGGATCAGGTTGCCGATCAAGGGCGCGCCGGCGGCGATCTTGCCCGCAAGATTGCCACCCGTGACGAGGAAAAGCGCGCCAAGGAACGGCCCGGTGGGGCAACGCGCGTGACCAAGGCAGACGAACAAGACAGCGGCGCAGACCGGGGAGACGAATAAGATGGCCACCTTGACCAACGGAACATGGGTATTGATCGCGGATGGCGAAAAGGCGCTTTTTGTCAGGAACACCTTGGATGCCATCACCCCCGGTTTCGAAGTCGTGAAGAAAGAGGAACAAGAAAACCCTTCGGATTATGAGCAATCCGCAAACCGCCCCGGCCGGATGCAGGACGGCGGCGCGGGACAGTTGTCCGCCATGGACGACACCGACTGGCACGAACTGGCCAAGGAACGCTTCGCCGACGATCTGGCCGACAAGCTTTACCGTTACGCCCACAAGGGGGCTTTTGACCGGATCGTTCTTGTCGCCCCCTCCGGCGTGTTGGGGCAGTTACGCAAGACGCTGCACAAGGAAGTGGAGCAGCGTGTTGTCGGCGAGCTTTCCAAGGATCTCACGAACCATCCGCTAGACAAGGTCGAAAAGCTGCTCAAGAAGGAATTCGATCCCAAGCTCTGACATGGCCTTTTTCTAAAGCGTTTCGCGAAAATCTGGCTCACGGCTTGTCGCGGAATGCAGCCAAAGTGCGAGCGTTGCACCCGTTCCGCCTTTCGCTGATGGCCCAGGTGAAAGGCGGAACGCTTTAGGTTGGCCTTCGCGGGCACATTTGTCCCCCGGTGGTCCGGGGGGCTGATGTCGGCACTCATCCAGTCATGCGGGTGCCGATTGGCGTGGCGCTTCGCTGGGGTGGGGGGAAGACCAATGTGACCGTCTTTCCATGACCACGCCCTCTGCGCATCGGCCCGGGTCTTGCTTGATGTTTCCGCCGGTCGCATGCCGAATCCCGTTCTGCTTCCTGTTCCGCCACCATGACGGCCAAAGGTTAGCAAAAGGTTGAAACGTACGACTTGTACGTTCTTTCGACACCGCCGCCCGGATTTCGTACGAAACTCGCGTATAAAACGTACGACTCGTACGTTTTTCCCGCTTGCCATTCCGTGCCCCATGGCGCACCCCTTGGGCGTGGTCAAAGTGAATGGGAAAGACGATGCGCGAGCCGGTCAAAGGTGTTCTTGCGATGGTGGCCTGCTGCACCGTCTGGGGCCTTTCGTCGATCTATTACAAGCTGCTCGAACATATCCCGCCCATCGAGATTCTGGCCCATAGAACCTTGTGGTCATTGATTTTTTTCGCATTTGTGCTGGTCGTTCAGGGGCGGTTTCGCATGTTGCTAACCGCCGTGGGCACCCGGCGTTCGGCGGTGGTCATCGGTGCGGCGGCGCTGCTGATCTCGCTCAATTGGTTCACCTTCATCACCTCGATTCAACTAGGGAAAGCGGTTGAGGCCTCACTTGGCTACTATATCTTCCCCCTGGTCAGCGTCATCATGGGCGCCATCGTCTTCAAGGAACGTTTGGGCCGGGTGCAGATACTGGCCGTCGGACTGGCCGCGCTGGCGGTGATCACCCTTACGGCGGGCCTGGGCGTCGCCCCCTGGATCGCCCTTGTTCTTGCCATGAGCTTTGGTCTCTATGGTGTTGTTAAAAAAGGCCTTTCCGTCGGCCCGGTTGTCTCGGTCACAGCCGAGGTTCTGATGTTGTCGCCCATCGCCTTGGTGGTGCTTGGCCTCACCCACGGTCAGGGCGGCGGCAGCTTTGCCAGCAACTGGCAAGACAGTCTTATGCTGATTTTCTCAGGAATCCTTACCGGCCTGCCGCTGATCCTTTTCAGCTATGCCGCCAAGCGCGTGATGCTCTCCACCGTGGGGCTGGTACAATACTTGAACCCCAGCCTGCAATTCCTTGTGGCAACACTGATTTTCCGTGAAGCGTTCAGCGTCTGGCACGCCATTGCCTTCGCCATGATCTGGACCGCCCTCGCGCTTTACACCACCTCCGCCCTGCGTCAGGACAAGGCCGCGCGAAGGGCCGCCATCAGCCCCTGAACATCGTCGATTTCTTCGATGAAGCCCAGCAGGCTGGCGTCGGCGAAACCCTGGTCCACGACATGGTCCATCAATTGCCTTAATGGTGTCCAGTAACCTTCTGTATTCAGAAGGTAAATCGGCTTGTCATGCAGGCCCAACTGCCGCCATGTCAGCACCTCGAAAAACTCGTCAAGCGACCCCGCACCGCCGGGCAGAACCACGATCGCGTCCGAGTTCATGAACATCACCTTTTTGCGTTCATGCATGGTTTCGGTCACCACATATCGCGTCAGGTCGGTCTTGCCCACCTCCCACCGAACCAGATGCTCGGGGATCACGCCGAATGTCTCGCCTCCCGCGGCCTGGGCCGCGCGTGCCACCGCCCCCATAAGGCCGACATCCCCGGCGCCATAAACCAAGCGATACCCACCTTCGGCCAGACGGGCCCCAAGATGCGTGGCCTCGGCTTCATACGCCGGGCGCGCCCCCGCACGTGAGCCGCAAAAGACACAAACAGACCGTGTTGACATGAAATTTTCCCTACGTCCCAAAGGGTTGTTTTGACCAGTGATAGCCTTGTTGCTATTCTCCGGCAACCGTGTGGCGCGGGGGACGTCTCACAAGGGGAAAGGTATGAGCAAACTTGCGGGAATGGCCAGTGGACAGGGCCTTGCGATCGCGACAGCGGCGGTCGTGATCATTGGTGGTGGACTGGGGCTTTTTGCCTCTGGCTTCTTGTCGACGGAGGACAAAAGCGAACCCAGGCAAACCGCCTTGACCGTCGAAGAGACCGAAACCGAAAACGCGCCCTCCAAACAGCCGGAAGTCCAAGCAACAGCCCCGGACAAGGTTACGCCCGCACCTCCGACGTTTTCCAACTTCCGGCTCGCCCCTGATGGTGGATTGCTGGTTGCGGGCAGGGCCGCCGCAGGTGGGACTGTGGCGATCCTTCTGGACGGTCAGGAATTGACCCGTGTGACAACCGACGCAAACGGCGATTTCGTTGCCTTTGATGATATCCCGCTCAGTTCTGGCGCCCGCGTTCTGACACTCAGCATGCTGGCCCAGAACGGCCATCAGGCGCTGGCCTCGAAGGATGAGATCATCATTGCTCCGATGTCGGCCCCCGTGGAAACGGCCGCGGTCCCGGATGCCGGGGTGCTGACACCGGAGTTGCAAGCGCCCGAGACAACGGCAAGCGGGGCGATCGAACGTGAACAGGACGTGGCGCAAGCACCTGACATCAAGAAGGAAAATACACAGCCACAGGCGGTTATTCTGTCAAATGCACAGGGTGTCGAGGTGCTTCAACCTGCTGTATCGACGGCGCAAGGCACCCCCGAGGCAATGACCAGTGTGGCGCTTGACGCCATCAGCTATGCCGAGGACGGCGAAGTCCGCTTGACGGGGCGCGCGCAGGGGGAAGGCTTCGTGCGGATTTATCTGGACAATAGCGCGATCACGACCTCCCGCATCAAGCAGGGCGGTGCATGGCGGACCGATCTGCCAAGTGTCGATGCCGGGGTCTATACCCTGCGGATTGACGAGGTCAGCACCGAAGGTGAGGTGATCTCGCGTATCGAAACCCCCTTCAAGCGCGAAGCAAGGGACGTGATTTCGACCCAAGGGGAGTTGGGCCAAAGTGTGCGCGCCGTCACCGTACAGCCGGGGGCCACCCTTTGGGCGATCTCGCGCCGGAACTATGGTGAGGGTACGATGTATGTCCGCATATACGAGGCCAATCGTGATCGCATCCGCGATCCTGACCTGATTTATCCAGGACAGGTTTTTTCCGTGCCACAGGCTGACTAACCTGTTGCTGCTCTGGCCTTTTGTCGTCTTTCGGCCTATCTGAAGCTCAGGCAATCCAAACAGGCCAATCCATGCGCCGCAGCACCCTGACCACAACCGAAACACCGGCTGACGGCTGGTCTACGATCCGTCGGGTTGCGCCCTATCTCTGGCCCGAAGGTCAGGCATGGGTGAAGCGCCGCGTGGTGCTGGCCTTGATCGCGCTTTTCATTGCGAAATTGGTCGCCGTGGGGACGCCTTATTTCTACAAGGCCGCCGTGGACGCATTGGCCGGAGAGGGGCAAAACCCGGCCTGGATGCTGGGTGCGGGCGCCGTGGGCCTGACCGTGGCCTATGGCATGGCGCGGCTGATGAACGTGGGATTTCAACAGCTTAGGGATGTGATCTTTGCCCGCGTGGCCCAACGTGCACTGCGGCAATTGGCGCTTGAGACCTTTACTCACATTCACCGGATGTCCCTGCGCTATCACATCACGCGCAAAACCGGTGGGCTTAGCCGGATTATCGAACGTGGGGTGAAAGGGGTCGAATTCCTTCTGCGGTTTTTGTTGTTCTCGATCGGGCCACTGGTGCTTGAGCTTTTGATGATCGGCATCGTCCTTTGGACCTTGTTCGACTTTTGGTATCTGGCCGTGGTGGTGGGCGTGATCGCCGCCTATGTTGGTTTTACCTTCAAGGTGACGGAATGGCGCGTGAAATTGCGCAAGCAAATGAACGACCAGGATACCGATGCCAATCAAAAGGCCATCGACAGCCTGCTGAATTTCGAAACGGTCAAGTACTTCGGCGCAGAGGAGCGCGAGGCCTCGCGCTATGACGCGGCGATGGAAGGGTATGAAACCGCCGCCCTGCAAACCTCCTATTCGCTGGCTTTTCTGAATTTTGGGCAGTCTTTACTGATTACCGGCGGGCTAGTCGCGGTCATGGTCATGGCCGCCCTTGGAGTGCAAAACGGCAGCCTTACGGTGGGCGATTTCGTTATGGTCAACGCCTACATGATTCAAATAACCATGCCGTTGAACTTTCTCGGCACGGTTTACCGCGAAATCCGGCAATCGCTTGTGGATATGGGCGAAATGTTTGGATTGTTAGAGCAAAAGCCAGATGTTTCGGATAACCCTGACGCCAAGGTTTTAAATGTGCAAGGCGGGGAGCTGTCCCTTGATGGTGTCGTTTTCGGGTACGAGGCCGAGCGCCCGATCCTCAAGGGGATTGATCTGCACGTCGGCCCGGGGGAAACGGTGGCCGTCGTCGGGCCTTCGGGGTCGGGCAAATCCACGATTGGCCGGTTGTTGTTTCGCTTCTATGACGTACAGGATGGGGCGTTGCGCATAGACGGGCAAGACCTGCGCGACGTGACACAAAAAAGCCTGCACGCCGCTATAGGCGTCGTGCCGCAGGACACGGTCCTGTTCAATGACACGGTTGGCTACAACATCGCCTATGGCCGTGATGGCGCCACGCAGGCCGAGGTCGAAAATGCCGCAAAGGCCGCCCAGATACATGATTTCATCATCGGTCTGCCCGAGGGCTATGAAACACAGGTGGGAGAACGCGGTTTGAAGCTCTCGGGCGGTGAGAAACAGCGCGTCGGCATCGCCCGAACCCTTTTGAAAAACCCGCCCATTCTTCTTCTGGACGAGGCGACAAGCGCGTTGGACACCGAGACCGAACGTGACATTCAGGGCGCTTTGAAGCGCGCGGGCGAGGGGCGCACCGTCATAACCATTGCCCACCGTCTGTCGACGGTGGCCGACGCCGACCGGATCGTCGTTCTGGAAGATGGCCGCATTGCCGAGGAAGGCACGCATTCCGACCTCTTGGCCAAACAGGGCCGATATGCCAGCCTTTGGCGACGCCAACAAGCCGAAGAGGCCGCCTAGCGACGCTGTAATTTCCTTGTAATCTCCATCTTTTGACCATGGTCTTCGTCAAGGGTGGCGCGCATGACACAAGTGGAGTCTTTCAAGATGCCGCAACGCGCGGTCTGGATCTGGATGCTGTTCGCCGTGGAACTGGTGGCCATCGTGGTCGCCTTTCAGGTTCTGGCCTCGGTCGAATGCCGCCTGACCAGTCTTGAAACCGCCTGTCGCGGGCTGCGCGGAGTGGTGGTGCGGGCCATGTGCCTTGGTTGCATGCTGGGCATATACCTTTGGGCGCGCGCCCCGGCGCGGCGCGATTTCGCGGTGATGGCCGAGGCGCAGGATAGTGGGAAACTGTGGATGGTCCTGCATGGCCTTGGTCTGGCCTTGGCCTTCATGCCGCTGCTTCTCGTGCCGCAATCGCAGATGAACGCGGCTTTCGGCCTGATCTTCCCGGTGCTGGTGGCCGGGGGCGGCATGGCGGCATTGGGGGGCCTTTTCTGGCTGGCCCGTCCGGGGGATTGGTGGGCTTGGCTGCGGCCGCGCTGGCGCGAGTTGCTGGCGCTGAGTGTCCTGGCGCTGATCCTGCCCGATATCGCGGATTTCATGGCCCCGTTGTGGTACTGGCAGGTGCTGACCCGGATCACCTTTTTCGGGGTGGCGATCCTGCTTTCGGTTTTTGCGGGCGTGCCCGTGGTCAACCCCGAGACACAGATTATCGGCACCAACGGCTTTCTGGTGGCCGTCGCCGACAGTTGCTCGGGGATCGAGGGCTTTGCCCTGATCACCGCCTTTCTGGCGCTTTATGCGATCTTGTTCCGCGATACGCTGCGCATGGGGCGCTTCTGGCTGTTGGTCTGGCCGGTGTCGATTTTCCTCAGTTGGCTTTTGAACGTGGTGCGGATCACCGTGTTGATCCTGATCGGCGCGCATGGCTCGCCCGAGCTCGCGGTCAATGGCTTTCACAGTTTCGCAGGCTGGCTGTTCTTCACGGCGCTGGCAATTGGCGTGTTGATCGCGGTGAGCAAATTCCGCTGGCTCCAGAAGGAAACAGCCCCGCGGATTGAGACCCCCCTGTCGCAAGATGATGTGGCCGCGCGTATCCTGCCTTTCGTGATTTTCATGCTGTCGGGGATCGTGGTCAATGCCTTCTGGGCCGCGCCCGAACTGGGTTATCCCTTGCAGGTGCTGGGTATGGCAGGCGCGCTTTGGTACGTGCGCCGTCCGCTGCGTCATTACCTTGTGCGGCCCTCTGGCCTTTCGGGGCTGACCGGGCTTGCGGTCGGTCTGGGGTGGGTCGTGTTGGCGCCTGCGCCCGAGGCCCCGTCAGAGGCCTTGCTCGCCCTGTCGCCCTTGGTGTTCGCGGCCTGGGCCGCTTTGCGTCTCCTTGGCACGGTCGCCTTGGTGCCATTGATCGAAGAGTTGTTTTTTCGTGGATACGTGCAAACCCGCATCGACGATGGCACATGGCCGCGCCGCGTTCTGGCGATTGGCGTGTCGGCGGGGGCCTTTGCCCTGCTGCATGGCCGCTGGCTCGAAGCAGGCTTTGCCGGGGTCGTCTTTTCGCTGCTTTACATAAGACAAGGGCGGCTGGCTGATGCCATAACCGCCCATGCCGTGGCCAATGCCCTGATCGCCGTGGTTGCCGCGTGGCGGGGCGATTGGACCTTGATCTAGAGCGTTTCCAGTTTACCTTGAATCAAAGTGTATCCCCAATGTCCCGAGAAGACCGTAGGCCGGGCAGGGTATTGGGGATACAATAATAACTGGAAACGCTTTAAAGGTTGGGACGCAGCGCTTACTGGGCGCGGCGGCGCTTGATTTCCCAAGCCAGCGCCAGCGTGGCCAGAACCGCCGCCATCGCCAGAACGCCGGTCGAGGCGTCGATTTCCGGAACCGCGGATGGGGTCGACGAGCCGTTCGATGAACCCGAAGAACCCGAGCCCCAGTTAAACCATGAGTCCCACCAGCTATAGCTTTGGGCAGATGCCATGACGCTGCTGCTGGTATAGGCCAAGGTGGCCAATGCGGATGTCTTGAACAGTTTCATTTCTAATAATCCCCAGATTCTGTCCCTCATAATAAGCCACAAAATTCGAAATATGGCAAAACTTAGATGCACAGCCCGTGAATTTGTTGCGAAAACGGAAACGCAATCGGGCGTTTTGCGAAATTGTGCGGCAATTCGCGACGAAATCGCCCTAGTTTCCGGGTATTGCGGCAAGAATAAGGTTCAGGCCAATGATTCGATCCGGGCGTTATTCGGCCGCTCTCAACGGGCGGCCTTTTTCGTCGGTGTCAGAGGCGCCGCGTCTGGCGACCACGGTTTTGATCGCCTGCGCATCCGGGGCGCCGCCTTGTTCGTCCTCGTATTCGTCCAGATCGCCGTATTCGTCCCACAAGATTTCGGGCGGGTGCGTGCGCCCGGCGGCCCGGTTCAGGGCCCAGTCTTGCGCGGCACGGCTGCTGCGGCCCAGCGACAGCATGGCAAGCCCCCGCGCGCCCCATTGCACATAGGTCGTGGTCCAGACCCGCAGCGCCAGCATCGAGGGCGTGAAGACCAGCGTCAGCATCGTTGCGATACCAAGCCCAAAGACCACGGCCGTCGCCAGTTGCTTCCACCAAAGCGAGGTGGGCGAGTTGAAGGCATAGCCGCCGTTCGCGAAATCAAGGCTCAGGCCGAACATCATCGGCGCAAGACCGGCCATTGTCGTGGTCGTGGTCAACAAAACCGGGCGGATGCGCGCCTCGGCGGTACGGGTGATCGCCTCGATCCGTGGCATGTAGCGGCTGTATTCCTGGTAGGTGTCGATCAGTACGATGTTGTTGTTCACCACGATCCCGGCCAGCGCAACGATACCGGTGCCTGTCATGATGATCGAAAACGGCTGGTTCATCACCAGCATCCCGATCAGAACCCCGGTGGTCGACAGAACCACCGCCAGCAACACCAGAACTGCGTTATAAACGCTGTTGAACTGCGCCAGAAGGATGATGAACATCAGGCCCAAGGCGCCGGCAAAGGCTTTCTGCAGAAAGGCGCCGGATTCCTCCTGGTCCTCCTGATCGCCTGTCCATTCGTAGGATACGCTGGCTGGCAGGGCGCCACTTTCCAGCCACTCGGTCAGAACCTCGATCCGCTCATTCGCCGTAATCGGCACCTCGGCGCCATCGCCATTTTCGCCCGCGACGGTCTTGGTCAGCTCCTCTTTCACACCCGCCTTTACGTCGAAGTAACGGGTTTGATCGACGCGGTCGATCTGGGCCAGTTTCTGCACCGGCTCGCGGGTGACGAAATTCGACAATGGTACAAGGCCATCGGAGGTACGTACCTTGAGGGTGTCCAGCGTACTTAACACCCGGTCCTCCTTGGGCAGGCGGACGCGGATGTCGATCTCTTCATCGGACGACGGCACGCGCATGGTATCAAGCAGGATCCCCCGCGTCACAAGCTGCACCATGGCCCCAACCGTGGCCACATCCGCGCCGTAACGGCCCGCCTTTTCCACATCGACGTTGATCTGCCAGTCGATGCCGGGAAGGGGCAGGGTATCTTCCACCAAGGTCAGGCCAGTGGTGTCATCAAATTTTGCACGGGCCATCCGGGTGGCCTTTTGCAACTCATCCCAGTTGTTGCTTTTCAGGCGCAGGTGCACCGGCTTGGCCGAGGCCGGGCCACGTGCCTGCGCCAGAATCTCGATCTTGATGCCGGGAATCTGCTCCAGTTGCGCGGTTAGCTCGTCAATGATGGTATCACCGTCATAGGCCTCGGCACTTACCGCGCGGCGGACCGTGTAGTCGATGAAAGGGATCGTGAACCACGCCTCGGTCTCGGTCGGGCGGTCCTCCCACGGGATGGTTTCAAGCTGGACCTGACCGATGGTATCCAGCGGCGGTTGCGCGCCGCCGGTGTTATTGTTCAGCCCGCCTTCGCCCGCGAAGGCAAAGGCCGTTTCCACGCCGGGATGGGCCAGAACCACGCGCTCGGCCTCTTCGACAAGGTGGTCTTTCTGTTCAAGCGAAAGGTTGCCGCGTCCCCGGACGTACACGATGGCCTGCTCGGGCTCTGATTCAACGAAGAACTCGGTGCCGTTGTTGTTGTTGACATAGTAGATCAGGACAGACCCGACGAGAACAAAGATCATCGCGAAGGCCACCAGCGGCATCACCGGGTTGGCGGCAATCGCATGGATGACCCAGCCGAAGGGCGAGCGGCGATAGCCCGCTTTTACCCGGCCCGCGCGCTTTGGAAACACCTTGGATTTGAGCCATGCAATGGCATTCCGGAAGCGCCGGAAAATCGCCATTATGCCCAAAAGCAGTGCCACGACCCCGGAAATTCCCATCGCTGCCAGGGCAACAACCCCCAAAAGCAGGATGAAAACCGTCGCCAGCGTGGGAATCACCGAGGCGATCACACGCCCTGCATCCATCTGGCCGAACTGGCCTGACACTTCACTCAGCAAAAGCGGCGCGACCTGCCCGGCCACCGCCACGGCCGCCACCGCCACCGGAAAAAGCAGCAGATGCCAAAGCCAATAGCCATCGCCGATCTGCGACAGCCATGTGGTGAACCACCGCTCGGTACGCCCGGTCACACCGCCCATCACAGGCAGGTACACCAAAGCCACCAGAAGCGAGGCGGATAGGACGAAAATCAGGGTGACGGGCAGCATGCCCATGAACTCCCCCGGCACCCCGGGCCAGAACAGCATCGGCAGGAAGGCGCACAGCGTCGTGGCGGTGGAACTGACCACCGGCCAGAACATCCGCTTGGCCGAGGCCACATAGGCATGCATCGGGCCTTCGCCCTCGGATATCCGCTTGTCGGCGTATTCGACCACCACGATGGCCCCATCCACCAGCATGCCCACGGCCAAGATTAGGCCGAACATCACGATGTTCGACACCGCCACGCCCATCAGCGCCAAAAGCGCAAAGCAGAGCAGGAACGACGTGGGAATCGCAAAGCCCACCAAAAGGGCAGGGCGGATGCCAAGCGCGGCCAGCGTCACGATCATCACCAGGGCGATCGCCGTCAGAACCGAGCCTTCCAACTGGCTGACCATCGAGGCCACGGTGCGCGACTGGTCGTTCGAGGTGCCAACCTCCACCGCCGCACGCAGTTTGTCGGGCCATTCGGCTTCGGCCCCGGCCACGGTCTCGCGCACCAGGTCGGCGGTTTCGATAATGTTGAAGCCCTTGCGTTTCACCACCTGAAGGGCAACGGTGGTTTCATCGTTGAACCGCGCGGTGCCGGTGCGGTCTTCAAAGGTCAGGTTGATCCGCGCCAGATCGCCCAGCGTCACCACCCGGTCGCCATTGGTTTTCACCGGCAGGTCGTAAATATCGCGGGTCTCATCGAAGGATGACGGGATCTTGACCGAGAACGCCCCGGTTTCGGTTTCCACCTCACCGGCGGCGATCAATTGGTTGTTGTTTTGCACAACGGTAATCAATTCGCCCGCCGTGACGTTATAGGCCTCAAGGCGCAGCGGATCGATCACCACCTCGACCATCTCGTCGCGGTTACCCGCGATCCCCGCCTCCAGAATCGGCTCAAGCCCTTCCAGATCGTCCTGCAAATCCTTGGCCAGCCGCGCCATGGTGCGTTCGGGCACATCGCCCGTCAGGTTCACGATGATGATCGGGAACTCGGAAAAATTGATCTCGTTGATCGTGTACTTCTCATAGCCTTCGGGAAACTTGCCCTCGGCGGTGCTCATGGCGTCGCGCACATCGGCCATGATCTTGGTCTTGTCCCAGCCGAATTCGAACTCAAGCGCCACCCCGGCATAGTTTTCCGCCGCCGTGCCGGTCATTTCCTTCAGCCCGTCCAGATCGGACAATTCGGTTTCCATGACCTTGACCAGAAGTTTCTCGCTATCCTCGGCGGAAATGCCAGGGAATTGCACCGAAACGAAAAGCGCCGGAATCTCGATGTCCGGCTCGCCTTCTTTCGGAAGGCCGATGTAGGCAAAGCTGCCCGCCAGAATGGACAGCACGATAAAGGCAATGACCATCCGCGCCCGCGCGGCGGCCCAATCGACGATGCCCGTCATTGGCCAAGCTCCTGATAGCTCGGGTTCACCTTGACGCCATCGGTGACATATTCCTGCCCGATGGTGATGACATTGGCCTCATCCGGCAGGCCCGACAGCCACACGCCGTTGCTGGTATCGCGCAATAGGGTCACCGGGGCAAAGCCCGCCTCGTTCTCGTCGGTCACAAGGCGTACGCCAAGGGTGCCCTCGTCATTCAGCGTCAGCGCCGATTGCGGCAACAGATGCGCCTTGGTGCCTTCGGCGGCAATGACGATTTCGGCTGTTTGCCCGTCGCGCAGGGTCAGATCCGGGTTGGGCACCTCGATATCCACGCGGAAGGTGCGGGTGGTGGGGTCGGCCTTGCGTGACAGGAAAGTCACTTCGCCCTCGACACGCCCGCCCGAGGCCAGGTCGGCCACGGCCAGCGCGCCGATCTCAACGCGCGACACCTCGGTTTCCGGCACGTAGCCAACCAACATCACAGGGTTCAGCTGGATCACAGTGGCGCAAAGGCCGCCGGGTTGCAGAAGGCTGCCCAATTCGGCGGTATCGGTTTCCAGAAGTCCCGCAAAAGGCGCGGTGATCGTCAGCCGCTCGATTTCCTTTTCCGCCGCCGCCACGGCGGCCTCGGCGGATTGAATGGAACTGCGGGTGGTGGCAAGGCCCGACCGTGCGGTTTCCACTGCGGCCTGCGCCGAACTGACCGCCGCCTTGGTCGACGCCACGCGCGTTTCCGAGGCAAAGCCATCTGCCGACAGGGCCTGCGCGGCGCGGTCGTTGATCTGTGCCTCTTCCAGCCGCGATTGCGCCTCGGTCAAACGCGCGCGAGCCTCGGGCACTCGCGCTTGCGCCTCGGCCAGACGCGCCTGCGCTTCGGCCAAGGTGGCATCGCGGGTGCCCGGATCAAGACGGCACAAAACATCGCTTTCGCTGACCATGGTCCCCTTGCGGATCGGCTCGGAGATCACTTGGCCGCTGGTTTCGGCGCGGAGGTCGACCTGGCGGAATGCTTCGGTCTGGCCGCGCAGAACCACGGCGCTGTCGATCTCGCGGGCCTTGGACTTGATCGCAACCACCCCAACGGTTTCATATTCCGGCGTGGCCTCGGGGGCGGTTTCCGCCTCGGCCTCGGTCTGTGTGCCCCCGCCCGGGTCAATGACAGCGGCAATCCGCTCGCGCTCGAACACGAAGACATAAATCAGGCCGATCGCAACGATGGCGGCAAGAATCGGAAAAAGTCGCATCTATCAAACCTTCCGGACACGCGATCAGAGCCGGTAAATTACTCCCAACCTGATGGCACAGTATACGCTAAACTGTCCGGTTCAGATTAAACTTTTCGCCACGAAGCTGCAAGTCAGGCTTTCGTGCAACAATGTACGTTTGTTGTCCGGGGTGAGATGATCGTACTGACCTCGGACAATCCGGATCACCCGACGGACATCCGGCGGGGCGAGGAAATGAACCGTATGAAGGTTCTCGGAGAGGTGGTTTGGTCCGGCCACGCCTGGACGGACCCGGTCGGCCCGCTTTAACCTCTAATCCTCGTGCTGCAATTTATAGCTAAAAGGATACGCCATGATCTCCCTTCGCATCTCAGCCTATATCGCCCTGGCCATCGGCGCCTTTCTATTATTCTTCGCGGCTGTTGAAGAGAGTTTTGTACCACTACCCTTTGGGGTGACCGGCTTGCTCTTCGGTGTGCTTTTCCTCGCGGCGGACAAGGCGTTGATGTTATTAACTGAGATTCGCGACAGCCTGTTGGCGGTAAAGCAGGATGAGGTTCTTGAGGCCCCGGTCCCGAGTTCTGATACGGTTGATATGTCGGACCTCTCAGAGCGTCTGAGTTCCGCTAAAACCCGTGCCGAAAAGCGCGTTTAGCTGCCGTTTCTCTGCGAAAATCAGTTCCCAGTTCGAATTCACGATAAATCACGCCGTGATTGCGTAAGGCGTTGTTTTCGCGCCGTTTATCTCGTTCTGGGAACTCGGCAGGCAACTGGGCCGGTCAGTTCCCAGTTCCGAAGGGGGCTTTGGGGGCGCTTTCATGCTTTAATGTGCCCGCCAATGGCCCGTTTAACCCTTGTTTAAAAGGCCTTTCGCGCCGCGCCCTCTGCCCCACAGCCCCTCTAGGTCGCCCACAGGCCCTTTTGCGCGATCTCTGCAAACACCTTTGCAATCCGCCCACCACGACACCACCCGCCCTATCGCCCTTTTTTACAAGGCTCGTCCACGAAAGTCCGGGGTCATCGCGGTTCTTCCAGATACTGCAATACTCTGTGTCACCATACATACGTTGTAGGGGGACAGACATTATTGCAGTAACCGGAAGAGCCGCGATGATGGCGGAACAACCCGGACTGGCCCGCCCTGCGCCCCTTTGCTGTCATGCGGGCTGCCCCTTGGCAGGGGCGGGGCTTCGCGATAAGAGGGGGCAATATTCGCAAGGGGGGCGCGCGTGAGCGACACCGACAGTTTTATCGACGAAGTGACCGAAGAGGTCCGGCGCGACCGCTTGTTCGGCCTGATGAAGCGTTATGGCTGGATTGCTGGCTTGGCAGTGCTGCTGATCGTGGGCGGCGCGGCATGGAACGAATGGCGCAAGGCGCAGGACCGCGCCGAAGCCGAAGCCTTTGGCGATGCCATCAAATCCGCGTTGGAGCTGCCCGAACGCGACGCCCGGGCCGATGCCCTGGCCGCCATCGAGGCCCCCGATGCCGGTGGGCAGGCTGTGGTTGACCTTCTGACGGCTGCCGAATTCGGCACCCAGAACGCGCAAGACGCCGCCAACCGCCTTCTGGCCGTGGCCGACCGCGATGGGATTGAACCGGTTTACCGGCAATTGGCCACGCTCAAGGCCGTGGCGCTTCCGGACTCGGGGCTTTCGTTGGATGACCGCCGGGCGCGACTGGACGGCTTGGCGCTGTCGGGGGGGCTTGTGCGGCTTCTGGCCGAGGAACAATTGGCCATGATCGATATTGAAACGGGTGACACCGCGGCGGCCATTGACCGTTTGACGCAGGTTGCTCAGGACGCTCAGGCAACCGCAGGCTTGCGTCGGCGCGTGTCTCAAGTGATTGTAGCTCTCGGTGGCGACCTGCCAGAGGCGGGTGCGACGGGGCAACTCGGCAACGAGGGCTAGAAAACCACCCGTGGGCCAAAAGGGCCCGCGCGTGAAAGGTTAGGAACGGGGGCAAAGGCGTTGAAATCCACGGCAATCTTTCTGGGACTCTCCGTAGTCCTGTCGCTTGCGGCTTGTGACAAACGCGAGGCGATCCTTCAAGGTGAGCGTGAGAACATTCGCTCGATCCTCTCCGATGACGCGACCGCCGCCCCTGATGCTCGGCCGCAAAACCGGGCCTTGCCCCTGTCTTTGCCTGCCGCTCGCAGCAATTCCGACTGGACGCAGGCCATCGCCACCCCGGCGACCCGTGTCGCGCATCCTGCGCTGGGCGCCGCACCGCAACGCATCTGGTCGGTCAATATCGGGTCAGGCGACGGTCGCCGCAGCCGCATCACCGCCGATCCGGTCGTCGCAGGCGGGCGCGTCTTCACCCTCGATTCGCAGGCCCAGGTTTCGGCGGTCAGCACCCAGGGCGAAGTGCTTTGGACAACCGATTTCACGCCGGCGAACGATCGGTCCTCGGATGCCTCCGGCGGTGGTCTGGCCTATGGCGACGGAAAACTTTTCGTGACCTCGGGCTTTGGCCTGCTGACGGCGCTTGATCCGGCCACCGGCGCGCAGATCTGGCAACAGGATCTCGATGCCACCTCCACGGGGGATCCCACGGTGCGCGACGGGATGGTTTACCTCGTTGCGGGCGACGAGATCGCCTGGGCCATCAATTCCGATACCGGCCGTATCGAATGGCGCCTTGGCGGCACGCCCGACATCAACAACGTGCTGGGCGGTCCGGCCCCTGCGGTTACCGATAAATACGCTGTCTTTGCCTTCGGCGCAGGCGAGCTTCAGGGCGCCTTCCGCAAAGGCGGCTTGCGCCTTTGGGATGCGCAGGTGGCGGGCACCCGGGATGGCTTTGCCAGTGCCTTGGTCGACGATATCACCGGCGCCCCCGTGGTGGATGGCGATACCGTCTATGTCGGAAACCATTCCGGGCGCACGGTTGCGCTCAACATCGCCAACGGCGAACGCCTTTGGACGGCCAACGAAGGTCCGCTTAACCGGCTCTGGCCTGCGGGCGACTCGGTGTTCATGATCTCGGACCGGAATGAGCTTTTGCGCCTCTCCGCCGAGGATGGCAGCCGCATTTGGGGGCAGGCCCTGCCGTTCTTCACCAAGAAACGGGTGCGCCGGCAAACCCAGATTTTCGGCCACTACGGCCCGGTGATCGCTGGCGGGCAACTGATCGTGGCCTCGTCAGACGAGAAACTGCGCTTCTTTGATCCGGTCAACGGCGCCCTTCGCCGGACGATAGAGCTGCCGGGCGGGGCCACCTCGAACCCGGTGGTGGCGGGCCAAACGCTCTATGTCGTGTCGAAGAAGGGGCAATTGCACGCTTTCCGTTGACGCGCCGATGCTGTAACAGGGCGGCTTGACCCGCCCCGGAGCCTGAATCATGAGTTTCACCCTTGCCATCGTGGGCCGCCCGAACGTGGGCAAATCCACGCTGTTCAATCGCCTTGTCGGCAAGCGCCTTGCCCTGGTCGATGACCAACCCGGCGTTACCCGCGACCTGCGCGAAGGCGAAGCGCGGCTTGGCGATCTGCGATTTACGGTGATCGACACCGCGGGCCTGGAAGAGGCCACCGACGATTCGCTGCAAGGGCGGATGCGGCGGCTGACAGAACGCGCGGTGGACATGGCCGATGTCTGCCTCTTTCTGATCGACGCCCGTGCGGGCGTCACGCCAAGCGATGAAGTCTTCGCCGATATCCTGCGCCGCCGTGCCGATCACGTGATCCTTGGCTGCAACAAGGCCGAAGGCAGTGCCGCCGATGCCGGTGTTTACGAATCCTACGGCCTTGGCCTTGGTGAACCCGTGCGGCTCAGCGCCGAACACGGCGAGGGCATGAACGAGCTTTATTCGCTCCTTGCCCCCGTGGCCGAAACCTATGAGGAACGCGCCCAAGCCAATGCGCCCGAGGTCGAAGTTGATGTCGACGAAGAGGGGGAGGTTGATCCCGACGCGCCGATCAAACCCACCGTCGACAAACCGCTTCAGGTGGCTGTCATCGGCCGCCCCAACGCCGGCAAATCCACACTGATCAACAAGATTCTTGGCGAAGACCGGCTTTTAACCGGCCCCGAGGCCGGGATCACCCGCGACTCGATCTCGCTCACGCTGGATTGGGAGGGGATGCCGACCCGCGTTTTCGACACCGCCGGCATGCGCAAACGCGCCAAGGTACAGGACAAGGTCGAAAAACTCTCGGTCGCCGATGGTCTGCGGGCGGTGAAATTCGCCGAGGTGGTCGTTGTCCTGCTGGATGCCGCCATCCCGTTCGAACAACAAGACCTGCGCATCGCCGACCTGGCCGAACGCGAAGGCCGCGCCGTGGTCGTGGCGGTGAACAAGTGGGACGTCGAGGCCGAGAAACAGCAAAAGCTGCGCGACCTGCGCGAAGCCTTTGAACGCCTTTTGCCGCAATTGCGCGGCGCCCCCCTGGTCACCGTGTCGGCCAAGACGGGCAAGGGGCTGGACCGGCTGCGCGCGGCGGTGGAAAAGGCGCATGACGTCTGGAACACCCGGATTTCCACCGCGCAACTGAACCGTTGGCTGACGGGCATGATCGAGGCCCATCCCCCCCCCGCGCCGGGTGGGCGCCGGATCAAACTGCGTTACATGACCCAAGCCAAAACCCGGCCCCCCGGGTTCGTTGTCATGTGCTCGCATCCCGACAAACTGCCGGAAAGCTATTCGCGGTATCTGGTGAATGGCCTGCGGGAAGATTTCGATATGCCGGGCACGCCGATCCGCCTGCACATGCGCTCGCAATCTTCCAAGAATCCCTACAAGAACAAGAAGAAATCAACGCCCTCGCGCCTGCGCAAGCATATCCAAGGCCGGGGCGGCGCACAGGGTTAACGCTTATCGGGCCTGCTCAGGCCGTCTGCGCGCGACAGGCCCGCATGGGCCTGCCAAGCGCTGAGCGCCAGCATCACAATGCCCGCCGTGCACAGCGCCAGCACCGCCCAGTTCGCCGTGCCGAGGTTGGCCACCACCACGCCCACCAGCGCCCAGATCACCGCGCCCACATACTCGGGCGTATCACCGCGCAGGGACATGATGACCAAGGCAATCACCAATGCCAGCACGATCATCGCCAGCGCCGCCAGTCGCTCGCCCAGAATGCCATGCCCGGCCAGCATAAGCCCCAAGGCCACGCAGGAGGCGGCGGTCAACCACCCGGCATAAAGTGCAATCGGGGTTCGTAGCCAAAGCCTGTCACCGTTGCCCGCACTTAACAGTGCCCAAAGGGCGGTCACCAGCATGATCCAGATCAGCACCGTCGCCCAAAGGGGCGAGATCTGCGCCACCGGGATCTAGGCCGCGCCGACCACGAGGCTGGCAACCAATGGCCAGCGCATCGCGTCCCACCCGGGCGAATCCGCCCGCTTGAGCAGCCCGAACAGGCCACCGGCGAGCAGCCAAAGGTAAATCAGACCCCAGATCGCGAAGGCATAGCCGGCCGGTTGAACCGGCGGATCGTCCTGCGGAACAGGAAACTGATCGGGCCGAAACCCGGCGAACCCGTCGCTCATCAAAGGCGAAAGGGCAAAGGCCAAGGCGGCGGTGACGACGAAAATGGCTTTCATCCGTTCCATGCCCATGATCTGGGGCGCGTCTTGCCGCCGGTCAATGCCACGGGGGGCAGATTCACGTTATGCGTGTTTTTTGTCGTCGTCAAAGCGACACGTCTGTTATGATAGGCCGATGTATTGAAGGGCTCGTCCCATGGTTTCCAATTGCACGAGGCATGCCATGACCGCCGAAGAGATCAAAACCCACACCCGCCGATATGCCCGCAAAAGCGATGCCTTGGGCGCGCTTTCCCTGCTGGTCACATTCGCCACTTATATCGCCGCCCTCTGGATCGGGGCGCTTTACGCCAACCAGCCGCTGATCGTTGCGCCGATGGTCGTGCTCCTCGCTTTTGCCTCGGTACGGCTTTACGTTTTGCAACATGACTGCGGGCATTATTCCCTGTTTTCCACGCGCCGCTTGAACGATCTTGCGGGGCACGCCCTGTCGCTGCCCTCGCTGACGCCCTACCGGGTGATGCAGTACAATCACAACCTGCACCACGCCTACCTTGGCAACCTCGACCACCGCGAAACCACCGAGGTCTATACCATGACCCTTGCCGAATGGCAGGCCGCGCCGTTCGGGCGGCGGCTGTGGTACAGGCTTTACCGCAACCCGGTGCTGATGCTGGGGCTGGGCGGGATTTACGCCTATTTCATCGCCTACCGCTGGCCGGTGAATACCCGCAAGGTGGGCGCGTGGGGCGTTGTGGCGCATAACATCGCCGTTCTGGGCTATGTCGCGGCGATCTGGTGGGCGCTTGGCGCGGCGGGGCTGGCCATCTGGGCGCTAAGCGCAGTGCTGGCTGGCGCGATTGGCGTGTTCCTCGTCTACCTGCAACATAATTTCGAGGAAACTTATTGGGACCGTAAACCCGATCTGGATTTCCACAAGGCCACGCTGGAGGGGTCAAGCTCACTCGATCTGGGCTGGCTTTGGGATATCGGCACTGGCAATATCGCCTATCACGACCTGCACCATTTCAACCCCGGCGTGCCCTCTTATCGACTTCGCGCCTGTCAAAAGGCGCTGCCCGCGCATCTGCGCCCGCACGATCCGATCCGCTGGCCCGAAGCGCTGCGCAGCTTTCGGTTGAAACTCTGGGATGAGGACGCGGGGCGCTTGGTGCCCTTTCCCAAGCCGGGTACGGCGCAGGGGCCGGTGGCCGCGGAATAGACGGGGTGGGGGGGCTTTGCCCCCTCGGCCTTTGGCCTCACCCCCAGGATATTTTTGGCCAGAAGAAAGGGAGGCGTTACGCCAGTTCCCCCTCGGCGGTCAGGCGGGTCTTGCCGCGCAGATAGGGGTGCAACACCTCGGGCAGGGTGACCGAGCCATCGGTCTGCTGACCGTTCTCCAGCACCGCAATCAGGCAACGCCCCACCGCAAGGCCCGAGCCATTGAGCGTATGCACGAACTGTGGCTTGCCGCCGCCTTCGGGCTTGAACCGGCCATTCATCCGGCGCGCCTGAAAATCGCCGCAGACCGAGACCGAGGAAATCTCGCGGTAAGTATCCTGCCCGGGCAACCAGACCTCGATGTCATGGGTGCGCCGCGCGCCGAACCCCATGTCGCCGGTGCACAGCACGATGGTGCGGTAGGGCAGGCCCAAGCGCTCCAGAATACCCTGCGCGCAGTCGGTCATGCGGTCCAGTTCCGCGCGGCTGTGATCGGGGTGGGTGATCGACACCATCTCGACCTTTTCGAACTGGTGCTGGCGCAGCATGCCCGCCGTGTCCTTGCCCGCGCTGCCCGCTTCCGAGCGGAAACACTGGGTATGGGCGACGAAGCGCTTGGGCAGGCTGCTTTCCTCGACGGTCTCGCCATTGACGATATTGGTCAGCGGCACCTCGGCGGTCGGCACCAGCCACCAGCCATTGGTCGTCTGATAGCTGTCCTCGCCGAACTTCGGCAACTGCCCGGTGCCATACATCATGTCATCACGCACCAGCACAGGCGTCCAAGTCTCGGACAGCCCATTTTCCTCGACATGCGTGTCGATCATGAATTGCGCCAAGGCCCGGTGCACACGCGCCACTGCCCCCTTCAGCACCACGAAGCGCGAGCCCGACAGTTTTGCCGCCAGTTCGAAATCCATCCCCGGCACCACGCCGGACAGTTCAAAATGCTCCTTGGGGGCGAAATCGAACACCTTGGGCGTGCCCCAGCGGTGAATTTCCAGGTTGTCGTCCTCATCCTCGCCATCGGGGATATCGTCCATCGGCAGGTTGGGCAGGCCCATCAGCATATCGGTCAGCTTCCGGTCCAATTCCTTGGCCTCGGCCTGCATCGTCGCGACCTCGGCCTTTTTCTCCCCGACCAGCGCACGCAGCCGCTCAAATTCCGCCTCGTCGCCCTTGGCCTTGGCGGCACCCACCGCCTTGGAGGCCTTGTTTTGCTCGGCCTGCGCGGTTTCGGCGGCCAGAATTTTGGCCCGCCGCGCCTCATCCAGCTCAAGAATGGGGCGTGATGCCCCCTCGACCCCACGGCGCGCCATGGCGGCGTCAAACTGGGCGGGGTTTTCACGGATCGCGCGGATATCGTGCATGGGTCTTGTCCTCGAACCTCTGAGTCGTCGCCCGCCTTATGCCCCAATTTTCGGGGGAGGTGTAGGGTGTGTGGTGGGACGATAGGGCAGAGGGGTTAGGGTTTGGTGAATGGGGGTTTTAGGCGTCGGGTTTGGGCGGATCGGGGGGCGTGTAATGGTCGGGATCGGCCTGCCACTTGCGCCATTCGGTTTGGAACTGGTCGTCGTCGAGTATGCTTTTGGGCCAATGCGCAGGCCAGCTTTCATCATTCGGCCCTTGGCCGCTGGGCAAAGTTACCGAAGCATCGCCGAACATGTCTTGAACATGATTAAGCAACTGTTCGATCTCTGTGCAATCAAAATACCTTAACGCAGCACCACGTAGATCAGCCCATTTAAGTCTTGTGAGATTGTCCAACTCCGGATGAGTCAGATTCGCGCCCCGTAAGTTCGCCGCCACTAAATCGGTTCGTTGTAATTCGGCACCGCTCAAATCTGCTTCTTGCAAATTAGCTTGCCTTAGATTGGCATCTTGGAGCTTAGCAAACTCTAGGTTCGCTTTTTTCAAGTCTGCTCTCCTAAGGTCTGCCGCATTTAATTCTGCTAACCTTAGGTCGGCTTCATTGAGCGCCGCCGTGAAAAGCCGCGCGCCAACCATTTTTGCGCCCCGTAGCTTCGCCCCCCGTAGCTTCGCCCCCGCGAGGTTCGCCCCCTGTAGCGCAGCAAACTGAAGGTTGGCATGCTCGTAGTTGAGGCCTGATAAGTCAAAGCCTTGCAGGTTTGCCAGTCTCAAATCGATGCTGTCTTTGTGTCCACGTTTTGTGGTTTGTATACGACCTAGGCTTTGGACTGCGCTTTCCAAGTCGGGGCGAACCGGTTTTAACTCATCGGCCCAAACCCTGATTTTATTAGTCATTTTAAGACCCTTTTTCTGGCATCTCCTCTGGCGGGTAATCACGGCTTAACTCTCTGACATAAAGGGCCAAAGTCCGCATGATGCGTTCGGCTTCCGCCTCTCTCTCTTCGGCTAGTCCTTCCAGCCGGTCGATAGCTGCGGCCCGAACGAGAATATCGTCCTCCCATTCGGTCAAAACCTGTAGGTCTGGCTCTTCGCCAATGATCGTGGTCACTTGTCGCCGGGCAGCAAGGTCGGTTGTGGCGCTGTTTATCTTTTCATTGAATAAAGTCTCTTCAGCAGTATCCGTCTGCCGACGTGTCAGGATCAGTCGGTTGATCGTAATAGGCAGCGCAATCACCGCCCCTAGGACAGTCGTCAGCGCCGCCAATTGCGCCAAGGCAAAGCGCCATGTCCAAACCTCTTCTTTGCCCTCAGGCGGCTTGTGGAAGATGATGTCCCACAAAAGCATGTAAAGACCGACGAACAGGGTGACGGCGACGATCCCCCATGTCAGGGCCAAGATCAGGAACAGCACCGGATGCAATCGCCCCATGCCAAGGCCTTCGGCAAACTCTTGGATGCGTTTATCGGGGGTGGTGGGGCTGTCTATCTCAAGGCTCACCAACCACTGCACCACAAAGAACAGCGCCGTGAGGCCCAGAAAGATCCAGAGCATCGGATGGGTCACCACCCAAAGGTACGTTTCCGTCGCCTCACTCATCGCCAAATCCCTCGTCACACCGTGGCCCGATTCCGCAACCTAACCACGAAAACCGCCCCGCGCCCACCCTCGCAACCGCACCGACGCAATGCCGACGTTTTACCGACGTCAAACCGACGCGGTTTTCGCACCTTGCAAATGCCCCCTTCGCCCCATAGGTTTCGCCGCAACTCGGCGGCCCTGCCGCGCCCCCATCTTAAGGACACGACCCATGGAAGCCATTGGCCAGTTTATCCCCCTCATCCTGATTTTCGCGATCATGTATTTCCTGCTGATCCGCCCGCAACAAAAGAAGCTCAAGGAGCATAAAGCGATGGTCGAGGCGCTGCGCCGGGGCGATCAGGTGATCACCCAAGGTGGGCTCATCGGCAAGGTCTCCAAGGTCAAGGACGAGGACGAGATCGAGGTTGACCTGGCCGAGGGTGTGCGCGTTCGCGTGGTCAAATCCACCATCGCCCAAGTGCTGTCGAAGACCGAGCCGGCGGAGGGGTAAAAGCCCTTCAACCTCTGACATCCTATTGAAAAGGCAGGATAATGCTGCAAATCGACCTGTGGAAACGTGTGGTGATCTGGGGCCTCGTGGCCCTTGGTTTGCTGCTGGCCCTGCCCAATGCCTTCTACCCCCGGGTAGAAAGTTACAACGACGCCACGGCGGCGATCGAGGCCGGGGTTGAAGACCCGCAGGTTGTCGAGGAGGCGGGCCGCTGGCCCGATTTCCTGCCCTCCGGTCTGGTCAACCTGGGGCTGGATTTGCGCGGCGGCGCGCATCTGCTGGCCGAGGTGCAGGTTGAGGATGTCTATGCCTCGCGGATCGAATCCATGTGGCCCGAGGTGCGTGACCTGCTGCGCGAAGAACGTGACCGCATCGGCCCGATCCGCTTGCAACCCACTGAAAACGCGGAACTTCGTGTGCGTCTGGTGGACGGCCCCGATGAGGTCTCCCATGCCGCGTCGCTGGTCCGTGGTCTTGCCCGCCCGGTGACCAGCATCACCGGGGCGGGGGCTTCGGATATCGATGTCACCACCCAAGGCGCCGATATCATCGTGCGCCTGTCCGAGGCCGAACAACGCGCCACCGACGAACGCACCGTCCGCCAAGCCCTTGAAATCATTCGCCGCCGGATCGACGAGGTCGGCACGCGCGAGCCGACGATTCAACGCCAGGGGGCCGACCGCATCCTGATCCAGGTGCCCGGTATAGGCAGTGCGGCAGAGCTTAAGGAAATCATCGGCACCACCGCGCAACTGACCTTCCAACCGGTGGTCAGCCGCACCCAGAACCAAGATGAACACCCCGGCGCGGGCAATGAGATTTTGCCCTCTTTGGATCAAGAAGGGCTTTATTATATCCTTGAAAAGGCCCCCGTGGTCACGGGCGAGGAACTGACCGATGCACAGCCCGATTTCGATCAGAACGGGCGCCCCGCCGTATCGTTCCGCTTCAACCCGGGCGGCGCGCGCAAGTTCGGCGATTACACGGCGGAAAACATCGGCAATCCCTTTGCGATCGTGCTGGACGGCGAGGTGGTTAGCGCCCCGGTGATCCAAAGCCATATTCCCGGCGGCTCGGGCATCATCACCGGCAATTTCACGGTCGAGGAAAGCACCAACCTTGCCGTGCTGCTGCGGGCCGGGGCCTTGCCTGCGGGGCTTGAATTCCTCGAGGAACGCACCATCGGCCCGGAACTGGGCGCCGACAGCATCGAGGCCGGGCAAATCGCCTGTATCGTGGCCTTCGTTCTGGTGCTGGCCTTCATGTTCGCCAGCTACGGCACCTTCGGGATCTTTGCCAATATCGCGCTGATCATCAACGTCGGGCTGATCTTTGGCCTGCTCAGCATGATCGGTGCCACGCTGACCCTGCCGGGCATCGCCGGGATCGTTTTGACCATCGGGATGGCGGTGGATGCCAACGTGCTGGTGTTCGAGCGGATCCGCGAAGAGTTGAAATCCGCCAAAGGTCCGGCGCGGGCGATTGAACTGGGCTATGAAAAGGCGCTCAGCGCCATTGTCGATGCCAATATCACCACGCTGATCACCGCTGTGATCCTGCTTGTCATGGGCTCGGGCCCGGTGCAGGGCTTTGCCTGGACGCTGATGATCGGGATTTTCACCTCCGTCTTCACGGCGCTTTTCGTTACCCGCCTGATGATCGTGATGTGGTTTGAACGCAAGCGCCCGAAAACCTTGATGGCGGGCCGCGCCCTGCGGCTTGTCCCGAAAAACACAAGCTGGGATTTCTTCCGCCGCTGGAAGGTCTCGCTTGGTGTCTCGGCCGTTCTGATCGTCATCGCGGCAGGCTCCTTCATGCTGCAGGGGCTGAACTTCGGGATCGACTTCCGGGGCGGCACCACGGTGCGCACCGAAAGCGCGCAACCGATTGATATCGGTGAATACCGCGATGCGATCCAGCCCCTGGAACTGGGCGACATTTCCATCACCGAGGTGTTCGACCCCACCTTCGGCCCCGAGCAGAATGTCTCGATGATCCGTATCCAGGCGCAAGACGGCCAGGAAAGCGTCAGCGCCGAGGTGGTGGCCAGCGTCGAGGAGGCGTTGCAACAGGCCGTGCCGGATATCGAGTTCACGAGCGTCGAATCCGTCGGCCCCAAGGTCTCGGGAGAGCTGATCGACGCCGCCATCATCGCGGTCTCTCTCGCCATCGGCGCCGTGCTTGTCTACATCTGGCTCAGGTTCGAATGGCAATTCGCGGTGGGGGCCGTGGCCGCGCTTGTGCATGACGTGGTGCTGACCATCGGCATCTTCTCGGAACTGCAAATTCAGTTCGACCTTGCCATCATCGCCGCCCTTCTCACCATCGTGGGCTATTCGCTCAACGATACCGTGGTGGTCTTCGACCGGGTGCGCGAGAACCTGCGCAAGTACAAGAAAAAGCCGCTGTCCGAGGTGCTGAACATGTCGATCAACGAAACCCTCAGCCGGACGGTGATGACCTCGGTCACCACGCTTCTGGCGCTTCTGGCGCTTTATGTTCTGGGTGGTGACGTGATCCGCGGCTTTGTCTTCGCGATGATCTGGGGCGTGGTCGTGGGCACCTATTCCTCGGTCTTCGTGGCCAGTACCATCCTGCTTTGGCTGGGGGTCAAGCGCGATTGGTCCAAGCCCGATGCCAATGTCGGCAACCAGTTTGCCAATGTAGATGCCTGAGGGATTGATCACGGCCGGGGCTACCCCCGGCCTGTTTTTCCTGATGCTGGCAATTGCCATTGCGGGCATCGTGCGGGGGTTTACCGGGTTCGGCACGGCGCTGATCTTCGTGCCGGTGGCGGGGATATTCCTGCCGCCCGCCACCGTTATCGGCGTGATGGTCATCACCGGGGTATTCAGCACCGGCGCGCTTATTCCCCGCGCATGGGGGCAGGCCAGCCGCGCCGAGGTGGGGCTTTTGGCCTTGGCCGCACTGATCACCGTACCCTTGGGCATATGGCTTCTGGAACGCCTCGACGGGATGACCATCCGCTGGATCGTGGCCATCGTGGCGGCGCTGACCCTTGCCGCGCTGGTTTCGGGCTGGCGGTTTTCGGGGCGCGTCTCGCGCCCCGGCCTTGCGGGCATCGGCGGGGCCGCGGGGGTCGTCGGCGGGCTGACGGGCCTGACCGGACCGGTGGTGATCCTGTTTTACCTTGCCGGTCAATCGGCGGCACAAACCGTGCGGGCCAATACCATCCTGTTCCTGGGCGCCCTCGACGTGGTCATTGCCATCAACCTTTTCCTGCGCGGGGCCATCGCGTGGGAAACGGTTTACCTCGCCCTGATCCTTGCCGTACCCTATTTCACCACCACGATGATCGGCCAATCGTTGTTTGACCCGCACCAAGAGCGCCTGTACCGATGGGCCGCCTACGGCGTCATCGGCCTTGCGGTGGTGACCGGCCTGCCGATCTGGGACTGAAAGAGGGGCTGCCATGCAAATCAATGAAATCACCTTTGACAATGCCATGCCCATCGACGGCTACGGCCCGGGGTTCTTCCGCGTCGGCGGCGGGGTGATCGAAGGCGCGGCCCTTGTCACCGTGCACGGCGCGCGGGGCTGGGGCGGCTATGACGACACCGCGCCGCTTCTGGACCTGGCCGAGGAGTTGGACGTGATCTTTATCGGCACCGGGGCCGAAACCGCCCATGTCCCGCCCGCCTTTCGCGAGGCCCTGGAAGAGGCCGGACTTGGGGTTGAGGCGATGAACTCCCCCGCCGCCTGCCGCACCTACAACGTGCTCTTGTCCGAAGGCCGCCGGGTGGCGGCGGCGGTGCTGCCGGTCTGAGATTATTCGTCTCAGCTTGATCCAGGTCACTTTCCGCCGCGCCACCTTTGGGGTAGGGACATCTGCATGGGATTGAATGTATCCAACCTCACCATCGCGCGCGGCGGGATCAAGGTGCTTGAAGGCCTCAACCTGTCGCTTGAGGCGGGTCAGGCGCTTGTCCTGCGCGGGCCCAATGGCGTGGGCAAGACAACCCTTCTGCGCACCATCGCGGGGCTCCAGCCCCCAATTGAAGGCACGATCAAGGCCGACCCCGAAACCATGGTCTACGCGGGCCATGCCGATGGTCTGAAACCCACCCTGACGGTTGAAGAAAACCTGACCTTCTGGGCCAGTGTCTTTGCCACCTCGGATATTGACGCGGCAATCGACGCCTTCCACCTCGATGCCCTGCGCACCCGTCCTGCAGGGGCACTTTCTGCCGGGCAAAAGCGCCGCCTTGGCCTAGCGCGGCTGCTGGTCACCGGGCGGCCTATCTGGATACTCGACGAACCCACCGTGTCGCTGGATGTGGATGCGGTCAGAATGTTCGCCGACACCGTCCGCCACCATCTGGGGCAGGGCGGTTCGGCCCTGATCGCCACCCATATCGACCTTGGCCTGCCCGATGCCGGCATCCTTGATGTCGGCCCCTACCGCGCCCGCGCCATGAACCCCGACGACTTTGACGAGGCCTTCCTGTGATCGCGCTGCTGACCCGTGACCTGAAGCTCGCAATGCGCGCCGGGGGCGGCTTTGGCCTCGGCCTTGCGTTTTTCCTGATCGTGGTCACGCTGGTGCCCTTCGGTGTCGGCCCTCAATCCGACCTTTTGTCGAAGATCGCGCCGGGCATCCTCTGGCTCGGTGCGCTGCTGGCCTGCCTTCTGTCTCTGGATCGTGTCTTTGCCCTCGATTGGGAAGACGGAAGCCTTGATCTGCTGGCCACCTCGCCCTTGCCGATGGAGGGGATCGTCACGATAAAGGCGCTGGCCCATTGGCTGACCACCGGCCTGCCGCTGGTGCTGGCCGCGCCGCTTTTCGGCCTGCTGCTTAGCCTGCCCACGCCGGGTTACGCCCCGCTTGTCCTGTCGCTCCTGCTGGGCACCCCGGCGCTTAGCGTGATCGGCACCTTCGGGGCGGCGCTTACCGTTGGCCTGAAACGCGGCGGGCTGCTGCTGTCGCTTCTTGTCTTGCCGCTCTATGTCCCCACATTGATCTTCGGGGCCGAGATGGCCCGCCGGGGCGTCGAGGGGCTGGACACCACAACGCCGCTTCTGATGCTGGCGGGCATCACCTGCGGCACCATCGCACTTTTGCCTTTCGCCTCCGCTGCGGTATTGAAGGTCAACCTGCGCTAGCCAACGGGAATGCCGATGAACCTGAATGCACTCTGGCAATACGCCAACCCCAAGAAGTTCATACAGACCACGGAAAAGGTGCTGCCGCTCTTTTCCGTGCTGGCGGTGGTCTGTCTGGTGGTGGGGCTGATCTGGGGCTTTTTCTTCACGCCCGAAGATTACCGTCAAGGCTCGACCGTCAAGATCATCTACCTGCATGTGCCCGCGGCCTTGATGGCGATCAACGTCTGGCTGATGATGCTGGTCACCTCGCTCATTTGGATCGTGCGCCGCCACCACGTCAGCGCGCTGGCCGCCCGTGCCGCCGCCCCCATCGGCGCGGTGATGACAGTGATCGCACTGGCCACCGGCGCGATCTGGGGGCAGCCCATGTGGGGCACGTGGTGGGCCTGGGATCCGCGCCTGACCTCCTTTTTGATCCTCTTCCTGTTCTACTTGGGCTACATCGCCCTTTGGGAGGCGATCGAGAACGACGATACCGCCGCCGACCTTACCTCGATCCTCTGCCTCGTGGGGTCGGTCTTTGCGCTGCTATCGCGCTACGCGGTGAATTTCTGGAACCAGGGGTTGCACCAAGGCGCCTCGCTCAGCCTCGATAAAGAGGAAAACGTGGCCGATGTCTTCTGGTACCCGCTGCTGGTCTGCATCGCGGGCTTCGTGCTGTTTTTCATCGCGCTGGTGCTTTTGCGTACCCGTACCGAAATCCGCGCGCGCCGAATGCGCGCGCTTCTGGCCCGTGAACGGATGGGGTGAACGAAATGATGCCTGATCTTGGAAAATACGCCGAGGCCGTGCTGTCCTCCTACGCGGTGTCTCTCGCACTTTTGATCGTGCTGGTCTGGCTTAGCCTGCGCCGCTCGGCCAAGGTGGCCAAGCAGCTTGAGGATATCGAACAGAAGGCCCGAAAGAATGGCTAAAATTTCCCCGCTCATGATCGCGCCCCCGGCCATATTCGCCGGGCTGGCCGCGCTTTTCTTCTTCGGAATGCAGCGCGAAAACCCCGATGAACTGCCCTCGACAATGACGGGCAAACCAGCCCCCGTGGTGCAGGTCACACCACTGGGCGACAAGACCCCCTTCACCGATGCCGATCTGCGTTCGGGCGGCGTGAAGCTTCTGAACTATTGGGCCAGTTGGTGCGCGCCTTGCCGGGTGGAACACCCTGTTCTTGAGGATCTGGCCAGTCAGGGCATCACCATCTACGGCGTGAACTACAAGGACAAGCCGGGCAATGCCCTGGGGTTCCTCAATGAACTGGGCGATCCCTACGCCGCGATCGGTGCCGATGAAAACGGGCGCATGGCGCTCGATTGGGGCGTCTATGGCGTGCCGGAAACCTATGTGATCGACGGCAAGGGCAACATCGTGCTGCGTTTCGCCGGCCCGATCACCGAGCGCGTTCTGGAAAGTCAGATCATGCCGGCGATCGAAAAGGCCAAGGGCACACGGTAAATCACTGCTGACAATGCTGGTCCGCCTGCGCCGAGGGCAGGGGGCAGCTCTGGTCCTGCCCGCTGTCGCCCATGGCCCCCACCACGGCCAGAATACTTAAGACAGCAGCTTGTAATATGATCATAGTCGCGCGCATGGGCCTGCCCCTTTTTTTGTGTTGTGACACTTATCTGGGCAGGGCGCGCCGGAATTTTTAGGGGGAAGGTCGGACGATATGGATCACGGATGCGCGATGGGCGGAAATCCGGTCACCCGTCGCGCAAGACCGCCCCGGGGTTCATGATGCCCATGGGATCAAGCGCCGCCTTGATCGCCCGCATCGCCGACAAATGCGCGCCATCCCCATAGCGTTCCAGATCCTCCACCTTCAGCCTGCCAATGCCATGCTCGGCACTGACCGAGCCTTCCATGGCATGCACAAGGTCATGTACCACGCGTTTCACCTCATCCCGCAGGTGCAGATACTCCGCGCGGCGTTCCCCCGGCGCGGGGAAGACATTGTAATGCAGGTTGCCATCGCCCAGATGCCCGAAACAATTGATCCTGAAGTCCCCCAGCTTCGCGATATGCTGGGGCGCGGTGGTGATGAACTCCGGGATGGCCCCCATCGGCAGGGATATATCGTGCGAACTGATCGATCCGACCAGGCGGTTCGCCTCGGGGATCTGTTCGCGCACCTCCCAGAATTCGTGCCGCTGTGCCTCGCTCTGGGCGATCACCCCGTCGCTCACCAGACCGGCCTCCAGCGCCTCGCCGAACAGGGTTTCCAGGGTCTCCGCCGGGTCCAGCCCACGCGCCAGCCCGACGTCGATCAGCACGAACCACTCGGGCAACTCCGCGAAGGGCTGGCGGATATCGGGCAGGGTCTCGGCCAGAAACTCCAGACCCGCGCGATGAATGAGTTCAAAGGCGCTCACGCCCTCGCCCATGTGATCCCGCGCCAAGGACAACAGCGATAGCGCCGCCTCCGGGCTTTCGACGACCATCAGGGCGGTGCCTTCCCCCGCCGGGCGCGGGGCCAGCCGCAGGGTGGCCGCCGTGATCACCCCAAGCGTCCCTTCGCCGCCGATCAAAAGGTCTTTCAGGTCATAGCCCGCGTTATCCTTTCGCAGCCGTTTCAGCCCGTGATAGATCTGCCCATCCGGCAAAACCGCCTCGATCCCAAGGCACAGCTCGCGCGCATTGCCATAGCGCAGGACATTCACACCGCCCGCATTGGTCGCGAGCAACCCACCGATGCGCGCGCTGCCCTTGGCGGCAATCGACAGCGGGTAAAGCCTGTCTGCCCCAAGCGCGGCCTCATGCACATCGGTCAGGATCGCGCCCGCCTCGACGACCATGGCGTTTTCTTCTGGATAAAGGCCCCGAATGGCGCGCATCCGCTCAAGGCTCAGGACAATAGGGGCAGGGCCATCGCTGACGATCTGCCCGCCGACAAGCCCCGTGCCCCCGCCATAGGGGATAACCGGCATGGCGGCGGTATGGGCCAGGCGGATGACCTCTGCCACCTCCTCGGTGTTGCCCGGGGCAACCACGACCCCGGCGTGCCCCGCCCACCTTCCGCGCGGCTCCTCAAGATAGTTAGGGGTGACCTCGCGGATTGCGCCCTCGGACAGGGCGGCGCGCAGGGTGTCGACAAAGGCGGGGGTGACAGGATTCAGGCTCATACCCGATACCTATCATGTTGGACGCGATGGTCTAGCGCCAAGCCCGTTCGAACGGGCTTCCATGCGCGAGGCATCCGCCCGCGCATCCAAACGCCGTCGAAGGCGCGTGCCCCAAGGCCTTTCGAAAGGCCTTGGCCCGCCCATGACCCGGCGGCGCCCCTCGAAAGGGCAAATGTCCGGTTCGAGGCCAGAGTTCGGATGCCGCGCAAAGTATGAACGCCGAGTATGCGGCCCTGCGGTTACCGTTGAGGCTGAAAATCTTTACTCGCCAGTAGCATTGCCGCGCCGATCATAAGCGCCCCGCAGACTTTGTTCACAAGACCGAAGGAAAACCGCTTTAGTGCTGTGGCCGCGCGCACCCCAAGCCATCCCCAGGCCAGTAGGATCACTCCATCGACCGCTAAATAAGTTACCCCCAAGATCAAAAGCTGCGGAAGCACCGGGGTCGTAGGGTCGATAAACTGAGGAAAGAGCGCACCAAAAAAAACGACGGCAAATGGGTTCGCCATTGAGGTCACAAAGCCTTGACGGAACAGTCGGAACGATTGACCGGACGTGTTGGCCGTAACGTCACCCGATTGGTCTTTCGAGAGGAATAGCTGAAGGCCAGTCCAAACCAGGTAGGCCACTCCGAGCCATTTGATCCAAATGAATGCACTTGCAGAGGTCGCAATGATTGCAGCAAGACCGAAAGCCGCACCTGCCATTTGCAAGCTGTTTGCGGTCAAGTCTCCGGCAATGGTGTATGCGCTGCGCTTTACCCCATGCCTTACGCTATTCGATATGATAAGAAGTTGGCTGGTATCAGGCGGTGTCGCGAAAAACACGGCGACCGCAGCCAAATAGATCACATAGGTTTCCAAGGGCATCGCGGGGTTCCTTCGGCTTTACTATATCAAGCTAGGGCTTCGAAAGCAGTCTGGTCAACCTCTCATTGCTACCTTTCACGCCCCATTCCCGGTTTCCGGAAAAGTCCCGCATGACGCGCATTTAGAACGCTGAGCCCGCCTCCCGGTTTGCTACAAGGGAATTGGTCCCTCAAGACCCGAGGCCCATTGCGCGATGCGTCAACACATAAGCAAAAGGGCGGCCCCGAAAGGCCGCCCCTCTATCCTGTCTGGTCCGAAGATCAGGCTGCCGATTTGGCCAAGTTGCGCAGCACGTAGTGCAGCACGCCACCGTTCTCGACGTATTCCTTTTCCACCGCCGTATCGATGCGCGACTTCAGGGTGATCTCCTTGGTCGTGCCATCGGCATAGGTGATGGTACAGGGGATCTCGGCCTGCGGTTTCATATCGCCTTCCAGCCCGGTGATGTCGAAACTCTCATCGCCGGTCAGGTTCAGGGTTGTGCGGGTGTCGCCGCCGGTGAACTCGAAGGGGATAACCCCCATACCCACCAGGTTCGAGCGGTGAATACGCTCGAAGTTCTCTGCGATCACGGCCTTGACGCCCAGAAGGCTGGTGCCCTTCGCGGCCCAGTCCCGGCTGGAGCCCGCGCCATATTGCTCACCGCCCACCACGATCAGGGGCGTGCCCTGCTCCTGATAGGCCATCGCGGCGTCAAAGATCGAGGTCTCATTGCCATCGGGGCCCTTGGTATAGCCGCCTTCGACACCGTCCAGCATCTCGTTACGGATGCGGATGTTGGCGAAGGTGCCGCGCATCATCACCTCGTGGTTCCCCCGGCGGGAGCCATAGGAGTTGAATTCGCGCACCGGCACCTGGCGCTCGGTCAGGTACTGACCGGCGGGGGTGGAAGGTTTGAAGCTGCCTGCCGGGCTGATGTGGTCGGTGGTGACCATGTCGCCCAGAAGGGCCAGCATCTTGGCGCCCTTGATGTCGGAAATCGTGCCCGGTTCTTTCGCCATGCCCTGGAAATACGGCGGGTTCTGAACATAGGTCGATTGCGGCGGCCAGTCATAGGTTTCCCCTTCCGAGGTCTCCACTTCCTGCCACTTCTCGTCGCCCTTGAAGACATCGGCATATTTCGACTGGAAGGCCTCGCGCGTCACGGTCTTCTCGACCAGGTCGGCGATTTCCTTCTGGCTCGGCCAGATGTCTTTCAGGTAGACCGGGTTGCCGTCCTTGTCCTCGCCCAGCGGCTCGCTGGAAAGGTCAAGGTTCATGTCCCCGGCCAGCGCATAGGCCACCACCAGCGGCGGCGAGGCGAGGTAGTTGGCGCGCACGTCCGGGCTGATCCGGCCTTCGAAGTTGCGGTTGCCCGACAGCACGCTGGTCGCGATCAGGTCGTTGTCGTTGATGGCCTTCGAGATTTCATCTTGCAGCGGGCCGGAGTTGCCGATGCAGGTGGTGCAGCCATAGCCGACAAGGTTGAAGCCGATCGCATCCAGATCGTCCTGCAGGCCCGCGGCTTCAAGGTAATGCGACACCACCTGGCTGCCAGGCGCAAGCGAGGTTTTCACCCAAGGCTTGCTATCAAGGCCAAGCTCGCGTGCCTTGCGCGCCACAAGGCCCGCACCGATCATCACGTAGGGGTTCGAGGTGTTGGTGCACGACGTGATCGAGGCGATCACGACCGACCCGTCGCGCAGCTCGTAATCCTCGCCCTCGACCTTCGCGCTCTTGCGCGGGTCGATCAGGGCATCGGGCGCGGGGCCTTCCGCGGCCATATCGGTGGCGGCACTGGTTTCATCCTCGCCGCGATATTCCGACACCACGTCGAAGAACGCCGGCGCGGCCTTGTCCAGTGTCACGTAGTCCTGCGGGCGTTTCGGCCCGGAAATGGCCGGAACGATCGTGCCCATATCAAGGCTCAGGCTGTCGGTGTACACCGGCGCATAGCTCGCATCGCGCCAGAAACCGTTCTCCTTGGCATAGTGCTCGACCAGCGCAACGCTGTCTTCGTCGCGGCCCGTGTTGCGCAGGTAGCGCAGGGTTTCGTCGTCGATCGGGAAGAAACCGCAGGTCGCGCCGTATTCGGGGGCCATGTTGGCAATCGTCGCCCGGTCGGCCAGCGGCAGCTTGTCCAGGCCGTTGCCGTAGAATTCCACGAACTTGCCGACAACGCCCTTTTCGCGCAGCATCTCCACGACCTTCAGAACAAGGTCGGTGCCGGTGGTGCCTTCGATCATCTCGCCGGTCAGTTCGAAACCGACCACTTCGGGGATCAGCATCGAAATCGGCTGGCCCAGCATCGCGGCCTCGGCCTCGATGCCGCCCACGCCCCAACCCAGAACCGCCAGGCCGTTGACCATGGTGGTGTGGCTGTCGGTGCCGACAAGCGTATCGGGATAGGCCACTTCGACACCGTCTTGGTCCACGTCGCTCCAGACGGCCTTGGCCAGGTACTCAAGGTTCACCTGGTGGCAGATACCCGTGCCCGGCGGCACGACGCGGAAGTTGTCGAAGGCGCCCTGACCCCACTTGAGGAACTGGTAACGCTCCATGTTGCGCTCATACTCGCGGTCCACGTTCATCTGGAAGGCGCGCGGGTTGCCGAATTCGTCGATCATGACCGAGTGGTCGATCACAAGGTCAACAGGGTTCAGCGGGTTGATCTGCTCGGCCTTGCCGCCAAGCGCCACGATCCCGTCGCGCATCGCCGCTAGGTCCACGACGGCGGGAACGCCGGTGAAATCCTGCATTAAGACCCGCGCGGGGCGATAGGCGATCTCGCGGGGGTTCTTGCCGCCTTGCTTGGCCCAGTCGGAAAAGGCCTTGATGTCGTCGACCGAAACGGTCTTGCCATCCTCGAACCGAAGCATGTTTTCCAGAACCACGCGCAGCGCGGCGGGCAGCTTGGAAAAATCGCCAAGGCCCGCCTCTTCGGCGGCTTTGATCGAATAATAGGCAAATGTCTTGCCGTTGACGCTCAATTCCTTGCGCGTCTTTGTGGTGTCATGTCCGACGGTGATAGGCATTGTTGGCCTTCCTTTCACGTTCAAGGCAGGAATAGGAATTCGCTGACTTGCTTCTGACCGATTTAAAATGTTCGATCAAGAGGAGTCCGCCGAAATTGTATACTATTGCACACAATTTGCCGCGGAATCGCGCCAGAATCAAGCGGTCACCGGGCGCTGACGAAACCTTGATTGGCTGTTTCAGCCATGAGTACATAGAACAGGAAGGGTATTCAGGATTGTCACGACCACAGGACACCACCATGCGAAACTTCCGCCATTGGACCGCCGCCTTGCTGATGCTGGCCAGCCCTGCAGTGGCCGAAGACCCGGGGCCCGTCGTCGTAGAGCTTTACACCTCGCAGGGCTGTTCCTCCTGTCCGCCCGCCGATGCCTACTTTCTTGAACTGGCCAGGCAAGAAGGGATCGTGGCCTTGGCCATGCACGTGGATTATTGGGATTATATCGGCTGGAAAGACAGTTTCGCGGACCCCGATTATACCGCCCGGCAAAAATCCTATGCCGCGGCTCAAGGCAAGCAAATGGTCTATACCCCGCAGATGATCGTCGATGGCACCTATGATGTCGCGGGCACCAAGCCCGATGCCGTCGCCACCGCCATCGCCAAGCACCGGGCCGAACCCAACCCGGTGGCGCTCAAGCTGCGCCGCGAGGGCGGCAGCCTGCATATCACGGCCACCCCGCGCGGGGCCGTGCCGGGGCGCATGGATGTCACCCTGCTGCGCTATCAACCCAAGGCCACCGTGGCGATCAAATCCGGCGAAAACGCGGGCCGCACGCTCAGCTACGCCAATATCGTCACCTCGATGGAAGCCCTGGGCACATGGACGGGCGAAACCCCCCTGCGCCTGACACAACCGATCAAGGGCGACAGCCCCGTCACCGTCTTGATCCAGCAATCCGGCCACGGCCCAATCACGGCGGCCGCCAAGCTGGAATGAGGGTCGCAAGCCAAGGCAAGCGCGCCAGCTTGTCGGCTAAGTCTATGGCGGCTTTGCGGGGCCGAAAGTGCCTTTCAAGGCGGTGATTTGAAGACGCTCCGCCTCTCTCTCTCGCCCCCGCTGGTATCGGCATTCGGTCGCTATGCCAAAAGGCCCATTGCGGTCTTTAAAGCGTTCCGCCTTTCACCTGAGGCATCAGCGAAAGGCGGAACGCGTGCAACGATTGAGCGGAGCACTGCGTTTCGCGAAAATCTGTGTTTCAGGTTTTTCGCGAAACGCTTTAGCCCAAAGGACTCGGGTTTTCCGCCGGCGCGACCTCGAATACCCCAAGCATATTAAACCCACCGAGAATGGCATCGACCGCAATCGTGGCGAGAATAATTCCCATGACCCGCGATATGACCGAGGCACCTGTATCCCCGATGAAACGATGCACGAAGCTGGCAGCGAGCAACAGCAACAGTGTCAGCATAAGCACCAGCACCAAAAGCACCGCGGTGGTCGCCTGCTCTGCCACCGTGTTCGAACTGTTTTCAGTCAATATAACTATGGCCAGCATCGCGCCGGGCGACGCAATCGAGGGCATGGCCAAGGGAAAAACAGCGCCGGACAGATGATTGCGTTCCGCCTCGGCGATTTCGCTCTGTGCCTTGGACTCACCGAAAATCATCGAGAGCGCGAACAGGAAAAGAATGATGCCGCCAGCAATCTGAAAAGACCCAAGACGAAGGCCAAGCGTTTCGATCATGACCTGTCCGCCGACAAGAAACGCCAGCAAAACCAGAGTTGCGATCAAGACAGCACGAAGCGCAAATCTTCGGTGCAGTGCCCTTGGCACATTCGACACGGCAAAAAGATAGACCGGGATCGTACCCACCGGGTCGATGACGACGATTAGCGTGATGAACTCGCGTATGATCGGCACCCAGTCTATAGAAAGCAATGTCATCAAAGTCCCTTTGTCCATTTTCAGCCCTGCGTATATTGCGCGCGCCTACGCCAAGCCAAGAAAAGTTAAGGCGATTGCTTGCCTGGAACCGGCGCTCGCCCAAGTCATAGCTAAGGTTGGCCTGAACCCGCAGCGGTCAGTTTAGGCCGGGCTTCAAATTGGTCGCGCGTCCGAAACTCACTCGCCCTTCATCAGGCGGTCCGCCTTCTTGCGCACCAGAACGGTGCGCAAATCATGCATCGCCAGCAACAGCGCATCGGTCACGTCTTCCAACTGTTCGTCGGTGGCCCGCGATTGTGCCCACTGGGTGGTGGTGTTGAGGTAATCCACCGCCCGGAAAATATCGTCCATGTCCCGATGCGCGAGGATTTCGGCACGCTCGGCCATCCATTCCTCGATGGCCGCGATATCCGCCTCGCTCAGCACGCGGTCGCCATGGGGCTTGATCTCGGCCTTGCGGATATTGACCACGGCAATCTGGTCCATATCAATCCGCCGTTGCCGGTTTTCGGTGTCCACACGGAACACGAAGGCCCCGTTTTCGCGGACTCTGAAATAATACTTGGGAAGATCGCCCGCCATCGCGTTACTCGCTTTCTATCACACGCCAGAGCGACCCATCCGGATCGATCAGCGCGAACATTCGGGGTGCTTCGGGCAGCTCGAACGGGGCCGTCAACCGGGGGATCGCGTCGCGCGCTCCCGACAGACCCGTGGCCGCCTGCCAATCGGCATGCAAGCTGTCGATATCCGGCACGCGCAGACAGGCCGAAAACCAACTCTCGCTCGGCTGCAACTCGGGATGGGGAAAGAATTCGACGCTCCCCCCGCCCCGGTTCATGATCATCCAGCCGTCGTTGCGAAAATCGGTGTGAAATCCGAGTTTGGCATAAAACGCCTCGGTCACGTCGAAGTCCCGGCTGGGCAGATTCGCGGTTATCTTGCCTGTGCTCATGTCATCCCATCGCAGAACGTCTGTATCCGCGCGCAGGCCTCTTCCAGCATTTCGTCCGATGTGGCATAGCTTACCCGGAACGCGGGCGACAGGCCAAAGGCCGCGCCAAAGACCACGGCCACCCCTTCCTCTTCCAGAAGGGCGGTGGCGAAATCCTCATCGCTGTCGATCTTGGCGCCACCGGCGCTGGTCTTGCCCATCAAACCGGCAATCGAAGGATAGACGTAAAACGCCCCCTCCGGCACCGGGCAGGTGATCCCCTCGATGGCGTTCAAACGCTCCAACACCAGGTCCCGGCGGCGTTTGAACACCGCGTTGTTCCCGGCGATGAAATCATGGCTCCCGGTCAGCGCCTCAAGCGCCGCCCACTGGCTGATCGTGCAGGGGTTCGAGGTGCTTTGGCTCTGGATTTTCCGCATCCCGCCGATCAATACCTCCGGCCCGGCGGCAAAGCCGATCCGCCAGCCGGTCATCGCATAGGCCTTGCTGACGCCGTTGCAGGTCAGCGTGCGGTCATAAAGCCCCGGTTCCACCTGCGCGGGCGTGCAGAATTCGAACCCGTCATAGGCCAGATGCTCATACATATCATCGCTCATCACCCAGACATGGGGATGGCGCATCAAAACATCGGTCAGCGCCTTCAGCTCGTCCCAGGAATAGCCCGCCCCGGTGGGGTTCGAAGGTGAATTGAAGATGAACCACCGGGTCTTCTCGGTGATCGCCGCCTCCAGCGCCTCGGGCGTCAGCTTGAAACTGGTCTCGACCCCGGCTTCGGCAATCACCGGGGTGCCACCGGCCAGCAACACCATATCGGGGTAGCTTACCCAGTAGGGGGCCGGGATCACCACCTCGTCGCCGGGGTTCAGCGTCGCCATCAGCGCGTTATACAGGATCTGCTTGCCGCCCGTGCCAACACTGACCTGCGCCGGGGTGTAGTCCAGCCCGTTGTCGCGCTTGAACTTGGCGCAAACCGCCTCCTTCAACTCGGGGATGCCATCGGGCGCGGTATAGCGCGTCTTGCCTTCCTCGATGGCCCGGATGCCCGCCGCGCGGATATGCTCGGGCGTGTCGAAATCCGGCTCCCCCGCGCTCAGCCCGATCACATCCTTGCCCGCCCGGCGTAATTCCGCCGCCTTGGCGGTCATGGCGATCGTCGGGGACGGTTTGACGCGCGATAGTGTCGCGGAAAGAGGGTTCATGACAGGCTCCGGTTTGTATCACTTCTTCGAATGTCTTAGAGTCCGCGACAAGACGTATCAAGCACCCTGCACGATCACGCGAAAGGAATCCCGATGAACGAGCAAACCAACGACGGCTGGTTCGACCCCGAGGCCACCACCTTCGGCGACCGTGTCGCCGGTGCCCGCGAACAGGCAGGCATGACACAAACGGAACTGGCCAAACGCCTTGGCGTGAAACTCAAGACCCTCAAGGGCTGGGAAAACGACCTTAGCGAACCGCGCGCCAACAAGCTGTCGATGATGGCTGGCCTGCTCAATGTTTCGCTCCTGTGGCTTCTGTCGGGCGAGGGCGAAGGCCCCGACGCACCGGGCGAAGAGGGCGAACTGTCGCGCGATGTCACCGAATTGCTGACCGAGATTCGCGATATCCGCACCCACATGGCGCAATACGTGGATCGCCTGGGGCGCTTGGAAAAGAACCTGCGCGCCAAACTCAAGGACGAGGCCGGTGCCTGAGGAAACCCGCGACATCCGGCTCAAGCGGCTGTACATGCGTTCCATCCGGCGTGGCATCAAGGAAATGGATATCATCCTTGGTCGCTACGCCGACACGCGCCTGACCGATTTGGACGAGGCCAGCCTCGACAGCTACGACGCGCTTTTGTCGGAAAACGATCAGGATCTCTATCAATGGGTGACAGGGCAGGCCGCCCCCCCCAGCGGTCTGGCCCCCCTGATCGAAGATATCGCACGGCTGTCCAACGCCAGCGGCGCCGAGTAAAGCACTCCGCCTTTCGCGAAAAGCTGTCAGCCAGGTTTTTCGCGAAACGCTTTAATTCGGATTTTACAGGCTCCCCGCAGGGTTTAACCGATTATTCGGCAATTTATTCCAATGTCCCTCCCCAAGCAGTATCGCACGGAGACGGACATGAGTTTGCACACCCCCTTCGAGGCCCCCGCGAACAAGCAGGGTTTCATGACAGGCTACCTTGACGCGCTGGCGCTGGTCGAACGGCTGCACCGGCTTTTGCTGGACGTGATCAAGGATGAATTCGAACGCGTGGGCATTCTTGAAATCAACGCGGTTCAGGCGCTCTTGCTGTTCAACATCGGCGACAACGAGGTGACGGCGGGCGAACTCAAGACCCGCGGCTACTACCAGGGCAGCAACGTCAGCTACAATCTCAAGAAACTGGTGGAAATGGGCTATATGCACCACCAGCGCTGCGAGGTGGATCGCCGCTCGGTCCGGGTCCGGCTGACGGAAAGGGGCCGCGGTATCCGCGATATCGTCGCACAGCTTTTTGAGCGTCACGCCCAGGGGATGCAGGACAAGGGGGTGCTGGGACTTGACGGCATCGACCAGATCACCGGCTCCCTGCGCCGCGTCGAACGCTATTGGACGGACCAGATCCGGTATATCTACTGATCCGGGCCTCTATGCTCTTGGCAGGCCATGGATGCCTCCGGCGGGGGTATTTGGCCCAAGAAAAACCATGGCGCGCGGCTTTTCTGAGGGGCGAATACCCCGAGGGCGTGCGCCCGTAGGGCGGCGGGGGCCGCGCCCATATCCCCCGTGACCCTATCCGCGCGGGGCAGGGGACATCGTGCCGCCCAACATGATATCATTGATCTCGCGGTACAGTTTCCGGGTCATGGCGCTTTGAAAATCCTCGAACCCATCGGCGGTTTCGACAAAGGCATTGCGCCCCCGGATCACCTCGCTGCGGTAAAATCCCAGAACCTCGGCATCATGGCCAAGGATCACCAAACCGTTGACCGTCACATCGCCCAGGGGAAAATGGCGGTAGGCAAGGCGCGGGCCAAAGCCATCGTTGTTCACCCCGTCGCCCGACACGTCGATCACCCGCCGGTTACAAAGCGGCGCGCGGGCCAGCATCCGCGCCGCATATCCAATGCCATAGCCCATGGCGGTGGGAAACGCGTTTTCGCTGCGCACCGACCCGGTCAGCGCCTGCACCGCCTTGTCGATATCGGCCTCCGATCGCAGCAGGCGCCAGTCCATCAGGACTTTCTGCTTGTACCGCCCGCTCCATTCATAGGCCGAAAGCGCCACCGCGCCCGCACCGCCGCTCAGGATCGCATGCCGCACCTCGGGCGCATCCAGCGCGGCGGCCAGCCCGACACGCTGCAAATCATATTCCACCTCGTCCACCGAGGAGGAGACATCCAAGGCCAGCACCAGTGCCAATCGGCACCCTTCGGCCCCGGCGGGCAGCGCCGCCAGGGTCCAAAGCCACAACGCCGTGGCAAGCCTTACCAATGGCCCGTGTTTTCCATGCTCGCCCAGGGTTCGGCTGGCTCCAGGGCCTCTCCCTCCTGCAACAATTCGACCGAGATGTTGTCGGGGCTGCGCACAAAGGCCATGCGCCCGTCACGCGGCGGGCGGTTGATGGTCACGCCATTGTCCTGCAAGTGCTGGCACATCTCGTAGATATTGCCGACCGAATAGGCCAGGTGCCCGAAGTGGCGGCTGTCATCGGGCAGGGCATCGTCCCCATCCCAGTTATAGGTCAGTTCGACGGGGCATTCCTCCTGGCCGTCGGGCGCCATGAAAAGCAGGGTGAAACGCCCGGCTTCCACATCCATGCGCCGCACCTCTTTCAGGCCCAGCAATTCGTAGAACTGTTTTGATTTTTCCAGGTCCTTCACCCGGACCATGGTGTGCAAATACCTGACACGCATCGCGGTTCACTCCTGTTGATGTCTCCACGGCAGAAGATAGCAATTGCACGGCGCGAGTCGAGGGCGTGCGCCCGCCCCCCTCAGAAAGTTGACCGCACCCCGAGCGACAGGCCGAACTCGCGGCTATCGAACAGCGACACGTTCGATTGCGTTCGTGCATAGTTGATCCCGAGGGAGGGGGCGAATTCCAGGAATTCAAGCTCCGAGAACGTGAATTCGGCACCGGCCACGAGTTTGCGATCGCTGCGCGCCGATGCCCCGTAGCGGGGCCTGTCGTACTCACGCCCGACAAAGGTCAGGGAAAAGCGGCTCTCGGTGCCCCAGACTTCGAAGGTCGGTGCGAAGCTTACAGCCGCAAGAAGGGACTCATGCGCAATGGCCGAAGATACCGATGTCACATCCTCCACGGCCATCGAGAGAGTCAGATCGCCCTTGTCCGCAACCGGCATGCGCCAATAGCCCGACAGGCCAAGGGTTTCCGACGACCGCGCGCTGTTGTCATGCCGCCTTTGATCTTCGTAAGAGACCTCAAGGCCCGTTAAGCGGCCGGCCCCGATTGCCCAGTCGCGCCCCAGATCAAGGCGCGCGTATTCCGACAGCGGGTCATGCCCGTACCAATTGTGGCCAATCGTCAGCTCCACCGTGGTTCGCGCACTGCCGGTCGTGTTGGGAAAGGTGAGGCCCCCGAAAACCTCCACCTCGGTGAAGGCGTAATCGCTGGCCTTGGCGGTGGGTACGTTGCGCTTTGCCTCGCTCGAGAGGGAATAGCGCCGGTCATCCACCGAGAATCCCACGTGTACACGCGGCGCACCGTCCGGGGTCGCCCGTGTCAGCTGATGGCGCAGGGTAAAGGCGCTGCTGTACTCCACCCCCGACAGCGGGACAGCGGCCGGGTTCACGAAGGTGATGCCGCCGACTGTCAGGGTGTTCGACGTCGGGCCACCATTGATGTTCGATGAGGGCTTGATCGAAAACGCCAGCCGCGTGGTCGTCGGATTCGCGGCGCGCACCCGCTTGAACTGTGCCGCCGCGGCCCGCTCCAGGCGCGGCTTGTCCGAGGCTTGCCCGGCGCGCCGCAACCACCACTGCGCCGCGCCATAGCGTTCCTGCGCACTCAGGGCCTGCGACAAGGTATAGGCGGCGGCAAAATGCTCGTCGTCGCTTTGCGCCGCCCGCCATGCGCGCTGCGCGGCCAGCTGGCTCTTTTCGAAACGGCCAAGTTCTGCTTCGGCCCGTGCCAATATCATCAACGCGGTGAAATCGCGCGGATCGGCCCGCAACAGGCCAAGGGCGACCGCATGCGCGGCCAGGGGCCGCTCCTGCCGCAATAGCGCTGTTCCCATCTCCCGCGCCTCGGGCCGTGACAGGCGTTGTTCCTGGCTCATGCCGCCGGTTGCGCCAAGAACGACAAGCCCGAGCGCCAGCACACAACATTGCAGCAGCCTGCCACCCCCGCCGCAAAGCCGGCGCCCTCCGGTCGTTTGCCGGGTGGGCCCTGGATTTAACCGTTCCGACATATACACACCCCAGACCCGGTTTCGCGGGATTACGGCGTCTCCACGACGTCGTTGACCGTGACACCGATCTCGCGGGCGCGGTTGTCGCTGGTGATGACAACCGAGTCGATCTCGCTTTCGATCTCGGCCCCGTCAGGGATACCGCTCCGATCGGCCGCAAGTTGCGGCACCGGGCGGCCCTGGTCGACAAGGTTTTCGATGCTTTCGCGGTTGTCGCTGTTCAGCCCGCTGATCGACCCGCTGGTGGTCCGCTCTTCCTCGACCGTCAGGCCGGTATCGCCAACCGGAACTTCGACAGTCTCGGTATGGGTCCAGGTGATCTCTTCAAAGAACACTTCCTGTTGCTCTCCGGGGCCTTCGATCACGATATTGGCTGCCATCTCCCCGCCATCCGGCCCGCCGATGAAGCCTTCGAAAAACCCGGAATCGACTTCGCTGTCGCCACTGGGGTCCAGGGTGACGGCCTCGCCTCCGGTGAAGGTGCCGGTCTGGTTGTTGAACGACACCCGTTTCAAAACGATATCCGGCAAATCGGCCAGCGGTGTCCCATCCACGGTTCTTCTGCTCCGGTTCGAAACGGTTCCGACGATCGAGCCTTGAATGTTCCCATCCGGGTCAAGGTCCAGCACGTCAAGAAGCAGCCTCGAATCGCCCTGGACAAGTTCGATACCAGTCCGGTCGTCCTTCTTGCGCAGCCCGGCATAGGTGCCAAGGTAAACGTATTCGCCGTCATCCTCATTGTTGATCGGAGGCAACGCGAAGCTGTCTCGCTTGACGTTCGCCCCGCCGTACCCAAGGTCTGACCAATCCCCGAGGGCCGCGGCGCCCTGCATGTTCTCGGAGCTGACGAAAACGGCGTAATGGTCGATCTGGCCGGTCGTCGCTGTGCGCCGGCTGCGATACACGTTGCCCTGGCCGATCGTGCCCACGCGATCATAACGGCCCTCGGGGCCATCGAAGGGCAGGTTGTTGATCACCAGTTCGTCGTTCTCGGCGTCGTACTCGACATCGTTCAGTGTAAGGCTCTGCTCAAGGTTGAAAGCGAAAAGCGAATTTTCGGTCGTGGGCTCTTCGGCGTCGACATCCTCGGTTTCGCCATCGTTTTCCGCCGTCGTATCAGGTTCAAACGGATTACTGCCCCCGCCGCAAGCGGCAAGAAACAGCGGCAATAGAAAAATAGCCAACGCACGTGTCATGATGAGACTGCCCTCGATAATGCCCGATTTTTTCTTTGTTTTTTGCGAAAGTCCTTTGATTTCAAGGCAAAGTCAAATGTTCTTCGGGTGACCGTTCAAGGAAACCCATCACTGTGGCATGTCCGCCAACACCCCATATTGCCGTTTTCGTGTCCGGCTCCGCGATATATAGTGTCAGGCGACTCGCCTTGGCCAACGAAAGGATCCCCCATGCCGCTCAGCCCCGACCAGCAGGCCGAAATTGAACAGCAACGCGGCGCGCCGCAATCCACCCTGCGCGCCACCGCGCCCGGCATGGAAAAGCACCTCTATACCGCCTACCCGGTGCTTGATCACGGCTTTGTCCGGGTGGTCGATTACATGGGCGACGATGCCGCCATCTGTCAGGCCGCCCGCGTGTCTTACGGCAAGGGGACCAAATCGGTCAGCAACGACGCGGGGTTGATCCGCTATCTCATGCGCCACTGGCACTCCACCCCGTTTGAAATGTGCGAGATCAAGCTGCACGTCAAACTGCCCGTTTTCGTCGCGCGCCAGTGGATCCGCCACCGCACCGCCAACGTCAACGAATACTCGGCCCGCTATTCGATCCTGGATCGGGAGTTTTATATTCCCGCCCCCGATCACCTCGCCGCGCAGTCCACCACCAACAACCAGGGCCGGGGTGAGGCGCTTCAGGGCGAGGAGGCCGAGCGCGTCTTGCGCCTCCTGCAAGAGGATTCCATGCGCGCCTATGACCATTACGAAGAGATGATCAGCCAAGAGGGCCAACAGGGCCTTGCCCGCGAATTGGCGCGCATGAACCTGCCCGCCAATGTCTATACCCAATGGTACTGGAAGGTCGACCTGCACAACCTGCTGCACTTCCTGCGCCTGCGCGCTGATCACCACGCCCAATACGAAATCCGCGTCTATGCCGAGGAGCTTTGCAAGATCGTCGCCGATTGGGTCCCCGCCGCCTATGGCGCCTTCGAGGATTACCGCATGGGCGGCGCAACCCTCTCGGCCAAGGGCCTCGACTGCCTGCGCCGGATGCTGAAAGGCGAGGAGGTGACCCAGGAAACCTCGGGCATGAGCAAGGGCGAGTGGAGGGAGTTTCAGGAGCTGTTGGGGTAATCGGAATGACAACTGTCGAGTTGGTCCAAGTATTTGTCTCATCGCCAGGCGATATGCGTGAAGAGAGAAATCTAGTTACCGAAATATGTTCTCAGATAAATCGAGATATTGGTTTCTCCCATGGATTCCGCCTTGAACCCTTGCTTTGGGAGGAAGATGTTAATTCAGACGTTAGTGATCGCTCGCAGCAGGTCATCAACAAGCAAATATCGAGCTACGACATATATTTAGGAATTATGGGTAGCTATTTTGGGAGAAGCACAGGAGCCTATGCTTCGGGTACAGAAGAAGAGTTTCGAATAGCAATTGGGATGCATGACGCCGGATCCGTAAAGAGCGTCCAGTTTTACTTCTCAGACACCTTAGTGGCCCCAAGTGAGATTGATGTTGGTGAGCTCGAAAAAGTCCGGAACTTCAAAAATATTGTTGGATCCTCGGGTGTCTTTTATAAGTCATACAAAGACTTAACACAGTTCAGTATTGCCTGCCGACGTGGCCTCACAAGAGCTTGCCATTCAATTATCGAGGAGCGAAAAGCCAAGGGAGAGGAGAAACCAACATCCAGAATAAGTAGACAGCGGCCTTATGAAAACCTTAGGCATCTTAAAGGCGCATTTGACGCGGACCCTTTTGTATCCAGTCATGTATTAACTGTTGAAGCTGTAAAAGACTTTGAGGAATTTACAAAATTCCTTACTGATGTAGGGAAAAGAGTATCTGAACTGACGAGGTCATTCGAAAAAGCCACGAAAGAAATTGAAAGATACAATTCAGGCAAGTCCCAAAATCACAACCGCGTGTTGAAAATAATTGATAAAGCTCTGTCGACGATGGAGGACTTTATCCATTTCTTTTCACATTCCATTCCCCCCATGGATTCACTGTTTACATCTGCGATGAGCTCTTTTCAGCGCGTTAGTTTAATTATTCATTCAACCAGTGACATGGAGAAAGATGGCATTTCGGCTTCGATACATGCTGCGAAAAGGACTATTGAAGATTTCAACTCCCTCAAAGTGGCATCCCTCGATGCCTCGGCTCAAATTCTTGATGCCTTCAGCGAAGGCGACCGTCTAATCGGCTCTGCACGAACATTTCGAGCGATAACCTTGGATTTTGCGGATCTATTGGATCGCGCTATTGAATCGATCAATCAGCTTGAAGATGAAAAATTAGCATAAGTTCCCAATTTATTTATTGCGTGCCGCTCTAAGCTTGCAGAGCCGCGCCAATGGCGACGCGCGCGGGGGCGTTTGATCCCGTATGGGTGGACGTCCTTTATCTCTGCCAAATCCGAAGAACCTCAAGCGGCGTTCTACACTGGCCCAAAAGCCGCCGCGTGGGGGCGCGTCGGCTTTGGCGCGGCGGCGCTGGGCGCCTTGTTCCCGCGCCCTCGCATCAATCAAAGGTCGGGGCAGCGCATCGGATATGACAGTTCCAAACCACATGCCCCCACTCTCCCCGCAACGGGTTAACACCACCTGACCCCACCGTGCGATCCCCACGGGGTGGCGCTGGTCTGTACATTCTGTACATGTCCCATCCGTACGCCCCCGATTTCTGTACAAAACCCCGGGGGTTTCTGTACAACTTGTACAGAAATTTACGCCCGGCACTGTCCGGGTAGCGTGGTCAATAAGACTCACGTGTTCAGATTGTTTCCGGAGCACCCCATCCGGGCCCAAAGGGTTTGACAGGGGCGGGGGATCGGCTACGATTATGCGTGGTAACTGGATTATTTTTCAGCGTTTTCAAGAGGTTCCACATGCGCTTTCCCCTCTCCGCCGCTCTTCTCGCCGCTGTCGTCGCGGCCCCGGCTGCCGCCGAAGGCCCGAAAACCTATGCCTTTGGCGCTGGCGCAAATTATTGCCCCAACGGCCTTCAGCCGATCACCATGAACGGCGTCATCTGCTGCGGCCAGCCCAATCAAAGCCAATCATATCAACAGGTTATGCGCCATCCGGTCGCCAAGCCGCGCCATGTCAGGCGCGCCCGCACGGTCGATACCTGCGCCGAGGGCGTCAAGGGCTGCTACTGAATATCGGGCGGTAAATTTCGCTGTGTTTACAGGGGCTTAAGGTCGCCAGCCATCTGGCGGCCGTCTTTGCCGTCCACCAGTTCATAGTTGACCTTCTGATTATCCGCCAGCCCGGTCAGACCCGACTGTTCGACTTGGCTGATATGCACGAATACGTCGCTACCGCCTTGATCTGGCTCGATAAATCCGTATCCCTTCGTGGTGTTGAACCACTTCACGGTGCCGCTGGGCATGCCGTTTCTCCTTTTAGATCTTCATCTTCCCCGGATCCTGCCGGGCCACGCGCCAGACCCCGTAAAGCCTTGGCACCCAAGGATGATTACACGGGCAATGTAAAAAGCAAGCGAAACCCCCGTGACTGTTCCCGCCTTGCCCGTTATTGAGGCGGAAATACTGGGGAAATGCGATGATCCTATACGGTTTGAAAACCTGTGACACTTGCCGCAAGGCACTGAAATCATTGCCGGATGCGCAGTTTGTCGATGTCCGGGCCGAGGGGGTGCCGGATGACGTGCTGAAATCCGCTTACGAGTCTTTGGGCGATGCGCTGCTCAACACCCGCTCTACCACCTGGCGCGGTTTGGACGAGGCCACGCGCGCCCGCCCACCCCTTGATTTGCTGGTCGAACACCCGACCCTGATGAAGCGCCCCCTGATCGTGGAAGGTGGGCATTTTCACTTGGGATGGGATAAGGGCGTTCAGGCGCAACTCCTTGGATAATCAGGAAAAACGCTTATCTGCCTTGAAGCGAAGAGGAGAGTACGATGCGTAGCGCGGCTTTGGTTCTTGGGGTGATCGGCGGCTTGCTGGCCATGTTGGTGGGCTTTTTCAGCTACGGCTATACCGAGTTCATCGACCAATACGGCGAGATCGAAGGCCTTGCCGAACAAGTCGACCGCGTCGGCCTCATCCGTGCCGTCAGTTTCCTGTCACCGCTGCTCGCCATTGCCGGTGGCGCCATGGCCAAGATCCGCGCGCTTTGGGGTGGTGTGCTGCTGCTGATTTCGGCCGCGGCGATGTTTTATGCCTTTGATTTCAATGCCTTCACCATGTTCCCGATTGGTTTCACGGTGCTGGGTGGCCTGCTTGCGATTGCGGCGGGGAAACCCGATGAGCCGAAGGCGCATTTCTAAGAAATACCCGATCCAGCGAAAGCGGCCCGCCTCCTTTGATCACCAGCACAAGCAACAGAAACAGCCAAAGGGCACGCTGATCCATAATCGCCGCGTCCGGGGTTTTGTCGAACCAGGCCCCCACGGTCGAGGCTTCACCAATCGCACCGTGCCCATAAAGGTCGGTCAGGGTCTGCACGATTAAGAAGCCGATCATCCCGAAGGCGGAAAGCCGGGTCAGTAATCCTATAACAATCAGAAATGGCAGGATAAATTCGGCCCAAGTCCCTGCCAGAACCACGAGGGTATGAAACAGGTCAAGTTGGCTGCTGTCATATCCCACGATTTCCATGACGCGGGGGAATATCTGGGCGTATGCTCCGACCGAGGGTGAGAAAATCCCACCTTCCAGCTTGGTCAGGCCCGAAACCCAGAAATACATCAAGAAAACCGCCGCAAACAGAAAACGCGCCACCGTGGGCAGGATCCAATCGGCCCGGTCAAGCCCCCGCGACAGGTTTTGGTAATAGGAAATGACTGTGCTCATAGCTTAGACCTCGGAATGAATTGCTGTGATGGCCTGTGTGTCCAAAAGAAGGGTCAGTACAGCGGCAAGATCGAACTCAGACGAGGTTTCTGCCGCGTCTTCAAAGGCTTCGCCTATGGAGTTGCCTAGCAGAAGCGAGGCAAAGAACACGCCGCTTTCCTTGGAAAGGGGGTGGCACTGAGGGTCGAAATCGGGCCGCGTGATGAACACATCCTGCGCCACATTGGCTGGCTTGGGGGCGCCGTCTTCAAGATTGTAGGCCCAGATGGCGTGAACAGGCCAATGAGAGCAGATAAGACGGGCGGATGGCGCAAATGTCATCCGTGTTGCCGTCAATTCCTCTTCCGAAAGGTTTGCCAAGTTGCCCGGATCAATCGGGGTTGCATCTGCAGCGTGATAGGATTCACGCAATGCCTGCTCAAGCCGCGCGACATCGGGCAGGTAGCCGATATGATTCAGCGGCTGAAAGGATTCAAGAAATACTGGAAATTCAGTACCATAAACCATGATCAAGGGGCTTTTCGGCGGATGCTGACGCAGGAAGACCCCCGCGACCTTCTTGAAGTTCTCAGGGCCGATCAGCTTCACGATCGCCGGGAAACTGACCTCAAGCGCTTCGGTCAGGCCGACCGCGACATTGTTGCGGTAAACCGAAAATCGCGCGCCTGCGGGGCGGCCTTGCCCGTCTCTCAACCCCGCGGGGGCATCGCGTGCATTGTCCCATAGCGCATCGTGGAATTGGCGTTGATCGACGCTCATGCCGGCACCCGTTCAAGCGCCCCGGCGGCGCGCGCGGCCTCGGCGGCTAGTGCCGGCCACTCCGGGATATCGGCATCCCATTCGATCAACAGGGGGCGCGGGCCGCTACGTTCAAGAACATGATCCAACAAGGCCCAAACCGGATCGGCCACCTCGCGCCCGTGGCTGTCGATCAACAAGGGCGCGCCGTGGTCGTCTTCATCCTCGTCATGTCCGCCAAGATGAATTTCACCAACTTTTTCAATGGGAAAGGCATCAATATAGGCGCGCGGATCAAGCCCAAGGTTGGTGGCCGAGACAAAGACATTATTCACATCAAGCAGCAGGCCACAGCCCGTTCGGTGCGCGATTTCCGAGAGAAACTCGGTCTCGGCATAGGTGCTTTCGTCGAACGCCAGATAGCTGGACGGGTTTTCCAGAAGCATCTGTCGGCCCAAAGCCTCTTGCACCTCATCAATGTGGTCACAGACGCGCTGAAGGGTGGAGGATGTATAGGGCAGGGGCAGCAGATCGTTCAAGAAATGACTGTCGTGGGTGGACCACGCCAGATGCTCGGAAAAACTCGCCGGTTGAAGCCAATTGCACAGGTGCGTGAGGCGGGAAAGATGATCAGGGTCAAGCCGCTCTTCGCCGCCAATGCTCAAGCCCACGCCATGAACGGATATCGGGAACCGGTCAGCCAGATGGCGCAACTGGGCCAGTGGTCGTCCACCGTCGCCCATGTAGTTTTCGGCATGAATTTCCAGCCACTCAACGGGGCGGGAAGCATCCAGGATCTCTTTGAAATGCTGGGGTTTATAGCCAACGCCGGGGGCCGGAGGCAGGGTTGGGAAACGGGAGCTGGTATCAAGCATGGTGCACCTATGGACAAAATCGTGTGGGTGCGCCCATCACCGGGCGCACCCAAGATCGGCTTAGGACGGCAGGTCACGGTCCAGCGGTTCAAGGCTGCCCATGCGGTCACCGGGCAGGTCGATTTCGGCGCAGGTGCCTGCATCGACCAGTGTCCATGCGTTGCCTTGGTAGTCCACGGTCGAGCTTCCGGCGCAGGTGGTGCCGGCACCGGCCTTGCAGTCGTTCTCGCCGGCCAGCGAAACACCATAGCATTTCTCTTTTTCCATGGCGACGGCAGGGGTGCTATGGGCGGCGAGCGCGGCGGTCATTGCGCCAGCGATGGCGGCGGTTTTCATGGTCTTGGACATATCGGTATCTCCCTCGAAGGTTTTACATCTGATCACTGGTGCAGAATGCGGTTCAGTGATGCCTTGAGGGTATGTGCGGTGCTGATCACAAAGCTATTCACGAGCGCGTTAAACACGGCCGCGTTAAATTGTGTGAGAGCGCAGAAAACTGAAAGCCATTGAAAACAAACAATATTGCTATTGAAAAAACTTCGGGCCGCGCATTTGGTTACACGGCCCGAAGCAATAATTTGGATAAATGTTACAGAAGGTCGGGGGGCGTTGCCTCGGTGGAAAGCGCCTTGATCGTGCTATCCAAGCTCTCGACGCTGGTCTTTTTTTCGCCCAAGCGGCGAACGGAAACCGTCTCTTCCTCGACTTCCTTCATGCCACAAGCAAGGATGACCGGCACCTTGCCAACCGAATGTTCGCGGACCTTGTAGTTGATCTTTTCATTGCGCAAATCGGCCTCGGCGCGAACGCCTGCGGCTGTCAGCTGGTCAACGACCTGTTGCACATAATCGTTGGCTTCCGACACGATCGAGGCGACGACCACCTGACGCGGCGCTAACCAGAAGGGCAGCTTGCCTTCCCAGTTCTCGATCAGGATGCCGATGAACCGCTCGAAAGACCCAAGACAGGCACGGTGCAGCATGTATGGACGGTGCTTTTCGCCATCCGCCGCGATGTAGGTGGCGCCAAGACGTTCCGGCAGGTTCGGGTCCACCTGGAAGGTGCCGCATTGCCAGACACGGCCGATGGCGTCGGTCAGGTAGAAATCGAGCTTGGGCCCGTAAAACGCACCGTCGCCCGGCTCCAGCGTATAATCGCGGCCCACGGCCTTGATCGCCTTTTCAAGCGCGCCTTCGACATAGTCCCAGCTTTCATCGGTGCCGACACGTTTCTCGGGCCGCGTTGCGAAGCGGATTTCAAACTCGGGGAAGCCAAGCTCGCGGTAGACATCGGCGAGGAAGTCGATGAAGCGCGCGCATTCCTCCTGAATTTGTTCTTCGGTGCAGAAGATATGCGCGTCGTCCTGGGTAAACCCGCGCACCCGCATGATACCGTGCAGCGCGCCCGAGGGTTCGAACCGCGCGCAGGAGCCGAATTCGGCAAGGCGCAGGGGCAGGTCGCGATAGCTCTTGAGGCCTTGATTGAACACCTGCACGTGGCAGGGACAGTTCATTGGCTTGAGCGCATTGATCCGCGTTTGTTCCTTGTTCTTGGCGGAAGCATCATCGTTTTCGCCATCGCGGCTTTCGTCGACTTCGACCACAAACATATGGTGTTGGTATTTGTCCCAGTGGCCAGAGGCCTCCCAGAGTTTGCGGTCGACGACCTGCGGGGTGTTGATCTCGTTATAGCCACCGGCGCGCTGTTTGCGGCGCATGTAGTCTTGCAGCGCGGTATAGATCGTCCAGCCGTTGGGGTGCCAGAAGACCTGCCCGGGGGCCTCTTCCTGCATGTGGAAAAGGCTCATCTCGCGGCCCAGTTTGCGGTGGTCGCGCTTCTCGGCCTCTTCAAGGAAGTTCAGGTAATTCTTGAGTTTTTCCTTGCCGGTGAAGGCCACGCCGTAGATGCGTTGCAGCATCTTGCGGTCTGAATCCCCGCGCCAATAGGCCCCCGCCACGGACATCAGTTTAAAGGCATCTGCGGGCACCTGGCCGGTGTGTTGCAGGTGGGGGCCGCGGCAGAGGTCTTGCCAGTGGCCGTGCCAGTACATACGAAGCGGTTCATCCCCGGGAATGGACTCGATCAGCTCGACTTTGAAGGGCTCATCATTGTCGCGATAGTGCTGGACCGCGCGGTCGCGGTCCCAGATCTCGGTTTTCACCTCATCGCGCAAGTTGATGATTTCCTTCATCTTTTTCTCAATCGCCCCAAGGTCTTCGGGGGTGAAGGGTTCATCGCGGTCAAAGTCGTAGTACCACCCGTTCTCGATTACTGGGCCGATGGTGACCTTGACGCCCGGGTAAAGCTCTTGCACGGCGCGGGCCATGATGTGGGCGAGGTCGTGGCGGATCAGTTCATTCGCCGGCCCTTCATCCTTCATGGTGTTGATATTAATCGAAGAATCCGCGTCGATCGGCCATTGGAGATCCCAATGCTGGCCGTTGACAGTGGCCGAAATGGCCTTTTTGGCGAGGGATTTGGAAATATCGGCCGCCACGTCGCCAGCAGTGATGCCTGCCTCGTAGCTGCGCGCGTTACCATCCGGAAAAGTAAGGGAAATCTGGGCCATTGGCCTGAAGCTCCTCGTCGGTTTGGCGCCCACGGAACGCCCGGTTGCGGGTTATTTGGTTCGCGTGTCTTTTGGCCTTTGAACGATCTCGAGTCAAGCACGCGGATTTTCGTACGAGTCGTACGCAAACCCCCCGAGTTTCGTACGAAAATCGGCCGGGCCAAGAGGGCCTTCGTACGACTCGTACGAAACGGGCGGCTTTGGGCGCGTCAGCCGCCGTGCAAATCGAATGACAGGATGCTGTCGATCGCCGCCTTGATCCGGGGCGTGGTATCGGGCCGCGGGCATTGAAGCGGCAGCGGCGGGGTGGCGTTGGTCAGCCTCATGATCTGTGCCGCAGCATAAACCACCCTGAGGCTGCCGAAGGTTTGAAACAATTCCCACATCGGCGCGAAAGCGTCGTTCACCCGATCCGCCTGGTCGTGGTCGCCGGATTGCGCGGCTTTGGTGAGGGCGAGGCACTGCGCGGGAAAAAGACCAGCGGCCACGCTGTACCACGCATCGGCCCCGGCCTTGAGGGCCTGAGCACATCCCCAATCGCCGCTGTAGCCCACATCGAACCCGCTTGGCAGGTGCGACCGCAAGGACGAAAGATCACTTTCGAGGCTCTGCCCGGCAGCGGGGAGCGGCATCTTTGCCCCCGTGATGCGAGGATGCAGGGCCAGACGCGCCAGCAGGCCAGCGGAAAAGGTAAAGTGTGTGGTTCCGGGGTTGTTGTAGATGCACAGCGGCAAGTCGGTCGTGTCAGCGACAGCGACGAAGTGATCGTAGGCTTCACCTTCGGTCAGCGGGGTATAGGATACCGGCGCCAAAAGCAGCGCATCGGCCCCGGCTTTGGCCGCGTCTTCGGCGAGATGCTGTGCGGTGTCGGTGCGCAGGGCGCCGACCCCGACGATCAAGGGCATGGTAGCGGGGAGGCAATCGCGCGCGATTTCGATCGCGGTGCGGCGCGCCGACCGGGAGAGATAAGCGTAGGTCCCCGTGCTGCCGAGCAGGCCAATTGAGCTTACCTGCGCTTCGACAAGCGGTTTGAGCACCTTGGAAAGGTCAGGGCCGATTGGCTTGCCCGCCGAATCGCAGGGCGTAATCGGGAAGGCGGAGAGGCCTTGAAACGGTGACATGGTGGCTTCCTTTGTGATCCGGTGCTGGTAACAGCGCAGAATTGGGCGTGTTGCACAAGTGCCGGTTGGCGGTGCCTGTTTGGTGAGGCTTTATAGTGAGTTTTTCGAACAAGTTTCTGACCGGAAACGGCAATTTCCCCCGGTGTCCGGTGGTGTTTTGACACCGTATGCCGTGGTGTTCCGTCGGCCCGGTAACACATTGACGCAGTTATGGTTTTCATATGGCTCTGTCGGAAATGATGCGTATATTGCCGCATATCACCTATCGGAAACTTCTGTTGACTGCCGCCGCGGAGGGAAAGTGCAATGCCCCAATATAATGAGACGTTCGAACTGTCTGTTGAAGACGTGGACCTGATTGAGACCGCCTTGCGCCAGACCAAAAGCGAATTGGCGGGCCAAATGGTTGAAGAGGGGGATGTCGATGAAAGGGCTGATCAGTCACTGCGGCAAATTCACGACCTGTTGGGCCGTTTGCATAATCAGAAAGTCTTTTACCGCCCCAAGGCACAGCCCTACATCGGTGGTTAACCGATGAACCTGCCGCGAAAGGAAGAGCTTGCAACATCTGTTCGAGCGCCTGACAGGGCAAAAGAGCGATCCTGTCGAGTCACGAAACGGCCTGCGCCCATGTCTAGGAATGCCTATATAACAATATGAAACAAAAAGAGATTTTTCTTTTGTGACAGTTTTGTTAACCATTGAGGCAGATTGGCAACCAAGAGGCATGAGAGCCCCCGAAATGGCACAGTCCGACCAAGGGACCACCTTGACCGAGCAATATCTGCAACTGACCCGTGACACGCCGCGCAAGATGTGCGCCACCGACGCGGAAACCTCCAACGACATGACGCAAACCGCACGTGAGGCGGAATGGTCGCTTCGGCGGATCGAGGGGCGGGTCGGGTCGATCACCTGACGGCTCCCCTTTGTCGCTTGCATCTGGCCCCCGGTTCAGGCGAGTTTTGCGCCGAACGACAAAACGGGGGCTGGTATGACGACACCGGATTTCTACACATCGCCGCAGGGGCGGCGTTTGGCCTATCATCGCGTCGACGGGGCGGGCCCGGGACTTGTTTTCCTTGGTGGTTTCAAATCCGACATGGAGGGCACCAAGGCGGTTCACCTTGAAAACTGGGCGCGTGTTCAGGGCCGGGCCTTCCTGCGGTTCGATTATTCCGGGCACGGGCAATCCTCGGAGGCCTTTACCGATGGCTGCATCGGCGATTGGGCCGCCGATGCCATGGCGGTGATCGACGCCTTGACCGACGGCCCGCAGATATTGGTGGGCTCCAGCATGGGGGGCTGGATTTCCCTGCTGTGCGCGCGGGCCGTGCCTGCGCGTGTGGCAGGCCTGATCACCATTGCCGCCGCCCCTGACTTCACCGAAGATTCCATGTGGGCGGGATTTGACGCCGCGCAGCGGGCGGAAATGGAGGCCCAGGGGCAAGTGGCGCTGCCCAGTGACTATGGTGAGCCCTATATCATCACCAAGCGGTTGATCGAAGAGGGCCGCGAGAACCTTGTTCTGCGCGATCCTTTGAATTTGCCCTTTCCGGTTCGATTTTTGCAAGGCACCGCCGATACAGATGTGGATATGTCGGTGGCTTTGCGGCTTTTGGACCATGCCAAGGGGCCGGATATGCGCCTGACCCTGGTGGATGGGGCGGATCACCGGTTCTCGGACGCGGATTGTTTGGCGCTTATCGAAACATCGGTTGAGGATGTGATCGCGCGGGTCGGGCGCGGGTAAGGCCATGGTCGATTATGCGGCAGCGCTTGGTTGAGAAAACACGGTTGGTAACGCCACGCTTGACCCTGTGAGCGTCTGTGGCAATGTGGAAAAGAGGCAAAAAGGGCGGTCAGACCCCGTGAAACAAAGGATGTACCCCGATGCGTGAGCCGCTGGTGTTCTTGCCGGGCATGATGTGTGATGCGCGGGTTTTCGCGCCGCAATTGGCTGTTTTGAGCCGTGAGACCATGGTCAGTGTCGCGCCCTTGACGACCGGAGAGCGCATTGAGGAGATCGCCTCGGGGTTGTTGGATCTTCTGCCAAGACGATTTGCCGTGGCGGGCCTTTCGATGGGCGGTATCGTGGCGATGGAGCTTTTGCGCCGGGCGCCGGAGCGGGTGACGCGCATTGCCCTGATGGATACCAATTCCTTGGCGGAAACGCCGCAATCGGCGGCGGAATACGAGCCATTGATCATCAAAATACGCTCTGGGCGGTTGGATGAAGGGGTTGAGGGGTTGATGCGCCCCGAGTACCTGGCGCCGGGACCGGGGCGCGCGGCCCTGATGGCGGAGGTGCACGCCATGGCGGCGGACCTTGGCCAGGAAGCTATCATTCGGCAGATACGCGCCTTGCAGCGGCGGCGCGACTATCAAGCGGCCTTGCGGCGGTGCAAGGTGCCCGCCCTTGTCCTTTGCGGCGAACAGGATGGTTTGACCCCTGTTAAGCGGCATAGTTTCATGGCCGATCTTATCCCCTATGCGCAATTGCAAGTGATCGAAGGGGCAGGGCATCTGCCGACCTTGGAAGCGCCTGACCTGACGACCAGGGCTTTGCAGGCGTGGCTGCGCGAGCCTTATGTCCTGCAAACCCGGGCCGATGCCTGACAAGGGGCGCGCCGCGAAAGCGCGCTTTCGCCGTTTACGGCGGCGGGTTCAGGTCTGGACCAAGCGGCATATACCGCCCGGGGCACGGTTGATCCTGGGCTTGCTGCTTATGGTGTTCGGGGTCTTCGGGTTTCTTCCGATCCTGGGCTTTTGGATGTTTCCACTGGGCTTGGCTGTCGCCGCATTGGACGTTGTCCCGATCTTGCGATGGATCAAGTCGCGAGATCGCAAATAATGTGATGTATTTAAGGTTGTATCCATAGAGGAAACGGATTTACGAATTGGGGTCGGTTGTCGCTGTATCAATTGGATATTCTTGAAATTGTCTGATTTTTGTCAGCAGACAGCGATTCAGAAGCGTTATGTCGACCGAACCTAGGACCTAGGATAGTGTGAGAGTACAAGAAGATGTCTGATCGTAAGCCTGGCTTGAAAACGGATTTAAGCGCTCATTTGGCCGACCCGCGCATGCGGGCCGTGTTTCTAAGTGATGCACTTGCCACTGGAATCGGGGATGAAGTGGCGCATGCGCTTCATCTTCTGTGTCAGAAAGGGTGCGTGGCGCACGGGTTTGTTGGCAAGGGGGCGGATGAATTGACCCTTGTTGAGATCATGGAGATTTTGCAGGCCGCCGGAGTGCAACTGGTGGCCATTCGACGCCCCGACGCCTGACGGTCGGATGCCATTTGCGGGCACCCTGACGCGTGTCGACCAATAGAAAAAGGGCGCGAGAACCGCGCCCTTTTTGCATCCATCAAGGGATGATCGGACCTGTCGTGCGCCCTTGTTACTTGGCTGCCGCGTTCTTGTTGGCGGCCTTCTGCTTGGCCTTGCGCGGCTTTGTGCGATTACGTTCTGCCGGGGCTTCGGAATTGGCGTCGATGAAATCAAGCACGATCGGGCGGATGTTGTTGCGCCAGCTGCGGCCCGCGAAAATGCCATAGTGCCCGGCCTCGGGTTCAAGGTGGCTGGCTTTCATGTTGTCGGGCAGGCCTGTGAGCAGGTCGAGGGCGGCGACGCATTGACCCGGGGCCGAGATATCATCCTTGGCGCCTTCCACGGTTTTCACGGCGACATTGGTGATGGCGCCGATATCCACCTTGTGGCCATCGACGACAAAATCGTTCTTCGCGATCTCGCCCTTCTTGAAGATGCGTTCGACGGTCGAAAGGTAAAACTCGGCCGTCATATCCATCACGGCAAGGTATTCATCATAGAACTTGTTGTGCGGGTCGTGATCGCTGGCCTCACCGCGCGAGACGCGGGAAATCTGATCCATGAAGGCCTGACCGTGGCGTTCGGCGTTCATCGACATGAACGAGCTGAGCTGAAGCAGGCCCGGATAGACATTGCGGCCGACGCCTTCGTATTTGAAGCCGACGCGCTGGATCATGGTTTCTTCCAACTGTCCCATGGTGACGCGGTGGCCGAAGTCGGTGACATCGGTGGGGGTTGCATCGGGATCGATCGGGCCGCCGATAAGGGTCAGGCTGCGCGGTTGGGCCTTGGGATCGAGTTCGGCCAGGTAGGCGGTGGCGGCCAAGGTCAGGGGGGCAGGTTGGCAAACGGCGATAACGTGCAGGTCGCTGCCCAGTTCGCGCATGAAATCCATCAGGTAGAGGGTGTAATCCTCGACATCGAACTTGCCGGCGGAAACCGGGATATCGCGCGCATTGTGCCAGTCGGTGATGTAAACTTCGCAGTCGGGCAGCAGGGAGCGGACGGTGGAACGCAAAAGCGTGGCGTAATGGCCCGACATGGGTGCCACCAGCAGGACACGGCGATCCATATCTTCACGGCCCTGCACGTCGAAATGAATCAGGTCGCCGAACGGGCGTTCGATAACGGTTTCGACATTGACCAGGTGATCGCGGCCATCCTCGCCGGTGATCGATTCAATGCCCCAGTCGGGTTTGACGACCATGCGCTGGAAGGTGCGTTCGGTGACTTCGCCCCAAGCGGCCATCCATTGCAACGCGGGGTTTGGCGTGAGTGCGAAAATTGGATAGGATGCCATGGAGAGGGCGGATGCGCCCAACCATTGATTGGTATTGCGGAGGGTCTCCATCAGGTCGTAACTCATCATATGGCGCATCGTCGTCTCCTGTTCACCGGAGGTTCCGGTTCGTTTCGTCGCACTGCTCCTCCGCTCAAGCGACGGTATGCTGCATAGCAGAAAGTTAAAAGGAATTCTTTAATATGGCAACGCAAGAGGATGCCGCAGGCGAGAATCTCGAGAAAATGAACGAGAATCTGGCACGCGTCGAAGAGCTTACGCAGCGCTTGGTGCAGGCATTTTCGGCGCGTAATCCGGCGAATCCTTCATTGAATGGCCCCGATCAGGAGCTTTTTGCCAAGGCGGCCAGTTCCCTTTGGGCCGATATGCTGGAAAACCCCGGCAGGATTTATGAAAAGCAGTTGGAATACTGGGGGAAATCGGTGCGCCACTTCATGGAGGCGCAACAGGCATTGATCCAAGGCCACCATCCCGAGGCCGATCAAGACGAGGAAGACCCCCTGAAAGGCGACAAGCGGTTCGCCAACCCCCTGTGGGAAAGCAACCCGTATTTTCATTATGTCAAACAGCAATATGCCCTGAACAAGCAGGCGATCGAGAACGCCGTCGCCGAGGCTGACGACCTGTCACCGACCGACAAGCGGCGGCTTGAGTATTTCTCGCGGCAGATCGTGGACATGATGAGCCCGACGAATTTTCTGGGCACCAACCCGGATGCCTTGGAAAAGGCGGTGGCGACCGAGGGGGAAAGCCTTGTGAAAGGCTTGGAGAACCTTGTGGCCGACCTGGAGGCCAACAAGGGCGAGATGGTGGTGCGGCTGGCCGATGAAAGCGCCTTTGAACTGGGTGAGAACATCGGCACGACGCCCGGAGAAGTGGTTTACCGCAACCGGATGATGGAGTTGATCCAGTACACCCCCACCACCGAACAGGTGCATGAAACGCCGCTGGTGATTTTTCCGCCCTGGATCAACAAGTTTTATATTCTCGACCTCAAAGAACAAAACAGCATGATCAAGTGGATCACCGATCAGGGCTATACCTTGTTCATGGTCAGTTGGGTGAACCCGGACGCCTCTTATGCCGACGTGAGCATGGACGACTATGTGGAAGAGGGGTTTCTGACCGCGATCCGCGAGGTCAAGGCAATTTGCGGGGTCAAGCAGGTCAATACCGTTGGATACTGTATCGCGGGGACAACCCTGCACCTGACGCTGGCCTTGATGGCCAAGCGCGGTGACAAGAGCGTGAAATCGGCCACCTTCTTTACCGCGCTGACGGATTTCGCGGAGCAGGGTGAGTTTGTACCTTTCCTGCAGGACGATTTCGTGGATGGGATCGAGCAGGAGGTGAACGAGCAAGGCGTTCTGCGGTCCTTTATCATGTCGCGCACGATGTCGTTTTTGCGGTCCAACGACCTGATTTATACGCCCGCCATTCGCAGTTACATGATGGGGGAAACCCCGCCCGCCTTTGATTTGCTGTATTGGAACGGGGATGGCGCGAACCTGCCGGGCAAGATGACGGTGCAATATCTGCGCGGGCTTTGTCAGAGGAACGCCTTTGTCACGGATGGTTTCGATATCTGCGGTGAAAAGGTGCATATCAAGGATGTCACCGTGCCGCTGATGTCGGTGACCTGTGAAACCGATCACATCGCGGCCTGGAAGGATTGTTACCGTGGGTTCCAGCAGACGGGATCGAAGAACCGGACCTTCATCCTGTCGCAGTCCGGTCATATCGCCGGGATCGTGAACCCGCCGAACAAAAAGAAATATGGCCATTATACCAATAACGACCTGACGCTGGATGCCGAAAGCTGGAGGGAGGCGGCGACCTTCCATGAGGGGTCTTGGTGGCCACGGTGGGAGACTTGGCTGAAGAAACGCTCGGGGAAGTTGATTCCCGCGCGAAAGCCGGGGGATTCCGAGCACCCGCCTTTGGCGCCGGCACCGGGAACTTACGTGCGTAAAAAGGCAACTATCTGATAAAACGCGCGTTTTCGGGCTTTATGACGCTTTTGCTGCAGTGCAGAAAAAAGACTTGAAATTCTGCACTGCAGCATGCATATTCCTTGCAGACGCAGAAACGCAGGAATTCTCCTGCAGCGAAAAGCAAGGAGCCTGACCCATGGCTAAAGCACAAGACATCAACACCGTGATGAAAGACATCATGGGCGCATTCCCCGTCGACACCAAAGCGATGGAAGACGCATTCAAGAACCAGGCCGCTCTGAACGAAAAGCTGTCGGGTGTTGCCCTGGACGCCGCTGAAAAGTCGGCTGAACTGTCGAGCAAATGGACCAAAGAGACCCTGGCCAAAATGTCGGACATGACCAAAGCCAAGGCAGAGCCTGCCGACTACGCCAAAGCCATGACTGATTTCGCATCGGCCAATGCCGAAGTGGCTGCCGAAAACATGGCCGCTTTCGCCGAGATCGCCAAGAAAGTTCAAATGGACACCGTTGAACTGATGATGGCGGCTGGCAAAGATCTGCAGGAAGACGCGGCCAAAGCTGTCAAGAAAGCCACTGACGACGTGCAGTCGGCGGCCAAGAAAGCGTCTGCTGCCAAGTAAGCGCAGATTAAACGTATCCATCTCCTCCCTATTCAGGATGCGTTTACGCGAGAGCGAGCCCTTTAAAGGCTCGCTCTTTCTTTTTGTTCTGCGGTAGCATAGGCTGCGCTGCAGCGCTGCATATCTGGGAGGATCGTGCCTTGGCCGAGACTGACAAGCCACTACTGATCAAACGCTACGCCAGTCGGCGCCTCTATAATACCGAGACGTCCGATTACGTGACACTTGATGATATTGCCGAATTCATTCGCGATGGACGTGAAGTGCAGATCATTGACCTGAAATCCGGGGACGACCTGACGCGGCAGTACCTGTTGCAGATCATTGCCGAACATGAAAGCCGGGGCGAAAGTGTTCTGCCGATCAATGTTCTGAACGATCTGGTCAGAAGCTACACGTCGCAGGCGACAAGCGTTGTGCCCGAGTTTCTGGCGGCGAGTTTCGAGATGCTCCAGAAGGGGCAAAGCCAGATGATGGAGAACATGACCAAGGCCAATCCGCTGGCGACGATGCCGGGGATGGATGCCATGCGTGCCCAGCAAGAGGCCTTCATGAAGGCCATGACGGGCGGCATGGGCGGCATGAGCACCGTACCGGGCGCTTCAAGCGGCGATGAGCAAGCCGAGGGTGAGGATCTGGACGAGATCAAGAAGCAACTGGCCGAATTGCAGCAAAAGCTGTCGAAGATGGACAAGTAAGCCCGATGGTCGATAGCCCCGGTCGCATTACCCTTTGGGGGATCGAGGTGTTCATGGCCACCGCCGACGAGCGGTCGATCTCGGCCGCGGCCAAGCGGCTGGGGGCCAGCCCCTCGGCGGTGAGCCAGCAGTTGACCAACCTGGAAGGGGCCGTTGGGGCGACCCTGCTGCAGCGGAACGCCCGGCCCGTGCGCCTGACCCCAGCAGGCGAGATCATGAAGCGCCATGCACAGGTGATCCTGAACGAGGCCACGCAGGCACGGGCCGAACTGGCCATGTCGGACCTGTCGCATCTGACCCGGTTTCGCCTTGGCATGATCGAGGATCTGGAAGCGGATGTGACGCCGCGCCTGTTGACCCATATGGCGGAAGAACTGAGGGGGTGTCAGTTCCTGCTTGAGACCGGGGCAAGCCATTACCTGTATGATCTTCTGGATGCGCGCGGCCTGGATGTGATCGTCGCCGCCGAACTGGGGGCCGAGGACGCTTGGGTTGAGGTGCACCCCTTGTTGCGCGAAGGATTTGTCGTGGCTGCGCCGAAGGGCGCGGTGGACCCCGGCGGGGATGTCTTGCGGCAGCTCAAGCGAATAACAATGGTGCAATACACGCAGCGCCATTACATGGGGCGGCTGGTGAATGCGCATCTGGCCAAGCAGAATCTGAACCTGCGTCATCGGTTCGAGATCGACAGTTACCACGCCATCCTGGCGCTTGTCGGGCAGGGGGCGGGTTGGACCATCCTGCCGCCCTTGGCCCTGATGCGGGCGCGGCGTTTTGCCGACCAGATCGACGTGTTGGAACTGCCCTTCGAGCCGCTGACGCGGACGATCAGCCTGACGGCGCGCAAGGAAATCCTGGGCGAGATGCCCGCGCAGGTGGCCGCCACGCTGAAGCCGATTTTCCAAGAGCAATTGGTGACGCCGGCAATCGCGCGCCACCCCTTCATGGCGGATTACCTGACCATCCTTTAAATGGTTCGGCCTTCCATCTGAGCCATCAGCGAAAGCCGGAACGCGTGCAAGGATTGGGCTTCGGGCTGCATTTCGCGAAACGCTTTAGGTGCCATAGGCGCGCAGGCCACCAGCCGCTTCTTGCGCGGCATCCAGCAGTGCGAGCGCGATGAAATCCAGCTCATCCCGTGTCAGGCGTGCGGGCAGGCGGCAATCGCAGGCGTGCATCAGCATGGCGCGGGTGCGCGGAAGCTCTTGCGCCGGGCCGGGGATGAATTGCCAGTTCCAGAAGGCACGGGCGTTATCGGTGCTTTGGCCGAAGACCTGCACCTTGACGCCACGGGCGGCGGCGGCTTCGGCAAAAATGCGGGCCTCGGCCTCGGAGAGATCGACAAGGTTGAACTGGATGGAGTCCGGGGCGCGCTCTTCCTTGGCCAGTTTGGGGGGCACTTGCAGGAAGGGGGATGTGTTCAGGCGATCGGCCACGTAATCGTGGTTGGCGCGCCCGTCGCGGACACGGCGGGGCACCTCGGCCAGTTGCGGGCGGATGATCGCCGCGCTGAGGTTGCCGAGGCGCAGGTTGTAGAGCGGCAGCTTGTTTTGCCAGCGGGCGAAGGCGGCCTCAAGCGCGGGGTCGTTGCCCGCCATATGTTTGGCCCAGTTATGCTCATAGGCGCCGGACATGATGACGGCACGGGCCACAAGATCGGCGTCGTCGGTGACGAGGATGCCGCCTTCGCCTGCATTGACCAGCTTGTAGGACTGGAAGCTGAAACAGCCGACACGCCCAAGTGTGCCGATGTTCCGGCCATCCCAAAGCGTGCCGAGGGAGTGGGCCGCGTCCTCGACCACGGGGATGCCGCGCGCGTCACAAAGCGCCATGATCGCGTCCATGTCGGAGGTATGGCCGCGCATGTGGCTGACGATCACGGCGGCGATGTTGTCGTCCAGCCGGGCGGTGAAATCGGCGATGTCGATACGGTAATCCTTGCCCACTTCGCAAAGGACGGGCTGACAATCGGCATGCAGGACAGAGGATGGCACGGCGGCGAAAGTGAAGCCGGGGATCAGCACGCGCGCGCCGCGCGGCAGGTCGAGCGCCTTGAGAGACAGGAATAGCGCCGCGGAGCATGAGGACACCGCGAGGGCGTATTTGCTGCCCATGAGCGCCGCGAATTCACGTTCCAGAAGCGAAACCGGTGCGTCCTGAGGCGCGGTGTATCGGAACAGGTCGCCGGATTGCAGCAGGCGGTCAATCTCGGCGCGGGCGGCTTCGGGGATCGGTTCGGCGTCGTGGACGTTGGGCGCTTGTGTCATGATCTTCGGGATTCCTGAAATTCACTTTCGGGAAATTTAAAACATGAAGAACGTCATCCCAAGTGAAAAATTTGCGACAGGGGGGCACGCGCGGTTTTTGGATCACAGGCCCAAGCGGTCGCGGGTGGCGTACCATGTCATGGCAAGCGCCAGCAGCGGGCTGCGCAGGGCGTGGCCGCCGGGGAAGCGTGGGGCGGGAACGCGCGACAAGGTGTCAAACCCGCTGGCCTCACCGGCGATAGCATCGGCCATGAGTTTGCCCGCGTGGGTGGCGGTGCCCACGCCATGGCCGGAATAGCCCGAGGCCGAAAGCATGTTGGGGGCGAGCCGCGCGAGGTAGGGCATACGCTTCATGGTGATCGCCAAGGTGCCGCCCCAAGTATAGTCGAACCGCACGTCCTTGAGGTGCGGGAAGACATGCGCCATGGGTTTGCGCACCGTGGCGTCGATATCGGGGAAGCGGTAGCCATAGCTTTCGCCGCCGCCGAAAAGCAGGCGGTTGTCATGGCTGAGCCGGAAATAATTGACCACGAACTTGGTATCGGCGACGGCCACGTCCCGGGTCAGGACGCGGGCCGCGTCATCGCCCAAGGGCTCGGTCGCGGCGATGAAATTGTTGATCGGCATGACGCGGGCGGAAACCTGTCGGTCGAGCCCGCCGAGATAGCCATTGCAGGCAAGGATCACGTGATCGGCTTTCACCTTGCCCTGATCGCATTGCAGGGTGGCGGGGCTGCCCTTGGTGATGTCGCTGACCCATGAGTTTTCGAAAATCCGAACCCCGGCGGTTTGGGCCGCGCGGGCAAGGCCAAGGGCGTAGTCGAGCGGGTGCAGATGTGCCGCCGTCATATCCAGTGTCCCGCCCTTGTAGCGCGGCGAAGGGCAAAGCACCTGCGCCGCGTCGCGGTCCAGCTTTTCAAGTGCGGCATAGCCATAGTGATCGGCAAGGTGATCGGCATAGGCGTGTTCCTCGGCCACTTCCTTGGCGGAAAAGCACATATGCGCCACGCCGGGTTTCAGGCGGCAGTCGATCTTGTGCCTGGCGATCAGGGATTTGGTTAGCGTCTTGGCCTCTTCGGCCAGATCCCAAAGCTTGGCGGCATCATCGCGGCCAACGAGTTTTTCCAACCCCTCTTGATCCATCCGCTGACCAGAGCCCAATTGCCCGCCATTGCGGCCCGAGGCCCCGAAGCCCAGGCGATGCGCCTCAAGCAGGACCACGTCAAACCCGCGTTCGGCCAGATGCAGCGCCGCCGAAAGCCCGGTATAGCCCGCGCCCACGATACAGACATCGGCGCGGGCCTCGCCGCGCAGCTTGTCAAACGGCGGAAGGGTATTGGCCGTGGCGGCGTACCAGCTTTGTGGATATTCGCCCCGGCGGTCGTTTGAAAAAAGCAGGTTCATGGGCTGACCCTTGGCCGTGAAGAGGGGGCGCTGCCCCCATCGCGCGATGCGCGATTCCCCCGGGATATTTGCAAAAAGAAGAAAGGCTCGGGGCTTTGCATGCGATCAGACGTTCAGCAGGAGGTGCTCGCGCTCCCACGGGCTGATGACTTGCAGGAATTCTTCGTATTCGGCGCGCTTGACGATGGAGTAGACGCGGGCGAAGTCGGGGCCAAGGATGGCGTGCAGATCGAGCGCTTCGTCGAACTGGTCAAGCGCCGAGCCGAGCACGCGGGGAATGTCCGACTCGCCTTCGTATGCGTCGCCTTTGAATTCCGCGTCGGGTTTGATGGATTCTTGCAAGCCCAGAAGGCCACAGGCGAGGCTGGCGGCGATGCCGAGGTAGGGGTTGCAATCCATACCCGCCATCCGGTTTTCGACGCGGCGGGCCTCGGGCGAAGATAACGGTACGCGGATGCCCGTGGTGCGATTGTCGCGCGCCCAGGCCAGGTTGATGGGGGCGGCGTGATCTTTCACGTAGCGGCGGTAGGAATTGACGTAGGGCGCGAAGATCGCGATGGCATCGGGCAGGTGTTTTTGCAGCCCGCCGATGAAGTGACAGAAGGCATCGGTTTCCCCGCCCTGCGGCCCGGAAAAGATGTTCTTTCCGGTTTCCATATCCAGAAGCGAGTGATGGATATGCATGGAACTGCCGGGTTCATCCTCGATCGGTTTGGCCATGAAAGTGGCAAAACAGTTGTGTTTCAGAGCCGCCTCGCGGATCAGGCGTTTGAAAAAGAACACCTCGTCGGCCAGCTTGACCGGATCGCCATGGCGCAGGTTGATTTCAAGCTGTCCGGCACCGCCTTCCTGGGTGATGCCGTCAATCTCGAACCCCTGCGCTTCGGCAAAATCGTAGATATCATCGATCACCGGGCCGAATTCATCCACGGCGGTCATGGAATAGGCCTGCCGCGCGGCGGCGGGGCGGCCCGAGCGGCCCATCATCGGCTGGATTTCCTGCGCCGGGTCAAGGTTGCGGGCAACGAGGAAGAATTCCATTTCCGGGGCAACCACGGGTTTGAGACCCCGTTGATGATAGAGATCGACCACGCGTTTGAGGACATTGCGCGGCGCAAAGGGAATGGGCGCGCCGTCGCGATCAAAAGCGTCGTGAATGACTTGCAGGGTCCAATCCCCCGTCCAGGGGGCGGCGGTGGTCGTGGACATATCCGGGCGCAGGATCATGTCACGTTCGATGAAACCTTCTTCGCCTGCCGCTTCGCCCCAGTCGCCGGTGATGGTTTGGTAAAAGATCGAATCCGGCAAGTGGAAATGTTGTTGCCGGGCGAATTTCGAGGCCGGTACGGCCTTGCCCCGGGCAATGCCCGGCAGGTCGGCGATGATGCATTCCACCTCGTCCAGGCGGCGGCCTTCAAGATAGGCCTGCGCGGCGTCAGGGAGGGTTTTGGTCCAATCGGCCATGATCAGCGCTCCTGTTTGAAAAAATCGGCAATGCGCCGGGCGATGGTATCATTGGCCGTGGGCGCGGCAAGCCGCGATTGTGCCTCGGTCAATTGACCCTCGGGAACCACGCCGGGGCCGCGATGCGTGATCAGTTGTTCGACCATGCGGGCGGTGAACTCGGGGTGCGGCTGGATGGAATAGGCGCGGTTGCCATAAAGCAGCGCGGCATTGGCGCAGAAATCATTGGACCCGATCACGGTAGCATCGGGGGGCAGTTTCACGACCTGGTCCTGATGCCATGCATTGAGGTCGAGGGTTTGGCCGTCCATGTCGTAGGTTGTGCGCCCCACGGCCCATCCGCCCTTGAATTTCTCGACCTTGCCACCAAGCGCTTGGGCGATGATCTGATGGCCGAAACAGACCCCGACAAGCGGGCGGCCATCGGCATAAACGGCGCGGATGAACTCCTCCAACGGGGCGATCCAGGGGTGATTTTCATAGGCCCCGTGCTTGGACCCGGTGATCAGCCAGCCATCGGCATCTGCCGGGGCGTCGGGATAGTCTTCATCCACAACGTTCCAAGTCTGGAAGGTAAAGCCGTGGCCATCAAGCAGGCGGGCGAACATGGCATCGTAATCGCCCAACTCGTCCAGAACGATATCGGGGACGTGGCCGGTTTGCAGTATGCCGATTTTCATAGGGGGTCTCGCGATTTGATCAAATTTAGCGTGATTGCCGTATGGGCCGGGGATGGTTTCGGGTCAGACGGTGTCGAGGTAGACGCGCCATTGGCTGTCATCGGGGTGATTGGCCAGCAGGCGCAGTTCCTGTCGCTTGGTCATCACGAGGTTGCGGATCAGGCCCGCGGGAAGGATGCGCGGCATGATCGTGCTTGCCTCAAACCGGTCGATGGCCGTGGCCCAATCGGCGGCCAATTGCGGCAGGTCATGCGCATAGGCGTTGCCGGTGATCGGGGCCGGTGGCGTCATGTCGTCCTCAACCCCGACGAGGGCGGCGCCGAGGATTGCGGCGAAGATCAGATAGGGGTTGATATCGCCGCCCGCGACACGGTGCTCGATGCGCCGGGCCGCGGGCGGCCCGCCCGGAATGCGCAGGGCGGCGGTACGGTTGTCATAGGCCCAACCGGCGCCGGTTGGGGCATGGGCGCCGGGGACAAGCCGGGCATAACTGCTTGCGTGGGGGGCAAAGATAAGGGTGCTGTCCGGCATCGCGGCAAGGCACCCCGCGACAGCGGTACGGAGCATATCCGCGCCGTCCTCGGTGCCATTGTCAAAAATGTTGCGCCCGTCTTGGTCCAGTACCGAAAAATGCAGGTGCATGCCGTTGCCCGCGTCTTCGGCGAAGGGTTTGGCCATGAAGGTGGCGGCAAATCCATGCTGCCGCGCCAGCCCTTTGATCAGCGCCTTGAAAAGCCAGGTGTCATCGGCGGCGCGCAGGGCGTCCTGGTGGTGTAGCGTCACCTCGAACTGCCCGATGCCGGATTCGCAGGTGGCGGTCTGGGCGGGGATGCCCATGGCGGTGCAGCCCTCGTAGAGCGCGTTGAGAAACCCGTCAAAGGCGTCAAGCTGGGTGATCGAAAGGATCTCGGGGGTCTCCAGCGGGCGGCCCGTGCGGGGGTCCTTGACGGGGGCCAAGGCATTGCCGCTGTCGTCGACAAGGGTGAACTCCAGCTCGGTTGCGGCGATCACCCTCCAACCGCGGTCCGCGTATGTTTTCAGGACAGCTTCAAGCGCATGGCGCGGGTCACCGTCAAACGGTGCGCCATCGTCATGATGCATGACCATGGGCAGCAAGGGAGGGGCGCCATCAAGCCATGGCATGGGCACCGCGCCGCGATCCGTGGGGCGCAGGATGCCATCGGCGTCGCCGGTTTCAAAAACCAAGGGAGAGCCTTCGATGTCGGCCCCGAAAATATCCACGTTCAGCACCGAGAGCGGCATACGCACCGCGCCCCGATCCAGCTTGTCCGCATAGCTGCTTGGCACGCGTTTGCCGCGCATCTGGCCATTGAGGTCGCAGGCCGCGACACGAAGTGTTGTGTGGTCTGACAGGTCCATCGGAGCGATCCTTGCGCCGTTTCGAGGCTAAGGCTAATCGCTCAGGTCTAGTAATGCCACCACAATTTGATCAAAAGTTTCGCTGTAAAACCACGTCGGTTCCACATCGTTGGTTTTTTCTTGGCCTAAATACCCTGGGGGGAGGTGCCCGTAGGGCGCCGGGGGCAAAGCCCCCCATGTCCAAAAACATCGGCTTATCGGGCCTCACGGCCCTCCGTGCGGGGAGGGCCCGACGGGGACCGATGAGCGTGCTTAGCCCGCGACAGAGGCTTGATAGATGCTGTCGATCGACGCGGCGATGGTGCTGTTGAACTCATCGTCCGATTGCTGTGCCGAGAGCCCTTCGGTGAGGGCGCGGCTGAAGCTGGCGATCATGCCGGTGTTTTGCGACAGGCGGCTGTTGGCCTCGTCCCGCGAATACCCCCCCGACAGCGCCACGACGCGCATCACGCGGGGGTGGTCGACCAGCGGCTTATAGAGGTTGGCGGTTTCCGGCAGGGTCAGCTTGAGCATGACCTGTTTGTCTTCCGGCAGCGCGTCCAGTTGCGCGGCAATCTCGGCCAGCAGCATGTCTTCGGCCGCGGCCTTGTCGGCAATCGAGATGGTCACCTCGGGTTCGATGATCGGCACGAGGCCATGACCGAGGATCTGTTTGCCCACTTCGAACTGCTGCGCGACGACGGCCTTGATGCCTTCGGCATTGGCGGCATTGATGACCGAGCGCATCTTGGTGCCGAAAACGCCAGCCTTGACCGCACGTTCCAGCAGCGCGTCAAGCTCGGGCATGGGTTTCATCATCTGCACGCCATTGTCTTCTTCGGCGAGGCCCTTGTCGACCTTGAGGAAAGGCACGACGCCGCGGTCTTCCCACATGAACTGGGCGGTGGGCTTGCCGCCCATCTCGCGATCCATGGTCATTTCGAAAAGGATCGCGCCGACAACCTTGTCGCCGGTAAACGCCGGGGCCTGTGCGATGCGGGTGCGCATGCCGTGGACCAGGTCGAACATTTCCGCGTCGGAGTTATAGGCGCTTTCCTCGATCCCGTAGAGGCGCAGGGCCTTCGGCGTCGAGCCGCCCGACTGATCAAGGGCGGCGATAAAGCCATTGCCGTTGCGTACCTGTTCTGCCTGACGTTCGTTCGACATGATTTGACCTCTGGATTCGGAATGAAAATTCGTGCCGAGGCACGGGTTGGCCCGCTTCTAGGCGAGGGGGGGCGAGGTTGCAATTCTGGTGGCGCTAACAGCGGCGAGGGCTGTGGCGATTTAAAGCGTTTCGCGAAAAACCTGAATCACAGATTTTCGCGAAACGCAGTGCTCCGCTCAATCGTTGCACGCGTTCCGCCTTTAGCTGATGCCTCAGGTTAAAGGCGGAACGCTTTAAGTAAGCGCTGCGCTGTCCCGGCCTTGCGCCGGGACCTCGGGTCAGGCCGGGAGGCCCCGGGTCAGGCCTGGGGCGGAGGCTTATCCCTTGAGTGCGGCCACACCGGGCAGGTCTTTGCCTTCCATCCATTCAAGGAAGGCCCCGCCGGCGGTGGAGATATAGGTGAATTCGCCCGCAGCCCCCGATTTGTTGAGCGCGGCGACGGTATCGCCGCCGCCCGCGACGGAGGTGAGTTTGCCCTCTTTGCTGAGTTTGGCCGCGTGGCTGGATGCCGCGTTGGTTGCCGCATCGAAGGGCGCGATTTCGAATGCGCCAAGCGGGCCGTTCCAGATCAGCGTTTTGGCCTTGTCCAAGGCGGCGGTGATGCGGGCCACGGCCTGCGGGCCGGCATCGAGGATCATCGCATCCTCGGGGCAGGCGTGGGCGGGGACGGTTTCGCTTTCGGCCCCGGCGGCGAATTCGCGGGCCACCACCACGTCGGCGGGCAGTAGCAGTTCACAGCCCGCGGCCCCGGCCTTGGCCATGATTGCGCGGGCGGTGTCGGCCATGTCGTGTTCGCAGAGCGATTTGCCGACGTTCAGGCCCTGTGCGGCGAGGAAGGTATTGGCCATCCCCCCACCGATCACCAGTTGGTCGACCTTTTCGACAAGGTTGCCCAAGAGATCCAGCTTGGTTGAAACCTTGGCCCCGCCGACCACGGCCACGACGGGCCGCTCAGGCGTGCCAAGGGCCGCTTCGAGCGCTTCGAGTTCGGCCTGCATCAGGCGACCCGCGCAGGCGGGCAGGTGGTGCGCCAGACCCTCGGTCGAGGCATGGGCGCGGTGCGCGGCGGAAAAAGCATCGTTGCAGAAAACGTCGCCAAGGCCTGCAAGGCGTTCGGCGAGGGCGGGGTCGTTGGTTTCTTCGCCCGGGTGGAAGCGGATGTTCTCCAGAAGCAGAACCTCGGCCCCCTTGGCCTCGGCTGTCAGGTTTTCGGCCCCGTCCAGCGTTTCGATGAATTGCACCGAGCGGCCAAGCGCCCGTTCCAGTGCAGGCACGATGGGGCGCAGCGACATGTCATCGACGACCTTGCCCTTGGGGCGGCCGAAATGGGCGATCAGCATCGGCTTGCCGCCCTTGTCGAGGATATCGTTGACCGTGGGGGCGATACGGATGATCCGGGTGGCGTCGGTGACGAGGCCGTTTTCGATGGGCACGTTGATGTCGACCCGCGTCAGCACGGTTTTGCCTTTGAGGTCCATGTCATCAAGTGTTTTCCAGCTCATGCCCGGGTCTCCGTTTGTCACTTTTACGCGGGTCTCTCTTGGCCTGTCGGGGGCGGGCCGTCAAGGCGGCGCTTGTCCATCTTGGCCCAAGGTCATAGGTATCGGGGAAACATATCACAGGAGGAGGCCCGCATGGCCGAAATCAAGGACCCCGAGAACACCATTCTGCTGGAGCTGAAAGACGGCACCGTGACCATCGAGTTGATGCCCGATATCGCACCCGGCCATTGTGAACGGATGAAGGAACTGGCGCGCAGCGGGCAGTATGACAACGTGGCCTTTCACCGGGTGATCGACGGTTTCATGGCGCAGACCGGCGATGTGGCCAATGCCAACATGGAAAAGGATTACAACCCGCGCATGGCCGGCACCGGTGGCAGTGACCTGCCCAACCTCAAGGCCGAGTTCAGCCGCATCCCGCATGATCGCGGCACCCTTGGCGCCGCGCGCAGCCAGAACCCGGACAGCGCCAACAGCCAGTTTTTCATTAGCTTCAGCGACAACCACTTCCTGAATGGTCAATACACGGTCTATGGCCGGGTGATCGAAGGGATGGAGCATGTCGATGCCATTCAACGGGGCGAGCCGCCCGCGAACCCTGACCGGATGATCAGCGTGAAGGTGGCCGCCGATGCTTAAGATGGCCGCTGTAATGAGTGTCGTGGCCGCGCCTGCGCTGGCCACGGGGCTTGAGATCGAAGTGTCGGGCGAGGCCAATGGCATGGTCAAGATCGACCTGTTGGAGGACGTGGCCCCCGACCATGTGGCGCAGATTACCGAATTGGCGGAAGAGGGGGCCTATGACGGTGTCGTCTTTCACCGGGTGATCGAGGGCTTCATGGCGCAGACCGGCGATGTGGAGTTTGGCCTGATCGAAGGCGGCGACATGAGGCGCGCGGGTATGGGCGGCAGCGACAAGCCGGACCTGAAGGCCGAGTTTTCGGATATTCCCTTTGACCGCGGTGTGATTGGCATGGCCCGCAGTCAGGACCCCGACAGTGCCAACAGCCAGTTCTTCATCATGTTCAAGGAAGGCCATTTCCTGAACGGTCAATACACGGTCGTGGGCCGGGTGACCGAGGGGATGGAGGTTGTCGATGCCATCAAGCGCGGCAAAGGCCAGAATGGTGCGGTGATCGGTCAGCCCGACGTGATGACCAGCGTTACGGTGACGGAATAACGCTTTGGCAGGCCCGACGGGATATGAGCCGCTCAATACCCTCAAGCCGGTGGCCGAGGGGATTTGGCTGATCGACGGGCCTGCCATATCGTTCATGGGCTTGCCGTTTTCGACCCGTGCCACGGTGGTGCGGTTGGAAAACGGCGATCTGTGGGTGCATTCGCCCACCCAATTGACCGATAGCTTGCGCGAAGAATTGGAAGCTGTCGGGCCGGTGGCGCATCTGATTGCGCCGAACTGGATTCACTATGCTCATGTTGCAGAGTGGCAAGCGGCCTTTCCCAAGGCCGTCTTCTGGGCCGCGCCGGGTGTTGCGGAGCGGGCCGCGAAGAAGGGGCTGAACCTGCCGGAATCCCGCGATTTGCAGGCGGAGAGGGCCGAGCGGCCATGGGCCGGACAAATCCGCCAGATGATCGTGCAGGGCAGCAAGCTGCATCGCGAGGCGGTGTTTCTTCACAAGGCCAGCAAGACCCTGATCCTGACCGATCTGATCGAGGCCTTCGAGACGGAGAAATTACCGGTCTGGATGCGGCCCATCGTCTGGATCGCGGGCATTGACGACAGCGACGGGAAAATGCCGCCCGACATGCGGTGGAGCTTCAAGGACAAGGCGGCGCTGGCCGGAGATGTCGAGACCATGATCGGATGGGCGCCGGAGCGGGTGATCCTGGCGCATGGGCGCTGGTACGAGCGTAACGGCGTGGCCGAGTTGGAACGCGCCTTTCGGCGGGTGCTGAAGGATCACCGGTGGGACAGGTTGGTGCAGCACGCCAAGGACAAGCACGCGAAACATTCCGATAAGTAACGGTCTTTATCTGGCCAGCCAGAGCCCTGCGGCGATGATCTGAGCGGCCAGAATCATGAAAAGGTAACGGCGGAAAGGCTGTTTGCGGGTTTTATGTGAAAACCCGTGGATGGCGGCGAAGATGCCCGGTGTTCCGCCAAGGATGGCGATCCAGAGCAGGCGGCGTTCAGGCACGCGGCGACGGCGTTTGCGGGCGGCGCGTTTGTCCCATGCCATGAAGACGACCGCCGCGAGGTTGATCGCGGCGGCCCAGATCAGGATCAATTGCGAGGTCTCGGGCATGGTGGGCCTTTTGTTGGGTGGACCTTGCCGGATAGCCCTTGGTGGGCGCCGCTTCAAGGGCGCTGCGCCGCGGCGTGAAAATTTTGTTGATTTTTTCACGGAATCGGGCGAGCGTGAAATTTGAAGGAAATTTTTCACGGGAGTCCCATGCAGGAAAGCGCGATCACCACGTCACAGACCCTTGGAGCGGACCTGCGGGCGTTGCGCAAGGCGCGGGGGCTGACCCTATCGGACCTGTCGGAGATGTTGGGCCGCTCGGTGGGGTGGTTGAGCCAGGTTGAGCGCGACCTGTCGGAGCCGTCGATCAGTGACCTGCGTGAAATCTCGGGCGCGCTGGGCGTGCCGATGTCGATGCTTTTTGGTCATGCAAGTGCGCCGGTGGAAGAACAGGGCTATGTCGTGCGCGCCGGTGCACGGCGGCCCATGGGCGCGGGCGAGGAAGGCTTGGTGGAGGAGTTGCTTTCGCCCGACCTGACCGATGATTTCGAGGTGATCCATTCCACCTTTGCGCCGGGATCGGAAATGCAGGTGCCCGCCAAGCGGCCCACGCAGGAGGTGGGCTATATCATTTCCGGGCGGCTGGAGTTGCGGATCGGCGAGCGGGTGTTTTCCCTTGGCCCCGGCGACAGCTTCAGGTTTCGTGGCGAACTTTATAGCTGGTCGAACCCTTATGACAGTCCTTGCGTGGCGATCTGGGTGATCGCCCCGCCGGTTTATTGAGAGGCGCATGATGAGTTTCGAGGGCTGGAGCATATTCGCGCTGTTCTGGGTGGTGTTTGTCGCCACGCCGGGGCCGAACCATTTGAATTGCCTGCGAAATGGCATGACCGTGGGGTTTCGCCGGGGGCTTTGGGGGGTCTTGGCGATCCTGTGCCAGGCGAGCCTTTTCCTGACCCTGTCGGCGGCGGGGGTGACAGCCTTGATCGCCGCCTCGCCCCTTGGTTTCACGGTGGCCAAGTGGATCGGGGCCGGGGTGCTGATCTGGCTGGGGGTGCGCGGCTGGATCATGGCACGGCGGCCTGTCGCGGTGGAGGGCGCGACGCGTGGCTCGGTCTTTTGGCGCGGGTTCATGATTGCCACGATCAATCCCAAAAGCGTGGCGGGCTATCTGGCGGCCTTTAGTCAGTTCGTGCAGCCCGATGTGCCGATCTGGGAGCAGATGTGGGTGATCTTTCCCACGGCCCTGAGCATCACTGCGATAAGTTACACGGGGTTTACGGCCTTGGGCGCGGGGCTGGGCCGGGTGGCATTGAACGCGGTGTTCAACGTCTGGCTGCGCCGTGCGATGGCGGCGTGTTTCCTGGCTTATGGCGTGGCGCTTGGTGCGGCCTCGGTCCCGGGGAGGGGGTAGCCGATGATCTGGGAGGTTCTGACCGGTTTTGATCCTGCGTTATTGCTGGCGTTCATCGGGGCGGGTCTTTTGCTGAACATCACGCCGGGGGCGGATTTCGTATTCATCTCGGCCAGCGGTATGCGGGGCGGGGCGCGCATGGGGATGGCCGCGGCCTTGGGTGTCAACCTCGGGATCGTGGTTCATCTGGCCATGGCGGCGGCAGGGTTGTCGGCGCTGTTGATGGCGCGACCCGTGCTTTATGACGCGATCCGCTATGCTGGGGCGGTGTACCTGATTTGGTTGGCGGTGCAGGCATGGCGGCATGCCGATGACGTGCAAGAGGGGCGCGCGGCCCAAAGCCTGTGGCGCGCGGTGCGGCGGGGGTTTTTGACGAACGTGCTGAACCCGAAAACCGCGTTGTTCATCTTTGCCTTCATTCCGCAATTCACCGACCCCGCGATTGGCCCGCTTTGGGCGCAGATCGTGGTGTTGGGCATGATTTTCACCGTGTTCGGCTTTGCCTTTTCGCTGTGCCTTGGGGCGGCGGCAGGGGGCATGGCCCAAGTGCTGCGCGCACGTGCGGGGCTTTTGAACCGGGCGGCGGGGGTGATGTTTGCCGGGCTGGCGGCGCGATTGATCTGGGATTGAGACAAGGGCCACCGCCAAGCGGGGCCAGTACAAAGGGAGAGAGACATGGCGGATTTGCCCAACAAAGCAAAGGTTGTGGTCATCGGCGGCGGTATTGTCGGGGCCTCGTGCCTGTATCATCTGGCCAAGAAGGGCTGGACCGACTGCGTGCTGCTGGAGAAAAACGAGTTGACCGCCGGCTCAACATGGCACGCGGCGGGCAATGTGCCGTCGTTCTCGACCTCTTGGGCGATCATGAACATGCAGCGCTATTCCATCGACCTTTATTCCCGTCTGGGCGAGGAGGTGGATTACCCGATGAATTACCACCAGACCGGATCGATCCGCTTGGCCCATTCCAAGGAGCGGATGCAGGAGTTCGAGCGCGCCAAGGGCTGGGGCAAGAACCAAGGCATGGACCTTGAGATTCTCAGCGTCGAGGAGATCAAGGAACACTATCCTTTCATCGAAACCCATGACCTTGAGGGCGCGCTTTATGATCCCAACGACGGGGATATCGACCCCGCGCAGGTGACCCAGGCCTTGGCCAAGGGTGCGCGCGACATGGGCGCAAAAGTGATCCGTTTCTGCCCCGCGACCGGGGTGAGCCAAGACGGCGAGGGTTGGATCGTTCATACCGACAAGGGCGATATTGCCTGTGATTATGTCGTGAACTCGGCAGGCTACTATGCGCAGCGCGTGGGCGAATGGTTCAAGCCCTATGGCGGGCGGACCGTGCCGATGATGGTGATGAGCCACCAATATGTGCTGACCGAGGAAGTGCCCGAGATCGAGGAATGGTCGAAGGCCAATGGCGGAAAGAAGCTGCCGCTTTTGCGGGATGTGGACGTGTCCTATTACTTCCGGCAGGAAAAGCACGGCTTCAACATTGGCCCCTACGAGCCGAACTGCAAGGCCGAATGGGCCGGTTCGGGCGATGCGGTCCCCGAGGATTTCTCGTTCCAGCTTTGGTCGGATGATCTGGACCGGATCGGGGATATCGTGGCCGACAGTATGGAGCGGGTGCCGGTGGCGGCATCTGCCGGGATCAGCCGGATCATCAATGGCCCGATCCCCTATGCCCCTGATGGCATGCCCTTGATCGGGCCGATGCCGGGGGTGAAGAACGCCTTTGAATGCTGTGTCTTTACCTTTGGCATCGCCCAGGGCGGCGGCGCGGGCAAGGTTTTGGCCGAATGGGTGATAGATGGCGGGACCGAATGGGACATGTGGGCGGTCGATCCGCGCCGCTATACCGATTACACCGACCACGAGTATTGCGTGGCCAAGGGCATGGAAGTTTACGGCCACGAGTACGCCATGCATTTCCCGCATCACGAATGGCCCGCAGGCCGCGACAAGAAGCTGTCGCCGGTGCATGACAAAATCAAGGCGCTGGGCGGTCAGATGGGGGCCTATAACGGTTGGGAGCGGGCCAATTGGTTCGCCAAAACCGGCGATGACACCAGCGAGGCGGCGACACAGACATGGGGCCGCGCAGGCCCGTGGGAGCCGCGCGTGCGCGAGGAATGCGAGGCCGTGCGCGATGCCTGTGGTGTGCTGGACCTGCCGGGGTTTTCCCGTTTCAACATCGAAGGGCCGGGGGCGGCCGACTGGCTTGCCTCACAGGTCACGGGGGTGGTGCCGCGCGTGGGGCGCATCGGGTTGGTCTATTTTGCCGATACGCGGGGGCGTATCCTGAGCGAGATGTCGGTGGTTCGGCATCGCGATGACCTGATGACCCTGATCACCGCCGCTGCCGCCGAATGGCACGATTACGAGTTGCTGGAACGGCGCCTTGCGAGTGTCGAGGGGGTGACGCTGACCAACCGCACGACAGAGTACATGACGCAAATCCTTGCCGGTCCCAAATCCCGCGCGCTGCTGTCCGGCCTGTGCGATGCAGACCTGAACGCGCCGTGGCTGACCCACCAGGCAACCGAGATCGCCGGGTGTTGGGCGCGGCTTGTGCGGGTGTCTTTTGCCGGGGAGCTGGGGTGGGAAATCCATACCAGAACCGGGGATACGGCCACGGTCTTTGATGCCCTCTGGCAGGCCGGGCAGGCGCATGGGCTGAAGCCCTTTGGCATGTATGCGCTCAATTCCCTGCGGATCGAAAAGGGCTATCGCGCGTGGAAGGGCGACTTGTCCACGGATTATTCGATGCTGGAAGCCGGGTTGGAGCGCTTCGTCAAATTCGACAAGCCGCAGGAGTTTCCCGGCAAGGCCGCGCTTCTGGCCGAGAAGCGGCAGGGTCGCAAGAAGGCCTTCGTGCAGCTGATCGTCGATGCCGGTGAGGCGGATGCGCCTTACATGGCGCCGATCTGGCACGAGGGCCGGATCGTGGGCGAGGTAACAAGCGGGGCTTGGGGCTATCGGGTCGGTGCCTCGGTGGCGCTGGCCATGGTGAGGGCCGATTTGACGGCGCCGGGCACCGAGCTGGAGGTCGAGATTTACGGTGCGCGGCTCCCTGCGGTGGTGCAACCCGACGGCCCCCTGTGGGACCCCGAGAACGAAAGGCTGCGGGCGTGAGCAAGGTAACCCTTCTTGATGGGGCTGTCGGCCAGGAACTGGTCAAGCGCGCGGGGGATGCGCCCACACCGCTGTGGTCGACACAGGCGATGATCGACCACCCCGAATTGGTGGACGAGGTGCATCTGGATTACCTGCGGGCCGGGGCGACGGTGATCAGCACGAATACCTATGCGGTGCTGCGCGACCGCTTGGTGCGGGTTGGCCTTGAAAACCGGCTGGAGATCCTGACCGACATGGCCATCACCGCCGCGCACCGGGCGCGGGCGGCTTTCGGAGCAGGGCGCATTGCCGGGGTGATCGGGCCTTTGGTGCAATCCTACCGTCCCGACCTGAGTCCGCCCGCGCCCGAGGCCGCCCGGATTTACGCCGAGCCGGTGGCGCATCTGAAAGACCGGGTGGACCTTTTAGTGCTGGAAACCATGGCCTCGGTCGATCAGGCAGAAGGTGGTTTGCGCGCCGCCTCTGGACAAGGAGTGCCTGTTTGGCTGGCGGTGTCGGTGGATGATCAGGACGGCACAAAGCTGCGCTCGGGCGAGCCGCTTACCGAGCTTGCCCCGTTGATTGACCGCTTCCACCCCGAGGCGGTCTTGATCAATTGCTCCCGCCCCGAGGCCGTGACTCCGGCGCTGGAGGTTCTCAAAACCTTCGGCCTGCCCTTTGGCGCATATGCCAATGGCTTCACGGCGATCAGCGCAGGGTTCTTGCAGGAGGCCCCCACCGTCGATGCGCTCAGCGCGCGGCAAGATCTTGGCCCCGAGGCCTACGCCGACTTCGCCATGGACTGGATCGCGCAAGGCGCCACGATCATCGGCGGTTGCTGCGAGGTGGGGCCAAATCACATCCGCGCAATGGCGCAGAAAATCAAGCAGGCGGGCCATGAGATCATCTGATCCCTTCCCCTTCATCTTTCCCCAAATACTCCGGGGGTGGCGTTGAAAATCCAAGGATTTTCAACGTAGGGGGCAGCGCCCCCGACCGGTCGGATCGC
>NZ_JASHIM010000007.1:0-60000 GCF_030733685.1 Roseovarius sp. MMSF_3281
GCGGCGCCGAGGGTAACCGCCGTGGCCATCAGCAGCGCAACCAGAAGAAGGGACGCCTTTGGCCTTTGCTTGCATGTTTCCACGGCGGTCATTCGTCAGATCCGTTGGGTCAGGTTGTGAAGGGCCGTGGTGCCACGACCTGTTCCATCAGGGTGTTGTCCCACTCGCCCTCGACGACGAAGTGCGCGGTTCCGCCCAGCATCGCGCCGATGATCAGGTTGTGGTTCACGTAGGCATAGACGCCCGGCTGTTCGAAGGTGTACATCGCCGCCGCAGCACTGCCGCCGCGCACGAACCATGTTTCCATGCCGGTCAGGGGTTGATCGGTGAAGGAGCTTTCCCAGACATAGTTGCCGTGACCGCCGATCAGGTGCGGGCGGCTGTCGACGTTGCACGAGTTATGCACCATCAGGACGGTTTCACCGACCTTGGCCTTGAGGGCATTTTCGCCTGTCAGGGCACCGACCGCGCCGTTAAAGACCTGGTGGGTCGGGGTGAGGGTGCGCATCGCCTCGAGGCTGTCGGCATAGTCGTCCCCGGCGGCGGCATAGGTCTTGTAGTCGCCGTTTTCGTCCATCGGCAGGTAGTAGTCCTGTTCGCCGATGTAGGCGATACTGTCATAGCGCAGCGGATTGCCTTGGGCATCCTTCAGGCCGTCGCGCGGCAGCACCATGATGGCCCCGTTCATGCCGTGGGCGACGTGGTAGGGGATCATCGCGCCGCCGGGGGCGCAGTGATAGGTGAAGCAGCCCGGTTTCGTGGCCTTCCAGCGCAGCACGCATTCCTCGCCGGGGTAAACATGGGTCAGGCCACCGCCGCCCAGCGCACCGGTGGAGGCGTGGAAGTCGATGTTGTGTTCCATCATCGAGCTTTCGGGGTTGCGCATGGTGAGTTCGATCATGTCGCCCTCGTGGCAGATGATCAGCGGGCCGGGGACCGAGCCGTTGTAGGTCAGTGCCCAGACGCTTGCGCCGGTGTCTTCGTCGACCACCATCAGGCGTTCCTCGGTGACCATGGTGATCTCGATGATTTTCGGCCCGCCGGTGGCGACCTGTTCGTGTTCGGGGGCGAAGGGGGGTGCCACGAGGTCCTGTTTGACGCGGGTATAGCCCGACAGGTCGGCGGGTTTCGCGGTGCTTTCGGCGGGTTGATCGGCCGCCGCCTTGTGCAGGCTGCGCGACACCGCGTCGGCCTTCAGCGGCTGAGGCGCGCGGCGCGCGGCGAAGGCGCCTGCGCCGCTCATGGCGGCGGCCCCGGCCAGCAGCGACCCGCGCAGGACGTTGCGGCGGCTTGTTGGCATGAGACCTGGGTTGATGAACTTGGTCATTCTCTTTCTCCTGGGTGTGGGGGCGCGGAGGCAGGATTTGCACGCGCCCGGGCGTCACATGTTGCTGAGCTGGTCCTCGAAACGGGCCTTGGCGCGTTTCGGCACACGGCCTTCGAGGAAGTTGTCGGGCACCTCCACGTCACCGACGGCGATGGTCATCACCATGCCCATGGCGTAGTGCGGTTTGCAGATCACGCCGTAGACCCCTTCGGTATCGAGCGTGACGGAGATCTCTTCGTTGATCTTGCCTTTGAAGCCTTCCGCCCCCTCGGGGAGCATGCCACCCAGGGTTTCGGCGTTATGGCCCTTGTCGGCGGCGACGAAATTGATCGTGTCGCCGGGCGCGGCCTGTACGAAGGCCGGTTCGAACACCATGCGGTCGCCATCGGTGCCCTTGTTGAGCATCTTGACTTCGAATGTTTCGGCGAAGGCGGCGCCGCCCATCAGGACCGCGAGAGCCAGGCCGGTTGCCACAGTGCGGATCATTTCAATCTTCCTTTCAGATCGTTGTTGCGATTGAAACCAAGACTAACGGATCAGGCGCGAGGCAATTTGCTCTGGCACAAACTTCTGTGCGATTGGCGGGGGATCATTTGTTGGTTTCACGGCGCGAAATGTGGCAATGAGGGCGATATGACCGCATCCTCTTCGCGCAAGACCCTGCCGCGGCTCGACGAGAGCTTGCTGACGCATCTGCCGCCGTTTTCGCGCCTCGACAAACGCCAGATCCGTGCGATCCTCGATCTTGCGTCGTCGCGGCGCTATGACGAGGGCACGGCGATCTTTCAGGAAGGGCATCCGGCCGAACGTTTCTATATGCTGCTGGACGGGTATGTGCGCGTCGTGCGGGTGACCCCGACCGGCGAGCAGGTCACCGCGCTGCACATCCCTGCCGGGCAGCTTCTGGGCATTGCCCGCGCGATCGGGCGCGACACCTACCCGGCCACGGCGATGACCGCCTCGGAGGCGCTGGCGCTGAGCTGGCCCATGCGGCTTTGGGACAGGTTTACCGCCGATTACGACGGTTTCGCGACTGAAAGCTACAAGACCTTGGGCCACCGATTGGGAGAGGTGCACAACCGGGTTGTGGAAATGGCCACCCAACAGGTCGAGCAACGGGTCGCCAATGCGCTTTTGCGCCTGATCAACCAGACGGGCCGCAACGTGGAAAACGGGATCGAGATTGATTTTCCGATCACCCGCCAAGACCTTTCGGAACTGACGGCCACGACCCTGCACACGGTCAGCCGCCTTTTGAGCAGTTGGGAAAAACAGGGGCTGGTCGAAAGCAGGCGCAAGCGGATCGTGGTGCGCGACCCTCACGCGCTGGTCGTGCTTGCCCAGAAATAGGCCCGGTCAGGCCAGACCGGCGGCGCGCATCAGTTCGGCCAGGAACAATTCCTCGTCCAGTTGATATTCGGCGCAGGCATCCGTCACGGTGTGAAACGGGCTGACCAGGCATCCGACGCAAAGCATCCTGTGCCGCATGAAGACGCTTATCGTTTGCGGCCACTCGCGCATCAGGTCTTCCAGGGGCAGGTCGGGATCGTCCAAGCGGGCACGGGCCATGGCGCACCTCCTTTCGGCAACCACCCTAGGCGGCAAATCGCGGCAAACATTGTGCTGGCGCAAACTTCGGTGCCGGGCGGATCGCTAGGAAGGGGTGTCCCGACCTAAAGGAGGCCGCAACATGGCTGAAATTCTAACGAAATCGCGGGCGCGCAATATCTTCTACGGGGGCTCGATTTTCTTTGTCGTGGTCTTCGTGGGGATGACCGTCCATTCGCACCGTTACGTGGTGCAGACCTCGACCGCCGGTATGGAACTGAGCGATGAGGTGGTTCACGGCAAGCACGTTTGGGAAAAACATTCCTGCATCAATTGCCATAGCCTGCATGGCGAAGGCGCCTATTTCGCGCCCGAGCTTGGCAACGTCATGACCCGTTGGGGTGTGCAGGACAGCCCCGAGGACGCGTTCTGGATGCTCAAGGGCTGGATCGAAAGCCAGCCCAGCGGCATCGAGGGACGCCGCCAGATGCCCGCCTATGACATGACCGACGAAGACCTTCGCGGCCTTGCCGAGTTCCTGCGCTGGGCCGATCAGACAGACACCCAGGGCTGGCCGCCCAATGACGCCGGATAAGGAGGCGAAGCAATGAAATACGAATCTCAGAAAGTGGCGTATTGGTACATCCTTGCCTCGCTGGCGCTTTTCGGCGTTCAGGTGGCGGGCGGACTTTTGGCGGGGTGGATCTATGTCTCGCCCAATTTCCTGTCGGAGGTGTTGCCGTTCAACGTGATCCGGATGATCCACACCAACGCATTGATCGTCTGGCTGTTGCTGGGCTTTTTCGGGGCGGCCTATTTCCTTGTGCCCGAGGAATCCGAGCGCGAGATATGGTCGCCGAAACTGGCCTATCTTCAATTGATCATCCTGCTGGTGGGCACGCTGGGCGCGGTGGGGTCCTACCTTGTGGGCATCCATGGCGGGCGTGAATTTCTGGAACAGCCCCTTTGGGTGAAGTTCGGCATTCTTGTGGCCGCGCTGATTTTCCTGCTCAACATCTCGATGACCGTTCTGGCAGGCAAGCGCACGGCGATCACCAACGTCTTGCTGATGGGGCTTTGGCTTTTGTCGCTGCTTTGGGTTTTTGCCTTTATCAACCCCGACAACCTGTCGCTTGATAAGATGTACTGGTGGTTCGTGGTGCACCTGTGGGTCGAGGCGACATGGGAATTGGTGATGGCAGCGATCCTTGCCTTCCTGTTGCTGAAACTGACCGGCGTTGACCGCGAGGTGGTGGAAAAATGGCTTTATGTCATCGTGGCCACGGCGCTTTTCTCGGGCATCCTTGGGACCGGGCACCACTTTTACTGGATCGGTCTGCCGGGATACTGGCAGTGGGTCGGCTCGATCTTTTCGACCTTCGAGGTGGTCCCCTTCTTCCTGATGATGTCCTTCGCCTTCGTCATGGTCTGGAAGGGCCGCAAGAACCACCCCAACAAGGCCGCATTGCTGTGGTCGCTGGGATCGTCCACCGTGGCCTTCTTCGGCGCGGGTGTCTGGGGGTTCTTGCACACGCTGCACGGGGTGAACTTCTACAGCCACGGCACGCAGATCACCGCCGCCCACGGCCACCTTGCCTTCTATGGCGCTTACGTGGCGTTGAACCTTGCTGTCTTCAGCTATGCCATGCCGATGCTGCGGCAGCGCGCGCCTTACAACCAAGTGCTGAACATGGCGAGTTTCTGGCTGATGACCGGGGGGATGGCCTTCATGACCTTCGTGCTGACCTTTGCCGGGACCATCCAGACGCATATGCAGCGCGTGATCGGTGACTACTACATGGATGTGCAGGACAGCCTTTCGGTCTTTTACCTGATGCGCTGGGGCTCGGGCCTTGCGGTGGTGATCGGGGCGCTGTTGTTCATCTATTCGATGCTGGTTGTTCGGAAGTCCGAGGTGATCACCCCCGGCCCTGCCAACCCTGTTCCGGGAGAATGAGCCATGAACATGGTAAACAAACCTACCCTGCCGTTCTATCAGCCCACGGGCCGCGAGTGCGAGTTGTTCGAAACGGCCCATGACAACGGTTTGCCCCTTCTTCTGAAGGGGCCGACCGGATGCGGCAAAACCCGCTTTGTCGAGCATATGGCGGCCCGGCTGGGCAAGCCGCTTTATACCGTGGCCTGCCATGACGACCTTAGCGCGGCGGACCTGATCGGGCGTTACCTGCTCAAGGGTGGCGAAACGGTCTGGGTCGATGGGCCTTTGACCCGCGCGGTGCGCGAGGGCGGTATCTGTTACCTTGACGAGGTGGTCGAGGCGCGCAAGGACGTCACCGTGGTTTTGCACCCGCTGACCGATACGCGGCGCAGCCTGATGATCGACCGGACGGGCGAGGAACTGGTGGCGCCCGAGGGTTTCATGCTGGTGGCGTCTTACAACCCGGGCTACCAGAATGTGCTGAAGCGCTTGAAGCCCTCCACCCGGCAGCGGTTCCTGTCGATTTCCTTCGATTTTCCCGATACCGAGACCGAGATCGCCGTGGTCGCCGCCGAAAGCCGGTTGGAGCCGGGGCGCGTGGCGCCGCTGGTGCGGTTGGCCGGGCATATCCGGCGGCTGTCGGGCATGGACTTGGAAGAAGGCGTTTCGACCCGCTTGTTGATCTATGCCGCGACGCTGATGGCGGGCGGCATGGGGATCATCCAGGCGCTGGAGGCGGCCATCATCGAACCGCTGAGCGATGAGCCGGACGTGCAGCAGGCGCTGCGCGATCTGGTCGAAACGATCTACGGGTAAGCGCGATGCATCTTCTTGACCTCATGGAACCGGAAGAGACCGTCGGCAACCTGTGGCATGACATGGCCAGCCGGATCGGTGCCGAGGTGAGCTATCCAGAGGCAAGTGTCACGCTTGCCTCGGTCCGGCCCAGCCTTGCGGTGCTGTTCCGGTCGCTTGGCGGGGCACCGGGGGTTGAACTGTCGGAGGTGGCGGCCACGCTGGCGGCGCATCGGCGGCCCCTGCGGCGCAAACTGGGGGCCGAGCGCGATCATGAATGGCTGGCCCGTTTCGACGGCGAGCGCCTGGCCCTGCCGCCGTTCATCGCGGCCTTTCCCGAAGAGGCGCTGAACCGCGCCGCCTATTTCTGGCTGACGGCGCTGGCGGCCTGCGCCGACATCACGGCGTTCGATTTCACGGTGGAAGGCCCCGCCCAGGACTGTGCCCAGATCCGGGCCAACATGGCGGCAGCCGATGCCGCCTATGCCGCCTGCCCCGGCTTGCGGCAGAGGTATGAAAAAATGGCAAGGCTTTGCGCCGAGGCGCGGCCCAACGTCATCCGCCCGGCGCAGGAGGCGGCGATGGAAGCCGCCATTCTTGACCAGCTTTGCGGGACGCGGCCCGCGATCAGCCCACGCGCTGCGGCGCGCGGGTACATGCCGGCGGCCCCGGTGCCGATCTGGCTGCGATTTGGCAATCCCGGCGCGGGTGCTGCGGCCAGTGGCGAGGAGGCCGACCCGGCGGCCCCGCCTCCCAATGCCGCGCAGACAAGCCGCAAGCCGGGCGAACGCAAGGATCAGGACCAGCAGAACCGCAAGGACAGTTTCATCATCCACCGGTTCGAATCGATCCTGTCCTGGGTCGAGTCGATGAACATCAACCGCAGTGTCGATGATGACGACGACGAGAACGCCCAGAAGGCGGCCGACGACCAAGACCGGATCACCCTGTCCAAGCACGACCGCAAGGCGGCGACCCGTCTGCGCCTGCACCTTGACCTGTCCCCCGCCGATGCCGATCACGAGGCGCTTTCTGGTGAATATACCTATGCCGAGTGGAACCACCGCAGCCGCAGCTACATGCCCGGCCATTGCCGTGTTCTGGATGCGCCCGCGCGGCCCGGCGGCACGCCCTTCGTGCCCAATGCGCGGCGTATGCGCGAGGTGCGGCGACAGTTCGAGGCGCTGCGCCCCCGCCGGATATTGCAACCGCGGCAAGTGGATGGCAGCGAGCTTGACCTTGATGCCCTGTTGACCGCCCGCGCCGACCTTGCGGCGACGGGGCGCGGCTCGGACCGGATATGGCAATCGGCCCGGCAGACCGAGCGTGATCTTTCGGTGGGTTTTCTTATCGACACGTCGCGTTCGACAGAGGCGGCGATTGGCGACACATCGGTGATCGAGGTTGCGCGCGAGGCCATCGCCGCGCTGGCCGGTGGCATCGACGCAGCCGGGGACCGCCTTGGCATCTGGGGGTTTTCATCGTTGCGCCGGGACCGCGTGTTCCTGACCCGTTGCAAGGGGTTCGACGCGCCGATGTCGCCCGAGATCACCGCCAATATCGGGGCGTTGAGCCCCGGCCATTACACCCGACTTGGGGCCGCGATCCGCCATGTCGGCGCGCAACTGGCCGAGCAGCCCAGCGCACGCAAACTGTTGATCGTGTTGACCGACGGCAAGCCCAACGACCTTGACCACTATGAGGGCCAACACGGTATCGAGGACAGCCATATGGCCGTGCGCGAGGCCCGCAATGCCGGGCAGAGCCTGCATGGCATCATCATCGACGAGGACGGGCAGGATTGGTTCGCGCGCATCTTCGGGCGCGGCGGTTTCACCCTGTTGCCCGATCCCGAACGCCTGACCCGGGCCCTGCCCGATATCTACCGCACCCTGACACAGGAGACCTGACATGCGCGGACTGTTCCTTTCCCTTGCCACGCTTTTCGCGTCACCCGCCCTTGCCGAGGGTTTTGACCGGCCGATTCCGCAGGCGCAATCGGCCACCGCCGAATTCTGGTACGCCGTGGCCTGCATCGCCCTTGTCCTATCCATGGTGGCGGTGCAGAGACTGGTATCGCGCCGATGACCCGGCAAGGATGGTCCACCCGGCGCATCGCGCTGGCGCTTTACCCTTTCGGGGCCGGGGCGGCGGCGGTGAATGTCTTTTTCGCCTCGCTTATCTTTAGCTGGATCGGCGGGCCGGTCGCGTCGACCGCTTGGTCGATCGGGCTGGGCTGTCTTATCGGGGGGCCGGCGACGTGGTATTTCGCACGGCATATTCGCCAGCTGATGGATGAGGCCGACGGCAAGGAGACCCCATGAAAATCGACATGCAAAACGGCCAGCCGACCATAGACGCGGCAGACCTTGCGGCGCTTTTGAACCTGACACCCGACGAGGTGCGCGAAAGGATGCGTAGCGGGCAGATCACCAGCAAGCTGGAGATCGGCGAGGGCGAGGACGCCGGGAAAATGCGGCTTCACTTCTTTCATGATGACATGCGCCTGCGGTTGACCTGTTCCAGTGACGGAACGGTCCTCAAGACCCTGCGAACCAAGACCGGAGCAAGATGATGGCACGGACAACGGCAGAACAGATGCGGGCCTGGCAGGGGCCGGCGCTTTTCAGTTTCGGCTTCAGGCCGTTCTTCTTGTTCGGGACGCTTTGGGTGGCGCTGGCGATGCTCTTGTGGTTGCCCGCCCTCTCGGGCGCGATCACCCTACCGACGCGGTTCGACCCGGTGTCGTGGCATGCGCATGAATTCCTGTTCGGGTACCTGGGCGCGGTTCTGGCGGGCTTCTTGCTGACGGCGGTGCCCAATTGGACGGGCCGCCTGCCGATGGTGGGGTGGCCGTTGGCGGGGCTTTTCGCGCTATGGGCGGCCGGGCGTGTCGCGGTCCTGACCTCGGGCCTTATGCCCGTGGCGGCGGCCCCGGTGATCGACCTTGCGTTTCCGCTGATCCTGGGGGGATTGATCCTGCGCGAGATCGTGGCGGGCCGGAATTGGCGCAACCTGATCGTGCTGGGCCTGTTGGCTGTCTTCACGCTGGCCAATGGCATTTTCCACGCCGAGGCCCTGAGCGGCACCTATGCCGCGCAGGGGTTCGGGCTGCGCCTTGGCCTTGCCACCGGCATCATGATGATCGCCGTGATCGGCGGGCGGATCATCCCCTCGTTCACGCGCAACTGGCTGGCCAAGGAGAATTACACCGCGCGGCCCGCACCGCCGATGCAGCGTTTGGACAAGCTGGTGCTATTGGCCAGCATCGGCATCTTGCTTTCGTGGGTTCTGTGGCCTGACGCGGCCCAGACCGGTACGGCGCTGATCGCATTCGGGGGGCTGCACCTGATCCGGCAGGCCCGCTGGACCCCGCATCTTACGACGCGCGAACCGCTGTTGTGGGTTCTGCATGCCGCCTATCTTTTCGTGCCGGTGGGCGCCCTTGGCCTTGGGATCGGCCGGATCATGGGCCATCCGGGCACCGCCGGGGCGCAACATCTTTGGATGGCCGGGGCCATCGGCGCCATGACCCTTGCCGTGATGACCCGCGCCAGCCTTGGGCATACCGGGCAGGCACTGACCGCGAACCGGGCGACCGTGGGTCTTTACCTGTGTCTTTTCGGCTCGGTCGTGGCGCGGGTCTGGGCATCGGGTTACCCGGGGCTTATGCATCTGTCCGGGGCGCTGTGGTTTGCGGCTTTCGCGGGGTTCGTGATTGCCTATGCGCCGTTACTTCTGCGACCGAAACCGGAGAGATAACATGGGATGGTTCGGCTTTGCCACCGTGTTCGCGGCCTTCTTCCTGACGCATTCGATCCCGGTTCGCCCGGCGGTGAAATCCCGCATTGTGAAGCGGATCGGCGCAGGCGGTTTTGGACTGGCCTATTCGGCCCTTTCGGTGGCGATGCTGGCGCTGCTGATCCGGTCGGCGGGCGCGGCGCCCTATGTGCAACTTTGGCCGCAGATGGACTGGCATCGCCACGCGGCGCATCTGGGCATGTTGGCGGTTTGCCTGTTGCTGGCGCTGAGCGTCGCGCGGCCAAACCCGTTTTCCTTTGGCGGGGCGCGGAACAACGGTTTCGATCCCGCCCGGCCCGGCATCCTGCGCTGGACACGGCACCCTATCCTGCTGGCGCTGGCGATCTGGGCGGGCGTACACCTGTTGCCCAATGGTGACCTTGCGCATGTCATCCTGTTCGGCGTGTTGGGCGGTTTTGCCCTTGCCGGTCGGGCCTTGATCGACCGGCGCAAGCGGCGGGTGTTGGGGGGTGCGCAGTGGCGCGCGCTTGATCGCGCGCGGCGGGCCGCGCCGTGGTTTCATGCGCCGCGCTTTTGGCCTGAACTGTTCATCCGGCTGGTCATCGGGTTGGCCGCCTTCGCGGCTTTGCTGCTGGCCCACCCACATGTCATCGGCGTGCCCGCGCTTTGACCTTGCGCGATGCAGTTCGCCAAAGTGCCTGCACGGCAGAGGGTCAGCCCGGCACGAAATTCAGGAAGGTGTTTCCGAATTGCGTCGGGTCGAGAAGCCGAAACTCGCGTCCGTGCCGGGCGAATTCGACCTGCGACTCTCGCAAGCATTTTTCCAGCTTCTCGCCATCCGAGTAGACCAGATCCAGCGCCACGATACAGGATTCGCCCTCGGCCAAGACCGGCGCGGGTACGGGCCCGTTGCATGCTTCGATCGCGGCGCGTGTCAGAAGCCTTAACTGGCCGTTGGCTGTCTGGAAGGCAAGGCCGCCATCGCATGGCTGCGGGGCACCGTAGAGGCCGGAGAACTTTTGGGTCAGCGCCTGCAAATCCTTGTCCTGTGCCAGTATGGACGCCCCGGCGTAGCCATGGACGGTATTGGGATGATCAAGCCATTCGGGCACGTAGATAAGTTCGGGCCGGTGCTGTTGGCACAAGAAGAACGACAGCCGCGGGAAGGCGGCATCGGGCAACAGGGCAAGTGTTGTCCTGGTACGGCCCTTGCTGCCGTCAGGGAGCGCCACATCGCGGCCAAACTCCAAATGGCCACTGACCTGCAACCCGGCGCGTTCCGCTTGGGCGGCATCGCGAAGGGAATCGGTGCTGTGCAGCGCGGTCAGCGCGATCCCTTCGCGCTTTTCCAGATGCGCATAGACGTGCCGCCCGAAGCGGAAATCGCCGGCTGGCTTTTCGTCGATCAGGCAATCGTCGTAGATGCCCATGATTTCCAGCAAACACCCCCGGAACATCGCAAGGCTTGTGCTTGTGCCCCATGGATGTTGGCCGACAGGCGTCATCTTGAACCCGATCGAGATCAACCGGTCGCGCAAAGCCGTTATATCGCGCACGGCGATCAATGGATGGTCTATCCCGAAGGCAGCGGTCATCAGATCATTCCCCTGGCTGTCGAAACGAGACCTGCGCGGCACCGACGGGCCGGGCCTTTGCGCCGACAACCACGGTTCGCGGCGCGACATCGGTCACCACGATGGCACCTGCCGCCACATTGGCCCCTGCCCCGACGGTGATATCGCCGAGCACGACGGCACCGGCCCCGATCACGGCGCCGTCCTGCACCGTCGGGTGCCGCTTCGGGCCGCTTTCCGACAGGGTGCTGCCCAAGGTGACATCGTGCCAGATCGAGACATCCTGACCGATCACGCAGGTTTCACCGGCGACGAACCCCACGCCGTGATCAAGCCAGAACCCCGGCCCGATTTGGGCAGCCGGGTGGATATCGGTGGAAAACGCGCGGCCAAAGGTCGAACTGACGGCCAGCGCCAGCATCGGATCGCCATCCTGCCAGAGATGATGGGCGACACGGTGTGCGATCACGGCATGAACGCCACGCGCGAACAGAAGCGAGGCCGCAGCGCCACCCGGTTCAAAATTCCGGCGGGCGGTTTCCGCGATATCCTGAAGGCTGAGCGCCACGAGACCGGGATTCTCGGTATAGACGCGCCGGACCACATCCGCCCGCACCCCCGCAAAAGCCCCCAGAAGGGCCGCCGCGAGATCGGCAAAATCGGCAAAGCGCCGGACCCCGACCCCCAGCATCGCGGCTGTTTCGGGGTTGTCGTGCAAGAGCGCTTCGGTCTCGGTGACAAGAGTCATCGTTTGGCCCCGCCGCAAGGCATCAACGGTTTGCCGCTTCGACCAGGGCCGCGAAAAAACGCGCTCCAACCGGCAAGATCGCATCGTTGAAATCGAAATGCGGCGAATGCAGCGCACCGAAATCGGACACCGCGCCATTGCCGAGCCAAAGGTAAGCGCCCGGAACCTGTTCGAGCATGAAGGCGAAATCCTCGGATGCCATCGAGGGGTTATGATCGCCATGCACCGCGCCATCCCCGGCAATCAGGCTGGCCGCCTTCATGGCCTTCTCCTGACTTGCCGCGTGATTGATGGTTGGCGGATAGACCGCTTTGTAGTCGAGGGTGATCTCCATGCCGTGCTGGGCTGCGACGCCTGCGCAAATCTCGCCGATGCGGCGTTCCAAGGTCTGCTTGACGGCCTTGTCGAAGAACCGTGTGCAGCCCGCCAGACGAACGGTTTCGGGCAGGACGTTATAGGCATCGCCCGCGTGAAACTGTGTCACGCTCAGCACCGCCGGGGACTGTGGATCGACGGTTCGGGAGACGATGGATTGCAGCGCCCCGACCAATTGCCCGGCGGCGAGGATGCTATCGCTGCATTCATGGGGCATCGCGGCGTGGCCACCCCGGCCCGTGACGACGATGTCGAAGGTATCGAACCCCGCCATCTGTGCGCCGGGCCGCACGGAAAATTCGCCCGGCGCCAACCCGGGCCAGTTGTGCAGCGCATAGACCTCATCGACAGGGTGATCGGTGAATAGCCCGTCTTCGATCATGCGGCGCGCGCCGGCTTCGCATTCCTCGGCGGGTTGGAAGATGAAGGTGACGGTGCCGGAGAACCGTTTGGTCAGGGCTAGGTATTCCGCCGCTGCCAGCAACATGGTCGTGTGTCCGTCATGCCCGCAAGCGTGCATGACGCCCTCGGTGGCGGACCTGTAGGGGGCTTGGGTCTCTTCGGTGATGGGCAGGGCATCCATATCGGCCCGCAAGCCGATGTTGGGGCCATCGCCGTTTTTCAGCACACCGACAACACCGGTGCCGCCATAACCACGATGCACCGTGATCCCCATCTGTGCCAGCCTTTCGGCGACACGTTCGGATGTCCTGTGTTCCTGATAGGCCAGTTCCGGGTGCATGTGCAGATCGCGGCGCCACTCGGTCCATTTCGGGTGAGAGTCTGCGAAAAAGCTATTGTCGAGCATCATCCATCTTTCCTTTTCGGTACGGGCCCCTTCAGGACCGACTCAAGAGACATATCCAAAGGCGATTTTGGGGGTTTTTCCACTGTCGAGCCAGACCGATTTCGGGCTGGTGTATTCCATCAGGGCATCGCTGCCACTGGAGCGGCCAAATCCGGAGTTGAGCGAACCGCCAAAGGGCGAGGATACATGGATGGCCTTGTAGCTGTTGATCCAGAATGTGCCCGCCCGGACGGCCGCCGCAACCCGGTGCGCACAGCCGACATCAGAGGTCCAGACCGCCCCGGCCAGCCCAAAGGCGGTGTCATTGGCGATGGCGATGGCCTCGTCTTCGTCCGCGAAAGGGATTGCCGTGACCACCGGGCCGAAAATCTCGTGCTGCGCGGCGGCTGACCGGTTGCCAAGCCCCGAAAGCACCGTCGGCGGCACGAAGTAGCCCGAATCCGGCGTGGTTTCGCGGCTGCGCACCTGGGCGCCCGCATCGCGCGCGGCATTGATCATGCCGCTGACATGGGCAAACTGGCGGCCATTGCTGATCGGGCCGATCTCGGTGGCCTCGTCCAGCGGATCCCCAAGGTTTATCGCGTTCATCCCGGTCGCGATCATGTCGGTCAGTTCGGCATGGACGGAGTGATGCACCAGAAGGCGCGAACCTGCCACGCAGCTTTGCCCGGCGCCCGAAAAAATCGCCGCCTGCGCCCCAAGGGCCGCATGTTTCAAGTTGGCATCGCCGAACACGATATTGGCCGATTTCCCGCCAAGTTCCAGCACTGCCGGTTTCAACGCCTGCGCCGCCGATACGGCGACGCGGCTGCCGGTTTCCGGCGAGCCGACAAAGATCACCTTGCGCACCGCGTCATGTTCGATCGCGGCTTGCCCGGTTGTCGGCCCGAGCCCGCACAGCACATTGACCAGACCCTCGGGTAGCCCGGCGCTTTCGGCGATCCGAACCAGCGCCACCGTGGTCAGCGGGGTCAGTTCGCTGGGCTTGATGACCACGCCGTTGCCGGTTGCGAGGGCCGGGGCGATTTGCCAGCCGGCCGTGAAGACCGGCGCGTTCCACGGGGTGATCTGGAACACCACGCCCAATGGTTCGCGCAGGGTGTAGTTCAGGTGCCCGCTGGGCACCGGGATCACCTCGCCGTGCAGCTTGTCGGCCCAGCCCGCGTAATAGCGGAACATTTCGGCCACCTTGGACACCTCGACCCGGCAATCGCGGATCGGTTTGCCGGCCACCAGCGCCTCGAGCCTGGCCAATGGTTCGTGATGGTCCAGAACCGCGCGGGCGACATCCTGCATGATGTCGCCGCGATGGGCCGCGGAATACCCGGCGGCCCATTCCTTTTGCGCGGCTGCCGCCGCCTCGCAGGCCTCGGCGGCCAGCGCTGCGCCACAATCGGCATAGCGGGTCAGTTCGATCAAGGCATAGGGATCTTCAAGCACCACGGCATCGCCGGCACCGTCGCGCAATTGGCCGCCAACAAGGCTTTGGACCGTTTGGCCAAGACCGAGGTCTTGCATCAGGGAAAGCAGAAGGGTTTTACGTTCAGGCATGTTCGGTCGTTCCAAAGTTGAAAATCTCGTTGAAATCGGCGCTGTCGGGCAATTCATCGCGACTGGCCTCCCAGATCGCGGCGACGGAGCGGGTTGCGGGAAGATCAAGCCCGCCCTGCGTGGCCAGTTTGATTGCCAGCCCCACGTCCTTGCGCATCAACCCCATCGTAAAGCCTGAGTCGAAAGCGCCGTTCAGGATCCACTTGGGGAAGTTCACTTCGCTGACGGCACTGCGGCCCGACCCGGCGTTGACCCCCTGCAGCAGGTTCGCAAGGGGAATGCCGTTGCTGTCGGCCAGTCGCGCCATTTCACTGACCAGAACGAGATTGGCGGCACAGAGCAGGTTGTTGGCGATCTTGGCGGCATGGCCTGCCCCTGCGGGGCCGATATGCACGGTTTTGGCCGTCAAATCGTCCAGCACCGGGCGCAGCGCCGCGATGGCATCGGCAGGCCCACCCATGACCATCGTCATGGTGCCTGCGCGTGCGCCACCCGGCCCGCCGCTGACCGGCCCGTCAATGAAGGTGTAGCCCTGCGCCGCGGCGGCAAGTGTCTTTGTTGTGTCAGGTTCCGATGTGGATGTATCCAGGATGATTGCGCCATCCTGAACATGTGGCGCAAGATCGGCCATGACGCTGGTCACGACCTCGGCTTTTGGCAACGACAGGATGATCTGATCGCATTTTTGCGCCAGCTCGGCCAGGGTTGCGCAGGCCTTGCCGCCCTTGGCGGCGGCGCGCGCACGCGCCTCTGGCATCGCATCAAAACAATGAACATCGTGGCCCTTTTCGACAAGCCGCGCAATCATTGCGCCGCCCATCGCGCCACATCCTACCACGCCAATCATATTCCACTCCTCAAGTTATTCGCTTCCTTGTGTCCGGATGCGCGCGGCGCTGTGTCCAGCAGCATACGGGTATAGTCGTTCCGGGGCGCGTCGAATAAGGGTTCGGCGTCTTGGCATTCGACGATCTTGCCCTGTTTCATCACCGCCACCCGGTCCGAGACCTGCCGCACCACCGCCAAGTCATGGCTGACAAACAGCATGGTCAGGCCAAGCGAGCGCCGCAGTTCCATCAGCAACGCCAGCATCTCGGCCTGTATGGAGACATCGAGCGCCGAGGTCGGCTCATCGCACAGCAGGAACCGTGGTCGCACCGAAAGCGCGCGGGCGATGCAGATACGCTGGCGTTGGCCGCCGGAAAACTGGTGCGGGAACTTGCGCCCCGTATCCGGGGGAAGGCCGACACGCTCAAGCAAGGCACCGACCAGCCGGGGAATGTCCGCGCGCTCGGCAAGGCCGTGAAACCGGATCGGTTCGGCCAAGATATGATCGACGCGCATCCGGCTGTTGAGCGAGGAATAGGGATCCTGGAACACCACCTGAACGTCGCGCCGCAATGCCTTGCGGGCCGCGCGCGACCGCACCTCGGCCAGTGGGCCATGGTCGCTGTAGTGGACGTTGCCGGAACTGGGTTGCACCAGCCCGATCATCATCCGGCCCAGCGTGGATTTGCCCGACCCGCTTTCACCGACAAGCCCCAGAACTTCGCCGCGTGCAATGCTGAGGCCGGGAATATCGACCGCCCGGAAGCTACCGGACGTACCCCAAAAGGTCTTTTTCCGCGTGGCGAAATCCTTGGTCAGGGCGCTGGCGGTAACGTAGTCGTCGGTGCCTTCGTGCCTGTGACCTTCCAACAGCCACTGGTCGATCTCGCCGGTGCGTTTCACCGGATTGCGAAACCTTTCTTCGCGGCTTTCGATGCTTGGGATGGATGCAATCAGATCCCGGGTGTATTGCTGCGATGGCGCATGGATGACTTGCCCGGTCGGGCCGGTTTCCACCAGCCTGCCGTGCCGCATCACGTAAACCCGATCCGCGGTTTCGGCGATGACGCCCATGTCATGTGTCACGAGGATAACCCCGAGCGACCGTTCCACGCAGATGCTGCGGATCAGGTCGAGAACCTGTTTTTGCACCGAGACATCAAGCGCCGTTGTCGGCTCGTCCGCGATAAGCAGGTCGGGATTCCCGGCCATCGCAAGGGCGATGACAACCCGCTGCCGCATCCCGCCGGAAAATTCATGCGGGTACTGGCCCATGCGTTCTACCGCGTCGGGGATGCCCACCGCGTCCAGCCGGTCGGCCGCCATCTGGCGTGCCTGCGCCATCGGCAGGTCCTGAAGCAAGGCAATGGATTCCGCCAATTGGTCGCCCACCGTCATCAAGGGATTGAGCGAGGTCATCGGATCCTGGAAGATCATCCCGATCCGCCGCCCGCGCAGCCGCGCCATGGCCGCGCCCGTCAGGTCGATCAGGTTCTGCCCCTCAAGGTCGATCCGGCCGCCGGACACCTTGCCCGGATGTGACAAGAGGCCCATGATTGCATTGCCGATGGTCGATTTGCCCGCGCCGCTTTCACCGATCAGGCCGACGATCTCGCCGCGCCGGACCTCCATGTCGAAGCCATGCACGGCCGTGAAATCGCCCAGCCGGTGCGGGAAGGTGATTTTCAGATCTTTGGTTTTGCACAGGATATCGGTCATCTCAGCCTCGGATTCAGGTAGTCGCGCACCCAATCGGCGACGAGATTGAAGGCAACGACCATCACAAGCAGCATCACGCCGGGGAAGATCACAACCCACCAAATGCCGGAAAACAGGTATTGGCTGCCGATCTGTATCAATGCGCCCAGCGATGGCTCGGTCAGGGGGGTACCGAGACCAAGGAAGGACAAGGTGGCCTCGGTCACGATGGCGACGGCGATTTGCAGCATCGCCAGCACCAGCACCGGCCCAAGGATGTTCGGCGTGATGTGGCGCAGGATGATCGTTGGCGTCGGCAAGCCGATGGCATGGCAGGCGGTGACGTAATCCTGATTGCGCTGCACCATCGCAGAGGCCCGCACGATGCGGGCGAACTGCACCCAGCCGGCCAGCCCGATGGCCAGGATCATGATCGGAACGGCGGCCTGGGCAAAAACATCGGCAGGCAGCGACGCCTTCAGGATGCCGTTGAACAAAAGCGCGATCAGGATCGGTGGAAAGGCGAACTGGATCTCGGCAACGCGCATCAGCACCGTGTCGGTCATCCTCCCGAAATAGCCCGCCAGCAGGCCGACGGTCATGCCGATGACCACCGAAAGCGCGACCGCGCCAATGCCGACCAGAAGCGAAATCCGCCCGCCATAGAGCATCGCCGACAGAACGTCGCGGCCCTGAAGATCGGTGCCGAACAGGAAGCGCGGATCGCCCCCGGCGGCCCAAGCGGGGGGCAAATTGTTATCCAGGATGGAAATCGTTGCCGGGTCGAAAGGGGTATGGGGCGCGAAGACGGGGGCAAAGCTACAGCCGATGACCATCAGGGCGATCACGATGGCCGATGCCAGTGTCACCGGAGAGTTCAGCAATTCATACCAGAAGTCAGAGCGAATTCGTTCCAGCATCTCAATGCGCCCCATGCCGAATGCGTGGGTCGATCAGCACGTAGATTGCATCGACCACGAGATTGGAAATGGTAAAGACCAGCCCCACGAAGATCAGGTAGGCCGCCAACAGCGGGATGTCGCTTTGGCCGATGGCGTGCAGCAAGAGCGACCCCATGCCTGGCCATTGGAAAACCCGTTCGGTGATGATCGAAAAGGCGAACAGGGAACTGAGTTGCAGCCCGATTGCCGTGACCACCGGGACCAGCGTGTTTTTCAGTGCGTGGCGGAAATAGACCCGCTGCCCCGGCAACCCGCGCGCCCAGGCAAAGCGGATGTAATCGGTGCGCAGCACCTCGAGCATCTCAGCGCGGATCAGGCGCAGGATAACGCCCAGTTGAAACAGGCACAGCACGGCAGCGGGCATCAGGGCGTGGCTCAGCCCGTCCCATGTGAACAGGCTTGAGCGCAATCCAAGCTCTGCCGCGACATCGCCGCGCCCGAACGAGGGCAACCAGTTCAGCCAGACCGAGAACACGAGGATCAGCAGGATACCAAGCAGGAAAGACGGGATCGACACACCGATGACCGAGAGGGCCATTATCGTCTGCGCAAGGCCGCCTTTGCGGCGGATGCCGGTATAAATGCCCGCGGGAATGGCAAGGATCAGCGACAGCACACCGGATAGCATCACCAGCTCGATTGTTGCCGGAAGCCGCTCTGCGATCATCTCGCTGACGTCGCGGTTGAAGCTGTAGGAGATGCCGAAATCGCCGCGCAGGGCGTTCATCACGTAGCGGGCATATTGCAAGAGAATGGGATCATTCAGGCCAAGGCTTTCGCGCAGTGCCTCGCGGTCCTCGACCGTTGTCTCCTGTCCGACAAGGGCAAGCACGGGATCGCCCACGAATTGAAACACCAGGAAGCCGACAAGCGCGACGCACAGCATGACAATCGTGGCCTGAAGCACTCGGGCCAGCAGAAAATACATATCGGGTGTCCGTTTTCAGAAAATTGCAGGTGTGTGGCCCGAAGAAGACCGGGCCACACTTTTTCGGATCAGTTGACGTTGAAATATTCCAATGGGAACTCGAACGTCGGGTGCTGTACCACGTCGATATTCTCGGCCGCGCCCCAGACCAACTGTTGCACATGAAGCGGCACGAGGCAGACATCTTCGACCATCAGGGCCATTGCATCCTGCAGCATCTTTTCGCGTTCGGCGGCGTCCATTGTCACGGCGGCTTCGGCGGCCAGGGCATCGGCCTCGGGCACCGAGCAGCCGGAAATGTTCCATGCGCCCCTTCCGTTATCCAGATCACGTGTGCCCAGCACGTTCTGGAAGACGTTCAGGCTGTCCATGGTCGAAGGGGTCCAGCTGAGCAGAAAGAAGGAGGTGCCGAAATCGGGCGCGACGACCTTGGGAAAGAACTGTGCCTTGGGTTGCGCGACCAGGTTCACCTTGATGCCGACGCGGGCCAGAAGGCTGACCGTCGCCTGACAGATTTGACCGTCATTGACATAGCGGTCTGTCGAACAATCCATCGTCACCTCGAAGCCATCGGGATACCCGGCCGCGGCCAGCAGTTCCTTGGCGGTCTCGACGTCGTATTCCAGCCGGGTCAGATCGGGATTGAAGCCATTCACCTTGTCCATCACGTATTGCGTGGCCAGCGTGGCCTGCCCCTGCATCACGCGGTCGATGATCGCCTGAGCGTCCACGGCGTGGGCAATGGCCTTGCGCACCCGAAGATCGAGAAACGGGTTGCCCTCGACCGGGCTTTCGATGATCTGATCGCGCCATTGATCCATGCCGATGTACATGGTGCGCGCCTCGGGGCTTGAGACCACCTTGACGCCATCGCCGTTTTCGACCCGCGGAATATCCTGCAACGGCAGCGGCATCACAAGGTCAACTTCACCCGACAACAGCGCCGACACCAGCGTCGAGGCGTTGTTGATCGGGGTAAAGACAACCTCGGTCACGTTGCCCATGTCGCCCCAATAGTCATCGAAGGCTGCAAGGGTCGTTTTTTCGCCCTGCGCCCGGGAAACCACGCTGTAGGGGCCGGTGCCATTGGCATTTGTCGCGCTGAAGGCCTTTTCCTCGGCTTGCAGGTTGATCGGCTCAACCGCGCCGTTCGCCTCGGCCCACTGTTTGTCGAGGATCATCAGGTCGAGCAGATCGTTCAGCAGGATGGGGTTGGGCGCTTTCGTGACGATCTCGACCGTCATGTCATCGACTGCGCTGTAGCTGTCGACCGAGGCCAACACATGCTTGAAGTTCGACGATTCAGACAGGGCGCGGTCCATGCTGAAAATCACGTCATCCGCGGCAAAGGCCGACCCGTCGTGAAACGTCACGCCTTCGCGCAGCTTGAAGCGCCATGTCTTTGGATCGACCTGTTCCCAGCTTTCGGCCAATTGACCGGAAATCTTGAAATCCTTGTCGCGGGCGACCAGCCCTTCGTAGACGTTGGCCAGAAAGTAGTTGGTAAAGCTTTCATTGTGGCTGTGGGGATCGAGGCTGGTGGCGTCGCCCTGGGACGCCACCCGAAGCGTTTCCGCCTGAGCCGGCACGATCAAGGCTGTTGAGACAGCCAAGACCGCTGCCAGAGATGCAAAGCGAGTTTTAGACATTTTCTTACCCTGTTGAGTGTTTTGATTCTCTACAGCGTATGTGGGCATTCGACCTGCGGGAATTGCAGCAAAGGAAGATTATCGTTGCGCACCATGCAACATTATTGGCTGTGCTGAAACGCGACCATTGATCTGGAGATATGGTTGACAAGGCGCATCGCGCCTTCGGGCAAGCGGCGCCCCTGCCGCGTGAAAACCGACGCCTCGCCCTTGCGAAGCTCGGGGATACCGAGGCGCTTGGTGATAATCGTCCCATCCGCGATTTCGCGGGTCACGACAAACGACGGAAGCACCGTGACACCCAATCCGTCGCGTACGAAATTGCGCAGCACGGCAAGCGAGTTGGAGCGCACCAGTGCCCGCAATCTGGCCCCGTGCGTGCTTTCGGCGACCGCGATCATGTCGCCCACGCCAAAGCCGGTTTTCAAAAGAGCGGCGGGCAGGGTTTCGAGTTGAGCCATCGTGACGGGTTCTGGCAAATCCGCCCATTCGGATGCCGGGCTAACCAGCAGGTCCAGCGGTTGCTTGACCTGCGCAGCGGTGCGGATGGCCCGCTCGGGGCGGGCGTTGTAGGCAAGGCCGAAATGCGCCCGGTCGGTCCTGACGGCATGCAACACCTGTTCGGTCGAGCCGCTGAGGATATCATAGGTAAACCCGGGAAACGCCACGTTGTAGGACTTCACGGCATTGCCCACGAAATCACTGATGAAACCATCGCCCACCGCGATCACCAGTTCGCCGCGTCGCATCCCCTTGAGGGCATCGAATTCCGATAGCAGCGCTTCCTGTTCGCTGTGTTGGTGTTTGAGGTAGGTGCGAAGAATCCGCCCTGCCTCGGTCGGGCGCACGCCTTTGCGCCCCCTCTCGATCAGGTCCATGCCCAGCGCCGTTTCAAGCGCCTTGATCTGGCGACTGATTGTCGAGGGCTCGATGCCCAACCGTTCCGAGGCAGACCTGATCGAGCCTTCCTCGCAGGCCACGAGAAAGGACGCGGATTGGTTTGTGTCGATCTTGAACAATGAACATCCCCCGCCGCCAATCGGTGATCCTCAAGGCACCGGCCCCAAGAGTATCCCCTTGTTTAAAGGGTTGGCAGGCCGGTGGCGAGGCCCGGCCAGTGTTTTGGCTGAAGTCGCGGGGGCGACGCCTGCGAAAGGCGGGCTGGCACGGGCGCTCGCGGCCACCTTGACGGGTACGCGAAGGGCCGGGTTGCGGGGCATGAGCCCACGCGAGTGCCGGGGCCAAAATTCGGCTGTTCTTTTGGAAAGCTGCTGGTGTAAAGGACGGTGGCATTTACCTTGGACGGCGCGCGCGGCGTGATCCGTCAGGGCACCGAGCAATACACGATCATAAAGGTGAAGGCGCAATGAAGGATTGGAAGGCGACTGCGGCGGCTCTCTACGACGGAGGAGCCCGGCGCATGTTCATCGACGGGAAATGGTGCGAGGCGTCCACGGGCGAGGTCATCGAGGCGCGCAACCCCGCGGACGGCACCCTGCTGGCGACCGTGCCCAAGGGGGGCGCCGCAGACATCGACGCTGCCGTCACCGCCGCCCGCACCGCGTTTGAGGGATCGTGGGCAAAATGGACGCCCTTCGAACGCCAGGCGCTTCTGTTACGCATCGCTGATCGGTTCGAAGCGGAATGGGAAGATCTTTGCCTGTCGGATACGCTTGACATGGGGATGCCTATCCAGCGGACGCTGGCCAATCGCCGCCGTGTTATCGGGATGCTGCGGTTCTATGCCGGGCAGGCCGTGGCGATCCATGGTGCGACGATTCCCAATTCCTTTCCCGGCGAAATATATTCGCAAACCGTGCGCGAACCCGTCGGCGTCGTCGGCGCGATCATCCCATGGAACGCACCTATCGCCGGGTCCATCTGGAAAATCGCACCGGCCATCGCGACAGGCTGTACCGTCGTGTTGAAACCTTCGGAAGAGGCATCGCTTACCGTCCTGATGATCGCGCGGATCATGCAGGAGGCCGGCCTGCCCGACGGTGTTCTAAACATCGTTACCGGCCTTGGCGCCGAGGCCGGGGCGGCACTGGCCGAACATCCCGGCGTGGACAAGATCGTCTTTACCGGGTCCACTGCTACCGGGCAGGCAATTGCCCGCGCCGCCACCGGAAACCTCAAGAAAGTTTCGCTGGAACTGGGGGGGAAATCGCCGGTGATCGTTTGCCGCGATGCCGATATTGAAAAGGCCGTGCCCGTGGCGGCCATGGCCGTCTTGGCCAATTCCGGGCAAATCTGCATAGCGGGCTCGCGCCTGTTCGTTGCACGCGAGATCCACGACGAGTTCGTCCGCCGCGTGGCCGAATATGCCGCCGCGCTGCGGATCGGTCATGGAATCAACGACTCCACCGATATCGGGCCGATCATTTCGGCCCGACAGGCCGAACGCGTTGCGGGCTACATGGCTGCGGGACCGAAGGAAGGTGCGCAGGTTCTCACAGGTGGCGGACGGGCCGAGGGCCCCGATCTTGAGGGCGGCCATTTCTTCCAGCCGACTGTACTTGGAGGCGTGACCGACCAGATGAGCGTCGCCCGGGAAGAAATTTTCGGGCCGGTCATCTCGGCGCTGCCTTTCGACAGTATCGACGAGGTTGTCACGCGGGCCAACAATACGCCCTATGGCCTTGCGGCGGGGGTATTCTCGACCCATCTTGGCACGGCGCATAAACTGGCGAACAGGCTCAAGGCCGGGTCTGTCTGGGTCAACATGTACCACGCCATCGACCCCGCGGTTCCCTTCGGTGGGGTCAAGATGTCGGGCTACGGTCGTGAAGGCGGAACCGAGCACATGGAAGAATACCTCGATACCAAGGCGATCTGGATCAACGCGGACTAACGCCTGACCAGAACCGGGCAAACACGAACAGAAGAGATCATCGAAATGCATGTCGGAATCATCGGCGTAGGCCTCATGGGCCACGGCATCGCCCGCAACATTCTTGGGCGGGGCGGCTTTGACCTGAGCTTTCTCGACCATCCCGGCAACCAGCCGACGGATGACCTTGTGGCACTTGGCGCGCGCCCCTGCGCGACTTCGTCGGATGTCGCGAAAGCATCCGACGTGGTGATCATCTGCGTGACCGGTTCACCCCAAGTCGAAATGATCGTGACCGGAGAGACCGGCATCGCCACCGGCCTTCGGCCCGGGACGGTGGTGGTGGACTGCTCGACGGCACTGCCGGACTCGACCCTGCGCATGGGAGAGATCGTTCAGAAGGCGGGCGGCATGTATCTTGATGCGCCGATGACCCGAACCGCGAAACATGCCCACGAAGGGACACTGAACCTGTTGGTTGGCGGCGAGGCAGAGGTGCTTGAACGGGTCCGCCCGGTTCTTGCCTCCTTCACCGAACAGGTCGATCATGTCGGGCCACTTGGCCATGGTCATCGGCTCAAGCTGCTGCACAATTACGTTTCTGTCGGGTTCATGACCCTTCTGGCCGAGGCGGCCTCCCAAGCGGCAGATACCGGGGTGGACCCGCAGGTTTTCGTGGACGTTCTGGCCGCAGGGGGCGGCGCAAGCGCGGCGCTGGATCGTTTGGCCCCCTACATCATTTCGCAAGACCGTAACGCCCTGCCCTTTTTCGTCGCCAACGCGCAGAAAGACATTGATTACTACCGCGCCATGTCAGATACCTCTGGCGCACAGAAACTTGTCGCCGACGGGGTGTCGTCAGCCCTTGCAAAGACGGTCGAGGCCGGTTTCGGTGACGCCTACGTTCCGGAACTGGTCCGCCTGTTCGGCAAAGGTGCGGACAGGTGAACAGCCAGAGGTAAAGTTCCGTGACGCGGGGTTGCCAGCCAAAAGTTCCTTGTGTAGCAAATCCATACCTTAAACGGGAGGAAATCCATGACGTTCATTAACCGTGGGCTGGTATCAACCGGCCTTTTCCTTGCGATGGGCCTTCCGGCGCTCGCGCAAACCGAAGTAAAGATCGGCTACGCCCTTGCCCCCGATAGCCATTACGGCGTCGCGGCAGAAAAATTCGAAGAAGTCGTGACGGCCGAAACCGGCGACGAATTCGAGTTCAACCACTTCCCCTCTTCCGGGCTTGGCGGTGAGCGCGAGGTGATCGAAGGGCTTCAGCTTGGCACCGTAGAGGCGACCATCGTTTCTTCGGGCACCCTTGCGAACTTCGTTTCGGACACTGGCGTGTTCGATATTCCGTTCCTGTTCCGTGATCTGGAGCATGCACGCGCCGTGCTGGATGGTCCGATCGGGCAGGAAATTCTGGCCAAGTTCGACGATGTCGGCCTGCATGGGCTGGCTTGGGGCGAACAGGGCTTCCGGCATATCACCAACAACCGCAACCCGATCAAAACCCCGGCGGATGTGGAAAGCCTGAAGATCCGCACCATGGAGAACCCGGTGCACCTGGCGGCTTTCAATGCCATGGGTGCCGCGCCGACGCCAATGGCCTGGCCGGAAGTGATCTCATCGCTGCAACAGGGCGTGATCGACGGGCAGGAAAACCCGCTGTCGGTGATCGTCTCGGTCAAACTGGACGAAGTGCAGAAATACCTGACCCTGTCGGGCCATGTATATTCGCCCGCGATGCTGCTTGTTTCCAAGCCCTTCTGGGAAGGTCTGAACGACGACCAGAAGGCCGCCTTTGAAAAGGCCGCGGCCGAAGCCGCGACCGCAATGCGCGGCTATGTCGACAATGTCGAGACCACGGGCGTCGAGACCTTGAAAGAGCGCGGCATGGAAGTGAACGAACTGTCGGCCGAGCAAAAGGCAGCGTTCCAGGAATCCATCGCCTCGGCCTATGAAGGCTACTACGAGACCTATGGTCAGGAACTGGTCGACTCGATCGTGAACTTCGAGTGACGATATCGCGCCGGCGCCATAACGGTGCCGGCGCATTCCCCGGGAGAAACCCTTGAAGCGGCTCGAACAAACCTTCGTCACGTTGAACGGTTGGGCGCTCATCCTGATGTTGTCTGCCATGGCGATCATCGTGGGGGCAAATATCTCCCTGCGCTACCTGACCGCGCATTCGCTTCCCTGGGCGGACGAGGCGGCGCGCTACCTCATGATCTGGCTGACGTTCACCGGCGCGGGCCTGATCCTGCGTATCGGCGGGCATGTCGCGATCACCAATTTGCAAGACAGCCTTCCAGAAACCGGCCAGAAGGTTCTGCGTGCGGCCATCGTCCTGATCCTGCTGGCCTTTTTCGCCTTCATGGTTCACGTGGGCTGGCAATATGCGCAGCGGATGCAGTTTCAGGTCACGCCGGCCCTGCGTTTGCCGTTTCTTTATGTCTATGCGGCGATGCCCGTGGGGTTCGCGCTGCTTATCGTTCACCTGCTGCTGATCGCGCGCCCATTCATCGAGGCCGGTGATTACAAGAAACTCGCCCCCGGTAGCGGGGATGGCGACACGGTTACCGGCGGCGCCAATGGCTGAGATCCTCTTTCCCGCGCTGTTCCTTCTTCTGGCCCTTGGCCTTCCGGTCGCCTTCGCGATGGCAATCGCGGTCTTCGCCGCGATCACGCTGGCCTCGAACTACATGCCATTGGTCGTGGTGAAAGAGATGTTCGCCGGCCTTGACAGTTTTCCGTTGCTGGCCGTGCCGTTCTTCATTCTTGCCTCCGAGATCATGACCGGGGGCGCCGTGACCCTGGCCATCCTGCGGCTGGCGCAGTCCCTTGTCGGCCATATGCGGGGCGGGCTTGGGCATGCGAATGTCATCAGTTCGGCAATGTTCGCCGGGATATCCGGCAGCGCGCTGGCCGATGCGGCCGGGCCGGGGACGATGATGATCCGGATGATGGAAAAGGGCGGTTATGACCGCCCCTATGCCAGCGCCCTGACCATCGCCAGCGCGGTCGTCGGGCCGATCATCCCGCCTTCGATCACGATGATCATATACGCGATGCAGGATCAGAACGTTTCGGTCGGGTCGCTTTTCATGGCCGGGGTCCTGCCGGGGCTGATGATCACCCTGATGGTCCTGCTGGCCAATGCCCGGGTCAGCAAACAGCGGAACTATGCCTCGGGAGAGCCGATGCCGTCCTTGGCCGAGATCGCCCGGATCGCACTTTTCGCGCTGCCGGCCCTGATCCTGATCATCCTTATCGTCGGCGGCATTCGGTTCGGCGTGTTCACCCCCACCGAGGCCTCGGTCATCGCGGTCTTTTACGCATTGATCGTCGGCATGTTCGTCTACCGCTCTCTTCGCCTGCGGGACCTGCCCGGCATCGTGTTGCGTGCGGCGCTGACCTCGGGGGCGGTGCTTTTGATCCTTGGCGCGGCACGGGCATTCGCATGGGTCCTGATCATCGAAAGCATCCCGCAGTTTCTTGCTGAAACGATCATCGCGCTGGACCTGTCGCCAATCGTTTTCCTTTTGGCGGTTAACCTTCTTTTGCTTGTCTTCGGTCTTTTCATGGATCCGCTTCCGGGCGTGATGATCCTGGTGCCAATTCTTGCGCCAATCAGTTTCGCCCTGGGGATCGACCCCAATCACTTTGCCATCGTCGTGATCATCAACCTGACGCTGGGCCTAACGACGCCTCCGGTCGGAAGCCTGATCTTTGTTGTTTCCTCGACCATGGGGTTGAAACCTTCAACCCTGATCCGCGAGATGCCGCCGTTCTTTGTGGCCTTGGCTGCCGCGCTATTGCTGATCACCTTCGTGCCGTTCCTGTCCACGTGGCTGCCAACCGTGAGCGGGTTCTGAGGCCGGTGAACCTTGGTCCATTACCAAGGTCCCGCGCGATCGCGGTTGGCATTTTCTCGACGTTGTGCCGTTGGACGGCGCAAGACAGGTGCAGCACCCGAAAAGGGTGCCATCGGCTGTGTCATTCACGCCTTTGCCAGTATGCCGAGATATAGGCATCCTTAGCCGCGCGCCCGCTTTTGCGCCACGCGGACCGGACCTCTGTGGCCTGGCTTCGCTCTGCGGCGAACCAGAGAAATGGCGGGTTGCCCTCAGTGACCTCTGCCAATGCCGCCTTTGCCATGAGCGCTTGTGTTCCAGGCTCTGCATAGTCGACCTGAACGCCGGGGTGCGCCGGCAACGGGTATGCAGCCCCCAGCGGCCCACCGGGAAACAGCGTGACGCGACCGACAAGGCCGGGATTGGCTTCGAGAATGCGCGCGACCGCCGGAAACCCTGTCTCATCGGCAAACCCAAGGATTTCCGTTTCGACGCGGCATCCGCCGCCGCCCGGGCCGGTCACCAGTACCTCGTCGCCGGGGGCGGTGGTTTCCGCCCAATGCGTGGCGCGACCGCCATCATGGCGAAACAGATCAAAGACAAGTTCCCCCTTGTCAGGGCGAACAAAGCGCGCGGTGTAGACCGGCAGGTGCAACGCGTCCGCCCCCTTGGGCCATTGGGTTGCACCGTTCGGCCCGATGGCAGGCCAGATCGCGGGCCGCCCTTGCGGAGGAATCCCCAGCCGGAAGTGGATGGCGTCAAGCGTGAACCGGGAAACATCGCCCTGAAGCGTCACGCGCAGGAAATCACCATCAAGGCGCTCGACCTGCACGACTGACATCAGCCGGGCATTGGCCGGCAGTTGCCCAGCAGACGACGCATCACTCCAACGGATGCCTTGTGCCACATCGGGGGAAAGCGCGCTGATCTGGCTGACAAGCGAATCCTTCAATGTCTGAAGAAAATCCGTCTGCGGCGCGTGGATCTCGGCGCATGTGCCATTCTCGGAGGGGGCAAAGCAGATGCGGCCATAGTATGTCTGCACGGACAGGCCCGCCTCTGAATCCCTCAAAATTTCAAGATCCTGCTCCAAAGCCTCGGCAAGGGCCACCTGCCGCAACGGGGCGAAGGCAACTCCGGGTAAATTCGTATGCGCGGTAACGTCAGCCATGTTCACCTCTGGCTTTCAGGGTGGCAACCCGACAGATGAAGGGAAGCACCGCTAGGGATATCGCGCAGGCAAGCGCGAAAAAGAAGCCATAGCCCAAATGCTCGGCGATGAATCCCGCCGCGGTGCCCGCCGCCATGCTGACGGCGGCATCCATGCATTGAAACAAGGTGAAATCGACGCCGCCCTGCTGTGGGTCGGACCAGTTCATGAACTGGCCGTAAAGCGCCACGAAACCAAAGGCCATGACGGCGGCGCTGGCCACCATGGCGACCGGGGCGACCTGTGCAGCAGGCAGGATCGTATCGCCGGCCGACAGCGCCACCAGCGCAAGGATGGCCGATTGCACCGCCACAGCCCCGATCAGTACGTTGCGAGCCCCGAAACGGCGCACGAACCCACCGCCCAGCATCGCGCCTAGAAAGCCAAGCATCAAGCTGCCAACGCCGCTTAGGATGCCCAGCTGGGCAAGGTCATAGCCTGCGTCTATGAAATATGGGCCGAACATGCCCATCGCGGTCTTTTGCGCCATGACATAAAGCGCCGCGATCAGCAGGCCCTGACGTACCTCGGGGCGCGACAGGGCCGCGCGCAAGCTGGGTTGATGCGGGCGCGCCTGCACCCCCTTGGCACGCGCCACAAACGCGAAAGGAAGGCACAAGATCACGATGATCAGCGCCATGCTCCAGGCTCCGGTTGTCCAACCCATACGGTCCACGAGGATCAGGAAGACCCCCCCGCCGATGGCCGATCCAAGGTAGGCCCCGCCAACCTGCGCGGCATTGCCCCAGCCATAGCGCGTGTTTTTCAAAGCCTCGACCGCGTACCCGTCACAGGCGATATCCACGGTGGCCGTGGCAAAGGCCGCCACCATCAGGATACTCAGGACCGGCAGCACCGGGAACGGCCCGATCACCCCGAGAGCCACAAGCGTGACGGTCACCACCGCGACACCGGTCATGACGATGACCACCGACCGATCCCGCCCGCCATCCGGCAAGCGGACCCCTTCGATCCAAGGTGCCCAGAGAAACTTCAGCGCCCAGGGCAGCACCAAAAGCGAGATCAACCCGATCTGGTCCAGCGGCAAGCCTTGCGCGCGCAGCACCCCGGGCAGGCCCGTCCATGTCACCCCCGCAAGGACGCTTTGCGCAACATAGACGCCGCCGATGGCCCCGACGACGCCCCATGATTTCCGGGTAACGGCCATCAGAAGCGATAGGCGATGCTGGCGGTCGCGGTGCGGCCTTCGGTGCGATAGCAGAAGCCTGCGCTGCAAGTCTGGCCGGTATTGTCAAAGACGTTCTTGACGTTCAGTTGCAGGCCCGCGCCCTCTACGCCCAATCGGTCCAGGTCGTAGGACACCGACAGGTCCGCATAGAACTGATCGTCGTTCTTGAACGAATTCTGATCATCGCCGTAGCTTTCACCGACGTAACGCAAACCGGCCCCGAAGCCCCAGCCCTTCAGCGCACCGTTTCGGGGCTCGTAGAACCCCCAGACCGACGCGGTGTGCTTGGGGGTTGCAGACAGCTGTTTGCCAATGGTTCCTGTTGCACCGCGCTCGATCTCCATGTCGAGATAGGTATAGGACGTGGTCAGGCGCAGATCGTTGGCAAAATTGAACTGACCTTCGATCTCGAGCCCGCGTGAGCGCAGATCGTAAGGGACTTGGACTTGCTGCAAGCCGCCAAAGACCGTGGGGTCAACGGTCTGGAATACCACGCCGTCCTCTTGTTGAATGTCGAAAAGCGAGGCCGTGATCAGGCTTTCGGTGCCCGGCAATTGGTATTTCAGGCCGATTTCCTTTTGGATGCCCCGGGTCGGATCGGCGGGGCGACTGCTGTTGGGGTCGGTACTGTCATCATAGACAAGCCCTGTGGTCGGCACGAAGCTGCTGGCGAGGTTTGCAAAGACCGACAGGTCGGTGTTCACCGCATAGCTCACCCCAACCCGGCCCGAGAAACCGTCGTGCGAGGTGTCGGCCCCGGTGCGCGAGGCGTCGAGGGTCGTGGTATCGACCCAGTCGTAGCGCCCGCTAAGAAACACGGTCCAAGGGCCGCTGACCATCTGGTTGTGGAGGTAGAGGCCATACTGGTCCATGTCTTGCCCGCCGGAATAGGGTTGAACCATCGCGTCGGTTGCGGCGGCCGAAACGTAGCCCACTCCGGCATAATAGGTGTCATAGGATGACCGGCTGAAATCAAAGCCCGCAACCAGCGTATGATCGATGGCACCGGTGGCAAACTCTGTCTCCAGCGTGGTGTCGATTGCAAGATTCTCGGTATTCTCAAGGTAGTGGCCCCAGTAGCGGCCAAAACCGGGGGCCGGAGTCAGGGCATAGATGCCGCTGAACTCAAGATCGGCATCGACCTCGGAGTATCGCAAGTTCTGACGCAGGGTCATGTTGTCCGTCAGCTCGTGTTCGACCTCGTAGCCGACGCGCCACTGTTCGGTGACGAAATCGTTGTAGTTGGGATCGCCGACGTAAATGTTCGACGCGACACCATAGGACGGGTTGTAATAGGATGCCGTGCCGCCACGCGTGGATTCCGAGTACTCGCCCAGGAACGTGACCGTGGTACGGTCGGTCAGTTGGTAGGTCAGAGCAGGGGCGATCATGCTCAGATCGTCACTGTATCCTTCAAGCGGTGTGTCCGCATCGCGCAACACACCGGTCAAGCGATAGCTGAGCCTGCCATCCTCGGCCAATGGTCCCGTGAAATCGAAGGCCAACTCTTTGTGTTCCTCGGTACCGAAGGTTAGCCGGACCTCGTTGAAGGGGTCTTGCTTGGGCCGCTTGGAAACGACGTTGACGATCCCGCCCGAGCCGGAGACCCCGTACATCGAGGATGACGGCCCCTTGAGGACGGAAACCGCCTCAAAGCTGTAGGGGTGGTTCTGGTACCATGCCGACGGGCCGTTCACCTGCCGCAGGCCGTCACGAAACAGCCCGTTGTAGTAGGCCGCGAACCCACGCAGGTACAGGGCATCATACCGGGTATCGAAGCCGAAATTGGTGACGTTGGTGCCCGAGGTATAACCCAGCGAATCCAAAAGCGTGCGCGGCTCCTGATCTTCGATCTGGTCCTGGCCAACGGTGCTGATGGATTGCGGGATATCGCGGATCGCCGTATCGACTCGCGTGGCCTGGCGGCCGCTTTCCGCGACGTAGCCATTTTGCAGGAGGGTATCGTCGCTCTCTGATTCAAGGATCAATGTGCCGAGGTCAACGGCACCTTCATCTTGCGCGAACGCGTTGCACGGGCCAACAACGACCGCAAGCCCCGCGAGCAGGGCAATTCGAGAAACATGCATGTGGGTCTCCAGGTTCGCCTTGGCTACCCAATGTTTGCTCAGGCTTTATCTTTGCTTTTGCATCTTGTCCGACTTCTTTTGTCAGGATTGAGGGCGGGAGAAAAGGAGGTCCGGTGTCTAGTTTTCACACGTTGCATAATTGCATCAACCCGCGGGTTGCCCTGTATCTTGAAGGTGTAATTTCACCGCTCTGCACATTTGCCAAACCGGCCGGCTTCGTTCCGAAAACCGCCTGATCTGCCTTGTCGTTGATGACTGATCTATTTCGCTTTCTGCCGCAGCACGCTCGTATCCCCCCAAAAGACGGCGCGCGCATGGCAGAACAGTGCAATATTCATTTCATTCAGAAAATTTGGTGCGGGGGCAGGATTGGGCCCATGTCGATTCAGTGCTGTTTTTTTGAACCGGCGGCAGGCATGATCATTCCGGGGCGGCCTTGGCGTCGTCGCTTTCATTTGGGAAGGTCGACCGCCAGAGCGCGATGAAATCCCGCCGCTTGTGCTGATCGAGGCCCACCAGCAATGACGGCGTGAGCGCGATGGGCCGAAGACTTGTTTCCGCAGATTCCGGCAGGCGCAGGGATGCAGGCCCCCCATCGTCCGTACTTACGATCAAGTGCGACGATGTCAGCGCCGATTGGCCCGCCTCGGACAGCAGGAAATCCAGAAACGCCCCGGCCAGCTCTGGTTCAGCGGCGTGCCGGGGAATCAAGGCAGCTCGGGCCAAAACCAGCGTGTAGTCTTCGGGGGCAACCGCGACAATGTCGGGGTTCTGCGCGGCCCGGGCCAAAGCATATGAGCCAAGGACGTTATAAGCGATCAAGTAGGTGCCGTCGGCCACGCCGTCGATAATCTCGTCCGAGCAGCAGGTGGCCACCGCCCCGCTACGCCCGAAGGCTTCGATCAGGCTGCCGAAGGTCGTGGCCTGTTGTGCATCGGCAAAGGCAAAAAGATATCCCAGCCCCGAGGCTTCGATATCATAGGTGGCGACACGCCCGCGAAACCGGCTGTCATCGGGCCGCAACAGATCAATCAGGTCAAACCGCGAAAGCGGCACCTCTGCGCTGTCGATCAGGCGCTTGTTATAGACGATCACCGCGAGTTCGCGGGTGATGCCGAATACCTCTTCACGCCAGTTGGCGACCTGCGGCAAGCCTTCCGTTGCGGCCGACCGATGCGCGCGGGCGCAGCCGTCATTGGCCAGCTTGAACTGTAGGTCGACGGCGGAACTGATGACCATATCGGCCGCCTGCATACCCTTTTGACAATCCGAGAGGGTCACCTGAAACAGGTCATTCGAGGCCCATTGCTCGTAATCGATACGGGCGGCATCCGGGCGTGACGTGAAAATTTGCATGACAGCCTCGAACCGGGCGATGTCGGTCGTGCCGCGTACCAGAAGGCGGCGCTCGGCATCGGCAGGGCCATAGGATTCCACGGCTTCCGGCAGCGGCTGGGCCATTGCCGCGCCGGCCAGCATCATGACAAGCGCCAAGCAGATCGGTTTCATGGCTCTGCCCCCCTGTTTTTCGGAAGCTCCAGAAAGACCTCGAAGCAATCGTCGGTGGGGCGCCGGATCGTCATCTGGCCGCGATGCGCCTGAGCCACGGCATTGACAATGGACAACCCCAGACCGGCACTGGCCGCGGACACGCCAGAGCGTTTCGCAAACCGTGAGCCCGCATCGGCCCACATATCCTTGGCCATCCCGTCGCCCCGGTCGCGCACACCAAGGCAGAGGGTCGCGCCGCCGTCTTGTACGAAGACGGTGATCGGCGGCTTGCCATAGGCGACAGCGTTGTTGATCAGATTCTTGCAGGCCTCGACCAGCGATAATGCGTCACCGTCGCAAACCATCGGCTCTTCGGGCAAATCAATCCGCAGTTCGAGTTCGGCACCGGACAGTGTTTGATCGAACTGGCCCACGGCCTCGCTGGCCACCACCCGCAGATCCACCGGTTCAAGGTCCACGCTGTCGGCGCGGTGTATGATCATGGCGTGATTCAAAAGCTGGTCGGTCAATTGGCTTAGGTTGCGTGACCGTTCATGAATCTTTTCGACGATACGCAGCTGTTCTTGGGCATCGGGCGTCTCGTAAGCCAGTTCGGCCTGCGCCCGGAGCGCCGCGATCGGGGTGCGAAGCTGATGCGAGGCGTCGGCGATCAACGTGCGCATGACCCGCAACTGGCGGTCGATCCGGCCGATAAACCGGTTCAGGGCCGCCACCAGGCTGGCAATTTCCTGCGGCACCTCGACATCGACCGGTGTCAGGTCGCGGCTTGATCGCAAGGCGAAATCGCGTTCGAGTTGGCGCAGCGGGCGCAGGGCGGAATTGACCGCCAGAAAGGCGAGCCCGGAAATCACCAAGCCGACGGCGGCCACGGCCACCAGTGCGTTTCTTGTGATCTGCTGTGCCAGTTCGCGGCGCGCTTCGATGGTCTGGCCGACGACAACGTCCACGGCACCCAGAAACGAGCGTTCTGCGATCTGCCGCCTGACATGCGCATACCGTGCAGGTTCCCCCGCGAAGCTGCCGCTGAAAAATTGATCGTCGCCTTCGGGCGGTTCCTCGCTGTCGTAGCCTGTGACCAGTCGCCCCCGGTCATCGAACACGGCATAAACCACGCGATCCCTTGGAGCCAGCGAAAGCAGGTCGAAGGCCGAGACCGGGATGTCGACGATCACCTCGTCGCCACGCAGCCTGAGTGACCCGGCAATCTGGGTGGCCGCCCCGACAAGCAATCTGTCATAGGATTTTTGCGCCGCGCTACGGCCATAGGCATAGGCCGCCAGCGATACTGCGAGGCCGCCGATGGCGAGGACCAATACAAGCGACACGCCGAGCCGGAAACTCAAAGACCCGGTCAGTCTTGTTCCTCGCTGCGCCCTACTCTTCATCGACCATCTGGTAGCCAAGCCCGCGCAGCGTCTTGATCTTGATCTGGCTGTTACAAAGTTTCCTGCGCAACCGGCCGACGTAGAGTTCGACGGCGTTCGAGTTCACCTCTTCGTCGTTGAAAGAATACAGGCGCTCAAGCAGCGTTTCTTTCGGCACCACGCGTTCGCGGTTTGCCAACAGAATTTCCAGCACGTTGAACTCGCGACGGGCCAGCGAAACGGGACTGCCCTTAACCTCGACCGTAAAGCCCGCTGGATCGAAGGTGATGTCACCGAACTCGATTGTTCCGGAACGGTCCATGGACTGCCGCCGGAACATCGCCCGGACGCGGGCGTGCAACTCGCGCAGATCGAAGGGCTTGATCAGGTAGTCATCCGCGCCCTTGTCGAGGGCCGCGACGCGATCCTCGATGTCGGAACGCGCCGTCAGCATCAGCACCGGCGTCGGTTTGCCGCTATTGCGCAGGTTCGCAAGAATATCTGTCCCCAGCCCGTCGGGCAGACCGATATCAAGGATGATGACGTCATAGTCCTGCACCGCAAGCGCGTCTGCGGCCTTGTTGACCGAATCCACGTTGTCGACCGCATCGCCGCGATTCGCGAAGCTTGCAACAATGGCATCCGCTACATCAGCGGTATCTTCGACCAGAAGCAGCCGCATATCCTCAGTTGTTCCTCCCTGCGCCAGCATCCGTCAATCTTGAAAGAAATGACAGCAGCCAACGTGCACCCCGTGCCCATGCCCCCGGTATGACAGGTTCACGACAGGTTGAAACGGTAGCAAGGGGGTCATCAAAAGACAAACAGCATGAATTGGAGGAGATAATGCTGACACTCAATATGACCCGGCGCGTCGCGCTGGCGGCGGCTGCGGCTTTTGCATTTACCGGACCGACGCTCGCCGATGACAATCAGGTTCTGGACAGCATCCATTTCCTTATCCCCGGCGGCGCTGGCGGCGGATGGGACAGCACGGCGCGCGGCACGGGCGAAGCACTGACCAAATCCGGCCTGGTCGGCACCGCGTCTTACGAAAACCTGTCAGGCGGCGGCGGCGGCAAGGCGCTCAACTACCTGATCGAGAATGCCGAGAGCAATTACGATACGCTGATGGTCAATTCGACCCCGATCATCATCCGTTCGCTCACCGGCGTCTTCCCCCAGAGTTTCCGCGACTTGACACTGGTGGCAGGCACAATCGGCGATTATGCCGCGCTGGCGGTCCACGCCGACAGCGACATCGACAACATGGAAGACCTGGTCGCGAAATTCGCAGCCGATCCCAATGCGACCGCCATCGGCGGCGGTTCGGTGCCGGGCAGCATGGACCATCTGGTGGCCGCGATGGCAATGGAAGCGGCAGGCCAAGACCCGCTTGCGATGAAGTACATTCCCTATGACGCGGGCGGCAAGGCCATGGCCGCGCTGCTTTCCGGCGAGATCGCAGCCCTATCGACCGGCTTTTCCGAAGCCGTCGCGCTGGCAGAGGCCGGCGAGGTCAAGATCATCGGCGTAACGGCGGACGACCGCGTCCCCGCCTACGACAGCGCGCCGACGATGAAGGAACAGGGCATCGACACCACGTTCGTCAACTGGCGCGGCTTCTTCGGCGCCCCGGGCCTGCCCGCCGAGAAGGTGGCACAGTTCCAGCAGACGCTCAGCAAGATGTACGACACCGAGGAATGGGAAACCGTGCGCGCGCGGAACGGTTGGGTCAACATCCACAATTCGGGCGAAGATTTCAAAACCTTCCTGGAAAACCAGGAACGGCAGATCGGTGACCTGATGAAGAAGCTCGGCTTCCTCTGATTTCGCCAATGGCGTGCGGGTGCCTCCCGCCCGCACGCCCCGAAGACCCTTCAGAACGAGAACGGAGTGCGGCGCTCTTTCTTGCTGGCAGGTTCGTACCGTCCCTTGGTGCGATCTTCGGTCAAACGACCTGTCGCAACATCCCGTGACGCCTCGACCCCGCTCAACCCATCGCCCGCATGCCGAGGACGGCTCTGGCCTTTGCCGAAAGAGATCGTCCGCCGCCCAAGGCAATCGGCTGCGGCAAAGATACCCGAAGGAGACATCAAATGGCTCTCGATCGCTGGATCGCCTTCATCATCTTATGCGTCGCATCGGCTTATGCCTATGCCGCGTTCTTTACCATGGACCAGTTGCTGCCGCCCTTCATGCAGCGCAATCCAATCTGGCCGTCGACGTTTCCGAAAGTCCTGTCGGTATTGGCCATTTTCACCTCTCTGGTGATCTTGCTGGGATTTGAAGCGCCGCCCGAAAGGTCCGCCGAACCCGAGATCGATCACCGCCGGTTGGGTGATTATCACATCTATCAGGCACTGGCCTTGTTGGGCCTGATGGTGGCCTACGCGCTGCTTTTGCGGCCTGCCGGGTTCCTGCTTTCGACGGTTGGTTTCCTGTCCATTGGCGGCATGGTGCTGGGCGAACGTAAATTCCACATCCTGATCCCCGTCGCGATCTTTGCCACCGGGATCGTCTGGTACCTTGTCGACAGGGTTCTCGGCATCTTCCTGAGCCCGCTGCCGTATTTCATGCAAGGAGGTTGACCCATGCTTGAAGGACTTCTTATCGGCCTTCAAACGGCCCTTTCGATCCAGAATCTGCTGATGGTCATTGCCGGATGTCTGATCGGGACATTCATCGGTATGCTGCCCGGCCTCGGGCCGATGTCGATCATCGCCATCATGATCCCCGTCGCCATTTCCATGGGCGACCCATCGGCGGCGCTGATCCTGCTGGCCGGCGTCTATTACGGCGCGATCTTTGGCGGCTCGACCTCGTCGATCCTTCTTAACGCGCCGGGTGTTGCAGGCACGGTGGCCAGTAGTTTCGATGGCTATCCAATGTCGCGTCAGGGCAAGGCGGGCAAGGCATTGACCATCGCCGCGATCTCAAGCTTTGCGGGCGGTACGATCGGGGCAATCCTGTTGATGATCTTTGCCCCCGCCCTTTCGTCTGTTGCCCTCCTGTTCCATTCGGCAGAGTACTTCGCGCTGATGGTGGTGGGCCTGTCGGCCATCGCGGCCTTTGCAGGCACGGGCCAAGTGTCCAAGGCATTGTTGATGACGCTGGTGGGCCTGATCATGGCGACGGTGGGCGAAGGTGCGCTGTTCAATATGCCGCGCTTCACCATGGGGATCATGGATTTGCAGTCGGGCTTTGGCTTCATCACGCTGGCCATGGCAATGTTCGCCTTGCCCGAGGCGCTGTTCCTCGTACTCAAGAAGAAAGAAATGGGCGGTGACGGCGGCGGCAAGATCGAGAACCTGCGCATCACCCGCAAGGAGGGGCGCGCCATCGCGCCCGTCATTGGGCGGCAGTCGCTGCAGGGCTTTTTCGTCGGGGTGCTTCCCGGTGCCGGTGCCACCATAGCGAGCTTTCTGGGCTACGCGGTAGAGCGTAACCTTGCCACCAAGCAAGAGCAGAACGAGTTTGGCAAAGGGTCGGTCAAAGGATTGGCCGCGCCGGAAACGGCCAATAACGCGGCCTGCACCGGGTCTTTTGTGCCGCTGCTCACCCTTGGCATTCCGGGGTCGGGCACCACGGCGATCCTGCTGGGCGCGCTGATCGCGCTCAACGTCACGCCCGGCCCGCGGCTAATGGTGGACGAACCACAGGTGTTCTGGGCGGTGATCATGTCGATGTTCATCGGCAACCTCGTGCTGCTGGTTTTGAACCTGCCCCTGATCCCCTATATCGCCAAGGTGCTGAGTATTCCGCGCAACTACCTTATTCCGTTCATCCTGTTCTTCACCTTGATGGGGGCCTACATCGGCCAGAACAACGCGACGGAGCTGCTGATCCTTGTCGGTTTTGGCATCTGCGCGACGGCACTGAAATTCGCCGACTACCCGCTGGCCCCCTCGCTGATCGGGTTCATCCTCGGACGGATGATGGAGGACAATTTCGCCCGTTCCATGCAGCTCTACGACGGTATGAGTTTCATCATAGATCGCCCGATGACACTGGCGCTTCTGGTGCTTGCGGCGCTCTTGGTTGTGCTGCCCAGCTATCGCGCCCGGCGTGCGGCGGCCCGTGCCAAAGGTGTGTCCGAGGGCGATTGATCCGCCGACTGACGGCAATGTGCGAAATCACGAAGCAGACCTAAAGCGTTTCGCGAAAAACCTGAATCACGGATTTTCGCGAAACGCAGTGCTCCGCCCAATCGTTGCACGCATTCCGCCTTTGGTCGATGTCTCAGGCAAAAGGTGGAACGCTTTAGCCAACAAGGAACGCGAAACTTTACAAGCCGACTGTTCCGTCTTATTGGGAATTAACGCAGGGGAGTCCCGCCAAGGGGACTGAGAGGCTGACAGGATGAAACCCGGTGAAGCGACCCTTTGAACCTGACCCAGTTGACACTGGCGTAGGAAGCTAAGGTCGCGTTGGCAAAACTGGCCCCAGTGATCTGACCAAAAGGCATATTGCGCCTTAGCCTCCTCTCCAAGTTCATCTGGTGTCTTATCGAGACTTGGGCGTGAGGAGCACCAAACAATGACTGTCCCCAATCCCAAGATCGCCGCTGCGCTTGTCCCTGCGCGGTGCGAATTCGGCCCGGAGACCCAATGCACGCTGTCGTTTGGTCCTGTTGCGGCACCGGATTTCCACGATCAGGTTTTGCCCCGACACGCGTTGAAGGTGGCGCATTTCCGTTCCATGCGGATCAGTCACGACATTTACACCAAGGCCCCGAAGGAAGCTCCGGTGGCAATGGCCAAGACGTATCGGGATGGCGGCGCCCCCTACATGCCCGTAGAGGAGCCCGGCGAATGATCACGATTGCAGGGGCCGGTCTTGCCGGCCTTACATCAGCTTTGGAGCTTGCGCGCGCGGGCGCCGAGGTGCGCGTGTACGACACCTGCCCAGAGATCGGGGAAGGAAGCGTTTCCCGGTTCGCCGGGGGCATGCTTGCCCCTTGGTGCGAACGTGAAAATGCCGAGGAAGAGGTGATTACCCTCGGTGCGCGGGCAGCAGACTGGTGGGCGGACATCACGCCCGTCACGCGCCGCGGGACATTGGTGATTGCCCCAGCCCGCGACGCGGCAGAGTTGACACGATTTGCCCGGCGCACATCCGGGTATCGCGAGGTGGACGCCGCGGACATCGGCAGTTTGGAACCTGCTTTGGCGGGCCGGTTTTCGCGCGGGCTGTTTTTCGAAGCCGAGGCACATCTGGACCCACGCCGTGCCCTGCGGGATCTGGCCGGGGCAGCACAGGCGCAGGGCGTCGAGATCATCCTTGGGGCCAAAGCTCCGGGCCATATCGATCTGGATTGCACCGGCATTCAGGCGCCGCTGTCCGACCTGCGCCCGGTGCGTGGTGAGATGGCCATGCTGCATAGCGCGGAGATCACGATCAGCCGGACCATACGTCTGTTGCATCCGCGCATTCCGCTCTACCTCGTTCCGCGCGGCGGTGGCCTTTACATGATCGGCGGCACGATGATCGAAAGCTCATCCGAGCGCGCCGTGACGTTACGCTCGCTTTCCGAATTGCTGGGGGCGGCCTTCACCATCCACCCCGGTTTTGCCGAAGCCAGCGTCATGGAAACCGGCGCCGGTCTACGCCCGGCGTTTCCCGACAACCTGCCCCGCCTTCATCAGAGCGGCGACACCATCCACCTGAACGGCCTTTACCGTCACGGCTTCCTTCTGGCCCCGGCCATGGCGACGCAGGTGGCCAAACATTTCTTTCCGGAGAGGACAAATGCAAATCACAGTGAACGCACAAACGCATGAAATTTCCACCGAAACACTGGATGCGGCCCTTGCCGAGCTTGGCTTTACCAGCCCCGCCATCGCCACGGCCCTGAATGGCCAGTTCGTACCGGCCTCTGCCCGTGAAGCAACGGTTCTGACAGCGGGTGACCGGCTGGAAGTGCTTGCACCGATGCAGGGAGGGTAAAATGCGGATCTATGATACCGACATCTCGGTGCCCATGTTTCTGGGCACGGCGCAATACCCTTCGCCCGCGATCCTGCAGCAGGCGATCCGCGCCAGTGGCTGCGAGGTTGTCACCGTCAGCCTGCGACGGGAAACATCGGATGGAACCGGCGCAGGGTTCTGGGACATGCTGCGCGAAACAGGGGCCCGCATCCTGCCCAATACCGCCGGATGCCATTCGGTGCAGGAGGCCGTGACCACCGCACATATGGCCCGAGAGCTTTTCGCAACCGACTGGATCAAGCTTGAGGTGATCGGCCACGCAGATACCCTTCAGCCGGATGTCTTTGCACTGGTCGAGGCGGCGCGCATTCTGACCGCGGATGGCTTCAAGGTTTTCCCCTACACCACGGATGACCTGATCGTGGGGGAAAAGCTGCTGGAGGCCGGATGCCAGGTTCTGATGCCATGGGGCGCGCCGATCGGGTCGGGCCAGGGGTTGCGCACGCCTGACGCATTGCGGGCGATGCGGGCGCATTTCCCGGGTGTTCCACTGATTGTCGATGCCGGGATCGGACGGCCATCCGATGCGGCACAGGCCATGGAACTGGGCATGGATGCGATCCTGCTTAACACGGCCGTGGCCAAGGCGGGTGATCCCGCCGGCATGGCGCGGGCCATGGCATTGGCGATTGAAGCCGGGCGCATGGGCTTTGCTGCCGACCCGATTGACCGCCGGGACATGGCGGTGCCCAGTACCCCCGTTCTTGGCCTTGCGGAGTTGCTGTGATGGAGCGGTTCTATCTGGTCACCGGCCATGTTGAGCGACTGGAACGGTTGGTCCCGCAGGGGGTGAAGCTTGTCCAGTTGCGGCTCAAGGATATGTCAGAGCACGACATCCGGTGCCAAATCGCCCGCGCCCGTGATTTTTGCGCAGCACATGACGCACAGCTGGTGGTCAATGATTACTGGCAGGTGGCGCTGGACCTCGAATGCGGTTTTGTCCATCTGGGGCAGGAAGACATGGACACCGCCGATTTCGCTGCGCTGCGCCGGGCGGGCATACGCTTTGGGCTGTCCACCCATGATGAGGCCGAGCTTGACCGCGCATTGACACTGGACCCAGATTATGTGGCGCTTGGGCCGGTCTATCCCACGCTACTGAAGAAGATGAAATGGGGGCCACAGGGATTAGAGCGTGTGACCCGTTGGAAGGCCTTGGCCGGCGCCACCCCCCTGGTCGCGATTGGCGGGCTGACCCCGGACCGTGCACCCGGCGTGTTTGCCGCCGGTGCGGACAGCGTTGCGGTCGTAACGGACATTCAACAGGCCGCCGACCCCGAGGCCCGCACGCGTGAATGGTTACGGGAGTGCAACGCATGAACCGGTATGCCCGCCAAATGCAATTGCCCGAAGTTGGCGAGACCGGCCAATCCAAACTGCGTCAAACCCATGTCGCGGTGGTGGGGGCGGGTGGTTTGGGTTGCCCTGTCCTGCAGTATCTTGCGGGTGCGGGCATCGGCAAAATCTCGATCTTTGACCCGGATGAGGTTGAAGAAAGCAACCTGCACCGCCAGCCGATTTATGGCATGCGCGATATTGGCAAACCCAAGGCCATCGCGGCGCGCGATGTCCTGCGCGACCTCAATCCGCAGGTCGATGTTCTGGCACATGTCGAAGTGCTTGGGCCCAGTAAAGCCCCACAGATCGCGGCCAGCGCAGATATCGTGATCGATGCGGCGGACAGTTTCGCGGCGTCCTACATCCTGTCGGATGCCTGTCTGACCGAAGGTACGCCGCTCGTGTCCGCAAGCGTTCTGGGCCAGACCGGATATGTTGGGGCCTTCTGCGGCGGGGCCCCGTCACTGCGTGCGGTCTTCCCGGACCTGCCTGCAACGGGTGCAACCTGTGCAACGGCGGGTGTGTTGGGGCCGGTCGTCGGCGTCATCGGTGCACTTCAGGCGCAAATAAGCCTCCGAATTGCCCTGGACGCGCAACCTGCGTTGGGGCAGATGATCACCGCCGACCTTTCCGCGCTGCAATTCGGCGGGTTCTGCTTTCTGGACAGCCCCGAGCCCGAAGCCGCGGTTCACTTCCTTGCGAAAACGATGTTGCAAGGCTCGGACCTGGTCGTGGAATTGAGAACCGAACACGAAACCCCCGAAAAGATCTGCCCACAAGCCAAGCGCTTGTCGGAAAGCGATATGCGCAAGCGCGACCTGGTTCCGGGGCAAAGGGTTGTCTTGTGTTGCCAAAGCGGATTGCGCGCCTGGCGGGCAGCAAAAAGCTTGCAGGCGCGGGGGGAAACCAACCTCGCCTTGCTGGCTGCAAGAGCCTGTACATAAAGCGGATGCTTATACCCGGCGCCTCCGACAGTGGCGGAGGCGCAGAGCTGATCCGTGGTAAGTTCACAACCCAAAAGGTTGGATTTGTCTATCGTCGGATAATTTGGACCGGATGGCAGCATGTGCAACGCTTGGGTTTGGGGCTGCACGTTGCGAAACGCTTTAGGGGTATGACCACGCACACAGCCCTCAAATAGCGCAGCGGTTGGCCATGACAGAGTATCGTCTTAACAGTAAGTTGTTTGCTCACATATCGAACCGCAGGGGAGGCCGCACAAACTGTCACGATGCAAGGTATTGATCCAAACTTGCTAAAACTGGTTGCGGAAGCAGGATTTGACCTTTTCCGAACCAGTACGCGATTAAATTAAAAAACCTGAGTTCGAATTCTGAACATTCGAACATAATGGTCTGCATCATGCCGATCCAGTTCGAACGCGCCAGAACACTGCTTCAAGAAAAAGCCTGTAGTCCTTCAACCCTGCGGACGAAGCTTGCGATCGCTATATTGCGACTCTGACAGCGTACGTTATCGTGGCGCTCACGTGACGAACTTGTCCCATAATGCTTCCTTCCATTTCAACGAAATGGATCACACCATCAAGCCATGGGATCAAACACCTACATGTTCAGCGCGAAGTCGATTGACAACAATGGACATTTATGTCCACAGTTTTCAAATCAGTCGCAGCCGGTTGAATGTCGGCCCGCCTGCCAACAGGAGGATATTAAATGTTTTTCAAAAAAATCATGATCTTGGGCGCTACAGCAGCAATGCTGGCCATGTCCCCGGCTTGGGCCCAGACAGAACTGAAGCTTGCAACCGATTCCGGTGCCAAAGGGTCACCATCGGGCGATGCACTTGATCGTTGGGCGGCACTGATCGAAGAAGGAACCGACGGCGAAGTACAGGTCGACGTCTTCTACCAGAACGAACTGGGCAGCCAGGCCGAAGTGTTCGACCTTTTCGTTGCCGGTGACATCGACCTGATGATCAACTGGCCGATCACTGCCTATGACGAACGCCTCGGCGTTCTGTTCACCCCCTACATGGTCACCAGCTGGGAAGAGGCCTTTGAGGCCTACAAACCCGGCGGTTGGGTCAACGACATGCTGGTGGGCATCTATGAGGATCTCGGGCTCAAGTTCTTTGGCCCCTGGCCCGAAGGCTTCAACGGGATCGCATCCGCCAATAAATACGCCATGACCGAAGAAGACGCCGCCGATCTCAAGATCCGCGTACCCGCCATGTTCCCGATGGCCGAGTCGGTTCAGGCGCTTGGCTACCAGACTGCAACGATCGACTGGAGCGAGGTGTTCACAGCGATCCAGACCGGCGTGGTCGATGGCGACGGCGCAAACATCATCTATTGGGATTACGAATATTTCCGCGATGTTCTGGATTACTACAACCAGACAAAGATGCAGTTTGTCACTGGCGTGATCGCGATGAACAGCCAATCCTGGGATAGCTTGTCGGAAGATCATCAGGCTGTTGTTCACGAAGCGGCCATGACCGTCATGGGCGAAGCCTTTGATCAGGCGCAGGAGCGCGATCAGTACTATATCGACCAGGCCAAGGAAGCGGGTATGGAATATATCGTGCCGACCGACGAACAGCTTGCAGAAATGGCCAAGAAGGTCCGTGCCGAGGTCTGGCCGCTGATGGAAGAACGCATCGGCAGCGAGATCATGGATACGATCCGTAAAAATGCCGGCGGGCAATAATAGCGTGGCTTCCGTCAAGCGCGTAGGAGAGGCCATCGCATTCGTCTTGAACGCGATTGCGATGGCTTCGTCCATCGCGGTGACCGGGTTGATGTTCTTCCTGGTCATTGCCCGCTACCTTTTGGGCCTGTCGGTTGTCGGTTTACACGAACTCATTACACTGGCGGCGGTCGCGCTTTACATGACCGGCGCTGTGATCGCGTCGCGCAAGCGCGAACACCTGACGGTGGACTGGATCGCGGGCAGCATAACCGACCCGCGAAAAAAGGCCGTGCACGACCTGCTTATCGCGGTCCTGACAATCGTGGTTACCTGCTTTTTCATCGTCTGGTCCTACTACATGTTCACATGGGGCATGAAACGACCGCAAAGCACACCGGCCTACCAGATTCCGCTCTGGCTTCCGCAGCTTGCCATCGGTATCGCTGCCATCGGGTGCTTTTCCTATGCGCTACGCGATGCGATTGACGCCCTTTTCCGCCTGAAACGGCGCTAAGACCCACGGACAGATTCATATGTATGCCCTGATTGCCCTTCCTTTGCTTATCATCCTGATGGGGCTGGGACTTCCTGTTGCCTGGTCCTTTGCGGGTGTGCTTGCCTATCTGACATGGGTGTATGACGCCAATCTGAATACGCTGATGCTGCAGGGGTTTCGCTCGCTCAATTCGGTCGTCCTGCTGGCGCTGCCGCTATTCATCCTGACCGGCTACCTGATGCAGTCGGGGGGCATCGCGCAAAGGATCATCGCCTTCGTCAGTCGGCTTGCTACCGGGCGGGGCGGCATGGGCACCGCGATGGTCCTGTCCTCCAGCATCTTCGGTGCAATCTCGGGAACCGCCACGGCGGCCATCGCGTCGATCGGGTCAATCATGACCGACCCGCTGGCCGAACGCGGTTACCCGCGCGGGCGGATCGCTGCACTGCTTGGGATTTCCTCGCTGCTCGGCATTCTGATCCCGCCGTCGATCACCATGATCCTTTTCGCGGTGGTCACCCGTCAATCGGTTGCGGCCTGTTTTGCTGCCACGATTGGTCCGGCGATCATCCTTATTATCGGGCTGATCCTTTATAATCGGTTTCTTGTCGGTCGCGCTTTTGACGAGATCGAGGCGTTGGACACAAGCGACGAAAGTTTCGGCCGTGTCACGCTCAAGGCGCTGCCCGCCCTGTCCCTGCCCATAATCATCCTGGGCGGCATATACGGCGGTATCTTCACCCCGACCGAGGCCGCCGCCGTCGCCGCCGTGGCGGCCCTGATCGTGGGTGGGCTGATTTACCGCGAATTCACCTGGCGCAGCCTGGGCAAAAGCGTGGTGCAGGCCGCCGAGACCACCGGGTCGATCATTCTGATCCTGTTGTTTTCCTTCATGATCTCGCGCATCCTGTCGTTCGAACGGATCCCGCAGGAGATGACCGAAGCCATTCAATCGGTGATCACCAGCCCCATTGCGGCGCTCCTCATGGTCAATGTCGTGCTGATCATTGCCGGGGCGTTGATGGACGATGTTTCAGTCACTGTCGTGATCGCCCCGCTTTTCCTGCCACTGATGGTGGCCAATCAGATCGACCCGGTACATTTCGCCGCGATTGTGGCCTGCTCGGTCGTGATCGGCGCGAACAGCCCGCCCGTGGCGCCCACGCTGTTCCTGTCATGCAAAATATGCCGGGTTCCGATCCTGCAGGCCGTTGGCCCTGCACTAGGCCTCATGGGCTTCGTTGCACTGCCAGTAATGTTGCTGACCACCTTCTGGCCTGACCTGTCGTTGACAATTCCGCGCCTACTGGACCTGCTGTAAACCGCTTTGTTGTCCGGGGTTATGCCCCGGACAACAGCCGAAGACGCATCCACACTTCCGCTGCATCCGCGCGCGGCACCCAGACACGCACCGCATCCCTGGCCCTTGCCACCAGACAAGCCTTTTCGGCAAATACTGCCATGGCCGAAGGCGACCCCCCTTGAGCCGACATGCAACTGTCCAGATATGTGCCGTCATCATCGCCCGAAATGTCGATCTCTATATACAGGTCGTCGGCCAGACTCAGGGCGTAACCGTCATGCCACCCTACTCTGATCGCCAGCGGCTCGGGCGTACACAGTAACGCCCGGTCACGGGCAATACGCAGGGCAAAATCCCCTTTTTCGGGAAGCTCTGCCAACAACCCGATCATCGGTGCATCCTTTGACAATGCAGCCATCGCCGTTTCAAGATCGCCAGAGATAAGAACCGCCCCACCAGAAGGCAGGCAGCGCAGGACAAGACCGTCAGCTTCGATCCTGTCGCCGGGAACCGGGCAGGGATTGTTCCAGTCACGTTCACGCATTCAATCTCTCCCATTTCGGATCAAGCGCGCAGCTTTCGCAAACCCTGGCGCGGCACGTATCGCCCATATGGAAGGTGCCGACCTCGGCCCCGACCTTCGCGCGCCCGTTTTCCAGCAGCGCCAGCGCCACAGGGCGGTTCAATATCGGGCTGAAATAGCTTGATGTGACAAAACCAAGCGATCGCCGCGCACCGTGCAGGGGCACCAGATGCGCGCCCGTCGGCAAGGGTGTGTCGCCATCGACCTCAAGCCCGACAAGCTGCCGCCGGTTGTTGGCCTTCGCCTCGGGAGTGAAAAGCGACCGGCGACCGAGATATTCATCTGTCCGTTTGTCGCGCGGGCCGCCCCATCCCAGATCATGGGGCATGGTCAGACCGTCGGTGTCCTTCCCGACAAGGATAAAGCCCTTTTCGGCCCGCAGGATCATCACTGCCTCCATGCCGATCCACCGGCCACTCACAGTGTCCCGAGCCGCATCAAGCGCGCCATGTAGCGCGGCACCGTGGCGTGCCGGGACCGTCAACTCATAAGAACGATCACCGGTAAAGCTCACCCGCGCGGCCCGCAAGCTATGGCCGTTCCATGCAGTTTCCCTCACCGACATATGCGGCATCACCTCATCGTCACATATGTCTTTCGGCAATTCGGCCGCGCGCAGCAGGTCACGGGCCCTGGGTCCGGTGACCGACAAGGTGACGAAACCCGCAGTAACGTCATGGATATAGCTGCGCGACGGGTCGAAAACATCCTGCCGCGCTTCTTCAAGGATCATTCGAACACTGGCCGCATGAGAGGATGAAGCCGAAACGATGAAGCGATCCTCGGCTAGACGAAAAACCACACCGTCGTCATGCACGATGCCACTTTCCCCAAGGATGAACCCATACCGCGCCCGCCCCGTTTTCAGGGTCGAAAGGCGCACATAGCCGCAGTAATCCAACAGGTCCGCCGCGCCGGGGCCGATCACCTCGATCTTGCCCAAAGGTGAGGCATCATAAATCCCGACGGTTTCGCGGGCAGCCCTTGCCTCGTCCTGGGCAAGCTCCGCCTCGTCGCCCGGACCGTAGGCCGATGGGCGAAGCCAGCCGCCATATTCGCGGAATTCAGCGGATTTTGCCCGGTGTTCCACCTCAAGCGTCAGGCGCTTGGGCGCATTGAACAGCGCGCCACGCCGTGGCCCTGCAATCACCCCAAGGGGAATGGGCGCGAAGGGCGGACGGTATGTCGTGGTGCCGGTTTCGGGAATGCTTCGACCGGTCAGTTCCGACATTGCGGCCAGCCCGGCAAAGTTGGCATTGCGGCCCTGATCCGTCGCCATGCCAAGCGTCGTGTACCGCTTTAAGTGTTCAACCGAACGATAGCCTTCCTGCCCGGCCAGTTTCACGTCCTTCAGGGTCACGTCATTCTGCGGGTCTATCCATTGCCGTCCGGGCAATGCCGGATCGGGCCGCATTGCAGCCAGTTGCCAGTTTTCGGTCACGGCCTGCGGGGCGGTGCCCGCGCCTCCACCTGCGACATGGCCTTGCGTCAAAGCCTCAGCCAGACCGAACGTGCCATTGGCGGCCCCGACAACGCGCAGTTTCGATGTTCCGGGGCGCGGCACGAGCGAATCCGAACCGGCCTCCCAATCCAGCTTGCCCCCGGCCTGACAATGCAGATGCACAGACGGCGTATATCCACCCGCAACCAACACCGTGTCGGCCTCGTGGCGTTGGCCATTCACGATGACAGACCGCACAGTGCGCTTGCCCTCGGCCCGCGTCAGCCGCGCCGAGGGCAGATGCTTTACCCCCTCTGGTGGGGGTGGCGTTTTCTCGCGCGCATCGACAAGCGTTACCGCACAGCCCACACGCGCCAGGGCCTCGGCCACCGGGTAGCTGGCGTCATTGCCCGTCGCCAGAACGATATTCCGGCCCGCGACCGCGCCGTATAGCGCCAGATAATGCAGCGCCGCTTCTGCCGACATGACGCCCGGCAGATCGTTATTGGTAAACCACAGCGGGCGCTCGATTGCGCCAGCGGCCAGAACGATGTCGCTTGCACGGATGCGCCAGTGGCGATCCGATGCGCCAACGCGCCGCTCCCACGCTGCGAAAAGGTTGTGATCGAACGCCCCCCAAAGGGTCGTATCGGTCAGGATACGCCCCCCGGCAGCTTGAACCGCATCGCACGCCTCACGCACGAAGTCGCGCCAGTCCTTTCCGTCTATTTCACCGCCACGCCAACGCAGGCTTCCGCCCGGTTCGGCGGCCTCATCCACAAGCCAGACCTTGCGTCCCGCCATCGCGGCGGCCCGCGCGGCCGCCAGCCCTGCGGCGCCCGCACCGATAACCAGAAGGTCACAACGGGCATTGACCTGAGGACCATCGGCAGGGGGCCGGTGCCCGCTATCGAGCCGCCCAAGCCCGGCCATCCTGCGAATCATCGGCTCCCACCGCATCCAGCCGAAGGCCATGAAGGTCTTGTAATAGAACCCACCAGGCAGGAACCGGTTGAACCGATCCAGAACCGCCCCCCTGTCGCGCAGGACATCCGGCGCCGTGTTCACCGAACGCAACACCATCCCGTCGCGCAGAGTTTGCGTGGTTGCGCGGGTGTTCGGGGTGGTTTGGCCGTTCTCGGCGACATCGAAAATGGCGTTCGGCTCTTCGCCGCCCAAACCCCACAACCCGCGCGGACGGTGATACTTGAAGCTCCGCCCCAATATCTGCGTCCCCGAAGCAAGCAGGGCCGAGGCCAGGGTATCCCCGGCGAACCCCATCAACTGTTTGCCATCGAAGCTGAAAGATCGCGGGGAATTTCGATCAATCGCATCCCCGGCGGTATCGTGACGCCATCCACTCATTCGTTTCGCCCCGGCAATGCTGTGGTGTCCAGAACTTCACGCGTGACCGTGTCCCGGGTCATCAGGAAATACTCACCGCATGTCATGTGAACCCAGACCTCGGAGGAGGGGCCGCGCGGCGCGTCGTTCATGTAAAGGTAATCCGCCCAGTCGGTATCCGAGGTCTCTTCTGCCGGTTCGGGCCGGTGCTTGCCCGCCTCAGCGGCAAAGTGAAACTCGGTTTCCTCTCGCGGACCGCAGAAGGGACAAGTGAAAATCTGCATCTCGGCTCTCCTGTCAGTGTGCGATGCCCGATCCCGCCGCTTCGTCGATAAGGCGGCCCCGGGCAAAACGATCAAGATCGAAGGGGCGGCTGATCTCGTGATGCTGCCCCTTTGCAAGAAGATGCGCAAGCAGCCACCCGCCGGCCGGGATGGCCTTGAACCCGCCGGTACCCCAACCGCAATTCAGATACAGCCCTTCGGGGCCAGCCGGGCCGATCACGGGAGAGCTGTCGGGCACCACATCGACCACGCCGGCCCATTGCCTGAGCAGCTTGAGCTGCGCAAAGGCCGGGAACATTTCCAAGAGCCCGGACAGCACGGTTTCCTGAGATGGCAGGTTGCCACGCTGCCCGTGGGTCGGCACACGATCCAGCCCGCCGCCGATCACCAGCTCGCCCTTATCCGATTGCGATACATAGGTTCCCGTTCCCAGATAGAGCAGGACAATATCCAACATCGGTTTGACCGGTTCGGAAACGAAAGCCTGCAAGGCGTAGGTATGTATTGGCAATCGCACCCCGGCCATCGCCGCAAGGCCGGGCGTTGCCCCCGCTGCCGCAAGGCCGACGCGATCGGCCCGGATCGTTCCCATGTCGGTTGCGACGCCGGTGATCCTGCCGCCCTCGATCAACAAGTCGGTGACGGTGCAGCCCTCGATGATATCTACGCCCATGTCGCTGGCACCACGGGCATAGCCCCAGGCCACGGCATCATGGCGTGCCACACCGGCGCGTGACTGCCAGACGCCGCCCATGCAATTATAACGAGCGTCCGACGTCTGATTCAGCAGCGGCGCCCGGCGCAGAGCCTCTTCGGCGCCCATCAGTTCGCCATCGACACCGTTGATCTGCATCGCGTTGGCGATGCGTGTGCAGATTTCCATCTGCATCGGCGTATGCGCCGCAATCAGCATTCCGCGCTGACTGAGCATGACGTTGAAGTTCAAGTCTTTCGAAAGCCCTTCGTACAGCCTCAGCGCCAGATCATAGAGCGCCACGCTCTCCGGGTAGAAATAGTTCGAGCGCACCGCAGTCGTGTTCCGACCCGTATTACCGCCGCCGACCCAACCCTTTTCCAGCACGGCAACCCGGCGCAAACCGTGATTCTTGGCCAGATAATAGGCCGAGGCCAGACCATGCCCGCCCCCGCCGACAATGATCGCATCATAGGCCGGTTGCGGCTTGGCCTTGCGCCAGGCCGGGGTCCATCCACGATGCCCGCGCAGCCCCTCGGCAGCCAGTGAAAAGGCAGAGTAACGTTTCATGGCCGCTCCACGGTTCGGGCAAATTCAATCAAAGAATCGACCTCTTGTTGCGAGGGCCGAACCCCGGTGAAACATTTCAGGTAGCCCTCGACGCGCGAAACACGCGTTTCCAGCGTCTCGGACAACTCTAGTGCGTAATATCCGATCTGCTGATAATATAGCACACGGGCCCGAATGTCAGCGTCCTCAGGGGGATATCCGAACCGCTCGAACATCCGCGTCAGCGCCTGATGGCGCGTCTCGTCACTGCGCTCGATGACCTGGCGCACCCTGGCATCGCGCCGCGCCCATTCCCGCACGGCGAAATCCAGACGGTAATCGAACCCGTCGCGCGAGATGATGCAGCGAAAGAAATTGCACACAGCCTCGGTGATCGTCGCGGCTGGCATCTCACTGTAGCGCACGACAACATCCGTATTCTTGCGCTCCCATTTCTCAAGCAACTGGTTCAGCAGATCCTTTCGGCTTTTGAAATACCAGTAAAAGCTGGACCGCGAGACATTCAGCTTGCTGCCAAGTGCCAGGATTTTCACCTCGGACACACCATGACGCACCAACAGGTCCATTGCCGCATCCAGCCAGTCGTCACGCGTGACCTTGACGTTACCGGCGCTGGCCGTTTCTTCGTTCATGGAAAGCCTCTGGATCGGTTTTGACATGTGGCTTCCTCAGCTGACTGGCGGGGCACCGCCCACTGCGCTACGCTTTGCCACAGAGGTCCTGAGCGCGTCCAGCCTGCCGGGCTCGGCCGTTTCCGGGGCGCGATGCCCATCGACGATGTCTTTCCAGATGCCGACCGCCCGTTCCGGCGCGCTCAACGCACCGCGCTCACTCCAGGTTCCAAAATTCGACAGATCGGCGACAAGGGACTGATAAAACTCGGTCTGATATCGCTCCATGGTGTGGGTCGCCCCAAAGAAATGCCCGCCCGATGGCACCTTGGACAGTGCATCGTTGATATTGGCCGCCGACCCGCTGGCGCAACTCCACGGCAGGTCAAGAAACCGGGCCAACTGCCCCGCCCCGAGTGAGGCCTTGAAATGCTCGGGCGTTCCAAACGCGGGCGCGCCCGACCTCATGTCGACATTCGAGATAAAGGTGATCGCCGTCAAAACCTCGGCATGGATTGCTTCGGCCTCGTCTTGCGAGAACACGGTTTGCGGCGAGAGTAGATTGCGTAATCGGCTGTAATTCACTACCCGCGCCGCGCGACTTTTGGCGGCGCCATCGCGCCGCCTCCTGCCGCGACGGCCTTGTTCGCGCATCGTGCTAGTCATCCGCGCATCGCCTTACCTTGCGGATCATAAGGTGACGGGGCGATGACCCGCGCGGCACGTTCCGCGCCGACGATATGCGTGGTCAGTTCGGTCCCCTCGGCGGCGCTGTCGCGGCCCAGCATCGCCATCGCCAGCGATTTGCCAATAGTGTGGCCATAGCCCCCCGATGTGATGAACCCGACGCGTTTGCCATCTTTCCAGACCGGCTCAAAACCACTGGCATCGGCATCCTCGGCATCGACCTCAAGCGTGACGATCACCTCGTTCGGGCCACCGCTGTCACGTTCGGCCATAGCTGCTTTACGGCCCACGAAATCGCCCTTTTCCCAGTCAATCCAGCGATCCATCCCCGTCTGTGCGGGGGTATAGCCTTGCGTAAACTCCGCCGACCAGATCCCGAACGATTTTTCCAGTCGGAGCGACAGCAGCGCATTGAAGCCCACTTCGCGCAAGCCCAGCCTGCCCCCGGCCTCAAGCAGCATCTTGCGCAGCACGATATGCTCCAGTGCCGAACAATGGATTTCATAACCGCTCTCGCCCGAGACCGACAACCGCCCAACCTTGGCCCGGATCAGGCCGAAATCGAACGTCCCACATCCCATGAAGGGTAACTCGCCAATCGTCCCGTCGGTCAGGTATTCGAGCACCTCAAGGCTCCGGGGTCCCGCAATGCCAAAGCCCACGGTCGCATCCGAAATGTCGCGGATGGCAACGCCGTCCTTCATGTGATCCTCGAACCAGCGCATGTGCCATTCCCGCAGGTAATACGACCCCATGATCCAATAGGTGCCATCGCCCCAGTTCATGACCGTCAGATCACCCTTGAGCTTACCGGTCTCACTCAGCATCGGCGCAAGACGCGCGCGCCCGGGCTTGGGCAGCTTCGAAGCCATGATCCAGTCCAGCCAGCGTTCCGCCTCGGGGCCTGTCACTTCGAACCGCGAGAAGCCGGAGATATCCAGAAGCCCTGCAGTCTCGCGCACGGCCTTGCATTCCTCTGCAATGATCGGGAACGCGTTCGAGCGTTTCAGCGTCGGCGTTTCCTCGAACTCGGGTGTCGGAGCGAAGTAGAGCGGCAGCTCCAGGCCATAGCTCGCCCCCCAGCGGGCACCGACGGCGGACATGTCGGAATAACTCGGCGAGACCTTCATCGGGCGTCCGGCAGGCAGCTGCTCGTTGGGGTAGGTCATCACGAAACGCCGGGTGTAGAACTGGCCCGTGGTTTCCTTGATATACTGCTTGTTCTCGGCAAAATCGCCATAGCGGGCGACATCCATGCCGAACACATCCGCTTCCGGCTCGCCATGGATCATCCATTCCGCCAGGCTTTTGCCGACGCCACCGCCTTGCAGGAACCCGGCCATGACGGCGCAGGCGCACCAGTACCCAGGCTTGCCGCGCACCGGGCCGACAAGCGGATTGCCATCCGGCGAGAAAGTGAAGGCCCCGTTGACCCAGGTCTTCACACCGACATGCTGCAACGCAGGATACCGCTCGAACCCGAGGGTCAGCTCTTTCTCGATGCGATCCGGGTCTTCCTGTTGCAACTCGAACCCGTATTCCCAGGGTGCCCCGTCCATCATCCAATGTTCGTGATCGACCTCGTAAATCCCCAGAAGGATACCTTTCTGGTCCTGGCGCATGTAGGTGAAGCCTTCAAGGTCCACGACCAGCGGCAGTTCCTTGTCCAGCTCGGCGACTTCGGGGATCGTGTCGGAAATCAGGTAATGGTGGTTGAGCGGGGATACCGGCAACTCGATTCCGGCCATGCGACCGACCTGCTTGGCCCACAGGCCCGCGGCATTGACCACATGCTCGGCCTGGATCGTGCCCTTTTCGGTGACGACTTCCCAGCCGTCTTTGGTCTCGTTTATTTCCAGCACACGGTTGTGCTCGATAACCTCGGCACCGTATTTCTTGGCCGCACCGGCATAGGCATGGACCGTGCCCGTCGTGTCGATGTAACCCTCGCGTTCGGCCCACATACCGCCCAGGATGCCGTGCGGCGACATGATCGGGCACAGGTCGGCGGCCTCTTCGGGGGTGACCAGATGCACATCTTCAATCCCGATGGACTGGAACGTGCGGTAAGCCGATTGCAGCCATTCCCAACGGTCCGGCGTGCCAGCGAGCGTCATGCCACCCGTCATGTGCATGCCGACCGACTGCCCGCTTTCTTGTTCGATCTCGGACAGCAGATTGATTGTATAGGATTGCAGGGATGCGATGTTGGGATCCGCGTTCAGGGCGTGAAACCCGCCCGCCGCGTGCCAGCTTGACCCAGCGGTCAGAACCGACCGTTCGACAAGGCAGACATCCGTCCACCCCATTTTTGCAAGATGATAGAGAACGGATGCCCCGACGACACCGCCGCCGATAACCACGACGCGATAATGCGATTTCATAATGCCTCCCTGACTTGACTTATACGGCGATGGTAAACCTATTGGACAATTGTGTCCACTACGACATTACAGAGGAAAAACACTATCATAGGCAATGTCAGAGCAACCTGACTTGAGACCGATTATCCGCTGCCCTAACCTGCCCGCATGGAAAAACGTGACCCGTTCAAGTACTTCAAAACCAACCCTGAGATCATTCTCTGGCGGTGATGATGTCCATGCGATTTTCGCTTTCAATACGTAATGTTTTGGACTTTCTCTACGAACAAGGAATTGATGTCGGCCAAGCATCCGTCCAGCAGTAGCCGCGTAAGCCGATTAATGGATTCTCAGCCTAGGGCGCAAGAAATCGCGCGTAATACTGGCCTCGATCTCGTCTTACGTTGAAACCTTGGCACAGTATGTCTCCTCCTGTCGATCCACTGGGTCGCCGGATCAGACCTTCCCAGTCGGCGCCCTCGGAATAAAGCGCCTCTAGCTTTGTCGCGGTTTCTGGGTCGGCAATGTTCGCGACCACCGTGACCTAGCCGACCTGTTCCCAGTTGCCTTTGCGAGTGAACCAGCCGATAAACTGCAACGTGGTCGCAAACGATTTGTGGGCGTTCGTAAAGCACGGCCATTTTCAGGTTCGTCAGGTCGAAGCCCTCTCCCAGCATATCAACGCAGATGACGATATGCGCACTGGCTTCCTCATGGTCTGTCAGTCGCTTAAGGAATTCCTGATTCTGCCGCACGCGCCCGGGGCCTGAGAAAATAAGCTGCGCCGCCAATATCTTCGATGGTCTTCAGGTTAATCGATCGGTAGCACGACTGTCGCGGGCTCGAATTCACTACCAACTGAAAAATGTGCCACGATTGCGTGTAGGCACCGAGCTGCGGCGGGCGGAGGCCATCGGTGCCCGTATCCGGATCTTCCTCCCGAAACAGGAACCGATCCTTCAAGTTCTCAAGTATCAGCTCGGGCGCGCCGAAATTCTTAGTAAACAGGCTGATATCGTCCCAGTCCAGCCGTGTCTCCGGACCGAGATTTCCGGTCTCTTCAAGGCCCGGCCCGGGCAGCCAAGTACTTGGTCTCAGCGCGGCGCGCGCCCTTACGACGCAGCAAAAACGCATCGAACGGTGGATGAAGACGTGTTTGGATAAGCGAGTGGCCCATTACCTCCGACTCGGACACTTCTGCGTCAAAGTAACCGACGCGAAACGCCTGCTAGAAAACCGCATTATCCGAGCAGCATTGCCGCTGAGTGTGCCATTAAAAAAATGCCTCGGCTCGTTCGAGCTAAGGCGTTGTTTTTATTGGTTGCGGGAGCAGGATTTGAACCTGCGACCTTCAGGTTATGAGCCTGACGAGCTACCGGACTGCTCCATCCCGCGCCAATTGCGTCGCCCTAAGCATAGATAGGTGGTTAGGGCGTCATCGTAAGAGAGATACCTTTAAGGGTCTTACTAGGTTTGGCGGCGACCTACTCTCCCACGTCTTAAGACGCAGTACCATCGGCGCTAAGGCACTTAACGGCCGGGTTCGGGATGGGACCGGGTGTTTTGCTCTTGCTATGACCACCAAACCAAGAAAAACCCTTAAAATTCCAAGTCGTACACGTTGGTGTGTATGCTTTCGATCAGTAAGTCAGTCTGACTTCTACTGGATCAAATCAAGCCTATCGGACAATTAGTACCGGTCAACTGAACGCATTGCTGCGCTTACATCTCCGGCCTATCGACGTGGTGGTCTTCCACGGTCCTCAGGGATACCTTGTTTTGAGGGGGGCTTCCCGCTTAGATGCCTTCAGCGGTTATCCTGTCCGATCATAGCTACCCTGCACTGCTGCTGGCGCAACAACAGGTCCACCAGTGGATCGTTCACCCCGGTCCTCTCGTACTAGGGGCAACTCCTCTCAAGTATCCTACACCCACGGCAGATAGGGACCGAACTGTCTCACGACGTTCTAAACCCAGCTCACGTACCTCTTTAAACGGCGAACAGCCGTACCCTTGGGACCTGCTCCAGCCCCAGGATGAGATGAGCCGACATCGAGGTGCCAAACACTGCCGTCGATATGGACTCTTGGGCAGTATCAGCCTGTTATCCCCGGCGTACCTTTTATCCGTTGAGCGATGGCCCTTCCACGCGGGACCACCGGATCACTATGGCCGTCTTTCGACTCTGCTCGACTTGTCAGTCTCGCAGTCAGGCTGGCTTCTGCCATTGCACTCAACGAGCGATTTCCGACCGCTCTGAGCCAACCTTCGCGCGCCTCCGTTACTCTTTAGGAGGCGACCGCCCCAGTCAAACTACCCGCCACGCAGGGTCCCGGACCCCGATAAGGGGCCGCGGTTAGACATCAAGAGTGCGAAGGGTGGTATCTCAAGGGAGGCTCCACAAGAACTAGCGTTCTTGGTTCAAAGCCTACCACCTATCCTGCACATCACAATCCTGATGCCAGTGCGAAGCTGTAGTAAAGGTGCACGGGGTCTTTCCGTCTAACCGCGGGAAGCCTGCATCTTGACAGGCAATTCAATTTCGCTGAGTCGATGTTGGAGACAGCGGGGAAGTCGTTACGCCATTCGTGCAGGTCGGAACTTACCCGACAAGGAATTTCGCTACCTTAGGACCGTTATAGTTACGGCCGCCGTTTACCTGGGCTTCAATTCAAGGCTCTCACCTCTCCTTTTAACCTTCAGGCACCGGGCAGGCGTCAGACCCTATACGTCGTCTTGCGACTTCGCAGAGCCCTGTGTTTTTAGTAAACAGTCGCCACCCCCTGGTTTGTGCCCCCAGCCAATACTTGCGTAGAAACTGGGCCTCCTTCTCGCGAACTTACGGAGGTATTTTGCCGAGTTCCTTCAACATCGTTCTCTCAAGCGCCTTGGTATTCTCTACCAGTCCACCTGTGTTGGTTTAGGGTACGATCTGATGGAGGTGCTATTTCCAGGGACTGATCAGCGGCCCAGACAATCCGATAAGCCTGAACAACCTTCACAATCCGTCACATCCTCCTGGCCCAGGAATATTAACCTGGTTCCCATCGACTACGCCTTTCGGCCTCGCCTTAGGGGTCGGCTTACCCTGCTCAGATTAGCTTTAAGCAGGAACCCTTGGACTTTCGGCGACAGGGTCTCTCACCCTGTTTGTCGCTACTCATGTCATCATTCTCACTAGTGATCTCTCCACCGGATGGCTCACGCCCCGGCTTCACAGAAAGTTCCTCTCCTCCAATGCGCCCGAAGGCGCTAAGGAGGAATGGAACTATGTCACACTACGCTCTGCTACCAGTGCATACGCACTCCTAAGCTTCGGCTCGTGGCTTGAGCCCCGTTACATCTTCGCCGCAGGACAACTTATTTAGACCAGTGAGCTGTTACGCTATCTTTAAAGGATGGCTGCTTCTAAGCCAACCTCCTGGTTGTTTTGGTCGTCCCACCTGCTTTCCCACTTAGCCACGAATTGGGGGCCTTAGCTGTAGGTCAGGGTTGTTTCCCTCTCCACAACGGACGTTAGCATCCGCTGTGTGTCTGCCATCTAGTACTCCTCGGTATTCGGAGTTTGGTTAGGATCAGTAAGCCTGTGGGGCCCCATTACCCATCCAGTGCTCTACCCCCGAGGGTATTCGGATGACGCTCTACCTAAATAGATTTCGCAGAGAACCAGCTATCTCCGAGTTTGATTGGCCTTTCACCCCTAGGCACAACTCATCCCGATCTTTTTCAACAGATGTGGGTTCGGCCCTCCAGTAAGTGTTACCTTACCTTCAGCCTGGTCATGCCTAGATCACTCGGTTTCGGGTCTGATCCATCTAACTCGACGCCCTATTAAGACTCGCTTTCGCTGCGCCTACACCTAACGGCTTAAGCTTGCTAGATAGACCAAGTCGATGACCCATTATACAAAAGGTACGCCGTCACAAGACTGGACACTAATGACAACCTTACTTGGTTGGTATGGACACCCGGAATTGCACCGTTTCAAGGCCTGGGTTGTTACTGTATATTCCTAGGTTCGACCGGTGGTCGACACTCAGGCTCATCTTAACCCCTTGCTTGTTCTTGTATCCGACCTCGATACCGGATCGAAATTCGATCGGGCCACCAAGGTCAACGCCGCTCCCTTTTTCATAGAGACCGGTCATCGCATTCAACGTCAGAAAGAGGTTATCTTTGCGATTGGAAACCGTGTAGGCATGACCAAAGCCAGCCCAAAGTTCCCCATCACTGGAGGCTGAAACACCCCACATGCGCTGAAAAGGGCCATCTGCATGGGCCGTTTCGCGACGGAAGTAGAATTCTTCGCCAACCTCATTCTTCTGAAAATGCGTCGTGCCGACCGCGAAGCTATTATAAGCCTCTACTTCGTTTTTCGCGAAGCAGCCCTCGTTCGGGCAATGGTTAACACCGGCGTCGATCAACCCCGCTATGAAGAAAATCGCTGCTGCTGTTCCATCGGTAATAAAAGCTAGGTCCGACACTGTCCGCTCCATGTTTGAGTATTCATTCGCTTCATGAAGCAGATTGTCATTAGAGTCCAGTCAAGCTCCGACTGATTGTAGGCGTTCGGTTTCAGGTACTGTTTCACTCCCCTCGTCGGGGTGCTTTTCACCTTTCCCTCACGGTACTGGTTCGCTATCGGTCAGTAAGGAGTACTTAGCCTTCGAGGGTGGTCCCCCGATCTTCAGACAGGATTTCACGTGTCCCGCCCTACTTAATACGTCCTATCGAGCTTCTCGTACGGGGCTGTCACCCGCTATGGCCATGCTTTCCAACATGTTCTGATCACTCTCAAGGCTCGGCTGGTCCCCGTTCGCTCGCCGCTACTAGGGGAGTATCAATTGATTTCCTTTCCTCCGGGTACTTAGATGTTTCAGTTCTCCGGGTTTGCTCTTAAAACCCTATGTATTCAGGTTTTAAGTACCTGTTTCAGCAAGTTATAAATTACCGAAGCAATTTATAACCAACTGTCAGGTGGGTTGCCCCATTCGGAAATCCATGGATCAAAGGTTATTCTCACCTCCCCATGGCTTATCGCAGAGTATCACGTCCTTCATCGCCTCTTACTGCCAAGGCATCCACCAAACGCCCTTCTCGCGC
>NZ_JASHIM010000007.1:62500-141828 GCF_030733685.1 Roseovarius sp. MMSF_3281
GTGCGCCTCAGCGCCGCCGGTGAGGGGGTATTTACGGATTACCGCCTGACCCCGCAACCCCTTTTTTCGAGAAACGTCATCTTTTTTTCAAAAAACCGATTTTCCTTGGAAAAACATAGGGTTGGATAGGCGAAATTTCACGGATGGGAGCTTTGGCGCAATTTTATTGCCGCGCCGCAGCAGGGTCATTCCCTATATATATGGTTATCCACAGGCTTATCCCCAAGACTCGGGCGAAACTTTCCGAGTCACCGGCAGAATCTTGGCGACTCGAGGGATGAATCGCGCGTTCGGGCGATTCATTTTCCGGAATCGGGGGCGATTTTTTTGAATCGGGGCGCGATTCACCCGGTGATTTTCGGTGAATCGGCGTGAATCGCTGTTTTGGGCGATTCATTTTCCGCCTGAATCGGCGTCAGACGGTGAATCAGGCCGCCTGTTTCCTGCGCTGCGGGCGAATCCGAAGCATCAGAAGCCCTAAAATCACCGAAAGATAGATCAACGGCTCCAGTTGGAAGCCCTTGGAGAGCCAAATGAAGTGAATCGCCCCCAGAATCGCGACCACATAAGTGAGCTTATGAAGCTGCCGCCATTTCCGGCCCAGTTTGCGAACAGAATAATTGTTCGAGGTGGCAGCCAGGGGAATCATCAAAAGGAAGGCCACCATTCCGATGGTCACATAGGGACGCTTTATAATGTCCGCCCAAATCTGTGCCACGATCTGCACATCGAGGATCAACCAAACCGCCAGATGCAGCGCGACATAGGCAAATGCCATGAGGCCCAGCGCGCGACGGAACTTCAAAAGGTTCAGGCCGACGTACCGGCGCAGGGGGGTGATGGCCAAACCGGCCACAACCAACTGCAAGGCAATCTCGCCCAACTCTCGTTCAAGCGCCTTGATCGGCTCGGCCCCCAGGCCGCCCGTGACCCCCAGATAAAAGAGCCACGGCGCGGGAACGGCACACAGTATATATATGGCCGCTGTGGGGATGCGCCGGACAAGGGTATTGAAACGGTCCACCAGGATCAGAAGTTCTTGGTCAGGTCCATGCCATCATAAAGGCTGGCAACCTCGGCCTCGTAGCCGTTGAACATCTTGGTGGGGATGCGCGGGGCAAACAGCCCGCCACCGATTTGCCGTTCGGTCGCCTGTGACCAACGCGGGTGATCCACGGTTGGGTTCACATTACTATAGAAGCCGTATTCGCGCGGGTTGGCCTTGTTCCAGCTTGTCGCTGGCTCTTTATCCGTCAGGGTGATCCGCACGATCGACTTGATGGATTTGAAGCCATACTTCCACGGCACCACCAGACGCAGGGGCGCGCCGTTCTGGTTGGGCATGTCGCGGCCATAGATTCCGGTGGCCATTATAGTGAGGGGGTGCATCGCCTCATCCAGGCGCAGGCCCTCGACATAGGGCCAGTCCAGAACCGGGAATTGCACGCCCGACATTTCATCGGGGCGCAGCACGGTTTCAAAAGCCACGTACTTCGCGCCCGACTGCACGCCCGCCATATTCAGAAGGTCGGCCAGCTCAAACCCGTTCCAAGGCACCACCATCGACCACGCCTCGACACAGCGGAAACGGTAGAGCCGCTCTTCGATGGTCATTTTCGCCATGATGTCCTCGAAGGCGTAGTCGGCGGGGCGGTCGACCATGCCGTCGATCTTGACGGTCCAGGGCTGGATGGTCAGGCGGTCGGCATAGCGGGCGGGGTCATCCTTGCCGGTGCCGAACTCATAATAGTTGTTATAGCTGGTGATATCGTCCCAGTCGTTCGGCTCAAGGTCGTTCTCTTGCGCGCGGGCTGCGCCACCTACTCCGGCAAGGCCCAACCCGGCGGCGGCCCCCGCGATCCATTGGCGGCGGTTCATATAGATATGTTTCGGCGTCACCGCCGCCTCGGTCAGGTCGTTTTTCCACCGATAAGCCATGTCATTTTCCCGTCTGTTCCACACAGTATATATAGGGGACGCTACGCGCCCCTCCACAATCGGGCAAATGAACCATCCTCACGTCTGTGTGGGGACGTTGTAACTTGGCCGGATTTTGTTGAACGGAATCGAGGTGCCATCGGCCTGCACAATCCGCACATGCCGCCGCCGCATCAGGCGCGGTTCGGCCACCCCGACGGAGTGGGCGATTGTCTCGACCTCGTTGATCACGGATTTGGCGTAATTGGCCACCTTCTCGAACTTGTCCTCCACGACAAGACCCGCTTGCAGGTGCGGCGCATGGGTGGTGATGCCGGTGGGGCAGGTGTTGCGATTGCACTTGAGCGCCTGAATACAGCCAAGCGAGAACATAAAGCCGCGCGCGGAGGTGACGAAATCGGCCCCGGCGCAAAGCGCCCAAGCCACATCAGACGGGTTCACCAGCTTGCCGCTGGCAATAATGCGAATACGCTCTTTCAAACCATAACGGTCACGCAGGTCCACCATACGCGGCAGCGCCTCGCGGATCGGCATGCCGACCAGATCAATCAGCGGCATGGGCGCGGCCCCGGTGCCGCCCTCCCCGCCGTCAATGGTGATGAAGTCGGGTGCGCAATCGGACCCGCGTTCATTGATCAACTCGAAGAACTCGGCCCATGCATCCGACGACCCGACAACCGTTTTGAAACCGCAGGGCTTGCCGGAGACCTCGCGGATATGGGCCACGACATCCAGAAGTTCGGCGTAGCTGTCGATTTCGCGGTGACGGTTAGGCGAGATGCTGTCTTGTCCCTCGGGGATACCCCGGATCGCGGCAATTTCGGCACTCACCTTTTCACCGGGCAGGATGCCGCCCTTGCCGGGCTTGGCCCCTTGGGCCAGCTTCAGTTCGAACATTTTCACCTGCGGGTTGCTGCCCACCTCGCGCAGCTTGTCGTCATCAAGATTGCCGCTCTCATCGCGCACGCCGTATTTTGCCGTGCCGATCTGATAGACGATGTCGCATGCCCCCTTGAGGTGAAAGGGCGATAGCCCCCCTTCCCCGGTATTGAGCCAGATGCCCGCCTTGGCCGCACCCCGGCTAAGGGCCTCAACGGCGGGGCGGGAAATGGCGCCATAGCTCATCCCCGAGATATTGTAGATCGACTTGGCCCGATAAGGCACGGCCGCCGTTGGACCGATCTCCATCGGCGCGGTTGCGGCGGACTCATCGTCCAGTGGCGGAAAGCAGGCGTTCACGAAGATCGGTGTTCCCGAAATGGCAAGGTTGCGTGTCGAGCCGAAGGCCACCGTGTTCCCCTTGCCCTTGCCCGCGTGATAGACCCAGTCGCGCTGTGCCCGGTTGAACGGCATTTCCTCACGGTCCATGGCGAAGAAATACTGCCGGAAGAATTCGCCCAGCTTGGTGAACAATCCGCGAAAACGCCCTATTACCGGGTAGTTACGGCGAATGGCGTCGCCGGTTTGGGTCTTGTCGAGGATGAAGAGGATCAAAACCGTCAGGGCAAGCAGGCCAAGGGCGATCACGAAAATCAATGCGAGGAATTCAAGCGCGTTCACGGCATAGGTCATTCGGTGTCTCGGGTGTTGATGTGGATCAAAGGTGAAGGCATGGTTGGCTTATAGACTGCGCCTTTGACTATCCGGGGACAACCGGAAACCAGAGTTTACGGAGAGTTTGTCATGAAAACATGGATACTGGCCGCCGCCATGGGATTGGCCGCCCAAACCGCAACCGCACAGGAGATGGTGACCTATACCACCGACCAGAGCTTTGGCGATGTGGCCTTTGGGCTGGAAAGTGCCATACTGGACAAGGGGTTGGTGATCGACAGTGTCAGCCACGTGGGCGAGATGCTGGAGCGCACGCGTGCCGATGTGGGGTCGGACGTGGTTCTGTTCAAAGAGGCCGATACCTATAGCTTTTGCTCGGCCTCGTTGTCGCGCGAGGTGATGGAGGCGGACCCGATGAACATCGCCTTTTGCCCCTATGACATCTTCGTCGCCGAACTGGCGGAGTCCGAGGGCGAGGTGATGATCGGATACCGCGCCTTCCCCGAAGGCGAGATGCAGAAAATCCAGGATCTTCTGGACGGTATCGTGCGGGCGGCCATCGGGATGGAATGATCCCCGACACAGCACAGAAAGACATGTACAGTTTGTACATCTTACCCCCGGTTTCTGTACAGAAATCGGGGGTTCGTCTTCAACGACTGTACAGAACGTACATAACCAGCTGCCCGGTGGCCTGCGTGCGGTGGTGCAAGGCTTTGGAAAGGTTTCGACAGCAGGGTTGTTCCATATCCGCAGTTGGCAAGCGAGGCCCCAGGCCAGGCCCGGTGCAGGGCGATCGAGGAACAGGCAAATGCTCTGGGAAGTTTGGAAGGCAGAGAAACCTCACGTCGCAGTGAGCGAAGATCACAAGAGTTTGAATGGAAAATTGCGCAGGGCGCGGCTTAGGTCGCATTCCGCGCGGGTCAAATGGCATCGGCGGAAACCCCCGGTGAACCGTCCGAGGTTTCGCTGCGTAGGTCTGGACGATGTCGATAACGGCATTGAATTCTTCAGCAACCGAAGGAGACCAAATCATGTTTCGCCGTACTTATCTTGCAATGACCGCTGCCGCCGCGTTGATGGCGGGCCCCGCCCTTGCCGACGGGCATGGGAAAATGGACATCGTCGATACCGCCGTGGATGCGGGCAGCTTTGAAACGCTTGTCGCGGCCGTGCAGGCTGCCGGCTTGGTGGAAACCCTGAAGGGCGAAGGCCCCTTTACCGTTTTCGCCCCCACCGATGAGGCCTTTGCCGCGCTGCCCGAAGGCACGGTCGAAGACCTGCTGAAGCCCGAGAACAAGGATAAGCTGACGTCGATCCTGACCTACCACGTGGTGCCGGGCAAAGTGATGTCGGGGGATCTGTCGAACAACATGATGGCCGAGACCGTTGAGGGCAGCGAAGTGACCATCATGACCGAAGATGGCGTGAGCGTTGACGGCGCGAATGTCGTGACCGCCGATATCGAGGCCAGCAACGGTGTGATCCACGTGATCGACGGGGTGATCATGCCCAAGTAAGGCCACGCGCCTTTGCCACTCAATGGCAAGGATTGGCCCCGGCGGTTTGCCGGGGCCTTTTCGTTTGGGAGGTGTGTTTGGGTGCGCGCCCTACAAGGTTATCGGGTTTCTTATCTGACGTTGGACGGCATAAACCGCCCTTCCCGTTTCTGAAACCAAGGCTTTATCAAAGCCCGATAGCAGCGCGATGGCCAGACCGCGGGATGGCGATCGAAGGTTTGAGCCCCTCGATTTATCCCAGTTACTGTCGGAAGACCCCAACACGGGGTGCCTACGTCAACCAATCGCCAGCCCGGGGGGCGGTCTGGCGATCGCGCGGCGGCCTGCGGCCTTGATTCCGCGCGGGGCAGTTGAACCCCACCCTTTGCCCCTAGTGCTGTGTCTCGCCCTTTTCGACGGTGAAGAAAAAATCCTCTTCGGGGTCGCGGGCCAGCACCTCGTCGGGGACGCATTCCGGCCCGGACAAGAAGACGTTGGAGCCGAAATGCACATGCATATGCGCCAGTTTGCGCATCCTCTCGCCGTTCAGTTCGGCAAAGAACTTCGAATAATTCTCGGTCGCCCGCAATTCATCAATCTTGGTGCGATGCATTTTCACGCAGTGGTCGTGCATCGCCGCGATCTCGGGGTCGGCCATGAGTTTGGCGCGTTCCTGTTCAACCCTTGGAATCATCCGCTGGATCGAGGTGTCTTCCTCGGCGTTGTTGTTCATGCGGAACCAGTACGCGAGGCCCTGGTCGCGGTCGACGTGGTTCACCCGGCCCCGATCACGTTTCACAAGGAAGCTTTCGGCAGAGCGCACGGCATAATGGTTCAACTGTACCAAGTCATAGCCATAGGTCGTGACCGTTGAGCGCCAGCCGTTGCGATACATCGATTCCGGCAGCGGGATGCCCGAGCCGTTGACCCACATGATTTCATCCACCAGTTGCGGGTTGAGGCCCTTGGGCCGGTGCACCCCCAGTTTCTTGAAGATACCCGCGTTCTGGAACAGCGTCTTGAAGCCCCAGGCCTGATGCGGCTTGCGGGCGTATTCGGGGGCGCAGCGGGTGAACTGCCGGATGATCAGGTCATCGTGGAAACCGGCGACATCGGCATTGCCGAACAACCGCCATGTCATGGCGATCATGTTGGCATCGGGCACGGCCTTGAACAGATCATCCAGCGTGCCGTCGCCCACCTTGATGTTGATGAATTCATCCACGTCGATGCAGGTGGCCCATTTGGCATCCTTGATCAACGGCTCCTCCCCAGCGGCGGCAAGGGCGGCGTGCTGGGGTTTGAGGTTCATTTCGCGAAACGGGTTGTCGCGGTGTTGGATGTATCCCTTGGCCTGCAACAGGTCGAACATATCGTCGGTGCCATCGGTGCAGTCGTTGGTGTAGATCAGGAAATCATCGAACCCGATGGCGCGGTGATAGGCCAGCCATTCAAGGATGAAGGGGCCTTCGTTTTTCATGGTGGTGACGATGGCGCGGCGGCCCCGGCCCTTTTGCACCTTCCTGGGCGCGACATCGGGCACGCGCACGGGTTTGTGGCCGAAGGTTTTCTTTGACAGTTTGAGCAGGCGGTCGTCTTCGATCAGCGCGGTTTTCGGAACGATGAGCGAGACCGCATCGGCCGGGTGGCGCAGGTTCATGAAGCGGTAAAAGCGGCCCGGCGCCGTCAAGTCCGGGTCGGCGTTGCCGACACGGGTCAGTCGCCAGATGGCTTTTTCCGGGGCTTTCGCCGGGGCGATGCACCAGCGGGTTTTGGGTTTGCCGGCGTCGAACTGCACACAGATATGATCGGCAAAGCGGATCGGGTCGTTGTTGCGTACACGCCATGGGTAACAGGTTTGCCCCATAAGCGGGATCACCCCGCCTTGCGCGGCAACGGCGCGGTCAAAGATGGTCTCGTCGCCATCATCGACGATCAGGTCGTGGACCTCGATATTGGCCACGGCGCGGGCATCGCCCAGAAAGCGCCGGCGCATGATTTCATAGCAATGCAGCGCCCCGATGGGCGCGGACCATGGCGCGGGCGGGGGAATTTCCATCCGGTCCTTGCCGGGCGCGGCGGGGGCGCAGAAGGGGTGTTCCTCGGCCGGGAGGTTGAGTTTGCCCAAGGGATGATGAGAGCGCAGGACGGTGACGCGCATGGGCAGGCCCATGGCGGCCACGCCCTGTTGCAGTTCGGCGTCAAAGGCGGGCCGCTCACCGGGGCGGGTGCGATCAAGGATGACGGCGGCGTTCAGGCCTTGATGCTCGGCGTTGAAGGCAAGCCATTGCAGGATGGTCGCGGCATCCTCGCCATTGCTGAGGGCGGCGGCGGCATTCAGGCCTTCGAACCCGCGCAATTCGGAGGGAGAGGGGGTAACTTCGACCTCGTCCCCGGCAAAGGACAGGGTGAACGGCCCCCGGCGTGGCAGCGACAGGCGCAGCACCGGTGCACCGCCGATGGTGAAAAGCGTCGGCACCTCGGCCTTGTGGGGGAACCCCAGTTGCCTTGGGTCGGTATCCGCCTGGAAATAGAGCGTGACCTCCTGGCCTGTTTCGGTGTCTTGCGACACGGCCTCCAACAGGGTGATGCCATTGGCGGTGACCCCTGCCATTTCGCGAAATTCGACCTGCCCTGCCATCTGCCTGTTCAGCCCTTGTTGCCCCGGGCCGCCGCCATGGCCGCGACGTAGCTGCGCAGGGCCTTGGGGCTGGGTGGGGTGCTGTTTGGTGTGAGGCCTAATTGCCAGTGAAAGCGCACTTCATCAATCTCGCGGAAGATTTCCGCAAGGCGGCGTTGATACGCGGCCACGGTGGCCGCGTGGCAGGGGTGGACATCGGGCAGGTTCAGAAGCTCATCCACCATGGCACGGGTGGCCGGTAGCATGGTGTCGATACGGTGCTCTTCAACGGTGTTCCAGTTTCTTTCCACCCAATAGCCCACGTCGATCGGTTTTTGCATGTGGTTGGGCAGGCCACGGTGCCGCTTGACCATGAATTCATCGCGCGAGCGCAGGGAATAATGGTTCAACTCGGCCAGCGGCGGGTGGTCCTTTGCGTAAGTATAAAGGGTGATCAGATCGTCGTTCTGCACGAAGCTTTCGGGCAGACAATCGCCCCATGCGGTCAGCCACGGCGCATCGCGGCGCGGCTTGCGGCGCGGGCGGTGAACGCCAAGCTTTTGAAAGGCCTTGGGGCGGACGATGGATTTGAACAGATGCGCCATGGGAAATTGCAGATCGCGCGGCGCGGCGCGGCGGAAGCGTTCGGGCGTCAGGGCGGGATCATAGCCCGCCTGCCCGTCAGAGCCGAACAGCCGCCACGGAATGGCCACCGCGTCGGCCTGCCCGCCCTGCCCCTGCATCGCGTCCAGAAACCCGGAGATATCCGAACAGGCGGGATCGAGCGACAGGAATTCATCGCAATCGAACACCATCACCCAGTCGGCCCCGGCCACAAGCGGATGATCCCCCGCCAGCCTGAGCGCCTGCCATTGCACGGATTTGTTGCCCTTGGGGGCAAAACGCAGGTGTGTCACGCGGCCCGAGGCCTGCAAGGCATCGAGCAGTGTATCGCTGCCATCGGTGCAATCGTGGCTGAGAACAAGGATGTGATCCATCCCCGTCGCCAGATGATGCGCCACCCATTCCACAACATAGGGGCCGTCATCGCGTAAACATGTGACACCCAGAACCGTCATACCCTGCCCGCTGTCTCCTTTGGTATCTGTGCCCGAATTAGCAAGACTTTTCCGATCTAACCATAATCACGCAAGAACTGGTCAAAGTTTTGCCATTCCCAAGGCTTGCCTAAAGCGTTTCGCGAAAAACCTGAATCACAGATCTTCGCGAAACGCGTGCCCCGCTCAAGCGTTGTACCGCAGCGGGTCAAAACCGGTTTGCAAAAGCGCCGATCAGCTTTGTCATCTTGTCGCGGGGAAAGGTGGTTTTGCGGACCGTGAAGCGCGCCATCGCGCCGACGGTTTCCTCTTTCTCGAGGAAGTCTTCGAGCATGTGATAGGATGCGCGGTTTTCATAGTCATCGAACAGCAGCGTGGTTTTTTTGGTGCATCGCAACATCGCTGTCAGCGCACAGGCGACCCGGAAGCGGCCATCGATCAGGATCACATCGGGATGCTGAAATTCGTCGATATCCCAGATCGACAGCGGGTAGCGGTGATAACGCTTGAACCCCGAGTTATCCACGGGCCGGCCCCATTTGCCGGTTTTGCCGACATTCACGTGCTGCATCAGGGGCATGGATGGCGGCTGTTCCTGTTCGAAATAGCGGCGCATCATCTTGGTCCAGGGGCGGCTGGTTTCGACCGAAAAAATGGTTTTTCCCGGCATCTCGGCAGCCATGACCGTTGATCCGCCCGAGCCGTATTCAAGGATCACATTCGCCTTTTCGTAGTGTTTCCGAAGCAATTCGGCCACTTCGGGAATGAACGTGAGTTCTGGACGCTCGATGGTTGGTGTTTCGTCTTTCATGGGCCTGCCCACCTATCCGGGTTTCATCACGCCGATTTTGCCTTTTTCTCCGGTGCGGAGTCTTCTGCGAGGTTCGCCCGCAAGGCATTTGTCAATTCATCCATGTCAGGATCCATCTTGAGGGAGGCCGCCTTGCGTGCGTGCCAGTCAACCGCCCTTTGATGCAGATCGGCCAGCACCGGATCGGCCTTCAATTCGGCCGCGAGTTTGGCGCTGGCGCTTTGGTAGCGGTCGATCGTGGTGTCTTCCTCGCCGTTGAGGTTGAACTTGTGCCAATAGTCCAGCCCCAGAACATGGTGCGAATGGTTCGCCCTGCCCCGCGCGCGTTTGACAAGGTAGCTGTCCATGGAGCGCAGCGCATAGTGATTGACCTGTGCCTCGGTGAAGACCGGGGGGTGTTCCGTGCGCTCGCCGTTGATCACGTAATCCTTGCCGCCCGGCAGAACGCGCTTTGTGGTTTCGATATGCTCTTTCAGCGTGACGGGGGCGTGCAGGCCCATGCGCTGGAACTTGTGCTGATTGGTGTAGAGCGATTTGACGAACTTGCCGGTGTTGGGCCGTTCTTCTGCATCCCAGGGCAGTTCGGCCATGCGGAATTGTTGTGTGACCGGTGTATCGCTGAACGCCTCGATGCCGTTTGGCCCGAAGATACGCCATGGCACCGAGATGACATCGCTATCCTCGCCCGAGCCTTCGACCATCGCCTGAACCGATCCGTCACCCATATGGATGTTAAGGTATTCATCCACGTCGCAGACAAAGACCCATTTCGCATCCATCACGATATCATAGCGCCGGGAGGCCTGTCGCAGGGCCGAGCGGTGAATGCCGCCGCTGCGAACGATGGTGTTGTGTTGGGTGACAAGGCCCATTTCCTGCAGTCGCAAGAGGATATCGACGGTCGTATCCGTACAATCGTTGGTGCAGACCAGAATATGATCAAAGCCAAGCGTTTTGTAGTGAGCCACCCAATCAATGATAAAGGGGCCTTCGTTCTTCATCGTGGAAACGACGGTGTAGGTCTCTTGTGTCATGCACCCGCTCTGGATTTATCGGCGTTCTTGGCCTGCGTATTTCCTTGGCGAAAGGATACTGCACGCCGTGGTTTCATAGCAAGGAAGGTTAACACCCATCGCCCGCCGCGTTCCGAAATGGCCACGGGTGGGGGGCCCGTGGGATGGCCGCCTTTTCTTGCCTGCCTCATGGTCGTTCGCGTGGGGAACATGGGGGATCCTTGGGCTTACCGAAGCGCGCGCAGGCCCTGCCGGACCTTGCGGTTGTCGTTGCGGGCAAGGATGTATTCGCCCAGCGATTTGGCCAGTTGCGTATGGCCGCGGTTGACCGTGCGATTGAAAAGCTCGCGCTGATAGCGCGGGAAGGCCTTTCGGTTGCGCAGCATCTGGTAATAGTCCTGCGAGGTCAGGGTGCCCGCGAGCGCCCCAAGGATGATGGGCGACAGGATTCCCATCTGGTTGAGCGACGAGCCGAGGCGGTGCCCCAGAAGCGGGGCGCGCAGGCGTTCGACATTGTCATTGTCGAACCGGGCCACATGGCCGGAATCCAGCGGCTCGTAGGGATCATACAGGACATAGACCTTGTTGGCCGCGCCCGAGGCCTGTGCCGCATCGCCGTAGGGGCCGGAAAAGTCGCGGTCCCAGGCCACCTTGTAGCGGGTTTCCCAGGGCACGATGGATTTATCCAGCGTGCTTTGCGGGCTGATCGCCACCACATCCGCGCCGGGCGCGGCGGCGGAAAAGGCGCAGGCGGCATAGCCGCCCATGGAGGCGCCGTAAAACACCACCCGTTTGAAGCGGTTGAAAAAGCCGCTGTCGCGCAGCTCATCGAATTGCTGGGACACCCAAGGGTTGCGATACCATGTCCAGCCGCCGGCCAGCACGCCCAGCATCGACCAGCCTTGTTCGCGGATGAAGGAATAGCCCCAAGGCCGCCGGTCATCGCGTTTGTTCATGGTGATATCGAGGTTGTCGAAGGTCACCACAAGCGTGTCGTCGCTACGCGGCATGAAAAGGAAGGAATGGCCTTCGGGGCCGGGGCGGTAAAAGCCATCGTCGCCCGCAAGCCGCGTTGCGATTTCATCCCACCCGGCATCGTCGCCGCCTTCGGGGGGTTTGGGGGTAACCACGACGCGGGTAACGGGTTTGCCGTCTTCTTCGCGTGTCGAAAGCGGTTCGTTGGTGCCGTAGGCCTTGAGAAAGGGAAAGGCGCCCGAGCCTTTCTTGATGTCCATGAACACCCGGCTGTCGGAATGCAGGCAGCGGTCATAGATCCTGCCGAGGTTCTTGATGCGGTAGGCGCAGCCGAAGCCATCGAGATTGCACAGCACATCCACCGGGCGCAGGTCTTTTTCACGGCGGATCACGCGGATGCGGTCGGAGTCGACCCCGTTGCTTTGCAGGAACGCGGCATAATCGGCGATCCATGGCTGCGGATCATTGCCGAACTGGCCGGACCTGTCGACGTCGATCAGTTGGATATCGCAATCGTGCTGATGGTGGAGCGACAGCACGAAACTGCGCGCCGCACCTGTCAGGTCCGCCACGGTTTCGACCTCGTCCAGATCAAGGTGATCAACAAGCGCACCATCGAAGGTGGCGGTGCCCCGGCCCTTGATCGGGGCAAGCGCGGGTTCGATTCCGTGCTCTTGCACCAGTTTTTCAAGGTAGGAGCCCCGCGGGGCCAGCCCGTGGTGCAGGTTACCCAGTTGTTTCTTGTTCGAGGCCCAAAGGTGCAGGGCGGTGGTTTCATCCGTTATCAGCCCCTCGGCAATCGAGGCGCGGCGGAGGAACTTGGTGCGGTCCCGGAAGGTGACGGGATAGAAGGCATCGAGCGGCCGCACCTTGTCCTCAAGCCCCAAAGCGTGGACATAATGGGTGACCATCATCGGCCCCCAGACACCCCAGGGCTGCCGGGTGATATGCACGGGCTTGCCGGCATCTGCCTTTTTCCGGAAATCCTTTTGCTTTCCCTTGGGCAGGAAGGGCGCGATGGAATAGCGATCCGAGGTGAAATCCAGCATTTGCGAGAGCATCTCGCTGTCATGCGGCAGGCCGAGGATGGCGTTGTTGACGCGGTGTTCGCCGGGCAGCTCGTAGCCCATGACATAATCGCTGTCGTAGTCCATGGGCCGGTGGCAATAGACATCGGTATCAATCCAGATCATGCCGGGGCATTGATGGATCATGTGCAGGCGGAACCAATCGGCAAAAAGCGCGAAACTGTTCTTTTGTTCGTACTTGATGAAATCGTCGGTATCTATGATCTCGCGCCCGTCGCGGCGGATCACGCCCTCGGGGACATTGGGGATGTCCTCATAGCTGAACAGGGTGATTTTCTGGCCCTTGTCGACAAAGGACTTCAGGCAAAGCTGTTCCAGCCAACTTAACGGCCCACCGATCCAAAGGGTGCCTACCTCACGCTCTCGCGCCATACTCGATCCTCGATGCTTGCCATCTGTGCCCGCAAACGAACGCGCAACCGGCGGTGCAAAGGATGGAGTTTACCCGACCTGAATACCTCATAGGTGCCTGCCCACGCTACGCCTGCCGGGTTCGGTGACCCGTTTTGTTGTTTGCAGGCATAGTGACAAAAACTTGCCGTTTCGTCACCACGTAATATGGCGCGGCGCGTAAACCGTGGGTTTCAGGACACGCGCAGTCTGCTGTTCTGCGCCTGACACAAGATGCCCGCGCGAAGGCAAGCTTGAGGTCATGAGGTAAGTCTTCCGATCGGACATGTTAGGGAACCGCAGTTAGGCCCGTAGCAGACATAGCGGTTTGCGGGCCTGCTGGTCAGAGCAGACCTTCGCGCTCGGTAAGTCGAATGACCGAAGTGCGGGACAAACCTGCCATTCAACTTACATTTGCGAAGGCCTGCTTTTACGACAGCTCGTATATCTAATTAAACGCATATCAGGCGAGAAGCACAACGAGGTAGGCAATGTACGCGAACACGAAAAGCCCGCCCTCACGCCGATTGATTTTCCAACCGCTTCGAGCAAATGCCATTAAGATAAGCGTCGTAGCACACAGGACCCAAATATCGAGGCGAACAATCTCGGTCGGAACTGTCATGGGTTGGACGAGGACAGTTATTCCAAGGATGCCTAAGATGTTGAAAATGTTGCTACCCAAAACATTCCCGAGTGCGACAGCTCCTTCGCCCTTCCGTACCGCAATGATGGAGGTGACAAGCTCTGGCATTGAGGTCCCAATTGCCACGATTGTAAGTCCGATCGCTGTTTCCGAAAGCCCCGCAGCCTGAGCGAGGGACACGGCACCTGACACCAAAAACCTTGCGCCGAATATGGTGATTGCCAGCCCCGCGATGCAAATCAACAGCGATATGCCGATCGATGTTTCTGGGCCGACCACAGCGTCAGCTTCGTTCTCGTAGACAGCGGCGGCTGGTGTGCCTCCTGTTCTTTTCTCTGACCACAGCGTAAAGCCAAGATAAGCTGCCAATGCAGTGACAAGACCTGCGCCGATCAGTCGGCCGATTTCTCCTAACAGAACGGCACCGAGACAAATGAGCGTTGCAACTACCGTCACCGTGCCGTCACGCCGGAATGCTTTAGGGTCCACTGCAATAGGCGCGATGAGAGCAGCAATACCCAGTATCAGAAGAACGTTGCCGATGTTGCTGCCGACGACGTTTCCAATCGCAATTCCTGACGAACCGGAAAGCGCAGCCTGAAGGCTTGTTACTAACTCTGGCGTTGAAGTTCCAAAGCCAACCAAAGTGAGACCGATAACCATCGGGGATATACCGAACGACTTGGCAGCCGAGACAGCTCCCCGCACCAGCATTTCGCCGCCCACCACTAAGCCTATCAGGCCAATAACGACTAAGAGTGCCGCGCTCATCTTGGGAAGTATCCTTCAGTCGATAGTCTTGCGCAAAATGGCGACCTGTTTTGCTATTTTCAATGGCGGAAGCGGACGTTCGCGCAAGCCGCAGCATTCGGCAGTTTGGGCTCAAAGCCCGAATTAGCTGCACTCTACACGAAGGCCCGCAGTCGGGAAACGTCCGAGCTTTGCAAAGCACCTCCTGCGCATAACTGCCACAAAACCGTATACCCCCGCTCGGCGCAGGCACACCAGAGGCATGTCGCGACTTTTACGCCAGAGGCAAACCGCTAACCCGCGCGGTTGCGCTCCAACTCACCGCGCAGCATTTCGGCCTCGTGGCGGGCTTCGCGCAGGCCGTCCATGGTGGCCGAAAGCTCGGCCTCGGTCTGCGAGATCTGGTTGGTCAGCTCGGCCTCGCGCTGTTGCAGGTAAGTGATCGCCTGATCGCGGGTTTCCTCGGCCTCGTGCAGCTCTTGCGCCATCTTTTCAAGCTCTTCCACGTCTGAGCCCGACACGCGGATGAACCGATGCACCAGCCAGTTGGCGAACCAACCCATGCAGAAGGCCACGAACAGAACGATGGCCGTGGCGATAATGAATTCAGTTCTGTTCATCTTCGGTGCTTTCCTGATCCCCGGTGTCGCCTGCCTCATCCTGATTTTCAACAGGTTGTTCAAGGCTTTCAAGGGTTGTTTCCTGTGGCTCGATCGGCTCGGGGCGGATCAGCTTGAATTCGATCCGGCGGTTGGCCTCGCGGCCTTCCTCGGTGCCGTTGTCGGCAATCGGGTCACTTTCGCCATAGCCCTTGGCGGTGAAGGACGATGTCAGAACCCGGCGCAGGCGCAATTCGTTGAGGACCGCGCGGGCGCGCGCCTGGCTGAGTTGCTGGTTCATGACCTCGCGGCCCTGACTGTCGGTATGGCCTTGAATTTCCATGCGGATTTCGCCGCACTCCGTCAAGATTTCGGCGATTTGATCCATGATGGCCGCGCCATTGGCATCAATATTGGCCGAACCCGGCTCAAAGTTGATCTTGTTGTCCGCCTGCACCTCGGCGATGCGGGCCTCGCATTCTTCGGGGGTGGGGATGCTGGCCACCGGGTCAAGCTCTTCCTTGTAGGTCACGTCGATTGAAAACTGGTTCCGTTCGCCCAGTTTGTCCGACAGGAACCCGGAGATCATAGCGCTTGCGTCTTCCTGGCCTGTATTACCGGACACCGACAGTTCCTCGGGCTTCACGATCACGGCCCCGTTCGACAGGTACGAAAGGGTTTCCAGCCCGGTCAGCACGCGCAACGACCAATCCTTCGGCAAATCCTCGGCCACGCGCGCGGTGCTGTGCACCGCATCAGAGGCAAAGCGCGCCTTGGCGAAACTGTTGACGGTTTCGCGGGTCACGTCACTATCCACCCGGCCACGGATCTGGACCAGGCCTTCGGGCGAAAGCGTTGCCACGAATTCGGGCGTTACCTGTGTCTCGTCCTCGGGCTGGGGCAAAACGGCATGGAGCGCGAAAACCTCGGGGAGCGAGGTTTCAAGCTGCCCGACGACATCATCGAAAGCCGCCTGCGGCGTGCCTTCGGCCGCGACCAGTGAAATATCCGCATCCGAAAAGGTGACGCTGCCACCGCCCAGCTTGCCCAGGGCGGCGATGGATTGCTCCACCGCGCGGGCCCATTTCGGCGAGGGCACGCCAAGGCCGATGGTGCAGGCCGCCTTGTCGGTCAGGCCGACCTCGCTTGCGGCGCGCAGGATGCGATCCCGCGCCTCTTCGGTATCGGCCGAGCAGGCATCGAAGCGCGGCGTTCCGTCTTCGATCAGGAAACGAAGGGTAAAGGGCGTGATGACGGGCCGGGGCGAGGAAATATCAAGTGCAAGACCCACGTCATCCGGCACTTGGCGCGCCAGATCGGTTTCAATTCGGCGTTTGTCTTTTTCGCTGTCGGCCATGGCGGTGATCATCACGCGCGAGGCATCCACCGAGACCTTGGCACGCGGGAGTTGGGACAGCGATGTAACAGCATAATCCACCGCGTCCTGCCATGTGTCGGGCTGTGGGTAATCGGCCGATTCCAGAAGGTCGATCACCTCGTCTTCTTCTGCCTGCTCGGCGATTTCGGCCACCAGTTCCTCGCGGTCGGTGCTAGCGGGGACAAGGCCAATGAGGGAAATGCCGCTGTCATTGCGCAGGATTTCCATCGAAAACCGTGGCGCTGCGATCTTGGCGCTGTCTTCGACCAGCATCTGGTCGATGACGCGGGCGGCATCCACGACCTTGCCTGCCACGGTCAGCGCCTTGAAGCGCGCCGCTTCGCTGGGCGCGGTGCCGGCAAGAAAAACCTGCAGGCCGGTTGCGTCCACCTCGGCCCAGGTCAGGCCGTCGCGGTCCAGTTCCTCCAACACCGCTGTGCGCGATCCGTCCTCGATCGCGGTGACCGCGAATCGGGCTGCCAAAAGGCATAGGAGCGCCGCGCCCAGAAAAACAGCGGCAATAGAAAAAAGCGAAGACAAGCGCATGGGCAAAAGGCCATTTCGTGGAGTGTCCGCCAGTATTTAGGCCCTGCCGGGGACAAGTGCAATCACAGCAAAAGCGCGACAGCGAAAAACGGCAAAGGCAGCAAACCGGCATCCCGGTTCGACCTGAAGAGGCGCAACAGCCGGTCATGATCGCCAAGGTCCAGCCGGCGCATCTGCCAGAACATGTGCCAGCCCATGGCCCATGGCCCCAGAAGCGCCACAAGCATCGCCGGGATCGTGCCGTCGATCACCGCCATGATCACCGCCACGGCCATCAGGCTTACCGCCAGGATCAAGAACCACGACAGCCATTTCGGCGTGGTCTCACCAAACAGCCGCGCGGTGGATTTGACGCCGATCAGGGCATCGTCTTCCTTGTCCTGATGGGCATAGATCGTGTCATAGAAAAGCGTCCATGCCATGCCGGCGACGTAGAGCACCACGGCGGGCCATTCCAGCCGCCCGGTATGCGCCGTCCAGGCCAGAAGCGCGCCCCAGTTGAAGGCCAGCCCAAGGAAAATCTGCGGCCACCATGTAAAGCGTTTGGCAAACGGGTAAATCGCCACCGGCAAAAGCGACAGCACGCCAAGCCCGATTGCCGCGATATTGAAGGTCAGCAGGATGCAGAAGGCCACCAGCGCCTGCACCACCAGCCACGCCAGCGCGCCTTTGACCGTCACCTGCCCCGAAGGAATGGGGCGCGAGGCGGTGCGGGCCACGCTGCCGTCGATATCGCGGTCGGTGATGTCGTTCCACGTACAGCCCGCCCCGCGCATCAGGAAGGCCCCGATACCGCAGCCTGCGAAAATCCACAGGTCATGCCAGGTGGCCCGGCCATCGTGCAGCATGGCCAGCAAAAGACCCCACCAACAGGGCAAGAGCAAAAGCCATGTGCCAATCGGCCGATCCGCCCGCGACAGGCGGAGGTAGGGGCGCGTAGCGGCGGGGGCCAGCCTGTCCACCCAATTGCCGCGATAAGCATCGGCGACTTGGCCCTTGTCCTCTGGCGTCTCGTTTGTGCCGGTCATATGGTGCCCCCATGGCAGATACAAAGATCAGGCTTTATGTAGAGCAGCCTTTGGGGGAAGGGCAAACCATTCCTCTGGCCCGTGATCAGGCGCATTACCTTTTCGGGGTGATGCGGCGCGGGGTAGGCGATGCCTTGGCGGTGTTCAACGGGCGCGATGGCGAATGGCGCGCCGAGGTGCGCGAGGCGGGCAAACGAGGTGGCACGCTGGAGGCCGTGGAACAAACCGCGCCGCAGCGTGATCCGCCGGACCTGTGGTTGCTGTTTGCGCCGATCAAGAAGGCACGCACCGATTTCATCGTCGAAAAAGCCGCCGAGATGGGGGCGGCGCGTATCCTGCCAGTACAAAGCGAGTTCACCAATTCCGAACGCATCCGGCAGGACCGGTTGCAGGCCCATGCCGTGGAAGCCGCCGAGCAATGCGGCGGCACCTTTGTGCCCGAGGTCTGCGACTTGCAAAGACTGGATCGACTTTTGGCCGATTGGCCCGGAGACCGGCAGTTGATGTTTTGTGACGAAGCGCTGGCGGGGGCGGGCGAAACGCTGGGCCAAGCGGGGGGCGGCAAATGGGCGATCCTGATCGGCCCTGAAGGCGGGTTTTCCGAGGCTGAACGCGCGCGCCTCCATGCCCTGCCCTTTGCCCATGCGGTCAGTCTTGGGCCACGCATCCTGCGCGCTGATACGGCGGCTGTTGCCGCGCTGACCGTCTGGCAGCAGGCGCTGGGGGATTGGGCATGAGCTTTGTCCGTCCCGAAGCCATGCAAAACCTTGCCCGCTGGCGCGAGGTGCTGATCGGCGGCGCGGTTCTGGCGCTTGGCCTGTGGTGGGTTTTGGGCACCGGTGGCTTGCTGCATTGGATCGGCTATGCAGTGGCCGCGGCAGGCCTTGCCCTGATGGTCGCCGGGTTTCAACGCGCCCGCTTTCGCGGCGCGCGCGGCGGGGCCGGTGTTGTGCAGGTGGACGAGGGACAAATCGCCTATTTCGGCCCCTTGACCGGCGGGGCCGTGGCACGCAGCGAAATGACCGCCCTGATGCTGGACCGGTCGGGGCATCCCGCACATTGGGTGTTGCGCCAACCCGGGCAGGCCGATTTGCAAATCCCCGTGAATGCCGAAGGGGCCGAGGCGCTGTTCGATGCCTTTGCCGCCCTGCCCGGCCTGCGCACCGAATACATGCTGTCGCAGATGTCCGCATCCGGCGATCAAGCCGTCGTTATCTGGCAAAAACGCACAGCGATGTTGCATTGACACCCCGCGCGATTAGCGCCACTTCTCAACGTCATATCCGCGCAGCAAGGTGAAAGAGGTGCCCTCATGTCCATACCCCAATCCGGTGGCGGCCCGATCGAGCGGCACGAACAACTGGCCGAATACCTGGAAGACGGCTGCAAGCCGCGTGAAGACTGGCGGATCGGCACCGAGCACGAGAAGTTCGGCTATTGCAAGGATACGCTTAAGCCCATCCCTTACGAGGGTGAGCGTAGCGTTCTGGCGGTGCTTGAAGGCCTGCGCGATGGCCACGGCTGGGCCCCTTTGGAAGAAGGCGGCAAGCTGATTGGCCTAGAGAAAGACGGCGCGAATGTCAGCCTTGAACCGGGTGGGCAGTTGGAATTGTCGGGCGCCCCCTTGGAAAACATCCACCAGACCTGTGACGAGGTGAACCAGCATCTGGCCGATGTGAAGGACATCGCCGACAAGGTCGGTGTGGGGTTCATCGGGCTGGGGGCCGCGCCCACTTGGACACATGAACAGATGCCGCGGATGCCCAAGGGGCGTTACAAGCTGATGACCGATTACATGGACCGGGTCGGCACCATGGGCAAATCCATGATGTACCGGACCTGTACCGTGCAGGTGAACCTTGATTTCGGGTCCGAGGCGGACATGGTGCAAAAGCTGCGCGTGGCACTGGCCCTGCAGCCTGTGGCAACCGCCCTTTTCGCCAATTCCCCCTTCTTCGAGGGCAAACCCAACGGCCATAAATCATGGCGCTCCCGCGTGTGGCGCGATCTGGATTCGGACCGGACGGGCATGCTGCCCTTCGTCTTTGATGAAGGCTTCGGGTTCGAGGCTTGGGTGCAATACGCCCTCGATGTGCCGATGTATTTTGTCTATCGCGACGGGGTTTATCACGATGCTTTGGGGCAATCGTTCCGCGATTTCCTGAAGGGCGAATTGCCCGCCCTGCCCGGTGAAAAGCCCCAGATGTCGGATTGGGCCGATCACCTGACCACCATCTTCCCCGAGGCGCGAATCAAGAAGTTCATCGAAATGCGCGGCGCCGATGGCGGCCCGTGGCGCAGACTGTGCGCGCTGCCCGCCTTTTGGGTGGGTCTGATGTATGACCAAAGCGCATTGGATGCGGCATGGGACCTGGTCAAAGGCTGGGATGCGCCGACGCGCGAGGCGCTGCGCGTCGCGGCGAGTGAACAGGCGCTTGATGCCCGTGTCGATGGGATTTCCATGCATGAGATCGCGCGCGAAGCCGTGGCGATTTCCGAAGCGGGGTTGAAAGCCCGCGCGCGGCCCGGTGCGGGCGGCTTGATCGGGGATGAGACCCATTTCCTCAATGCGCTGAAGGAAAGCGTCGAGTCCGGCAAGGTGCCCGCCGATGAACTGCTTGAGCATTATAATGGCGATTGGGATGGCGACCTGAGCCGGATTTATGCGGAGTATTCGTATTAAGCGACACATGCCCCGGGCATGTCCCGGGGCCTCGTTTTAAAACAGCCCCGGCCCGAAAGCCGGGGCTTTTTCGTTACGCCTTGGCGGTTTGATCCGGCCCGCCAACCGCGACAAGCCGCAGGGTGCCGACTGCGTGGGTGAAGCCCAGACCAAGGCACAGCGCGGCAAGGCCGAGGGCCAGAAGCAGGGCCAAAATCGGCTCCAGCGGGATGGCGGCGAGCAGTGCCACGATCAGGATGATCCCACCCGCGCCGATGGCGGCAAAGCCGGTGGCGATGGTGACCGAGGCGGTCTTGATCGCCGGGCCGTTTTTCGGACATTCGGACATCATCGCGCCGATACGAAGGATCATGCCAGTCAACACCGCCAGAAGGGACGCGGCACCGATGAAATAGATGAATGCGTGAATGAGCATGGTCAGTCTCCTTTTTGCTCAGGAATGGCATTGGGGGTGATCGGCGCGAAGAACCCGCGCCGAAAGTTCGGGTAGAGCCAGCCAAAGGCCAAGCCCCAAAGAAAGGCGAAGACCCCGCCGAAACCGCCGAACATGATGAGCATGTCGTTCACGCCCTGCCACCCCGGCAGGATATCTGTCCAAAGCAGGATCGGCAGGGTCGCGGTATTGACCACCACGGCAAGCCCCCCGATGGCAAGCGGTCGCGCCTCGTAACGGCGCAGGTACCACAGCAAGGCGGGCGTGCCGCATATCAGGTAGGCCGGCGCGCCGAAGATCAGGGCGAAGATCGGGATAAAGGCCCAGAATGTCGCCAGTGTCACAACCAAGGGTGCGCCCAGAAGGGCCAGCACGAAGGCCACAGGGTCGATCACATGGGCAGGGCCCTTGGGGTGCGGCCAGAAGGGCGATCTGATGTTTCCAGTTATTTCTGTCATGAGTGAAACTCCTACGCAAAAATTTTACCCGTCGCGACCCTTCGGCAGGAACCGCGCGATCCGCGCGCCCAACTTCAAAACGCTTAACTGCACCCCGCGCGGCAGGCGCGATACATCGCGATACCAATCGTCAAACATTTGCATGGTCTCCAAGGTTTCCCCGATGCGCGCCTTTATCTTGGGGGGCGTGTTATCGCCCTCGGCCTCTTCGGCCACGCGGTGCAGGGCGGCCAGCGTTGGCGCGTATTCGCGTTCGCGCCGCCCTTCGACCACCGCGTTCACCAGATCGAACATATCGCGGATCGAGGTGAAGTGATCGCGCCGGTCGCCCAACTGTCGGCTGGAACTGACCAGCTTCCAAGCCTGCAATTCCTTAAGACCGTTCGAGACATTGGAGCGCGCAAGGCCCAGTGTTTCGCTGATTTCCTCTGCGGTCAGCGGCTCGGGCGCGATGTGCAGCAGCGCGTGGATTTGCGCGACCGAACGGTTGACCCCCCATTTCGCGCCCATATCCCCCCAGTGAAGGATGAAATCCTGCATGGCTTGGGTGAGGTGCATTTTCGCGACTCCATTTATTTCTGCATAGACAGAAATATCAGGAACACGCGTAGAGTCAATCCTTCTCTGGCACCAGCGCCAGAACGAAGTCTCTTACCTTGGCCTCGGGCATCTCGCAGGGTTTCAGGCGCGCGCCTGACTGCAAGTCATAGAGGTTCATGCTGATGTAGTCGGAGCCGCCCAGTTCATGTGCCACCAACTCATGGCTGCGGCCTTGTGCATAGGTGCGGCGCATCACGCGATACCGCCTGCAATGGGCGCGCCCGGTAAAGGCCCCCAAGGGCAGCGCGTGAAAAGCCGCTAGAAAGGCATCATTCACTTCTGGCCGATCTTCGGCTCGTTGCCCTCGCGCAGGCGGGCGATGTTTTCACGGTGCCGCCAGAAGACCAGCAAGGTGAGGATGGCGCTGAGCAGGAAAATCGCCCCCGGCCCAAGAAAGACCACCCAGAAGGTCGAAGTGGCCGCGGCAACGATGGCCGACAGCGAGGAAATGCGCGAAACCACGGCTGTTACCAGCCACGCCAAGCAGCACAGCGCGCCCACCGGAAAGGCCAGCGCCAGCATCAGGCCAAGGAAAGTGGCCACGCCCTTGCCGCCCTTGAACCTCAGCCAGACGGGGTAGCAATGGCCGACAAAGGCCATCAGACCCGCCAGTTGCGCCGCATCCTCCCCGGCCAGCAGCCGGGCCAGCAGCACCGCCACCGCCCCCTTGCCGCCATCAAGGATCAGCGTGCCCAGCGCGGCAGCCTTGTTGCCGGTGCGCAAGACATTGGTCGCCCCGATATTGCCCGAGCCGATCTCGCGCAGGTTGCCAAGGTTCATCAGTCTGGCCAGCACCATGCCGAAGGGGATCGACCCCAGAAGATAGCCGATCACGGCCCAGAGGATGAGGATTGTCAGGGTGGATTCGATCACTGGCATTTATTCGGCCTCGTAAACCTGGGCGCCGCCGACATAGGTGGCCAGCACACGGCCCTGCATCCGCTGCCCGTCAAAGGGGGTGTTCTTGGATTTCGACCGCAGGGTGCTGCGGTCCATGACAAAGGGTTTGTCCGGGTCGAACAGCACCAGATCTGCGGGCGTGCCCTTGGCCAACCGTCCACCGGGCAGGCCCAAGCGTTTCGCCGGGTTAAGCGCCATGGCGCGGAACAGCGTCGGCAGGTCCAAATCGCCCGCATGGTAAAGCCGCATCGCGGCGGGCAGCAGGGTTTCAAGCGCCACCGCGCCGCTTGCCGCTTCCTCGAAGGGCAAGCGTTTGCTTTCTTCGTCCTGCGGGGTGTGCATGGAACTCAGCGTATCAATCAACCCGGTGCGCAGCGCCTCGACCACCGCTTGCCGGTCCTCCTCGGAGCGCAGCGGCGGCTTGACCTTGAAGAAGGTCCGGTAATCGGCCACGTCCAGTTCATTAAGGGTCAGGTGGTGAATGCTGGTCCCTGCAGTGATGTCCAGCCCGTTGCGCTTGGCCCGTTCCAAGGCGGGCAAGGCGCGGGCGGTGGTGATCTGATCGGCGTGATAGCGCGCGCCGGTCATTTCCAGCAGGGCGATATCCCGGTCGATCCCCATCCGCTCGGCCATGGGGGAAACCGCCGGTATCCCACGCAGCGAGGCGAACTTGCCACTGGTCGCCGAAGCCCCCGTTGACAGCCCCGGTTCCTGCGGGTGGGCGATGACCAAGGCGCCAAGACTGCGCGCATAGGTCAGGGCGCGTTGAAAGACCTTGGTATTGCTGATCACGTTGTCGCAATCGGTAAAGGCCACGGCCCCGGCATCCATGAGAAAGCCGATCTCGGTCATCTCGCGGCCCTCGCGGCCCTTGGTCAGCGCCGCCATGGGCCGCACGTTCACCGGCCCGGCCGCATTGGCCCGACGCCCCACGAACTCCAGGGTTTCGGGGCTGTCGATGGAAGGCAGGGTATCGGGCCGGGTGACCATGGTGGTCACGCCGCCCGCCGCCGCCGCCAAGCCAGCAGAGCGATAGCTTTCCTTGTGTCGCTCGCCCGGCTCGCAGACCTTCACGCCGATATCGACGATGCCGGGGGCAAGGCACTTGCCGCCGCAGTCCACCGTGGTATCGGCCTTGGGGGCCTCGCCCGCGCCCGTCGCCTTGATCGCGCCACCCTCGATCAAAAGCCAACCGGGCGCGTCGGTGCCTGCCTCGGGGTCGATCAACCGGGCATTGGTGAAAAGGGTTGTGGTCATCCCGTCGCTCTCCCCATCTGGGCCTCGATCCGGGCCTTGGTTTGGGCCGGGTCGGATTGGAACTTCAATAGGTGCTTGTCGCCGCCCGTGGTGATGATCTGTACCGCCGATCCCAGCTTGCGGAGCTTGGCGATCTCACTCAAAGGTGCGGCGCGCGTTTGCGGGCCCAGCACTCGCCGGTTGGTCATATCCCACCGCACGTTCAATTCGTCCGAGGCGACATACCACGCGCGCAGGGCCACGGCGGCCAAACCGCCCACGCCGCCCGTCCAGACATGCGGGTTGCCCATTATCCAGAGAATTGCCATGCCAAGCCCCATCGCCACCACGGCCAGCCAGACATGCGCCCAAAGATAGGCCTGTTTGTCGGGGTGGAAACTTTCGATCACCTGCTCACCCTCTTCCAAGGGCGTAGTCGGTACCAGCGAATGGACCGAGGATTCCATCATGCCGCCACCCAGACCACCAATGCCACCAGCGCGAAAAGCACCAAAAGCGCGATACTGGCCACCCGGCCCGACATGGCCGCGTCACTGGGCGGAGCCTTGCCGCCCGTCGTACCCTTGGCACTTTCCGAGGGCAGTGGCTTGAAACTTACCGGCGCAGTTTCCTCGGTATAGGTGCCGATCCAGCGCAGCGGCGATTTCGGCGTCAGGGTTCCGGCAAATCCACCAAAAGCACTGGAGACCACCACCAAAATCTTGCCGCGGATCGCTTCAAGACGGGCGCGGTCTTCCTCAACATCGGCCTCGGCCACGCCCAAACCATCAATCATGTATTGCGGCAGGCCCAAGCCTTCCAAATTCGCCACATCGAAAAGCTCAATAAAATCAGAGTCCAAGTACTCCACGCCCAGCGCATCACGCAGAGGCCAAGGCGGATTTTCCGCGTTGGTCTCCCACTCCGGTTCGACCGACATAATCGGCGGTTCAGCATCGGTATCAATGGCAAACAACCGCACGATCCCGTGCTCATGCGCCTTGATCTCAAACTTCTCGCTCATGCCATCACCTCGCGCGGCTTGGCGCGCAGGTTACGGGCCAGAAGGTCCATCGCGGCCATACGCACGGCCACGCCCATTTCCACCTGTTCCTGAATGACGCTGCGGTTGATGTCATCGGCAATCTCGCCGTCGATCTCGACGCCGCGGTTCATCGGGCCGGGGTGCATGACGATGGCGTCTTCCTTGGCAAAGGCCAGTTTTTCGGCATCCAGCCCGTAGCGGAAGTAATATTCGCGCTCCGACGGGATAAAGCCGCCATCCATCCTCTCACGCTGAAGGCGCAGCATCATTACAACGTCGACATCGCGCAGGCCCTCTTCCATGTCGTCGTAAACCTCGACACCAAAGTCGGCGATGCCCGAGGGCATCAGGGTGGGTGGGCCTATAAGGCGGATGCGGTTTTCCATCTTGCCCAGCAAAAGGATGTTCGAGCGTGCCACGCGGCTGTGGGCGATATCGCCGCAAATCGCGATGTTCAGGCGGTGCAGCCGCCCCTTGGCCCGCCGGATGGTCAGCGCATCCAGAAGCGCCTGCGTGGGGTGTTCGTGCCGCCCGTCACCGGCGTTCAAAACCGCGCAGTTCACCTTTTGCGACAGAAGGTCCACCGCGCCGGAATGCGGGTGCCGCACGACCAACAGATCGGGGTGCATGGCGTTGAGGGTCATGGCCGTATCAATCAGGGTTTCGCCCTTCTTGATGCTGCTGGCCTGCATCGCCATGTTCATCACATCCGCGCCCAACCGCTTGCCCGCGATCTCGAAACTGGCCTGCGTGCGGGTGGAATTTTCGAAGAACATGTTGATCTGCGTGAGGCCAGCCAGGGCATCGGAATGCTTCACATCCCGCCGGTTCAGATCAACGTATTGATCGGCCAGATCCAGAATGGTCGTAATCTCGGGGGGGCTAAGGGGTTCGATCCCCAGAAGATGGGACTGTGCAAAGGTCATCCGCCGCTCCGTTCCGTGATCCTGCCCGCTTATAGGAAGGGTGGCGGCGCGGGGCAAGGTGGGTGTCAGCTTTCCGCGCGCTCCACTGGCTGTCGCAATCCCTTCATCCCCCAGATCACAACACCTGCGACCACACCCCAGAACGCGCCGCTAATGCCGAGCAAGGTCATGCCGCTGGCGGTAATGAGGAAGGTCAGCGCCGGGGCCTCCATTTGCCTGGCATGGGTAAACGCCCCCGAAAGCGCGCCCACGAGCGCCGGGATAAGGGCAAGGCCCGCCACCCCGGTGATCAACTCTGCCGGGGCGACACCGGCCAAGGCGGTGACCGGGGCCGCGAGGAAGGCCAGGATCACGTAGGCCAGGCCCGAAACGATGGCCGCCCAATAGCGATGCGCCGGATCGCGGCCCGCATCCTCGCCCGCCATCATCGCGGCGGTGATCGCCGACATGTTGACCGGGACCGCGCCAAAGGGCGCGATCAGCAGGCTGGCCAGCCCGGTATTGCGGATCATCGGCTGGCGATCCACCTTGTACCCGTTGAGTTCCAGCACCGCGAAACCGGGAATGTTCTGGCCCGCCATGGTCACAAGATAAAGCGGCAGGGCAATCGAGACCGCGCCTTGCAGGCTGAAGACCGGCGCAAAGGGCATCACGTCGGGCTGCCAGCGGCCTTGCAGGGCAAGCGCGCCCTCCGGCACCTCGACGCCCATGAACAGGACCACGACAAAAGCCAGCATTGCCAAGGGCATCGCGGCAAGTTTGTGCCACATCAACCCCGCCAACCACGCCGCCAGCACCGGCAGGAACAAAAGCGGGATGGCGCCCAGCGCCTGTGCCGGGGCAAGGCAGAGGTTGAACAAGACCCCCGCCAGAAGCGCGTTCGCCACCGGCTTGGGGATTGCCGCCACCAGGCGGCCCAGCGCGGGGATGAAACCGGTGATCAGGATCAAACCCGCGCAAATGATCATCGCGCCCACCGCCTCGGCAAAGCCACCGGGCAAGGCGCCGGTCGAGGCGAGGAAAGCCGCGCCGGGCGTGGACCACGCCACCGCCGCAGGGATACGGGTAACCGCCGGAAGCCAGATACTGCAGACACCCATGCCAAGGGTGGCAAAGAACAGGCCCGTCGCGGCCTGTGCCTCACTTGCGCCCATGCTTCTCAGGCCCGCCAATACGATCGCGAAGGAGGCCGTGTAGCCGACGAAAGCGGCAAGCGCGCCCATGTAGAGGGCCGAGGGTCTGATCTGTTTGAACATGCGCGCGCTGTCCCGTGTTGCTCCTGCGGGGGCAAAACATACGATTTCGCAGCAGGCTACAAGGCGAAAGGCCCGGCATAACGTCACCGACGCGATACCGATAAAATACCAAGGTTTAACCGCCCCCTGTTTTCAGCGGAACGAGGTTGCCCTTTTCCCTCCCCGCTCCGGGGGCTACCTTGTGCGTGATATGGAATCGGCTTTGGATTTTCACACCGCGAAGGCGCTGCTGGATTGGCAGATCGAACTCGGCGCGACCGAGGCGGTTTGCGATGCCCCGGTAAACCGCTACGAGGTGCCGGAAAAACAGGCCAAGCCCGCCCCGGCAGCGGCCCCTGCCCCGGTGCCCGAAGCAAAGGTCGATGCCGTGTCCGAAGCCAAGGCGGCGGCAAAATCCTGCAATGACCTCAATGCCCTGAAATCCGCCATGTCGGCGTTCGAGCATTGCGAATTGAAGCGCGGGGCGCGCAACCTGGTCTTTGCCGATGGCAACCCGCAGGCCCGCGTCATGATCATCGGTGAGGCCCCGGGCCGCGATGAGGACCGCGAGGGGCGGCCCTTTGTCGGCCGGGCCGGTCAGTTGCTGGACCGGATGCTGGCGGCCATTGATCTGGGGCGCGAGGCGCAAGCGGTTGAGAACGCGGCCTACATCACCAACGTCCTGCCATGGCGCCCGCCGCAGAACCGCGACCCCAAGCCCGAAGAAATCGCCATGCTACTGCCCTTTCTGCAGCGGCATGTTGAGTTGGTTGATCCGAAAGTGGTTGTCTTGATGGGCAATATCAGTTGTCAGGCCGGGCTTGGGCGGCGCGGGATCACCCGGTTGCGCGGCAATTGGGCCGAGGCTTATGGCCGCCCTGCCCTGCCGATGTTCCATCCCGCCTACCTTCTGCGCAACCCGCACGCCAAGCGCGAGGCATGGGCCGACCTTCTGGAGCTGAAAGCGCGGCTTGGGGCAAGTCAATGAAAATACTGGCTTTTTCCGATATGCACCATTCCGCGGCCCGTGCCAAAACACTGGTTGAAGCCGCGCAAGAGGCCGATCTTGTCATCGGGGCCGGGGATTTCTGCAATGCCCGCCGGGGTCTGCCCGAGGCCATGGCCCTTTTGGACGGCATCACCGCGCCCATGGTGGTTGTGCCGGGCAATGCCGAAAGTGCGGCGGAGCTGAAGGCCGCCGCGCGGGACGGCATGCATGTGCTGCACGGCGAAGGACTCGAGATTGCCGGAGTGCGCCTCTTTGGGCTGGGGTATGGCGTGCCGCTCACTCCCTTTGGCGCGTGGTCTTGCGACCTGACGGAGGAACAGGCCGAGGACCTTCTAAAGCACTGTGAAAGCGCGGATATCCTGATCACCCATTCGCCGCCCAAGGGCGTTGCGGATGTAACCTCGCAGGGGATCTCGGTGGGCTCGACCGCCATTCGCGCGGCCATCGAAGCGTTGCAACCGCAACTGGCCCTGTGTGGCCATATCCATGACAGTTGGGGCCAGACCGGCCAGATTGGCAAAACCCATGTGGTCAACCTTGGCCCCACACCCAACTGGTTCGACATCGACGTATAAAGGGACACAACAGGCATGAGCCGTATCGACGAGAGCAAAGAGTTCATCCCCGTGCGTATCGCGGTTCTGACGGTCAGCGACAGCCGCGATATTTCCGAGGATCGTTCGGGCGAGGTTCTGGTCAGCCGCATCGAAGAGGCGGGTCATACCCTTGCCGACCGGATGATCGTGCGGGACGAGCGCGACCAGATCGCCGACCAGCTGCGCGAATGGGTGGCTTCGGACCAGGTGGACGTGGTGATTTCCACCGGTGGCACGGGCCTGACCGGGCGCGACGTGACCGTCGAGGCGCATCGCGATGTTTATGAAAAGGAGATCGACGCCTTCGGCACGGTCTTTACCATGGTCTCGATGCAGAAGATCGGCACCAGTGCCGTGCAATCGCGCGCGACCGGGGGCGTGGCTGCCGGCACCTATCTTTTCGCCCTGCCCGGCAGCCCCGGGGCCTGCAAGGATGCATGGGACGAAATCCTGAAGTGGCAGTTGGATTACCGCCACCGCCCCTGCAATTTCGTCGAAATCATGCCAAGATTGGACGAAGATCAGCGACGGAAATAGCGCGCTGCGCCGTATTGCCTGTGGTGCTTGGCTTTTTCGGCCCGGCACTTACATTTCAATGGTGGCCAGTCCGGCCCCGTAAAGGACACGTTGCGCATGCGGTTTCTGCGTCACAGCCTGACCGGCTTGTTTTTGCTTTCGCTCACGGTGGCCCTGCTGATCTATGCGGGGCAATTGGTGTTTGGTGCCTTGCAGGAACGAATGGGCAACGAGCCTTCGGTGCCCGACCGGCGCGAACGCGTCTTTGCCGTCAATCTGGTCACCGCCGAGGCCGCAACGGTGACCCCGGTTCTGACTGCCTATGGCGAGGCACGAAGCCTGCGGACACTGGAAATTCGCGCCAAGGCCAGCGGCACCTTGATCGAGCTGTCCGAGGAATTCGAAGACGGGGGCATGGTTGAGAAAGGCCAGATTTTGGCGCGGATTGATCCGGCCGATGCGCGATCCGCCCTCAACCTTGCCGAAAGCGATTTGATGGACGCGCGCGCGGAGTTGCGCGAAGCCGAAAGCGCACTTGAGATTGCCCGGGATGAGCTTGAAGCCGCGCGCGAACAGGCGGCGCTGCGCGAACGCGCCTTTCAACGGCAACTCGATCTGGAAGATCGCGGCGTCGGCACCGCCGCCGCAGTGGAAACCGCCGAGCTTTCGGCGGCACAGGCGCGGCAGGCCGAACTGGCCAGCCGTCAGGCCCTTGCCAATGCCGAGGCCCGCGTGGATCAAGCCCGCACGCGGTTATCACGCTCGGAAATCGCCCGCGACGATGCGCAGCGACGGCTGGAGGAAACCACGATCCGGGCCGAGTTTGGCGGGACACTTGATACCGTTAACGCGGTTGCAGGCGGCTTTGTGTCGCTTAACGAACGTTTGGCGAATCTCATTGATACCGATGCGCTTGAAGTGGCGTTTCGGGTTTCGACGGCGCAGTATGTTCGGCTTTTGGATGACACGGGCGCCTTGTTGGATGCGCCTGTTTTGGCCTCGCTTGCAACACAGGGTCTGGAACTGCAGACCACCGGCCGCATTACCCGCGACAGCGGGGCCGTGGAAGAAGGCCAGACCGGCCGCATGATCTTTGCCAAGCTGGACAAGGCGGGTGGCTTGAAGCCCGGTGATTTCATCACCGTTCGGATCGAAGAACCGCCGCTTGACGATGCCATCCGCCTGCCCGCAACGGCACTTGGACCGGATGGCACTGTTCTGATCCTGAGCGCCGAGGAGCGGCTTGAAGCTTTGCCGGTCAGGCTATTGCGGCGGCAGGGCGATGATGTGCTTGTCAGGGCCGAAGGCCTTTCTGGGCGCGAAGTGGTGGCGCAACGCTCGCCCCTTCTGGGCGCGGGGATCAAGGTACGACCACTGCGCGAGCAATCCGAGGCCGATACCAGCAAGTTGATGGATCTCAGCGATGAACGCCGCGCACAGCTGATCGAATTCATCCGCGATAATACCCAGATGCCCGAGGCGGAAAAGACCCGCCTTCTGGCACAGCTTGAGCAGGTACAGGTGCCTGCGGGCATGGTTCAGCGGCTTGAAACCCGCATGGGGGGTTAAGCCATGGCACGGCAGATTCCGGCCCGCGCCGGGGGGCTTTTATCTTATTTCGCACGACACAAGACCGTGGCCAATCTTTTGCTGGTCGTTCTTGTCGTGTTGGGCCTTGCAGCCGTGCCCAAGATGCGGGCACAGTTTTTTCCCGACGTGGTGATCGACAGCGTCAGTGTCTCGGTCATCTGGGACGGGGCCAGTGCCGAGGATGTGGATGCCGCCATCGTGCAGGTGCTGGAGCCTGCGCTTCTGGCCGTGGAGGGCGTGGAAAGCAGCAGCGCCACCAGCCGCGAGGAACGCGCCAGTATTCAGCTTGAATTCGAGCCGGGTTGGGACATGGGCCGCGCCGCCGATGAGGTGCAGGCCGCTGTCGACCAGATAACCACCCTGCCGGAAGAGGCCGAGGAACCGCAGGTGCGGCGCGGCGCGTGGCGCGACCGGGTCACCGATATCGTCATCACCGGCCCCGTGGCGACCGAACAGTTGGGCCTTTATGCCGATGAACTGATCACGCGCCTGTTCGATGCGGGCGTGACGCGCACCACGGTTCAGGGGGTCGCCGCCCCGCAGACCCTTGTCGAAGTGCCCTCGGTCAACCTTATGGCGCATGACGTCACCATGGCCGAAATCGCCGAGGTGATCGCGGGCGAAGTGGATGCCGATCCGGCGGGCGATGTGACCGGGGCCAACACCCGCGTGCGCACCGGGGTTGAAAAACGCAGCCCCGATCAGATCGCGGCGATTGTCCTGCGCTCGAACCCCGATGGGACCACCCTGACCATCGGCGATGTGGCGACGGTTCGGATCGAGGGGATCACCCGCGAACTGAGCTATTTCGTGGGGGATCATCCAGCCATGTCGATCCGGGTGGATCGCTCGGCGCGTGGCGATGCCATCGCCATTCAAAAACAGGTCGCAGAAGTGGCCGAAGCCATGGAACGGACCCTTCCCGAAGGCGTTAGCATAGATTTGATCCGCACCCGGTCCGAGGCCATATCGGGGCGTCTGGATACGCTTCTGGACAACGGGATTACCGGGCTGGCGCTTGTAGTGGCGCTTTTGTTCATGTTCCTCAATGCGCGTACGGCCTTTTGGGTGGCCGCCGGTATCCCGGTGGCCATGCTGGCGGCGATTGCCCTGATGTTTATCGGGGGGCTGACGATCAACATGATCTCGCTTTTCGCGCTGATCATCACCCTTGGCATCGTGGTGGATGACGCCATCGTCGTGGGCGAACATGCCGATGCCCGGTACCGCAAGTTCGGCGAGGCCCCTGTGGTGGCCGCCGAACGCGCGGCACAGCGGATGGCCCTGCCCGTCTTTTCCGCCACGCTGACCACCTTGATCGCCTTTTTCGGCCTTAGCGCCATAGGCGGGAGATTCGGGGATTTGATCATCGACATCCCCTTTACGGTGATCGCGGTCCTGTTGGCATCGCTGGTCGAATGTTTCCTGATCCTGCCCAAGCATATGGCGCATTCCTTGTCCCATGCGCACAAGCGTCATTGGTACGACGCGCCAAGCCGGGTGGTGAACCGGGGTTTCGTCTGGCTGCGCGAAACGCTGTTCCGGCCCTTCATGGCCTGGGTGATCCGTTTGCGCTATCCGGTGATGGCGGGTGTGATCGCGATCCTTGCCTCACAAGTGGCGCTTCTGGTGCAGGGCGATGTGCAATGGCGGTTCTTCAACGCGCCCGAACGCGGCAGTGTCACCGGGAATTTCGCCATGGCCCCCGGGGCGACCCGCGCGGATTCCCTTGAGATGATGCGCGAGCTGCAACGCGCGACCGAAGCCCTGGGCGCTGAGTACGAAGAACGACATGGGCGTAATCCGCTGGACTATGTCATGGCACAGGTGGGCGGCAACACGGGTTTTGGCCTTGCCGGGGCCGATACCAAGGATGCCGACCAGTTGGGCGGTATCGCGATCGAGTTGATCGACGCCGATCTGCGCCCCTATTCCAGCTTTGCTTTCGTCGGCGAATTGCAAAACCGGGTACAGCAACACCCCTTGGCCGAAACCGTCAGCTTCAGGGGGTGGCGATCCGGGCCCGGGGGCGATGCGCTTGACGTGGAGTTTTACGGCGCCACCGCCGAGACCCTGAAAAACGCCTCCGAGGCACTTAAGGACGCGCTGCTGCGTTACCCCGAGGTCTCGGCGGTGCAAGACAATCTTGCCTATGACAAACAGGAATTGATCCTTGAGTTGACCCCGCAGGGACAGGCGCTTGGCTTTACCATCGACGGCTTGGGACGTGTCCTGCGGCACCGTCTGAACGGGATCGAGGCGGCCACCTACCCATCCGGCCCGCGCAGTGCCGAGATTCGCGTGGAACTGCCCGAAGGTGAATTGACCGCCGATTTCCTTGAACGGATGCAGTTGCGCACACCGACGGGGGCTTATGTGCCCTTGGCCGATCTGGTCAGTGTCGAGGACCGCACCGGGTTTTCCACCGTGCGTCGCGAAAACGGTGTGCGCCTGATCAATGTCACCGGCGATATCTCCGAGGATGACCCGGCGCGCGCCAGCGAAATCAGCGCGGCACTTGAAACCGAGATCCTGCCGGGCATCGCGGCAGAGCATCAGGTGGAATGGCGGATTGCGGGCCTGAGCGAACAGGAGAACGAGTTCCTGGCCGATGCGCGGCTTGGCCTTATCCTGACGCTGACCGGGATATACCTTGTGCTTGCCTGGGTATTTTCAAGCTGGACCCGGCCCATGGTGGTCATGGCGATCATTCCGTTCGGCCTGATCGGCACGATCTATGGCCATAACGCTTGGGGCGTGCCGCTTAGCATGTTCACGGTGGTGGGGCTGCTGGGGATGACCGGGATCATCATCAACGATTCAATCGTTCTGGTGACCACGATTGACGAACACGCCCGTGAACGGGGGCTGATTCCGGCGATCATCGAGGGCGCGGTAGACCGTTTGCGCCCTGTGTTCCTGACCACGGCGACGACGGTTCTGGGGCTGATGCCCTTGTTGTTCGAACGCTCGCAACAGGCGCAATTCCTCAAGCCCACGGTGATTACGCTGGTTTATGGGCTTGGGTTCGGGATGGTTTTGGTGCTTTTGGTAGTGCCTGCCCTGATCGCCATGCAGCAGGACGTTGCCCGCCAATCGCAGGCCCTGAAGCGAATCCTGCGCGCGCCGGTGCCCGCGGTGCGCAATACGGTGGTGGCTGGCGCCGTGGCCCTGTTTGCGTGGTTGACGGCGACTAACGGGGTGACGGTTGTGACCGGGGAACTTCCCGTTGCATTCACAAGCGCCGTGCCCCCGCTGGCAGAACTGCCGGCCATGCCTGCGGCCTTGGGGGTTTTCGTGTCGGGGGCTTTGGTGATCGTTCTTGCGCTATATTCGCTGCTGGCCCTTACCGGACGTCGCGAAGCGCATTAGGCGGCCTGCCAGATACAAACGCCGCCTACCCCCCGGGACAGCCCTTGATATCCACCGCTTGGCCCCCGCCGATCACGGTAATACGGATGCCGTCACGATTGAGGGCAAAGCTTTTACCATCGACATGGTAAAGCTCGGTCTCGATCACAAGGCGGCCACCCTGGCGCGCGGATTGCGCCTGCGCCACCCAGATTTGCGGATTGTCGGTTTCGATGACGGCAATTTCGCCCGCGCCTTGCGATGCCACGTCCACCTCGGCCCGCAGTCGCAGGCCATCGTCAATCGGCGTCATCCGGCAGACCACGCGCCCGACGCCCGCCTCCCTGGCCGAAAAGGGGCGCGCCGCAAGGGCGGCCACGATGCGCGGATCGCGTTTCCCTACGTCTTTCGGCAACTCTTGCGAGATACGCAACGTCAAAGGCAGGCAAACATCCTTGCACAGGCCCAGTTCAACCGTCCCGTCCAGCGTGATCGCCTTTCCCTTCTGGTTCGGCATGACGTGCAAAGGCAACGTCAGGCTATTGGCATAGCCGATGGTCCGCACCCCGTTTTGCGAAATCGCGCGCGGGGTGGGCCAAGTGATCGCAACCCCGGACAGGTTACGCGACCCCCGCCAATCAAACCGGGGCGGAATGCCCGCATCCCCCGGCGCGCGCCAATAGGTTTTCCAGCCGTCCTTCATATCAAGGTGCAAAGCCGCCACGTGGCGGCCATCCTCCCCGCGCCAGCCGGTCAGGATTCGTGCCTCGACCAAATCGGATGCAGGGTTGGCATACATTGGCGCGGCAAAAGCGCCGGCGAGGGCAAAACAAAAGGCAAGAAGGTGTGTTTTCATATCCTTCAAATGGGGGATCTGCCTTGAAATGCCAACTCACTTTCCAGCGAGAAGTCGCGAGCATGGCCCAAGAGGTTCTTGCACTGTGGCCACGCTGCCCCCATTCTCGAAGTATAAGGCCAGAAAAGGGCATCGCGTGACTGAGCAAATCGACCTGACCGGCAAACTTTTGATCGCCATGCCCGGCATGGGTGACCCCAGGTTCGCCCATGCGGTGATCTATATCTGCGCCCATTCCGAGGATGGGGCCATGGGGCTGATGATCAACAAGCCCACCGATGACTTGCGCCTGCGTGACCTTCTGGAGCAGCTTTCCATCAAGTCCACGCCTGACACACGCGATATAAAGGTGCACTTCGGCGGGCCGGTGGAACATGGGCGCGGTTTCGTCCTGCATGATTACGGCTATCATTCCTCGATTTCCACGCTGGATGTGAACGAGGATTTCGCCATGACCGCCACCTTGGATATCCTTGAGGATCTGGCCGAAGGGCGCGGCCCGGGCAAAGCCTTGATGGCGCTTGGCTATGCCGGGTGGGGACCGGGACAGCTTGAGGCCGAGATTTCCGAGAACGGCTGGCTGACCTGCGAGGCCGATCATGATCTGGTGTTCCAGACTTCGGACACCCAGAAATGGGAAAAAGCCCTGAAAACCTTGGGGATCAGCGCGCTTGCGCTTTCGGCCGAAGCCGGTCACGCCTGAGGATTATTTCAATTCAACCTCGACAAAGGCCATGGGCGCAGTGCCGCCATTGACCACATTATGCTCAACCCCTTCATCGCGGCGATAACAATCGCCAGCAGGCACCAAGACCTCCTTCACCTCACCCCCCGGTAGCTCCAACCGCATCTGGCAATCGGTTAGCGCGGTGATGACATAATCATACTCGTGCCGGTGCCAGCCGGTTTCTTGCCCCGGTTCAAAGTCGAATCGGGTCACCCGGACGCGCTCATCGTCGATCATCAGGGTCGGTGTGCAAGAATTGGTCATGATGATACCTTTGCGGAATGAACTTTCCGCAGAATGACGCGCAACGCCTGAGATGCCAAGATGTTCGGAGTTTGGTAGCGGAGGAGGGACTTGAACCCCCGACACGCGGATTATGATTCCGCTGCTCTAACCACCTGAGCTACTCCGCCAAACCGAGGCGGTAGGTATGACAGGGGGCGCGTCAGGTCAAGGCCCAAAATCGTGGTTTTGCACGGGTTGGTCAGCTTCGGGGCAAAAGCGGCTCAATGGCGGCGGTGATCGCCTTGGATTGTGGGCGCGTCACCGAGCCCCACAGCCCTTCAACGCCCCCATCGGGGCCGATCAGCACCTTGTTGAAGTTCCAGCTTGGCGTGAAGTTCTGCGTTTCGGCCAGCCATTCATAGAACGGATGCGCCTTGGCCCCGCGGACATGTGTGATCGTGGTCATCGGCAGTGTCAGGTTGAAGTTCACCTCGCAGAATTCGGCCACATCTTCATCGCTGGCAAGCTCCTGCTTGAAATCCTGCGAGGGGACGGCCAGCACCACAAGGCCCCGCTCACGGTACTTGTCATAGAGCGCCTGAAGCCCATCGTATTGCTTGGTAAAGCCACAGCGCGAGGCGGTGTTGACCACCAGGATCGGCTTTCCGGCCCATTCGGAAAACGACAATGTGCCGCCGTCGATCGAACCGAACTGCCAGTCTTGCGGCGCGGCCAAGGCCGGAAAAGCCGCGAGTCCGGCACACAGGCAGGCATATCCCAGTATATCGCGGCGGGTTGGGTTCGGCATGACGGGCTCCGACTACTTGCTGCATTTCATAGGAGAATAGGGCGGTCGCGGCCTCCGTCCAATCACACTTGTGTCCCGACCCGCGCTCACGCATCTTGGCCGCCATGACAGCGACAGATATCACACCGCATCTTGACGCTTTGCGTGCACTTCTTGGTCCCGAGCATGTCAAAACCGGGGGCGAGGCCGCGCCATGGTCGCGCGATTGGCCCGGCCACGCGCATTGGACACCCTTGGCCGTGGTCCGCCCCGCCAATACGCAGCAGGTGGCGCAGGTGGTCAAATGGGCCAATGAAACCGGCACCCCGATTGTTCCGGTGTCGGGCAATACCGGGCTGGTGGAAGGCAGCACCGCCGAGGGGGCCGTCATGGTTTCGCTTGATCGGATGTCGGCCATCCGAGAGGTGCGGGCAACATCGCAAATCGCCATTGTCGAGGCCGGTGCGATCCTGTCGAATATCCACGCCGCTGCCGAGGCGCATGACCTGATTTTCCCGCTGACCTTCGGGGCGCGTGGATCAGCGATGATCGGCGGGGCGCTGTCGACGAATGCGGGCGGGTCGAACGTGGTGCGCTATGGCAATACGCGGCACCTGTGCCTTGGGATCGAGGCCGTTCTGCCAACCGGTGAAGTCGTTGATTTGATGAGTGAATTGCGCAAGGACAACTCTGGCTATGACCTGCGTGACCTGCTGATCGGGGCCGAGGGGACATTGGGCATCATCACCGCTGCCGTCCTCAAGCTGCATCCCAAGCCCAGGGCCTATGCCACGGCCATGGTCGCCGCGCCTTCGTTGAAAGATGCGCTGACGCTACTCAACACCTTGCAACAGGAAACCGGCGGCGCGGTTGAGGCCTTTGAATTCATGCCGCGGGTTTACATGGAAGCCTATCTTGAACGCTTCCCCGAGGCCCGCGCGCCCTTTGACGGGATGCACGACATCAACATTCTGGTCGAGATCGGCGCGCTTTCCCCGCGTGATGCCACCCCCGGCCCGGATGGTCAGGTGCCCGTCACGGCCCACCTAGAGGAGGTCCTGGGCCGGCTGTTCGAGACCGGCGCCATTCTGGATGCCGCTGTCGCCCAGTCGGATGCGCAACGCCAAGAGATGTGGGCGCGGCGCGAAGCCTCGGCCGAGGTGGCGCGCCTGAGGCAACCCTTGGTCGATAACGATATCGCCGTGCCCTTGGACAGGATGCAGGATCTTCTTGAGCGGATCACCGAGAACGCGCAGGCGCTAGACCCCGGCCTGATCCCGATGTGCGTGGCGCATCTTGGCGACGGCAACCTGCATTTCGCCGGTTGGCCAAGCACCGAAGACCCTGAAACCTTGAATAAAATCAAGGACATGGTGGACGACACCGCGATTGCCTTGGGCGGGAGTTTCTCGGCCGAACACGGCGTGGGCCTGACCAAGAAACCGGCGATGTCCCGGCACAAACACCCGGCGGCCCTTCAGGCGATGCGCGCAATCAAGCACGTGCTTGACCCGAATGGCATCATGAACCCCGGCAAGGTGCTGCCCGACGATTAGTCCCGCCAGTCGAAGAACCCCGGTCCACCCTGTTCCAATAGCTTTACCGCCATCTCTCGGCCAAGGTCGGGACCGTCCTCGATGGGCGCTGTCCGGTCATCGCTGAGCGCCTCTGACCCGTCCGGGCGCAGCACCTCGCCACGCAGGCGCAGCGTGCCCCCATCCAGTTCCGCCAAACCCGCAATGGGCGTTTCGCAAGAACCGTCAAGCGCCGCAAGGAAGGCCCGTTCCGCGGCAAGCCTCTGGCCGGTGACCTTGTCATGGATCGCGGTGAGCATATCGGCGGTGCGGGTGTCATCCGCGCGGCGTTCGATCCCGATGGCCCCTTGGGCCACGGCGGGTAGCATGACCTCGGGGGCAATGGCCGCCGTGGCCACGTCGGCGCGGTCCAGACGGTTAAGCCCGGCCATGGCAAGGAAGGTGCAGGCGGCCACGCCATCGTCCAATTTCTTCAATCTTGTCTGCACGTTACCGCGAAACTCCACGACTTCCAGATGGGGGTATTTCACCAAGACCTGCGCCTTGCGCCGCAAGGACGAGGTGCCGACCTTGGCCCCCTCTTCCAGCTCGGCCAGCGATGCAACACGAGGCGAGACAAAGGCATCGCGCACGTCTTCGCGCGGCAGGTAGGTGTCCAGCACCAGCCCCTCGGGCTGCAAGACCGGCATGTCTTTCATCGAGTGAATCGCGATGTCGATCTCACCGCTGAGCATCGCCTCTTCGATCTCGCGGGTGAAAAGGCCCTTGCCGCCGATCTCTTTCAGCGGGCGATCGATCACCCGGTCGCCTGTGGTTTTTATCACAACGATTTCAAAGGCTTCCTGCGGAAGATCGAAAGCGGCGGACAGCCTGTCACGGGTCTCGTAAGCCTGTGCAAGGGCCAGCGGAGATCCACGGGTGCCCAGCTTCATCGGGGTATCGGGGGTAGGTAGATCGCGTGTCATGGCACGGGTCTAGACGTGTCCCTGCCCCCTGACAAGCGGCGGGTGCTTGACATTGTGTCGCCACGGGGTGACCACCTTGCCAAACGGAGGAACGACATGGCCGCGCAAAAGACGATCCTGAGGGCCCTTGCGGGCGAAACGCTGGACACACCGCCGATCTGGATGATGCGGCAGGCCGGGCGCTATCTGCCCGAGTACAAGGCCACGCGGGCCGAGGCGGGCGATTTCCTTTCCTTGTGCTATAACAGTGACTTAGCCACCGAAGTCACCCTGCAACCGATCCGCCGCTACGGCTTTGACGGGGCGATCCTGTTTGCCGATATCCTGCTGGTGCCGCAGGCGCTTGGCGCGGATTTGTGGTTTGTCACGGGCGAAGGCCCGCGCCTGTCGACCATCACCAACGAGGCGGGGTTCAAGGCGCTGAAACCGGCGGCCGATATCCACGAAACCCTAAATCCGATTTACCAGACCGTGCGTAACCTTGCCGCAGCACTGCCACCGGAGACCACCCTGATCGGATTCGCCGGTGCGCCATGGACCGTGGCCACCTACATGATCGCCGGAAAAGGCACGCCGGACCAAGGCCCGGCGCATGCCTTGAAGGCTGAAAACAAAGAGCTTTTCGAGGCGCTTCTGGAACGGCTGACCGAAGCCACCATCGAATATCTCTCGGCGCAGATCGAGGCGGGCGCGGAATGCGTGAAGCTGTTCGACAGTTGGGCCGGGTCGCTGAAAGGTGAAGATTTCGACAACTACGCGACCGCCCCGGCGAAACGCATCATCTCGGAACTGAAAGCCCGCCACGGCGATATCCCGATCATCGCCTTCCCCCGGCAAGCTGGGGATAAGTACATAGGATTCCACGAAAAAACCGGGGCGGACTGTGTTGCACTGGACGATTCGGTCAGCCCGGAATGGGGCGCCGCGAATGTGCAAACCTCGGGCTGCGTTCAGGGAAATCTTGCGTCAAAACATATGGTTACCGGCGGCGAAGACCTTGTGCGCGAAACCCGGCACATCGTCGAGGCCTTCAAACACGGGCCGCATATCTTCAACCTTGGCCATGGCATCACCCCCGATGCCGACCCCGACAACGTGCAACGGATGATCGACACGGTACGCGGCGGGTAAGACGTACATTTTGTACATCGAAAGGGGCATTTCTGTACAGAAATAGCCCCGCCGTGGGAGGGTTCTGTACAGATTGTACAGACAGCGCACCTGCGTACGCAGACGATGCACAGTGTTAACCATTTATCCGCATGCTGTCTTTCACACGCGGGAAACGGGATGCGCCATGTATATCGAGATCAACACCACCGAGTTTCGCAATCGGATCAAAGCCTACTTGGATCACCACCTGACCACCGGCGACCGCATCCTTTTGACCCGCCACGGGGAGCCGGTGGGCGCCTGGGTGAGCCATCGGGATTTTCAACGGCTGGAAGAGGCGGACAACAGCCGCGAGGAATTCCTGGAACACCGGCACCAACAGCGGATGCGCGACTATCGCATGTTGCGCGATGAGCAGATGTAGATGGGGGCGCTGCCCCCGCCGCCCTGCGGGCGACTCCCCCGGAGTACTTGGGGAAAGATGAAACGGCGCAAAGAGGGTTTCACCTGCCCCGGGAACCGATGCCGGACGGAACCCGTGGTGATTGCCCGCAGGCCCTCATTCGTGGGATCTGTCGGATGCTTCTTTCGGCAGGGCCGTCAATTTTGTCCCATCGGCGCTGAGGCCAGATGGGCGCAGAGATCCGGGATTCCCTTCGACAACGGGGTTTGCGGGCGGAATTCAAGGGCGCGCATGGCAAGGATGTTATCGATTCCAGACAGGCCGCGCGCGGTTGGATCGGCAGGCGCACAGGTTATCGTTACCTCGGGGTAGAGATCCCTTGCCAGATTGACCACGTCCTCCATCACGACGCCGCGCCCGGCGGTGATGTTGAGGATTCTCTCGTGCAGGTGTTCGACCCGCGCCGCGAGGATGACACCGCGGACCGCGTCGTCGATATGTAGAAAATGGGTATAACTGTCCGACGGGACCGTGAGCCTTGAGGGCTGCCCCGTCGCGGCGGCGCGCAGCATTTTTTCCAGCGTGGTCGGCGTTTGCCGCCCGGGCCCGTAGATCCAGGACAGGCGCAGGGCAACGGCATCGAGGCCGTGCTGCCTTGCATAGGCCGTCATCAGCTGTTCGCCGGCCAGTTTGCTTGCCGCATAGACGTTATCGGGGCGCGGCGGCGTCGTTTCATCGACGTGACCGGCCTGATCGCCATAGACTTCGCTGGTCGAACAGATGACCACACGCGTCACCTGGTGTCGGCGCGCGGCTTCCAGAACATTGGCTGTGCCGTCGCCATTGATGCGCCAGATATCGAGGGGCCGGTCCGGCATCACCATGGGCCCCGAGACCGCGCCGCAATGCAAGATCGTCTCGAAGCCGCCTTGCCTGACGACGTCATCGACCTGATCGAACCGCGTGACGTCACATTGCACCCTTGCGCCGTCGGGCGAGGTTGCAAAGCCGATATCGCTGGTCACGATATCATCCCCCCGGTCAAGCAGGCCCTTGGAAATGGCCGCGCCCAGAAAGCCGCCGCCGCCCGTGATCAGGACGCGCCCCAATGCCCGCGTGTTCGATGGTTCTTCGGCGTCCTGGGGTGTTTCGGGTCTGTTCGTCATGTGCATCTTTCAATGGTCTGAAACGCGTGTGAATAATCGGCCTGGCGCGATATCCAGCACAGCCAGGCGGCGCGAATTGCCTTGGCCAATCTTGCGCGGAATCTTTTCATCCGGCCCAGCGGAGTTTAGAATAAACCACTGCCATTCATAGGAAAAGTGCCAGAAATCACGCGAAGGAAGGGTGTCTTGGGACAGCTTGATAATCGAGTAGCTATCGTCACGGGTGCGGCCACCGGCCTGGGCCGGGGTATCGCCATGCTTTATGCGAAAGAGGGGGCGGATGTTGCCCTGTTGGACCGGAATGGGGCGGGCTGTGACACGGTGGCGGCGGAGATCACGAAGCTTGGCCGCAGAAGCCTGGCAATCGAAGTGGACGTCGGTGAAGAAGAGGCCGTCAACGCGGCGATTGGTGACGTGGGCAAAACGCTTGGCGCGCCCGATATCCTGGTCAATAACGCCGGTATCATTACCGTCGCGCCGCTGGACGGGATGGACACCGCGACATGGGACGAGATGTTGCGGATCAATCTGAAAAGCGTGTTCCTGTGCACCCGTGCCGTCCTGCCTGCCATGCGGGAAAAAGGGTACGGGCGGATTATCAACATAAGTTCGCAGCTTGCGCATAAAGGCGGGTTCGGGATGACCCATTATGCCGCCGCCAAGGCGGGGGTGATCGGCCTGACCAAGGCGCTTGCGCATGAGGTCACCGCCGAGAATATCGCGGTAAACGCGATCTGCCCCGGGCCGCTTCAGACCGATATGAAGTTGCCCCCCGAATGGGCGAAGACCAAACAGGACGATCTGTTGGTCGGACGTCAGGGCAAGGTCGAGGAGATCACGCCGACCGCGCTGTTGCTGGCCACGGAAAATGCGGCCTTCTATGTCGGCACGACATTCAATCCGAACGGCGGCGACGTCATGATCTAGACGCTTATTGCCCCGTGATTGTTTCGCGGGCCAGCGCCGAGCAGATCGAGCGGGCCGACGTGATTTCGGCCCTGAAGGAGATACGCTCCAATGCCGCTTCGTGCCGTATCTCGGTGTCCGTGGCACAGGCATCCTCGATACAGATCATCCGGTATCCGAGCGTTGCGCCGACCTTTACCGTCTGTTCGACGCATTGATCGGTCAGGAACCCGGTGCAGAGGATGGTCGAGATGCCCATGTTGCGCATGACATAATCGAAATTGGTCGAATGGAAGAGACAAGCCGACGATTTGCGCAGGGTTATCTCATCCCCGAGCGGGGCAACCTCGGGGGTGACTTGCCCGCCGGGGGAGCCCTTGGGAATGTTAAATCCCGAAAGCTTGTAGTCGATGCTGCGATCCCTGCCATCGGAGGTTAGATTCTCCATCACCGTATAGATCGGTTCGGCGCCATGGCCCCGCGCCGATGTCAGCAGCGTCTGGAGATTCGGCAGGACGGTTTGCGCCGCCCGGGTGTAGAAGGCCGGCCGGGGCGGGTGGTTGGCCGGGTCGAGAACAAAGTTCTGCACGTCGATAAGCAGCAGAGCGGTTTTATCCGGGTCGAGCGTCAACATCATGATGACCGGATCAGGGGTTCCTTCAACCCGAACAGCCCCTTTGGCCGGACCAGCAGGAAAGAGATAAGCGCCACGGCCACGATGACCTGGGTCACGCCATAGACGCCTGTCGATTCCTCGACCATGCGCAGCGATTCACTTCCGACGGAGATGAACAAGGCGGCCAGGATCGCGCCGACGATGGAGCCCTGCCCGCCGACGACGATGATCGCGATGAGGTTGAAGGCCAGGATAAGACCGAAGGACTTGGGCGACATGACCGAGACCACATGCGGCAGCAAGGCCCCGCAGAATCCGGCGATCCCCGCGCCAAGGGTGAAGGCCAAAAGCTTCAGCCGGAAGGCATCGATCCCGAAACACCGTGCAGCCATTTCGTTCTCGCGGACGGCCAGCATGGCACGGCCCAGCGACGCGTGCTTGATCCGCCAGCACAGGACGATGATCAAAACGGTGCAGATGCCAATCAGCCACAGCGACGCCTCGCGCGGCACGCCGGTGATCCCGCGCCCGCCACGTGTGAAACCATCCAGGTTCAGGGCGAAGGTCTGAACCACGATGATCAGGCCGAGCGTCGCAACGGCCAGGTAATGGGTTTGAAGGTGCACCACCAACCGCCCGATCAGCCAGCCCATGAAGGCGGCGACGAGGGCGCCAACCGTGGCGGCCAATGGCAGCGGCAGGTGAATTTGCGCGATGACCTCGGGCAACGCCGGCATAGCAAAGCCTTTGCGCCCGACGGGATAGGTGAACAGAATCGCCACATAGGCCCCCATGGTCATGAAGGCCGGGTGGCCAAGGCTGAACATCCCGGTGAAACCGTTGGTCATGGTCAGGCTGACCGCCAACATCACGTTGATCAGCGTAAGCGCGGTGAAGGTTTGAAAATACCCGTTCCCCGATCCGATGACAGCCAAGATCAAACCGCTGACAAGGACAACCAGAAACAAGAATGCCTGTAGGGGGCTAAGTGCCAGATTTTTCATGCCCGCTCCTGCTCGACTTCACCGAAAAGGCCCTGTGGTCGCACAAGGAGAATGAGAATGAGCAGGCCGAAGACAAAGGCATCGCGGTAGCCTGAGTATTCCGGGGGAAGAAAGCCAACGAAGGCGATTTCGGAAAACCCGAGGATATAGCCACCGGCGATGGCCCCCGGCAAGGAGCCCACCCCGCCAATGATCGTCGCAAGGAAAGCTTTCAGTCCCGGCAGAAAGCCCATGAGCGGATTGATTTGCCCGTATTTGCCGCTCCAGAACAGCCCGGCGAGCGCCGCCAGCGCCCCGCCCACGGCAAACACGAGAAAGACCAGCCGCCCGATCGAAATGCCCATCAATTGCGCGGCAAAGGGGTTTTCGGCAACGGCCCGTATGGCAATACCGGCACGTGTCTTGCGGATGAATGTCGTCAGCGCCAAGGCACACAGCAGCGTTACCGCCGGAATCACCAGGTCGATCAAGGCGACATCCGCGCCACCAATCGGGAAGCGCATCCGGAACACTTCCGGGAAATTGAAGTTCCGCGGCTGGGAACCAAGGAGTATGAGGGCAAGGTTCTGGATCGCGATCGACGCGGAGAGGGTCACGATAAACCCTGTAATCATCGGGGCGCCGCTGATCGAGCGGAACGCGATCCTTTCAATCAGCCCCCCTGCCAGGAAACCGCCGGCAAGGACCAAAAGCGGAATGACGGCCCAAGGCACCATATCGCTGGCCACCAAGCCGAAGGTCATGAAGGCGCCGATCATCAGCAGATCGCCATGGGCAAAATTAACCAGCCGGATCACCCCGTAGATCAGCGAAAACCCGATGGCCACCAGCGCATAAAGACTGCCCAGACTCAGACCGTTCACGATCTGCTGGATCAGATAATCCGACATCAGCCCACCCCCAGATATGCTTCGAACACGGCTGGATCATCCAGCAATTCCTTGCCGGTCCCGTTCAGCACGATTCGACCGGTTTCGATGACAAACGCCCGGTTTGCCAGTTCCAACGCCAGCATGGCGTTCTGTTCGACAATGAGCATGGTAACCCCCTGTTCGCGGTTCAGGTCTTCGAGAGCCCCGAAAATTTCCTCGGTGATCTGGGGGGCGAGGCCAAGCGACGGCTCATCGAGCAACAGGAGTTTCGGTTGCGCGACGAGTGCCCGGCCGATGGCCAGCATCATCTGCTCACCCCCCGAAAGATTGCCGGCCTTCATTGTCCGGCGTTCCCCGAGGATAGGGAACCTTTCGTAAATTTCCGAGATGGACCGGGCAATGCGCGCCCGGTCGTCCGACAGATACGCCCCGAGCTGCAGGTTTTCCTCGATGCTGAGGCGCCCGAAGATTTGCCGCCCTTCGGGGCAATGCACGATGCCTTTCCTGACCAGATCAACGGCGCGCGTGCGACCGATGTCGATGGTTTCGCCTTCCGTTGTCAGTTCCAACCGCCCACCGGCGACCGGCAGCAGGCCCGAGAGGGCCATAAGGGTCGTGGTTTTGCCCGCGCCATTGGCGCCAATCAGCGTTGCGATTTCACCGGCTTCAACCTCTAGGTTGATGCCCTGCAAAACCTTGGTGCGTCCACGTGTGACATGCAGGTCTTCGACACGAAGCATTACATCACCTCCGAGCGGCGGCGGCCAAGGTAGACGGCCTCGACCTCGGGCATGCGAAGAACATCCTCGGTCTTGTCGCATGCAAGCATTTCGCCCTTGTTGACCACCACCAGCCGCCGACAGAGCGCGGCCACCATGCGCACGTTATGCTCAACGAGAATAATCGTCAGACCATCGTCGTTCAGGCGGCTGACCAATTCGGAAAGCCGGCCCTTTTCCGTGTCGGTCATGCCTGCCGCGGGCTCATCAAGCAGGAGCAGCGTTGGCGCACTGGCCAATGCGCGCGCGATTTCAACGCGGCGCCGATCACCATAAGACAATTCGGAGGCATTGCGCGTGGCGAAATCGGTCAATGCCGTACGTTCGAGCATATCATCGGCGATTTCGCGAATGCGTTTCTCGGCCTGTGTTTGGCCGGGCAGGCCGAAAACACAATGCAACAGGGATCGCCCTGCCCTTGCGTGGGCGCCTGCCATCACGTTTTCACGGACGGTCATATCGTCGAAAAGGCGAATATTCTGAAAGGTGCGCGTCATACCGAGGTGAGAGCGCTTTTCGGGGCTGAGCCGTGTAATATCGGTGCCTTCAAATTCCACGCGGCCATCGCTGGCCGGCATGACGCCCGTCAAGACGTTGAATGCCGTTGTCTTTCCAGCACCGTTGGGGCCAATCAAGCCAAGCAGATCGCCCTGTTCAACAGAGAAATCAAGCTTCGAAAGCGCCTGCACGCCACCGAAGTTCTTTGAGAGTTTTTGCACGTGTAACTGAGGCATAAGACCTTGTTGGTGGCTTTTCAGACAAAAATTAATTGATATTGTGGCGGTCTAAATGTCAAGATGTATCAAAAGTTTCATTTATGGCACGTCACGATGTGCCTAATAACGGAGCACTCCATGTCTCACCAATACCCTATTCTTGCGGCCTCCGAGCCCTCTCCGTTTGGCAGTGAAAATGAAAACGGGACCAGTCCCTTCGTCATTGTTTGCGAACATGCCGGTTACCGCTTGCCCGCAAGCCTGAACGCGCTTGGCCTTGGTGACGAAGATCTTATGCGTCATTTCATGTGGGACATCGGCGCCTTGGACCTGGCCCGCGCCATTGCCCAAAGGCTTGATGCGCCCTTGGCGATGCAGCGCTACTCCCGGATGATTTGCGACTGTAACCGGCATTGGGAAGCAAGCAGTTTCATCCCGGACAACGGTGAAGGCATTCCCGTACCGGCCAATATCGACGTGACGGACGCCGAGCGCGAACAGCGCAAAGCCGAGATATGGCAGCCTTTCCACGATGGGGTGGCGGCCATGCTGGACCGCAGGGAGGCCCGCGGCCAGAAAACGCTGTTCGTGACGATCCACAGCTTTACGCCGGTCTTTTTCGGCAAACAGCGCCACATGGATTACGGTGTCTTGTACGATCGGGATGACACCCTTTCGCCTGCCTTGCTTGAGGTGCTGCAAGCGCGGCATGGTGAGAAGGCCCTTGCCAATCAACCCTACAGCATGGATCGCGACTCGGATTATACCGTGCCGGTGCACGGGGAAGACCGGGGATTGGACAGCGTGGAAATCGAAGTTCGCAATGACCTTTTGTCAGATGCCACGCAGATTGAAGCCCGCGCCGAGGACCTGGCAAGTGCATTGTGCGACGCGGCGGCAATGCTTGGCGTCGCGGCGGGCATGGTATCGGAAGGAGAAAAGGCGTGAAGCATATAGAACCTGTGCGGAATTGGCCGCTGGTGCCGTCCAGAACCGCGGTGTTGGTCGTTGATGTGCAACAGAGCGAATGCGCCGACGAGGCGCTTGCAGACGCGCCGGAGATGGCACAGGCCTTGCGGGATCGTATGCTGCCCGCCTTGTCGCGCCTTGTGGACGGGGCGCGCGAGGCAGGCTGCGAGATCATCTATACCGTGATCGAGGCCCTTACCGAGGACGGGCGCGACCGCAGCCTTGACCACAAGCTGTCTGACATCCTGGTGCCGCGCGGGTCGCCCTTGGCGCATACGGTGCCCGAGGCTGGCCAGCAGGACGACGATATTATTCTGCCGAAAACCTCCTCGGGTGTCTTCAACTCGACCAACCTGACCTATTTGCTACGCAATATGGGCCTGGACCGGGTGATCGTCGCCGGGTTGCTGACCGATCAATGCGTGGACATGGCGGTGCGCGACGGTGCGGACCTTGGCTTTTACATGGTCTGCGCGGCGGATGCTTGTGTCACGAAAACCCATGAGCGGCACAAGCGTGCCCTGACGGCGTTCGGGGGGTATTGCCTGACCCAGAATGTGGACGAGATATTGCAGGATCTGCGCACCGCCGCTGAAGCCCCCTCTGGGTGAGCCCATGGCGGAACGCGTTGGGCCACGGGGTTGAGCGCGCGCAGGCATTCATCCGACCGTCACCCCGTTGACAGATGACCAGGAAAGCGAAGTGGCGCCCGCATGCGGGCGGCACTTGGTTTTATCGGGCTTTAGGCGCGAGGGCCAAATGACGCTCAGGGTCTCCAGATGGATTCAACTTCGAATTCACCGCCATGCACCGAAATGATCGAGATCGGCTTGGGGGGAACCATCGTGTCACGCGTGTAAGCGATCGGACCGGTCACACCCTGGAAATCACGCGTTTCCTCCAAGGCGTCGCGGACTGCATCGTGCTCGGTCGATCCGGCGCGTTCAATCGCATCGACGACCAGCATCAGGGCGTCATATCCAAGCGGAGCAAAGGCGTTTTCGGGTTCGATCCCGTATTCATCCTGGTAATCCGAGATGAACTTGTTCACTTCGTCGCGATCATCGCCGCGATAGGTGTGGGTCGAGAACCATACATCGTTTGCCAGATCGGGCCCCGGTGTCGTTGCCACCAGATCGGTATCGAACCCGTCGCCGGAGACAATCGGCAGCTCAAGACCGGCTTCGCGGATCTGCTTGACCGACAGGCCTGCCTCGGTCGGGATGGCCGAGATGAACACGATATCGGGCGCCGGATCAGCCGACTTGAGGCGTGCAATCTGCGCCGAGAAGTCCGTGTCGCCCATCATGAAGGAGTCTTCGGCCAGGATTTCGCCGCCGCGGTTCACAAAACGCTCTTTGAAAAACTTGCTGAGCGCCTTGGTGAAATCCATCGACTGATCGGTCCAGACCACAGCGGTCTTGGCATCCATCTCGTCGATCGCGTAATCCGCGATGGCATAGGATTGATCGTCATCCCCGAACGGCGCCATGAACATGTAGTTGCCAACCCATTGCGGCAATTCGGGGTGCGTGGCGCCCGAGGTTACGAAGGGAATTCCGGCTTCTTGAAACAGCGGGGCCGCCGCCATTACGAATGTTGTGTCGGATTGACCGATACCGGCAACCACGCCTTCGGAAATAACGCGTTGTGCGGCCTTGGCTGTTTCCTGCTGGTCAGTCCGCGTGTCTGGCGCCAGCAGTTCGATTTGACGGCCAAGGACACCACCGTTTTCATTGACGATCTTCGCAGCCAGCTGCGCGCCTTTCAACGACGGCCCGTCCAGTGAAGACATGCCCCCGGTCGAATTATAGAGCGCGCCGATCTTGATCGGCCCGTCCTGGGCCAACCCCGGCATCGCACTCATCGCGGTCAAGGCTGTCGCCGCGACCAGTTTCTTTAGTATTTTCATTGAACTAACTCCCTGAATTTCGAGATATCAGCGCGGCGCGCATCCCTCGATGCGCCTTTGGCAGTATCCGCTCTTTTTAGCCCCAAAAGGCCCAGCCGCACGAAACAGCGGTTTTTCAGGTTGCTGTCGTGGCTGTTGCCTAACGCTAGCGGAGAGTCGTTCGCCGCGTCAACAATTTTTGACATTTTTGCTTGTGTGCCTAAAAATATATCATTACTTTTTTTTCATGGTGGAGAATAATCTTAATCAAGATGCCTTTGGGCGGGACAGCAAACAGCCCGGCCAGCATAGCGGTGCAATCTACCGCCAGATCACAGCGATTTTTTCAGAGCTTGGCCGCAGGGAGCAAGACGTCGCGCGCGAGATACTGCGGCAATATCCCATTTCGGCGCTTTGCACGGTTGCCACGCTCGCCGAGCGCGCCAATGTCAGTACCGCGACGGTGCTACGGCTTGTGCAGCGGCTTAATCTTAACGGGTACGGCGCCTTTCAGGAGACGGTGAAAGCGGATGTTTCGAATTTACTTGAAACGCCTTTAGAAAGGCTATCGGCACAGTCGGTCGCCGCCGAACCGGACGATACGCTTTTGAGTGAACTGCTGAACAACACCGCGCATCAGCTTCAAAAATGCGGCGATCCGGTCATGGATGCCGATTTCCGAAATGCCATCGCGCTTCTTGCCCAGCCAAAGCACAATATCTATTGCGCCGGCGGCCATAGGTCACGCCACATCGCGGCATTGCTTACGGAATACCTTGGTCTCTTGCGGCCGAATGTTCAGTTCGTGGATGGCCCGCCCGAAAGCTGGGCGCGCCATCTGCTTGAAATGAACGCACAGACCGTCCTGATTGTCACCGACATACGCCGCTATCAACCTTCATTGCAACGCTTCGGTGTGCTTGCCGCGGAACAAGGCGCGCATGTCATCGCCATTTCGGACCTCTGGGCTGACAAGCGCAGTTTCGGTGCGGAATTATTGTTTCGTATGCCGTCCGCGTCCCCGTCGCCGATTGACAGCCACTGCGGTCAGCTTCTGTTGGCCGAGGCGCTTGTCGGCGGCCTGGCCAAGGAAATCGGCCCATCGTTGCACGACCGCCTGGAAAAGGGCGAGGCGCTGAGTTGCAAGCAGTCAAGCATGTGCGACCCGCAATCCAAAGATAACTCGGAGAAATAACATGACACGCCGTGAAACCGACTTGATCATGATCTGCACCAGTGATGTCGCAGGCCAGATGCGAGGTAAGGCAGTGCCCCGCCGGGACTGGGACTCGCGCAAGGAAAAGGGCATTGGCTGGACGCCGACGAATGTCTTGCAAACGTCTTTCGGCCCGATCGCCCCCTCGCCTTGGGGCGCGTTGGGCGATCTTGCGATCCGCCCCGATCCTGAAACCCTGATCGACCTGCAGATGGATGACGCGGGTATAGACGAGAGTTTCGCGATTGGCGATGTGTACACGCTGGAGGGGGACCGCTGGGAGTGCTGCCTGCGGGGGCAGTTGAAGAGCGCGATTGAACGGCTGGAAGAAAATCACGGACTGCGGGTTAACGCCGCTTTCGAGCATGAATTTCATTATTCCGGTTTTCCCGAGCAGGATGGCCTTGGCTATACGCTGCGCAGTTTCCGGCGGCTGGGCGATTTTCCCAATGCGGTCATGTCGGTATTGGATGCCGCCGGGCTTGATATAGACACCTTCATGCCGGAATACGGGGCGGGCCAATGCGAGGTCACGATTGCCCCCAAACCGGCGCTGCGGGCCGCGGACGAAGCTGCCATCCTGCGTGATCTGGTCCGCGCCACGGCCCATGGCCGGGGGCAACGGGCCAGCTTTGCGCCGATCATCAACCCCGAAGGTGTGGGCAACGGGGTGCATGTTCATTTCAGCCTTGAAACCCTCGATGGCACGCCTGTCTGCCATGACCCCGATCAGCCACATGATGTTGCGCGTCAATCGGGGGCTTTCGTGGCCGGTATCCTTGAGCGGCTGCCGGAGTTCCTGGCGATTGCGGCGCCTTCGGTGCCGTCATACCTGCGCCTGACGCCTCATCGCTGGAGCGCGGCTTTCAACAATTTCGGGAACAAGGACCGCGAGTCCGCCGTGCGCATCTGCCCGGTTTTCGGCGCAAGCGACCCCGAGGCATTGTCGCGCAAGTTCCATTTCGAGTTTCGCGCCGCCGATGCCGCCGCCAGCCCGTATCTTTTGCTGGCCGCTCTTATCAATGCCGGTCTCGACGGGCTGGACCGTGAACTTGCCACCCCGACACCGACCGAAACAGACCTTGCCGCGCTCGACCCCGCCGAACTGAGGGCGACCGGCTGCAAGCGCTTGGCCGGAAGCCTTGACGAATCCCTGACGGCCCTCACCTCCAGCGCATGGGCGAAACAGGCCTTTGGAGAGACATTGGTCGATGTCATCGACCGGCACAAACGCACCGAGATCGACCTTATGGAGGGGCTGTCAGAAGAGGAGGTCTGTGCCCGCTATCACGCTGCGTATTGATCGTGGAGGCGCGGGCACCGGCCTTGGGCCGCAAAGCCCGCTGACCTTCGAACGAAAGGCCGCCTAAAGCGTTCCGCCCGTGACGATTGGGTTTCGGGCTGCACTACCAGTTTCGCGGATCTTGGCGGGTGGCCTCGAACGCCCGGATCGCATCGGCCTTGGCCAAAGTGGTTTCAACGTGATCGCGCCCTTCGAGAAGGTTGCGACGTCGTGCTTCCTGAATTTCGAAATCAATGACGTCATCGTTCGGCAATGTGATCTGGCAGTTCTCCAGATCCACCTTCAATTCGGGCCGTTCCGAGCCTTCAACCAGATCAACGATGCGTGAGACCTGTTCTTCGGGCAAGGTGATCGCGAGCAACCCGTTCTTTTCGCAATTGCCGAAGAATATCCCGGCGAAGCTTGGGGCGATCACAACATCGATTCCCGCCTGCAAAAGCCCCCAAACGGCATGTTCACGACTGGAGCCGCAGCCAAAGTTGCGCCCAGCCACCAGGATTTTCGCCTCTTGGTAGCGAGCCTGATTCAGCGGAAAGTCTTCGCGCAACATGCCGTCATCCGTCCGGCGAACATCGTGGAACACGCCCTCGGCCAGGCCTTCCCTGTCGATGCGCTTCAGGAACTGCTTTGGCATGATCACGTCTGTATCGACATTGGGCAGGAACAGGGGCGCGGCGGTTGCGGCCAGGGTTTCGAACTTTTTCATTGAATCAGTCTTTCTGCAGGTTCCGAACGTCGGTGACACGCCCGGTCACGGCGGCGGCCGCGACCATCTCGGGGCTCATCAGGTGGGTGCGCGCGCCACGCCCCTGCCGGCCTTCGAAGTTGCGGTTGGTCGACGAGGCACAGCGTTCACCGGCGGGCACGAAATCGTCATTCATCGCAAGGCACATGGAACAGCCCGAACCACGCCACTCGAACCCGGCATCGCGGAAAATATCGGCGATGCCTTCTGCTTCGGCTTCTCGCTTGACCGCTTGCGAACCGGGCACGGCGATGGCCACGACACCGTCGGCCACACGCTTGCCTTCCAGGATGCGCGCGGCGGCACGCAAATCCTCGATCCGGCTGTTGGTGCAAGAGCCTATGAAGACCCGGTCGATATGGATGTCGGAGATTTTCATCCCCGGGGTCAGCCCCATGTATTCAAGCGCGCGTTCGGCGGCGGCGCGGTCGCTTGCGACATCGATCGCCGCGGGATCGGGCACCTGTCCGTTTACCGGGCTGCACTGATCCGGGCTGGTGCCCCAGGTGACCTGCGGGGCGATCCTTGTCATGTCGATCACGATTTCCTTGGCCCAGTTGGCGCCCGGATCGCTTTGCAGGGTTTTCCAGTGCGCCTTGGCCGCGTCGAGGCCTTCGCCCTGCGGGCTTCTTGGGCGTCCGGACACGTAAGAAAAGGTCTTTTCGTCCGGGGCGATCATCGCGGCGCGCGCGCCGCCTTCGACGGCCATGTTGCAAATGGTCATGCGCGCCTCGACGTCGAGGGCCGATATCGCCTCGCCCTGGAACTCCACCGCGTAGCCGACGGCCCCGGACACCCCCGCTTCGGCGATAAAGGCCATCACCATATCCTTGCCGGTGACGCCGTCCGGAAGCGCGCCCTCGAAACGCACCCGCATCGGTTTCAGGACTTGATACACAAGCGTCTGTGTCGCCAGGATATGTTCGATTTCCGAGGTGCCGATGCCGAACCCGAGGGCCCCGAGGGCGCCGTACGTGGTGGTATGGCTGTCGCCGCAGGCGATCACCATCCCGGGAAGCGCATACCCATTTTCGGGCACGACAACATGCTCAATACCCTGGCGGGTATCGAACAGGTCGAAAATCTCGATGTCATGCCGCTGACAGTTCCGACCGAGGTTTTCGATCTGAAGGCGCGCATCAGCGTCATCCATTTCATCGAGGGACTTGATACTGCGCGTTGGATTGACGTGATCAACGACCGCGAGATGTGTCTCGGGGCGCCAAACGGGGCGATCTGCCGAGTGCAGGCCCGCGAAGGCCTGGGGGCTGGTGTATTCATTCATGATATGGAAATCGACGTAGAGAAGTACCGTCTCTTCATCGAGTTGCTCGACTGTGTGCGCGGCAACGATCTTTTCGTATAACGTTTGAGGCGTGGTCATATTTTCTCGTTTCCTCAGAGCGTTTGGAGGCCAAGGGCCTCGATGGCTGTTAGCAAGGTCTGCGAGCCGCGCTCCCGCTGGATGAAATGGTTTTCCCGTGCGGTTGCGGCGTCACCGTTGCCGATAAGCTCAACAAGCTTGGCGTGGTTTTCGACGGATGCTTTCTCGGTTCCTTTCGGGCGCGCCCGGTCGGCAACGAAATGGGCCCGTTGGGCCAGATCGCGATGCAGTAACCCGCTTCTTGTGAGCGGCGGGTTGTCGGCATTCGTCAACAAGGCACGGTGAAAAGCCTCGTCGGCCTTGGTCCATTGCGCGGGGTCATCCAACGCCTTGTTCAATTCCTCGCAAAGTCCGGACAATTCGGCGACGGCGCCGCCCCGATCCTGTCGCCCGGCGATCAGGCCGACGGCCATCACTTCAAGGGCCGTGACAACATCATAGAGATGCCGAAGATCCTTGACGGTCAAACCGCGCACATAAGCGCCGCGTCTTGGCAGGTTCTCGATGAAACCTTCGGAACGCAACCGAAGTACGGCTTCGCGGACAGGCGTCCGGCTTACGCCGATTTTCTCGGCCAGCTGCCGTTCGTCGATGGCTGTCCCCGGCGGCATCCCGTTGGTCACGATCTGACGTTTGATCCATTCATAGCAGTTGTCCGCCGAGGACCGGGCAGGCTCTGCCGTGGTCTTGTCAGTATGATGTGGCGCCCTCGCTGCCATTTTACGTTTCCTTCCATTCGCGTCCGGCGGGGCCAGTTGGCCCCGCCAATGCGCATTATTCAACCTCGGCCATCTTTAGATACCATTCTTCGAGGTCAGGGAACTGTGCCACGACCTCTTTGGCCTTGTCACGGAACGGCGCGCGGTCGATCCGGATCACTTCCATTCCTTTTTCCTGAAGCTCGTTCAGGAGTTTGGCTTCGTTCTCCTTGACGTAGGTATTGTATTCCTCTGCCGCGGCTTCGGCGGCATTGTTCAGTACGTCCTGCACCTCGGGGTCAAAATCCGCGAAGCGCGTCGCGTTCATCTGGAAGGTGAAACCGTTGGCCATGTGCGATGTCTGGATCAAGTAATCCTGGACCTCGTCGAAGCTGTTCTTGTGAATCGTCGCGATCGGGTTCTCCTGGGCGTCGATCACGCCCTGTTGCAGCGCCGTGAACAGCTCGGAAAACGCCATGGGTGTCGGGCTTGCGCCGAATGTTTCCCAGGTAACAAGACGTTCCTTGATCGGTGTGACCCGGATTTTCAGACCGTCCAGATCATCAATCGACTCGATCTTCCTGTTCGAGGTCAACTCCCGCGAGCCGCGGTAGAGATGTCCGAAAATGCGAAAGTTCGCTTCGTCGGCGAGCACGGATTTCACTTGCTCTCCGACATCGCCATTCCAGACGCGCATGTAGTGATCGGCATCCCGGAAAAGATATGGCATGGATTCCACACCGGCCAGGGGGTGGAACGACGAAAGCGTTCCGACGCTTTCCAGGACGATATCGACGAACCCCTGTTGCACACCTTCCTGCATCTCCTTGACCTTGCCAAGTTGGGCCGAAGGAAACACCGAAACATTGACCTCGCCATTCGACTCCTCCGCCGCGACGCGGGCAAAGGTATTGGCCGCAGTATGAACCGGATCGGCCGGGTCATAGGGATGGCCGAGCTTGAGGTTCACCTCGGCTGTTGCCGCGGTTGCCGCCGCAAGCGCGATAGCGGTTATGGTCGCTGTAATCTTCATGATTTTCCTCCTCTTCCAGCGATGGTTAATTCAGGTATTCGGGCAGCCAGAGCACAACGCCCGGCACATAGGTGATCACCACGAGCACCAGCAGCATCAGGGCCAGCATGGGCATGGAGGCCTGGGCGGCCTTGTCGATGCGCACCCCCGCGATCTTGGCGGCAAGGTTCAGGCACAGCCCGACGGGCGGCGTGACGAGGCCGATCAACAGGTTGAAAACGATCACCACACCGAAATGCACCGGATCTATGCCGACCTGCGGCAACAATGGCAGGATCACCGGCAGAAGGATCAGCATCGCAGCCTTGGCTTCCATGAACATTCCGACGGCAAGGAACAGGATGTTCAGCATCAGCAGGATCAAAAGCGGGTTCTCGGTGACAACAAAGATCGCCTCGGCCATTGCCTGCGGCACCTGCATGATGGTGAGCACCCAGGCAAAGATCAGCGCCGCCGCCGCAACGGTCATCAGGGTTCCGATCTTGATCATGGCATGGGCCAGGACGCCGGGCAGATCCCGGATCTTGAGGTCGCCGTAGATGACGATGCCGACGACCAGCCCGTAAATGACAGACACGCCTGCCGCTTCGGTAACCGTGAACACGCCGGTCAACATGCCGCCGATGATGAGAAACGGCATGAAAACAGCCCATGCGCTTTCCTTGAGTGCCACGAGGATCTCGGTGAACGAGGCACGCGAGTGCACCGGGTATCCGCGACGTTTCGAGATAACGTAGCTCACCGCGAGAAGGCCAAGCCCGAGCATGACGCCGGGGACGTATCCAGCAAGGAACAGATCGGTGATGGAAACCCCGGCAATCACCCCGTAGAGCACAAGCAGGATGGACGGCGGAATGATCGGCCCGGCGGTCGAGGAGGCCGCGGTCAGCGCGGCGGAAAAGGACCCTTCATAGCCCTCTTTCTTCATCGACGGAATCAGGATCGAGCCGATCGACGCGGTATCCGCGGTGGCAGACCCGGAAATTCCACCGAAGAACATGGAACTGACGACGTTCACCTGCGCCAGCCCACCGGGCATATGTCCGACAAGCGCATTCGACAGCCGGATGATCCGGCGCGTTATTCCCGCGGCATTCATCAGGTCCCCAAGCAACAGGAAGAACGGGATCGCCATGAATGAGAAATTGTTGATGCCTGCAACGAAACGCTGGGGAACGACGGCAAGCGGAATCCCCTCCCCCATCGCCAACAGGCCCGCAAGGGCCGCGGTGCCAAGACTGTAAGGCAGCGGCAGCCCGATGATCAGGAGCAGGAAAAGAACAAGAACAAGTATTGTAAGTGCCATCAAAAGAATCCCCGCTCGCCTTTGGCGACAAGTTCGACGGTGAAAAGAAGGATGAGGGCGCCGGACACCGGCACCGCCAGGTAGATCCATGTCATCGAGATCTCGAAGCCCGTGTTCATGGTATTCCAGTTGGCCAGCGCCATCTGCGTTCCATAGACCAGCATCACCAGGGCAAATACCGTGACGGCCGCAAACCGAAGCCATGCGCAAAGGTGCTGCAGTGGCCGAGGCATCTGATCGACCAGGAAATCGACCCTGATGTTGTCCATTCGGCGGACACCTCGCGCCAGGCCCAGCATGACAAGCCAGATCATCGCGGCCCGGGCCAGCGCCTCGGACCAGAATGTCGGGCTGCTGAACAGGTATCGCATGACGACCTCGAAGAAGACGACCGCGATCATCGTGACGAAAAGACCAACGCCCACCGCGGTGGCCACCTGCTCGACCCGCGAGCAGACCCTTTCCAATTTTTCCATCATGCCCTCCCTTTGGTATTCCTTGTGGTATATCACAGGGCATATTTACTCAATGAAAAAGCGGAAAATTATTTTTTTGTTTTATATTAATATCTTAACCACCCCCTGAGCGATCAAACCCAAGCGGACCCATTCGATTTCACGCGGTTTTCGATTCGTGGAACGACCGGCGTTGACCCCCAAAGCCCTTGGGCGGTCTGGCTCTTGCAAAGCGCTGTGCCGCGGCCGTCATGGCCGGACGGGGCGGCGCAAGGCATCATATACCTGCAAGGGGCCTGCAGTGTGCGACCGGGCAAACCTCGGTGTAGCCTGCGACGACCATTTCAATGCGTTAAGGAATATCAAAACCGGCCAAGGGCGCTACGCCACACCCCATATAGCCTTCATCTTTCCCCAAATACTCCCGCCGGAGGCCCCCGAGGACGCGGCCGAAGGCCGATGACGAGATATCAGGCGCGCGCGACAGCGCGCTCAACAAGGAAACCCCCGCGCGGGGAAGGGCGCGGGGGTTTGGGCGGTTAGTGGACCACGGCGTCTTGCGGCGGGTCTTGAGTGGTGGTGCCCACGCGGTCGCCGATGATCAACCCGTCGGCCCCGGCGGTGACCGGCACCGTCGCCCCGTCAAGGATATCCCCGGCCAGAAGCGACTCGGCCAGCGGGTCTTGCAGGGCTTTCTGGATCACCCGTTTCAACGGCCTTGCGCCATAGACCGGATCGTATCCTTCATCAGCCAGCCATTTGCGCGCGGCCTCGTCCAGTTCCAGCGTGATCTTGCGGCTGGCCAGACGTTTGATAAGGCGGGCCATCTGGATATCGACGATGCCGTCCATCTGGTCGCGCGTCAGGCGGTCGAAGACCACGATCTCGTCCAGCCGGTTGAGGAACTCGGGCCGGAAGTGCGCGCGGACGGCATCCATCACGTCGCGCTTGGCATCGGCGGCATCGCCCCCTTCGGGCATCTGGCTAAGCGCCTGGCTGCCAAGGTTCGACGTCAGGATGATCAGCGTCTGCTTGAAGTCCACGGTGCGGCCCTGCCCATCGGTCAGCACGCCGTCGTCCAGCACTTGCAGCAGCACGTTGAAGACCTCGGGGTGGGCTTTTTCCACCTCGTCGAACAGCACCACCTGGTAGGGGCGGCGGCGCACGGCCTCGGTTAGGACCCCGCCTTCGTCGTAGCCGACATAGCCCGGGGGCGCCCCGATCAGGCGGGCGACCGAGTGTTTCTCCATGAACTCGGACATGTCGATGCGGACCATCGCGCTGTCGTCGTCAAAGAGGAATTCGGCCACCGCCTTGGTCAGTTCGGTTTTCCCCACGCCTGTCGGCCCGAGGAAAAGGAAACTGCCCAGCGGGCGGTTCTCGTCGTTGAGGCCCGCGCGCGCCCGGCGCACGGCATTGGCCACGGCCTTGACGGCGGCGTCCTGTCCGATCACCCGGCGGTGCAGGTTGCTTTCCATGCCCAGCAGTTTTTCCCGCTCGCCTTCCAGCATCTTGGCGGTGGGGATGCCTGTCCAGCGTTCCACCACGCTTGCGATCTGTTCGGGGCGCACGGCCTCTTCGACCATGACGTCGCCGCCTTCTTCCTCGGCCTGTTCGGCCTCGGCGAGTTGCTTTTCAAGCTTGGGGATTACGCCATAAGACAGCTCCCCCGCCTTGGCGAGGTCGCCCTCGCGCTTGGCGTGGTCAAGCTCGATCCGCGCGCGGTCCAACTGTTCCTTGAGGTCGCGGGCGGAGGCGAGCTTGTCGCGCTCGGCCTGCCAGCGCGCTGTCATCTGGGCGGATTTGTCCTGCAGGTCGGCCAGTTCCCTTTCCAGCTTTTCCAGCCGGTCCTTGGAGGCGGCATCGTCTTCCTTGCGCAGGGCCTCGGCCTCGATCTGCTTTTGCAGGATATCGCGGTCGAGCGCGTCCAGCTCCTCGGGTTTGCTGTCGACCTCCATGCGCAGGCGCGATGCGGCCTCGTCGACAAGGTCGATGGCCTTGTCGGGCAGGAAACGGTCGGTGATGTAGCGGTGCGAGAGTTGCGCCGCGGTCACCAGTGCCGAGTCCGAGATACGCACGCCGTGGTGCAGCTCGTATTTCTCCTTGATGCCGCGCAGGATCGAAATCGTGTCTTCGACGGTGGGTTCCTCGACCACGAGCGGTTGGAAACGCCGGGCAAGTGCCGCGTCTTTTTCCACGTGCTTGCGATATTCATCCAGCGTGGTCGCGCCGATGCAGTGCAGCTCCCCGCGCGCAAGGGCGGGTTTGATGAGGTTGGCGGCATCCATCGCGCCATCGGTTTTACCCGCGCCCACAAGGGTGTGCATCTCGTCGATGAACAGGATGATTTCACCGGCGGCGGCGGTCACTTCGTTCAGCACGCCCTTGAGGCGTTCCTCGAACTCACCACGGTATTTCGCGCCGGCGATCAGCGCGCCCATGTCAAGGGCCAGAAGCCGCTTGTTATGCAGCGATTCCGGCACGTCGCCATTGACGATGCGCAGGGCGAGGCCCTCGGCGATCGCGGTTTTACCGACGCCGGGTTCACCGATCAGGACGGGGTTGTTCTTGGTGCGGCGCGACAAGACCTGCATGGCGCGGCGAATTTCATCGTCGCGACCAATGATCGGGTCGATCTTGCCTTCTTCGGCGGCCTTCGTGAGGTCGTGGGCGTATTTTTCCAGCGCCTCGTAGGTGTCTTCGGCCGAGGCGCTATCGGCGGTGCGGCCCTTGCGGATGTCGTTGATCGCCTCGTTGAGGGTCTGGGCCGACACGCCGCCCTGGTCCAGCGCGTCCTTGGCCGGGGATTTGACCACCGCCAAGGCTGTCAGGATGCGTTCCACGGGCACGAAGCTGTCGCCGGCCTTGTCGGCCAGTTTTTGCGCTTCGGACAGCACCTTGCCGGTTTGTTGATCCATGTAGGTCTGGCCCGCGTCGCCGGTGACCTGCGGGATTTTGCCCAGCGCCAGGTCAAGCACCTGGGTCACGCGGGCGGGATTGCCACCGGCGCGTTTGATCAGGTTGCTGGCCAGACCTTCGGGATCGTCCAGCAGCGCCTTGAGCAGGTGTTCGGGGGCAAGTTTCTGATGACTTTCGCGCATCGCGATGGTCTGTGCGGCCTGAACGAATCCGCGCGACCGTTCCGTGAACTTTTCAAAGTCCATGGCAGTTCTCCTTTTCACAAGCGTTCCCCCGGATGGCCCACCCAGTATTAGGCATGGGACGGTCGGGGACCTCGCATAGTGAGATGGGTAACGGCGCTGTGATGTTCAAGGTATCGCCCGCCAAAACCGCAGGGGCGCGCGGTTTTGCGAAAACATTTTCGTGATTCCCCCTCAAAGACGCGCCGCGCCACACCATCTATCCACGTAGTTATCCACAGGCCTGCGAGGACAGACCAATGACCGAAGCCACCGTGACCCTGAGCCGTGTTCGCTATGCCCCCGAGGTACCGGGTTTTAGCGCCCTTGCCCATGTGCAGGAGGCCGGGATCGACTATACCTACCCGGTGCAGATGGCCGCGCCTTTGACAGCAGAGTTCGCAACCATCAGCCACGCCTTGACCCGGCGGGGCCTGTCGGCCCATCGCGGCACCAGGGCCAAGGGTCCCACTCTGCGCCTGATGCGCCCGGCACCGGCCCTGCCCGCCGCTTGTACAACGCAACCGGGCGGGCTGGCCGCCTGATCACGGCATTCGCGCGTGGGGAACGCAGGGGGGATTTTCACCTGCCCGCCCGTTCCGGTATCACGCTAGTTTCGACCCGTGACCGGGTACTTACGGACAAGTGGGGCGGAATGCATATTCTGGACATGAAAGTTGCGGGCTTGGGCGATTGCCCCGACACCGGGCGGATCACCGCCAAGGTCATTTTGCTGACCTCCGAAGGCGGTGTGAGCCTTGCCGCCGCGACCGACCCGGCGGATCAGGCCGACCGGCGCGCCATCCTTGAAGGCCTGCTGAACGACGCGCTACGCCAGATCAAGGCCTTTCCCGAGGTTCGGACCGGGCAAAAACGGCTGACCGTGGCCGAAGACGCGCTGAACCGCGAGATGCAAGAGGGTTGACGCGGGGCGGGGTGCCCGCGACAAGGGCCGCGTTATTCCCTTGAGAAGGCCACCCGATATGTCCGATGACCGTTTGATCGTTGCCCTTGACGTGCCCAATGCCCTTGAGGGCCTGCAACTGGCCGAGCGGCTGGGCGATTCCGTGGGGTTTTACAAGATCGGCCTGGGGATGCTGACCGGCGGCGGCCTGGCGCTAGCCAACGAGTTGATGCAGGAACACGGCAAGCGCATTTTCCTGGACATGAAGCTGTTTGATATCGGCGCCACGATCGAGGCGGCGGTGCGCGGGTTGGCACAGTTCGATCTGGATTTCCTGACGGTGCATGGCGATCCGCATGTGGTGCGCGCCGCGCGCGAAGGGGCATCGGGCCGCCAGACCAAGATTTTGGCGGTGACGATCCTGACCTCGCTGGACCGGGCGGATCTGGATGCCGGGCTTATCAAGACAGGCGATATTCCCGATCTGGTGGCCGAACGGGCGGGCCGGGCCTTTGAGGCTGGGGCCGACGGGGTGATCGCCAGCCCGCAAGAGGCGGCGATGATCCGCGCCCTGCCCGAAGCCAAGGGCCGGCTGATCGTGACCCCCGGTGTACGCCCCGCGGGGGCGGCCCTGGGCGATCAAAAACGCGTGGCGACCCCGGCGCAGGCGCTGAATGACGGGGCCGATCATATTGTCGTCGGTCGCCCCATCTGGGCCGCGAAAGACCCGGCACAGGCGGCGCGGGATATATTGAGCGAGATTAACGAATAGTGCGCACCGTATCCCCCGCATAAAGGTGTTCACGGGCACACATGAGACCTTGCGAAGGCTTCGTTTGTTACGCCTGATCGGCCACGATACCAATCGCGCTTTATCAGGACCACTCGGCGGAACATGAGTAAGGTATCTACTCATCAGAGGGTTGGGGTAGGATTTTTGCGAACCGGGTTATTGGCCTACCAGACAGCCCCGACCGATGATTGCCTGACCCAGATCGCCGGATAAGCCTGTCATGAGGCCCCGGGTCAGGCCCGGGGCGGGTTTTTTCTTTCATCAGCATTGCAGCACGTTCCGTCCCGGGATTGCCCCGGGACCTCGGGTGCTTTTGGCGCAAAGCTTTGCGCCTCAAACGTGAGGCCACATCCAAGATAAAACGCGCGTAACAAAGTTGTCCTTCGACACGTTTCGCGAAACGCTTCAGGTTAACCCTTTGCTGACGATTAACTGGTTAAGTGAAGGCATGGGGCATTTTGTTTATATCATGGCCTCGCGCCCCGGTGGCGCACTTTACACGGGCCGCAGCGGGAACCTGCGACAGCGGGTTGAGGCCCATCGCGCAGGCCATTGTGCACATACGGCAAAGTATAAAATCAAAAGGCTTGTCTGGTTCGAACAGCACGATGACTTTGAGATGTCCCTGAGACGAGAACGCGCCATCAAACGTTGGCGGCGCGCATGGAAAATCGCGCTAGTCACCGACCACAATCCCAATTGGCATGACCTGAGCGCTTTTATCCCGGAAATATACTGAAGTGAGGCCCCGGGTCAGGCCCGGGGCGGGTATTGGCGTGCCCCTTGCGTTTCAGCGCTGCCACGTCCCGGGCTTGACCCGGGACCTCGTTTCAAGCCTGCACCCTCAACCCTCCTCGGTCACGACAGTCGAGCTGCGCTCCAACGTGCGATGCACCGGGCATTTATCGGCGATTTCCATCAGTTTCGCGCGTTGCTCGTCGCTTAGGTCGCCCTCCAGATGCACCACGCGGGTGAACTTGTCGGCCTTGGCGTCCGAGCGGCTGTCGGCATCTTGCGCATGGACCTTGTCGTGGCTGACCTCGACGCTGACATGGTGCAGGGGCCAGCCCTTGCGCCGGGCGTACATGCGGATGGTCATAGAGGTGCAGGCGCCCAGCCCCGCCGACAGGAACCCATAGGGCGACAGGCCACGGTCGGTGCCGCCATAGGCCTCGGGCTCATCGGCCAGCACGTGGTGGTGCGGCCCGGCATTGACATCTTGCAGGAAACCCTTTGGATCGGCCTCGGAAACCCGCACGATGCCTTCGGGCGCGCCGGGTGGCGGCGCGGGCGGGGTAAGATCAAGATAGCGGGCGGCCCAGGCGGCGATCACCCCGGCCGTATACTCGGCATCGGAGGGATCGGTGATCAGGTGATCGGCGTCGTCCAGCGTGACGAAGCTTTTGGGGTGTTTGGCGGCGGTGAAAATCTCGGCGGCGTTGTCGATACCGACCACCTCGTCGCGCGGCGCATGCAGGACCAGAAGCGCGCGATCGAGCCCGGCGATATCGTCATGCAGGGTCTCGCCCCGCACGCTGTCGACGAAATCTTTGCCGATGGTCACGGGCCGCCCGCCAAGGCAAACCTCGGCGCGGCCCCGCGCCTTGATCCGGTCAAGGGCTTCGTCGAAATTATGGGTGACATGGCCCGGATCGGAGGGGGCCCCGATGGTGACCACCGCCTTGGCGCTGTCGATCTTCCTGGCTGCCGCCAGCACCGCCGCCCCGCCAAGCGAATGCCCGATAAGCAGCGAGGGGGGCATATCACGATCCGCCAACGCCTGTGCGGCAAGGGCCAGATCCTCGATATTGGAGGTGAAGGAGGTATTGGCGAACTCGCCTTCGCTATGGCCCAGCCCGGTGAAATCAAAGCGCAGCACGGCGATGCCCGCCCCGGCAAGGCGGGCGGCGATGCGGCGCGCGGCGAGGATATCCTTGGAACAGGTAAAGCAATGCGCGAACAGGGCGGTGGCCAGCCGCGGACCATCGGGAAGGTCAAGCCGGGCGGCAAGCCGATGGCCGGAGTGGCCGGTAAAGGTGAAGCGTTCGGTGGGCATGGGGCAAATCCTTGGGTCTGCGTCGGGCATAAGACTATGGGCTTGCCGCCCGTGGTGCCAGTGATGTGACAGGGGCGTCACGGCATGGTGATCCGGGGGGCGGGCCTGTCCGTTCCCGCGAAGTTGAGGCGAATTGACCGTAAATCGCGGGGCGCGGTGCAGGCTTTGTTAACCGTTCTGGCGACACCCTTGCGACATGCAGATTGGAAGGGCCATGCGGATCAGCCTCGAAACCCGGACAGACGTGTCGCTTTTCGCGCTGGCGATCACGGGGATTGCCGTGCTTGGAAGCATGGCCCTGCGCCGGGTGTTGCAGCCCGCCGTTGTTTTCGAGGCAACGATGATTTCAGGCTCGGTTGTCGCGGCGATGCTGGCCTTGCCGATTGCCTATGTCATCGGCCTGCAGATGCTGGCGTCACAGCGCCTGAGCCGGAAACTGGAACATGCGGTCAATCACGACAGCCTGACCGGTGCCGCGACCCGGGCATGTTTCAAGGCGCAGGTGGCGAAGCTTCCGCCGGGGCCAAAGGCGATCCTGCTGGTGGACATCGACCATTTCAAAGCGGTGAACGACCGGTTCGGCCACCAGGCGGGCGATAGCGCCTTGCGCCAATTTGCCCTGCGCTTGCGGCGCGGGTGGCCGCGGAACGCCTTTGTGCCAAGCTGCGCGAGACACCGCTTGTTCTGAACGGGCAGGCACATCGCCTGACGGCGAGTTTCGGGGTCGTGCCACTGGCCGATGCCGCGCCTTTGGACGAGACACTGGCGCAGGCGGATGCCGCGCTTTATCGTGCCAAGCACATGGGCCGCGACAGGGTCTGTTGTGCGGACCCCTTGCGCCCCCCGGAACAAGGGCGTAGCGCAGCCTCATAGCCGGGGCTGGCGCGGACGGGCCCGGATTGCACGGGAGAGCAGATGCGCGCCGTTTGGATCATACTGACGCTGGGTTTGGGCACGCTGTTGGGCCTCGGTTTTGCCGGGGCATGGCATCCGGCGGGCGATAGCTTTGCGGTGCTCCGCCTGCCGCTGGCCGCCGCATTTGCGCTGATGGTGATATGGGCGGCGTGGCCGCGGCGTATCCGCTGGCCCTTGGCCGTGCTGGCGCTTTTGGTCATGGCGCAGATCGTGGTGCCCCGCGCCCTGCCACGGCAGGGCGTGCCCAAGGCCGATTGGGTTTTATATCAACAGAACCTGTTGTTCAGCCGCCGGAGCAACGACGCCTGGCTCAAGGAGGTGGCGCGGCAATCGCCCGATATGCTGACGCTACAGGAAGTCTCGCGGCGCAATCGCGCGCTTTTGGAAACCTTGCGCCCGGACTACCCGACACAGGTGACCTGCCCCTTTGCCAATGTGGGCGGGGTTGCCGTGCTGTCGCGGTTTCCGGCCATCCCGGGGCAAAAGATTTGTGCCGCGCGCGATGGTCTGGCGGGGGTTCAGGTGCAAACCGCGCAGGGGCCTGTCTGGCTGTTGTCGATCCATTTGCATTGGCCCTGGCCGCATGGGCAGGCCGCCCAGGTGGACACGCTTCTTCCCGTTTTGCAGGGGCTTGAGGCCCCGGTGATCATCGGGGGCGATTTCAACTCGGTCGGTTGGAGCCACACCCTGCGCCGGATCGGCAAGATCAGCGGCACGCGCCGCGCAGGGCCTTGGGATGCCACCTTTCACCTGCCGATAATGCGCACCCCGGTGGCGATTGACCATGTGCTGACCTCGCCCGGGGTGGCGGCGGCGGTGACCGTGCAGCCGAAACTCGGATCGGATCACAGGGGCGTTCTGGCGCGGCTGGCGGTCGGCGAATAGCGGTCCGCCGCGCCACGGCCCCCAAGCGATTTGAACATCGCTTGGGCCAAGGATTTTGCAAAATCCTTGCGCGGCGGCCTCACCCCTTCGGGCCTCAGGCTTCGCCCATCAGTGCAGGGTCAAACGGGTATGTCGTAAGGTTTTCGAACCCGTCTTCGGTGATCAAAACCTGATCTTCCAGCTTGATCGAGAAATCGCCGCCCTCTTCACCCACCAAGGCCTCGACACAAAGGGTCATGCCCGGCTCAAGCTCATAATCAAAGGCGCCTTCGACCATGTGGTCGGGGTAGGCCACCAGCGGCCATTCATCGCAAAGCCCCACCCCATGCATCAGGCAGCCGTATTTGAGACGCTGGTACCTGGCGTCCAGAACATGGGTGTTGCGGCTGAGGTCCTGGATATTCACGCCGGGTTTGAGCATTTGCATGTTGGTCTGGATATGTTCGACCGCGTGCTGCATGGCATAGATCATATCGGGGCGCGGCTTGCGGTCACCGATCCACCATGTGCGCGAGATATCCACGCAAATGCCGTAGCTGCCGACAAGGTCGGTGTCGAAGGCGATGATCTCGTTGTTTCGGGTGATGCGCCCGCCGCATTCCTGGAACCAGGGGTTGGTGCGCGGCCCGGAGGTCAGCAGCCGGGTTTCGATCCATTCACCGCCGCGGCGAATGTTCTCGGCGTGCAGCACGGCCCAGATATCATCCTCGGAGGTCTGGCCAAGCGGCACGTTCCGGCGGGCGAAATCCTCCATCTCGCGCACGGCCACTTCGCAGGCATGCGAGGCACAGCGCATGGCGAGGATTTCATCGGGGCCTTTGACCGAGCGGGATTTCTCGGTAACTTCCTCGCCTTCCATGATCTCGAACCCCTGCGCCTCAAGCGCGCGCAGCCCGTGCAACATGACCTTGTCCACCGCAAGGCGCTTGTTGCCCGGCGCGTGCTCTTCCAGAAGCACACGAATTTCGTTGGAAAGCACATCGGCGGCCACGTCGATCTTATCGCCCCGGTCGAAATAGAACAGGTCCGCGCCCGAGCGTTGTTCGCGCACCAGCGGGTTGAACTCGGACAGGAAGGGCGAGTTCTTGTAATCCCAAATCACCATGTAGCCATCGGCGCAAAGCAGGACCGCGCGGAAGGGGTTATGGGTGTTCCAAAGCTGCATGTTGGTGCTGTCGGTGGCATAGCGGATGTTCAAAGGGTCGAACATCAGCAACCCCGCATAGTCGCGATCCACGATATGCCGGGTCAGGCGGGCCCAGCGATAGCGGCGCATTTCCTGCAGGTCAGGCAGGTGCAGCCCCGCCGCCGCCCATTCCGCATAGGCCAGCTGGGTCGGCCCGATTTCCACGCGGTCGGCATCGTTGGGGGTATTGTCACCCAGCGTGGCACCCCGGGTGGGATCAATCTTGCGCCGATCGCGGAAGTGGGTGTTCATGGCGTCTCCTCCTACCCCGATGCTGCACCGGGGCCACGGCAGGCCGCTTGCCGGAATGCGACGCGCGCCGGGGTCGCTTTTCGACTGTCACGGAAGTTTTGGCAAAGCGTCACATCGTTTTTGGAAAGCGCCTGTTTGTTGCGCCAACACACCAACAAGAGGGATGATTCCATGCGTTTCGTAACGACAAGTGTTCTTGCGCTGTCAGTGGTGGCCGGTGCGGCCACGGCCGAGCAACTGACCTATGGGCCGCGGCCTGCCTACCTGATTGACCGGATGGCCGAAGGGGAGTTGAAAGACACCCTGAGCGCCTGCCTGGGCCAAAGCCCCGAACGGTCGGCGTTTTCCATCGGCCACCGGGGTGCGCCGCTGATGTTCCCCGAGCACACCGAGGAATCGAACCGCGCCGCCGCGCGGATGGGCGCGGGCATCCTTGAATGCGACGTGACCTTCACCAGCGATCACGAGCTGGTCTGCCGCCATGCGCAGAACGACCTGCACACCACCACCGACATTCTGGCCAGCGACCTGGCCGAAACCTGTGTCGTGCCATTTGCCCCGGCCTCGGGGGACGAGGCCGCCAAGGCGGAATGCCGGACATCCGAGATCACGCTGGCCGAGTTCAAGACCCTGACCGGCAAGATGGATGCCGCCGACAAAAGCGCCACCTCGGTCGAAGGCTACATGGATGGCACCGCCGCTTGGCGCACCGATCTTTATTCGGTGCAGGACGGCACCCTGATGACCCATGCGGAATCCATCGAACTGTTCCGCGATCTGGGCGCGAAGTTCACGCCCGAACTGAAAAGCCCCTCGGTCGAGATGCCGCACAACGGGTTTTCACAGGCCGATTATGCCCAGAAGCTGATCGACGAATACAAGGCGGCCGGCGTTCCGGCCTCGGATGTCTGGGCGCAAAGCTTCAACCTTGAAGATGTGCTTTATTGGGTCGAGAACGAACCCGAGTTCGGCAAACAGGCCGTTTACCTTGTTGAATGGCATGACGGGTTTGACGAGCAGGCCCCCGAAACATGGCAAGAGGATTTTGCCGCGCTCAAGGAGCAAGGCGTGAATTACCTCGCCCCCTCGCTCAACATGCTGGTGACGCCGAAAGATGGCGATTATGCCGCATCGGCCTATGCCAAGGCCGCGCGCGAGGCCGGTTTGAAGCTGATCGCATGGACGCTGGAACGCTCGGGCCCGCTGACCAACGGTGGCGGCTGGTATTTCCAGTCGGTGACGGATGTAACCGACAGCGACGCCGATTACTTCAACGTCCTGCATGCCCTGCATGACGATGCAGGCGTTGCCGGTGTGTTCAGCGATTGGCCCGCGACGGTGACCTATTACGCCAATTGCATGGGTATCGAGTAAGGTCCGGGGGCGCGCTCATCAGGTCTTGCGGCCTTCCTCGCGAGGAGCGCAAGCGATGAGCGCCCCCCTTTTTCCCGCTCAGCGTGATTGTTCGTGTGAGAAACGTTGGCGGGCGATGGCCTCGTTCCGTTCGGCCTTTTGCTGATCGGCGAGGGATTTTTCCACGTAGTTCAGATGCGCGATCACGGCGGCGCGGGCCGCCTCGCCGTCGCGTGCCTGAAGGGCCGCGTTGATGGCGCGGTGCTGATCCAGAAGCGCGCCGCGCGTGGTGCGTTGCTTGAACATGATCTGGCGATTGTAAAACACGCCTTCCTGCAAAAGCTGGAACATGGACCGCATCATATGCAGCATGACCACGTTATGGCTGGCCTCGATGATGGCCATGTGAAACTCGGCATCCAGTTGCGCCTCGGCCTTGGCGCTGCGTTTGGCGTGGGCGTTTTCCATCTTGTCGAACACCGCCTGCACCACCTGCAGGTCGGTATCCGAGGCAAGCCGCGCGGCGCGTTCGGCGGCCAGCCCTTCAAGGTCACGACGAAAGGCGATGTAATCGAAAACCGCCTCGTCGTGGTCGGCGAAAAGCCGGATCAGGGCGGGGGAAAAGGCACTGCCCAGCACGTCGGCCACGAAGATGCCCGAACCGGCGCGGCTGGAAAGCAGGCCCTTTTCCTGCAGCTCGGCCACCGCCTCGCGCAGGGAGGGGCGCGATACCCCCAGTTTCTCGGCCAGTTCACGTTCGGACGGCAGGCGTTCGCCCGGGCGCAGGATGCCCCGAAGGATCAGCTTTTCGATCTGGCGGGTGACCGCCGTCGAGAGTTTCTCGGGCGTGACTTTTTGAAATGGCATGGGCGCGGTCCTGAACACGGTGGCCGGGATGATAGGCGCAACTGCGACCACGGGCAAGGTTAGCCGCTTTGCCGCCACTTCCCCACTTGTTCGGGCAAGAAGGCCTCGACCGCCGCGGTGGCGATCACCAGCGTTTCGCCGGTGTCGGGGTTGGTCACGTTTTGCCCCCCCTTGACCGCCGTCACCTTGGCCTGCCCGCGCGGCAGGGTTCTGGCCAATGCCGCGCAATCCAGCGCCCCGGGGTCTTGCACACCGACGGTCACCTGCACCTCCATCTGGGCGTGGTTCAGGCCGATGGCGCCAAAGATCGGCAGGGTGGAATGGCGGATCGCATCCTGAATCGCGCGGGTGGCGGCCTTTTGGTAATCCATGCCGTGCAGGTCGTTGCCCATGCCCATCTCGATAATCACGCGGCGGCGGGTCATTGCAGGCGCTCCATGTCAAAAGCCACGGAAATCGCCGCGTTGGCGATGACGGTGGGGTTGCCTTCGCCTTCGGGGCGGGGGATGTCGAGGCCGCCGTGGGTGGCGGTGACGGTCACCCGGCCATAGGGGAAAACCTCGGCCACGGCGTTGCAATCCACCGCCTCGGGGTCCTGCACGGCCACTTCGACGTCGATCTGCATGGCCGATTTGTCAAAGCCGAAAAGCTCGGCCATGTTGATGGAATTGTGCCAAAGGGCATCTTGAACGGCGCGCTTGGCGGCCTGGGTATAATCCCGGCGGCGCAGCGAGCTGCCCATGCCGAATTCGGTCAGGACGCGGTGTTTGGGCATCTGTGATCTTCCTGCTCTGGATCGGGGGCAGTTTGCCGGGTTCCGCGCCGGTGTTCAATGCACGATAGCGATTGTTTTCCTGGCCACGAAACCGCCCCGCAAAAGCGAAAAGGCCGCCACCCTGCACGGGGTGGCGGCCCAAGGATCAATGGATGCGCCCGGTATTAATTCCAGAAGCCTTCATCGACGCCGTTCATTTCTTCCAGTTGTTCTTCGTTGAACTGGGTGACGAAAGCATAGCTGACATCGTCGACGGGAACGAGTTTCGCATCATCCACCGACAATACCACGTGCTTATCAGCCATCCCGAGGAAGCCGCCCACCTCGGCGACGATCCCTGTCATCTTGCCGTTCTTCGACAGGACGATGTCCTCGATCTCGCCGATCTGGTTCCAGTCGGAGTTCACAGCGTCAAAGCTTGCATTTTCCCAGCCTTCATCGTTGGCTTCGTTGGTGGTGTAGATCGCGCCGCCAGTGATATCGCGGGTGCGGATCAACTCGCCCTGCATGTCGCTCATTTCGGCGGTTGAGACGGTCCAGTCGCCGCTGGCGTTCCGGGCTTTCTGATCCATGCCTTGTTCGGCCTTGGCCTGATCCATGTCCTGCGAATTTTCGCTGCCATCGCCCGAGGTGTTCATCTGTGCGTTCGATTCGACCTGGGCCTTGTCGGATTCGTTGTGATTTTCGCTTTCGGAATGGCTGTCGGCAAAGGCTGTGGTTGCGGCCAGCGCCATTGCAATCGCTGATGTTCCGAGGAATTTCATAAGGTGCCTCCTTTTCATTTGGCTTGTGCAACCAAAACGCAATCGCCCCCCGATCCTGTTCCCGGACGGGGGGCGAAAAGATTCATGATTTGCGATGGAACGAAGGCCGCCCGGTTGCGTTGCGCGTGGGCTTAAAACTCCACCCCGATCTGCGCCTTGATGCCAGAGCGGAAGGGATGTTTCACCAGTTCCATCTCGGTCACCAGGTCGGCAATCTCGATCAGGTCGTCCTTGGCGTTGCGACCGGTCAGGACGACATGCGTCATATGCGGTTTTTCCTCGGCCAGGAACTGCACCACCTCGTCGATATCAAGGTAGTCATAGCGCAGGGCGATGTTGATCTCGTCCAGCAGGACCATCTTGTTGGCGGGGTCGCGGATCAACTCCTTGGCCTTTTCCCAGGCGGCCTGGGCCATTTCGGTATCGCGTTCGCGGTCCTGGGTTTCCCAGGTAAAGCCCTCGCCCATGGTGTGGAACGAACAGGTGTCGGAAAACCTGGACAGGATCATATCGCGTTCGCCCGTGCTCATCCCGCCCTTGATGAACTGCACCACGGCGCATTGCATGTCATGCGCGATGCAGCGGAAGATCATCCCGAAAGCGGCCGAGGATTTGCCCTTGCCCTTGCCGGTGTGAACGATGATCAGGCCCTTTTCATCGGTCTTGGTGGCCATGATCTTGTCGCGGGCGGCCTTTTTCTTGGCCATTTTCATCGCGTGGCGGTCGGGATCGTCAGACATGAGCGCGGTATCCTTTCACTGGAACAGGCCCAAGACATAAGGCGCAATCAGGGCGGTTAGCAAGGCATTGAGGCCCATGCCGATGCCCGCGAAGGCACCGGCGGTTTGATTGACCTGAAAGGCGCGGGCAGTGCCGATGCCGTGCGCGGCCACACCCACGGAAAAGCCGCGCGCGCGCCAATCGGTGATGCGCAGGGCGTTCATCAGGGGGGTCACGACAACCGCGCCGATGATCCCGGTGATGATGACCAATGCAGCCGTCAGCGTGGGCAGCCCGCCCAGTTTCTCGGCAATGCCGATGGCGACGGGCGCGGTGGTGGATTTCGGCGCAAGCGAGGCCAAGGTTGCGCCCTCGACGCCCAAGGCGTGCGCGATCCAGAGGGCCGAGGCAACAGCGGTGACCGACCCCACGATGAGCGCCCCAACCATGGGAAGCAGGGTGCGGCGAACATGGTGCAGGTTGGTGTAAAGCGGCCCGGCAAGCGCCACGGTGGCCGGGCCAAGCATGAAGTGCACGAACTGCGCGCCTTCGAAATAGGTGGCATAGGGCGTAGACGTGGCCCAAAGCACGGCCCCAAGGATCACCATGGCCACCAGCACCGGGTTGACCAGCGGGTTGCGCGCCGAGGCGCGAAACAGGGCATCGCCGATGAGGTAGGCAATCAGCGTGGCGGTCAGCCACAAAAGCGGCCCTTCGCGCAGGTACGACCAGATATCGGGCAACTCGGTCATTCTTCCGCCTCCTGACTGCCGGTCAGGCGGGCAAGGGCCACGAAGGTCAGCGCGCCCGCGATCAGGGCCAAAAGGGTACTGCCGACAAGTGCCGCCATCAGGGCAAGGCCCGAGGTGCCCAGCGCCTCGGCGTGGCTAATCACCCCGACGCCCGCAGGTACGAAAAGCAGCGACAGATGCGCAAGGATGCCCTGCGAGGTGGGCAGGATACGCTCGGCCAGCCCGGGGCTGGCCATGAACCCCGCCAGCAAAAGCGCCATACCGATCACCGGGCCGGGGATGGGAAGGGCCAGAAGGCGGGCCAGCACCTCGCCCACCAGTTGGGCGGAAAGGATCACGGCGATATTGAGGATCATGGGCTTGGCCTTTCGCGTCCTGCTTGGGGCAGCATATGGCCTGCGCCGCGAAAGGAAAGGCCGCGCCGGGGGCACGGCCATGGGAGGCTCCTTTTCACATTCCGGTTTCGGAATTCCTTACATTCTGAAACCGGAATGTGTATGAGGCGGAGTGTCGCTACTCGGCTTCGGGCCCTGGCCAGACGCATAAATAAACCGGATCGCGGGAACTTCCCTGCCACGGGCGCGTTATCCCGTCATGCTGGACTCTCGCCCCTCGGGCGACCCGATCTTGCGGGTTGCCGTGATCGTCATCGCCATGACCCTTGGGTTCGGCGCACTCAAACTGGCCGCGGATATCTTTGCCCCGATGGTTCTGGGCGTGGTGGCGGGGGTCATCTTTGCCCCGCTGACCGATATGATCGAACGCTGGGGGCTGCCTGCGGGATTTGCCCCGGCGATTGTGCTGATTCTGGGGATCTCGGGCCTTGCCGTGCTGATCGTTCTGGCCGAGCCGCTGGTATGGCGCATGGTCGACGCCCTGCCCAGCATCAAGTGGGAGGTCCGCTCGGTCATCGAAGAGTTCAAATCCCTTGTGCGCGGCCTCGACTCGGTCAATCGCGAAGTCGAAGAGGCCCTGGGCACCGAAATGCCGAACGGCCAAGGCGAACAGGGCGGCGAAGGGCCGATGCCGACGCTGTCGGGAACCCTGTATCAAGCCCCTGTGGTGCTGGCGCAGATTCTGATCTTTGGCGGTACGCTGTTCTTTTTCCTGCTGACGCGTAAAGGCATTTACCGCTGGCTTGCGCGCTGGATCGGCACATCGCGCGATACCGCAATCATCCTGCAACGGTTTACCACCGCTGAACACCTTGTGGCGCGCTACTTCCTGACCATCACCGTCATCAATACCGGCCTGGGGGTCGTCTTTGGCACGGCCATGGCCGTGATCGGGATGCCCGGCCCGATCATCTGGGGCATCGCCGCCGCCCTGTTGAATTTCATTCTTTACGCCGGTCCAGCCGTTATTGTCGGTGGCTTGCTTCTGGCCGGGTTGATCGTATTCGACGGGTTGATGATGCTGGCCCCGGCGGCGATTTTCCTGACCATCAACATGATCGAGGCGCAGTTCGTAACCCCCGCGATGGTGGGCAAGCACGTCGCGGTCAATCCGCTTTTGATCTTTGTGTCACTGGTGATCTGGCTGTGGCTTTGGGGGCCGATCGGCGGGATCGTGGCGATCCCGGTTCTGGTCATGGTGCTTGTCATGCTGGATGTCTTTGACATCGACGACAGCGCGGATGACCCAGGGCCGCAGGCCCCGCCCAACCACACCTCCTAAAGCGTTTCGCGAAAAACCTGAGTAACAGATTTTCGTGAAACGCAGTGCTCCACTCAATTCTTGCACAGGTTCCGCCATTCGCCAATGTCTCGGGTTAAAGACGGAACGCTTTGGGGCTTCAGACGACTTCCTCCGGCATACCCGGAAGGGGGGTGGCCACCGCTCGCGCCACATCCGAATCGTAGCGCACCAGGAAACCGCGCCGTTGCGCGGGCGGCAGGGCGCTGTTGGTCTCGACCAACCGGCGCCAATTGGCAAAGGCCGTATCAGGCGCCAGATACGCCGGCCCCGCGTCACGCGGAAGCCAATGGCCCATCGCCCGCCTGCGGACTTCCTCCACATGGGCGGCTTGATCAAGGTAAAGCCCTGCCTCGGTGTCCCAACGCATGCTGCGCCCGTTCAGATTGGCCGAGGAAACGATCGCGCCGAAATCGTCGAAGATCGACACCTTGGAATGCACATAGACCAAGGGGGCATGATCCAGTGTATCGCGCCCGTCGCTTTCCTTGCGGCGGGGCTGCACCGGTGAGGCCACCACGAACCGCTCTGGCCCAAAGGCGCGTTGCAACAACGCAAGACAGCGCACCTGCTGATGCTCGCCGAAACGGGCATCAAGGCCCGCGCTGCTGTCAAAGGCGATATCCTCGGGGGCCGCCGGCAGCACCACGATCAACCGCAGTTCGGGGCAAGCGCGCGCCCGTCCGGCCAAAGCCCGCGCCAAGGGCATATGGCGCAGGAACTGGGTTTCCAGATAGATCAGCCGACGCGCCTTCGAAATCGCCTGCATGTGCCGGGCTTCGACCTCGCGCAGCACGGATTTCGGCGCCATCCGCACCGGAAACCCGCGCCGCCGCCGCGACAGCGTGCGCAGGAACCCCGGCGCGGGTTCCGGCACCGTGGCCGATGACGGCCCACTGTCGGCAACCGTATCCAGAAAGCTTTCAAGATGGGCCTGCGCGGCCTTGACCACGGGGCCGGTCACAAGCGCCTGGATATCGTGCCAGGTGCTTTCGGCGGCGCGGCGGTGACGCTTGGTATCATAGCGCCTTTCGTTCAGGTCCAGCCCGCCGATATAAAGCGTCTTGCGGTCGAAAACGGCCATCTTCTGATGATGCGTGGCGGGGTACAGGTCGACCGGGCGCAGGGGAAACCGCAAGCAGCCCTGTTCGTCCTCGAAGCACATCTTCTGAAGGCGGGGCGTTTCGACCTTGAAACGCTGGCGCTCGGCTTGGCTCATGTCCTTCCAGGTTTTGGACAGCTTGTTCATCTTGTGACGCACCAGCGGGTAAAACACCATGCGCGGCAAGACCCCGGTGCGCGCATCGTGCAGCGCGATCTTGACGTCAAGCTTTGCATCGTCGCGGGCCAGTTCGCGCACCGCCGCGGTCTGTCGCAGGGTGCGCCACGCCAGTTGATGCAGATGCGGCGCGGCGAGAGGATCGAAATCCGACGCGATCAAGCGCACCTTGACGCCGCGATCCAGCGTGTGAACCAGAAGTTCCATCCATGTGCGCCCGATCCGGCGCGCGGCCGGTGACACCAGCCGCGTCGACAGGTCGACCACGCGGAAACTTGCGATGATCTCGCTCTCGGCCTCAAGAAAGGCGCGCTCGAACGCCGGATAGGCCTCTTCGGCGGTCACCAGCAAATCAAAGCTCTCCACCCCCGGCCGATTGCCCGAGGCTGTCACATCACTTGGCGTGGTCGGCGGGGTGGTATCCATGATCTCACTGTTTCCTGTCGCGTGCCATGAGGGCTTTCATGGCTTCGTCGCGTTCGGCGTCTGGGTCAGTTTTGAAAAGGCCCCCGCCTGAAAAGGCGGGGGCATACACCCGATGGGACAGGCGGGTGACCCGGGTTTGCCGTCTGGGGGGACGAGGGACAGCCCGGGAAAGCGGCGCATCTTCTTCTACCGCCTTCAGGGGGTCAACGATCAAGGCGGCGGAAAGTTCCCGCCAGGATTTACGAATTCTGGCTGTCATCGTTCGAAGCATCCGCCAGTTCCAGTTTCCCTTCGGAATTCACGATATGGTCGGCCACGAAAGCCTTGCGTTCGCCCGCCGGGCGCGAGGCGCCAACAGTGGTGTCACGGCGGGTTTCCAGTTCCACCTCGGCATTCAGAAGCGCCCCCAAAAGCACCACCTGCGCGCTAAGGTACAGCCACAACAACAAGGCGACCACCGCCCCGATCGAGCCATAGACCTCGTTCAGGGATCCGAAATTCCGCAGGTATATGGAAAAGGCGATAGAGCCCGCCGCCCAGGTCACCAATGCAAAGATCGCCCCGGGGGTGATCCATGCGGTCCGGGCGCCGCGCCGGTTGGGCCCGTAACGGTAGATCAAGCCGATAGAGAACAGGACAACGCCCAGAACGATCACCCATTTGACGGCGCTGATAAGCGCCTCCAGGCCAAACGGCAGGGTCAGGAAATTCAACAGGATCGGCACCAGCACGACCGAGGCAAAGGCGATGATCACCACCCCGATCAGCAGCATGGTCAGGCCAATCGCCATCGCGTAGCGCTTGATCGTGCTCTTGCGGTGCTCTTCGCGATAGATTGCATTCAGCCCCCGGATCAGCGCGGCAACCCCGTTGCGCGCCGTCCACACCGCCAGCAGGATCGAGACGATCCCGGTCAATTGCAGGGTCGTGCCGGTGGAACGGATCAGCGCCGCAACCTGTTCCTCGACGATGCCATAGGCCCCGGCGGGCAGAAGGTGTTGCGCCATCTCCAACTGGCTGGCGATGGTTTGCGGATCGGCGACAAGGCCCCAGATGGCAATCGTCGCGGCAATCGCCGGAAAGATCGACAGCATGGTATAAAAGGCGACACCGGCGGCAATCAGGCCAAGGTTCCGGTTATCGGATTCGCCCATCACCCGGCGCAGGACGCGCCACCAGGCCCGGTAGCCCAACTCGCTTGGACGTGCCGCCATATGCGTACCTGGCCCTTGATCGCCCATCGGTCAGGCGCGGGCCGACCGTGGCCCGGCAACCAGCCAGATGATGAACCCCAGAAGCGGCAGGAGCAGCACAAGCAAGACCCACAAAACCTTTGACCCCGTGCTTTGCGCCGAGCCGATGATCGAAACAATCGCCCACACATCCAGCACCAACAGGATCAAGCCGCCAATTCCAGTGATTTCCAACATATCGCTTCCCTTCCTTCCATGGGGCGCAGGCGCCCTCGCTTCGAGGACTAACGCGCCCACCGCCCCGAAGGTTCCCGAAACATCGGGAATCACACCCGGCTAGCCTGTAACGAAATCCTCGCGCGCATACCCCTGAACATACAGGAGTGCCGTCAGATCGCCATGATTGACCCGCACATCGCACTGCGCGGCGACACTTGGTTTGGCATGCAGCGCCACGCCCGTTCCCGCCCGGCCCAACATGCCCAGATCATTGGCCCCGTCGCCCACGGCGATCACCTCCGCCTCGGCAATGCCCAGTTGCGCGGTCACCTCTTCCAGCGCGGCCACCTTGGCCTCGCGACCAAGGATCGGCTGTGCCACCTCGCCCGTCAGGATGCCGTTTTCGATCAACAGGGTATTGGCGCGGTTTTCATGAAAGCCCAGATCGGCGGCCACCTTGGCGGTAAAGGCGGTGAACCCGCCCGAGACCAGCACGCAATGCCCGCCATGGGCACGCATCGTCGCCAACAACGCCTTGCCGCCGGGCATATAGGTGATCCGCTCGGCCAGAACCTGGTCAATCACCCCCGCGTCCAGCCCCTTGAGAAGCGCAACGCGTTCCGTCAACGCGCCTTCGAAATCCAACTCGCCGTTCATCGCGCGGGCGGTGATGTCTTTCACATGATCGCCCACGCCCGCCACGTCGGCCAGTTCGTCAATGCATTCCTGCTGGATCATGGTGCTGTCCATATCCGCCAAAAGCATGGCCTTGCGGCGCCCCTCGGTGGGCTGCACCACCAGATCCACGCGCATGCCCTGCAGATCCTGCCAGACTTGCCACAGGTTGCCGGGCATGGCCTGCAAGGTGAACTCGGCCGCCTCGTCGGGGGACAGCCAAACCGCATCCCCCCCGCCCCAAGCATTGCGCAGGTTCTCGACAAGGGCGGGCTCAAGAACGCCCGGCGGCGCGATCAGGGTGGCGGTAAACATGGAATCCTCGGGTTGGTCGTGGG
>NZ_JASHIM010000008.1 GCF_030733685.1 Roseovarius sp. MMSF_3281
CATGACCGCGACTTTATCGCGATTGCCGCGATGGGGTCCGAGGAAGGCAGTTACATCAATTACTTCCGGGTGAAGGATAAGAGTCGCGACACGTTACGGGCGCCGGCGGAGCCGGGGATGTACGAGCTGCGCTATGTGCTTGAGGAAGGGCGCCGCACGATGGCGAGCCAGGCCATCGAGATTACCGAACCGGAGGTAACACTGAGCGGGCCGGAAACGGCGCTGGCCGGTGAACTGGTTCCGGTGGAGTGGACTGGAACGGTGCATGACCGGGACTTCATCGCGATTGCCGCGATGGGGTCCGAGGAAGGCAGTTACATCAATTACTTCCGGGTGAAGGACAAGAGTAGCGACAGGCTGCGTGCGCCGGCGGAGCCGGGGATGTACGAGCTGCGCTATGTGCTTGAGGAAGGGCGCCGCACGATGGCAAGCCAGGCCATCGAGATCACTGAACCGGAGGTAACACTGAGCGGCCCGGACGAAATAAGGGCCGGCACGGAGATCACCGTTGAGTGGACCGGTGCGGTTCACGGCCGGGATTACATCACCATTGTACCAACGGGTGCGGAGGAGGGTGCCTACAACGAGTATTTCCGCGTGAAAGACAAGAGTCGCGACACCCTGCAGGCTCCCGATGAGCCGGGGCTCTACGAGCTGCGCTACGTGCTGGACGAAGGCCAGCGCACGATGGCACGTCATACGATCGAAGTGCTGGCCGCCGATGCCGCGCTGGAAAGCGGTGCCAGCCTGAGCGCCCCCGAGACCGCCGCGCCCGGTGCCGAAATCGAAGTCGGCTGGGAGGTGGAGACCGAAAGCGGGGATCAGCGGATCACCCTGGCCCGGGGCAACCAGGCGATCTTCACCTGGCTGGAGGCGATCAAGATCTCGGGTGAGCCGCCGGTCAGGATCACCCTGCCGGAGGAGCCGGGCATCTACGAACTGCGCTTTCTGGATGTGGCGAACCAGGCGGTTCTGTCGCGCAAGGTGATCAAGGTGGAATGACACCGGTGAACCGAAAACCGCGGCGTCGGGCACTGACCACGTGGCCCGACGCCGCCATCGGTTCGGGCGGTGCGGCTGCCCGCCGCCTGCCGTTTGGATCCTATTGAACCAAGGAAATTTTTTCATGAAACCTGTTGTTGCAGTGTTGATAGTCATGCTGTCTGCCGTTTCCGCGCGAGGCCAAGGCGCGCCGGCGGCGGTTGCAGATGCGCCGAACTATATCGATGAAACGGAGAATTTCCGCCTTTACTGTAACGCCAGGGATCATGATTGCGGTGCGGCGAGTGATCCCGCGGTGACGCAACACTCACGTGATCTGCTCGACAACATGCAAGCGGCCTATGGGTGGCTCGGTGATCTCGGATTCAAGGTGGAAGAAAGCCACCTGGAGCGGGGAGATTCAGACAACAAGTTCCTCTTGCGTCTCGACCCGCGAAGCGAGGCGGCCGGCGGCTGTGCGGCCGATGCCTGTACGGATGTGAGCGGCGCGGCGTCCAAGCTTCTGATCCCGAAGTCCAACATTGCGATGGCGGCGAACGATCCTTCCCTGCTGGCGCATGAATTCGTACATACTCTTCAAAAGGCCACCCATGTGCGCGACTCCCAGCGTTACTGGATGGACGAGGCGACCGCGACGGCGATCGGTACGTCTTTCGGCACGAAATACGGGCGCGACATCGGTGTTTATGAACCCCAATACTTCATGTCTTTCGACCAGCCGTTTTACGATGTGGTCAGCGAGGGGTATGGCAACTGGGCCTACCTGCTTGGCGTTGGGCAGAACCTCGGCAGCCGAGACATGGTTGCCTACCTGTCGGAACCGGCCTTCCTCAATATCGAAGAAGATTTCCACGGAAAACAAGCGTCGGCCATCATGGAATTGCTCTATGACAGTGACCTCGTGGGGGGCCAGACGTTCGACCGGGCGTTTCCGAAGTTCGCCGCGACGATGAACAATATGGAACCCTCGAATGACCCCAATGAGAGTGCCTACCACTACTACACCGACATCGAGGAGTATACCGTCGACATTCCCGCCACCGACGCCCCTCATGAGCAAAGGTTCGACGGCTCCGCGATGACCTATGCCGTGGCGCCGATGCACTTGAAGCTGGATGTCACGGCGGAACCGGACGCCGAGCCCCGCGATACGTTGATGATGGTCGATCTGGAGGTTGTTAACGGAAGTCCGCTCGATGACCTCACCCTGATAAACGAGCACAAGCAGGCGGACGAACCGCTACAGGAAACCCTCATGCTCGACGGTTCCGAACCGCCCGATGAGTTGGGGTTCGTGCGGGTGGTCAATGTGCCTTCAACCGCACAGGGAGAGGCGACACGGAACGCGTTCGAGATTGAGGTCCGTGCTCGGCCGATCAGCCTCGACCCGCCTGACTGCTTGCGCGCGGGCGAGCCGGCGGTTTTCGCGGCGCGCGGCTTTGACCCGGCGGAAGCAGGGAACTGGCGGCTCGACGCAGACAACGGCACCACGAAGGGGCTGAGCGTCACGCCCGCCCGCGCCGGAGAGGTGACCGTCACGCTTGAAATCGACAGTCCGGTCACGCGCGGCGCAACCGGTATCGACCCGGTATCGCCCAAGACAACCAGGGTCGAGCTTGGGCAGTTCAATGTCGCCGAAGACGATTGCATGGTCCGCCTGACATTGGGCCCGGCCCAGGCCACCTACACCTCTGACGGATCTTATACGGAGTACAGCACGCCCGGCGGGAGAGCCCTTTATTTCAAAGAGAACGATGTCGCAATTTACAAACAGTCGGGCTGGATGCCCATCCCGGCGCAGGCCAAGAAGATGATGATCGGCAGTATATCAGGGAGTCCGCTGATGGGCGGGATTATCGAGGGGCCGTTGTCGGAGAACGCGGATGCCAAGGCAATCTTGCCGGCCATGCCGAAGGAATTCTCAATGCGCTTTTCGTGGAAGAACATTCGCAAGGCGACCCGGCTGTCAGGCAAGACCCCGCGCCGAAGCGCGGCGCCGTGTCCCGGTGGTGGCGAGGGATGCACGGAGACGGTTTTTCAAATGGGGTCCTACGCCATACCTATCGTTTATGACGCGCAGGACCGGCCCCTTCGCATGACCGTCAAGAACCAGCTTGTCGAATTCGCATATGGCACATGGCCGATCCGCCGTCCGCCCGGGTGGTGATCGCGCGGACAAGTCGCATTCGCCTGACCTTCGCAATCGCAAACGCCGTCATCCGGGATCAAAAAACCTACCGAACAACCCGCTGAAACAACACAGTTGCCCGGTCTTGGGGGGATTGCGGGTAAACTCCTATTCGGGGTTACGGCAATCACCGGTCGACCGGGTTCGCGAAGGCAGTCAGATGACCGCTTCGAGTCCGTGGCTACCATCATAAGGCGCAGTCCGGGCATCGGCCGACCTGGAGGGCGTTTGCAGGGATCGTGTGGGGCCTGACACCTCCAAGCCACTCGACGTTTATTCTTTGGCAGATGGTTGAAGATCGCCCTCCGGGGGGAGGTCGGGCGATGCCCGGACTGCGCCGGGCGGTTGCGCTGAACGGCAATCCTTTCGCGATCCTCGGGCGGCAGCTTCGTCGTCGCAGCGGACCTGCAAGTCACCTTGCGTCACGCCCAAAGGTGATAATCCTGTTAGCTTTCAGGTTGCGTCATGGTGGTGGGCGCAACCGTTTTACGTCAAACGGGCGACGCCACCATGTTCGTTCTGGGGGATATTTGCATTTTTCGCCGCCATTGCGACCATTTTCTGGTTGTTTTCCAACCTCGCCGTCTTTGCCCTGCCATTCCTTGCCGGATTCCATACAGGCATCTGGGTCTATGGCACCGGCGCAGGCTGGCTCGGTGCGATCCTTGTAGGTGGTTTTGCAGCCGGGCTCACGCTTCTTGCCATCTGCCAGGCACTGATCATGCACGTGCGCCCGGTTTGGGCTCGCCTTGTCTTTGCGCTGATCTTCGTGGTGCCCGCCATCTTGGCCGGGTTCCATGCGACCCTCGGGATCACCAAGGCCATAATGCCTTCGGAAACCCAGCGCCTTGCTCTACTTTGCAGTAGCCGAAGCTCTTGCCTCAACCATATTAGTCATCCTTAAAGCGGCAGTTGCGTCGTGTACTTCAGCTCATCCAGCAGTACGGAGCTCTGGATTTCGTGAACTCCGGGGAGCAGGACGATCTGGTCGCGCAGAAGGGCGTGGAAATGATCCATGTCGCGCACCACCACGCGGACGTTGAAATCGTAATCGCCAAGCATGAGTTGAACGACCTGAACCTCGGGAATGCGCAACACGGCCTGCTGGAACTTTTCAAACGACTTGCGACCGTGCGACGTTAGCTTGATCCGCACCAGGATGATCGCGTTGAAACCGAGCTTTTTCCGGTCGAGGATGACTGTCTTGCCAAGAATGACCCCGTTTTCCGTAAGCCGGGAAACCCGTCGCGAACACGGCGATTGCGAAAGGCCGATCCGGTCGGCGATATCCGTGACAGAAAGCGCTCCGTCCGCCTGCATGACGCGCAGGATACGGCGGTCAACATCGTCAATCTCGTGCATAAGGCATTCCTTTTTTTGTCAAACAATGGCTGTTTCATGCTGCTTTACGCGCTTTCTTTAGCAAAAAAGCAAAAAGAATTCCCGATTTATTGCATAAAATATCCATCAGAGTGCTCCAGGGTGACGCAGATAGCTGGCTGAAAGCCTGCGATGGGACGGCGTTTTCGCAGGGGCAGGCACTTCTGGGGAGGATGACAATGAGTAATACGATGTTCAGCGCGCAGGGGGGCTACACGCAAGGCATCCTGCTGATGTGCGTGGGGGTGGCCTGTCTGAGCGCCAATGACGCGATTGCGAAGACGTTGACCTCCGGCTATTCGCCACTGCAGATTCTCTTCCTGCGCAACGTGATCGCCCTGCCGATCACAATAGTCATAGCGCTATTCATGGGCGGCCCGTCGGCTCTGCGCTCGTACCGGCCCGTTGCGCATCTGCTGCGCGGTGCGCTTTGGGTCGGTGCCACTATGATGTTCTTCACCAGCTTCATCTATCTTGCGCTGGCCGAGGCCACTGCGTTGATCTTCGTTGCGCCGTTTTTCATTACCTTGATTTCGGCCCTCTTCCTGGGGGAGGAGGTTGGTTGGCGACGCTGGCTGGCCGTTCTGGCGGGGTTCCTTGGGGTTCTCGTGATCATCCGCCCCGGCGGGGCGACGTTTCAGCTCATCTCGCTGCTGCCCGTCGCGACGGCGCTGGTCTATGCCTTGTTGATGCTGAGTGCCCGCTGGGTGGACCCGCGCGAAAGCGTGTGGACCCTGCTTGTCTATCTGACCGGGGCGGGGGCGTTGCTAAGTGCGCTGATCGTGCCGTTCGTCTGGGCTCCCGTCAGATTGGGCGACCTGTGGCTGTTCGCCGGAATTGCCTTGTTCGGCACCGCCGGGATGACAATGATGACACAGGCCTTCCGCCTCGCCCCAGCGGTCGTGGTCGCACCGCTGGATTACACCGCCCTTCTCTGGGCCACGCTTTTCGGCTGGCTCATCTGGCGCGAGAGCCCGGACGCGATGACATTTCTCGGCGCGGCGGTCATCATCGCAAGCGGCGTCTTCACCATCCTGCGTGAACAGAGAGAAGCCGGTTCATAAAGTGCCAAGGTAAAGGAAAAACGGAGCGCGCGCATGGTCTCATCTTTTGATACCTCGGAAGCGATAGAGATCCAGCCCGCAACCTGGGCTGATTTCGAAGCCCTCATGGGCGAGAAAGGCGGCTGCGGCGGCTGCTGGTGCATGCTGTGGCGGCGCACAGCCAAGGAGATGGAGGCCGGGAAAGGCGAAGGAAACCGACAGGCGATGAAGGCACTGTTCGATCAGGGCGAGGCCCCCGGCCTTGTTGCGAAGGCGGGTGCGGACGCCATTGGCTGGATCCAGATCGATCGCAGGGCCGCGTTTCTGCGTCTCGCCTCGTCGCGTGTGCTCAAGCCGGTGGATGAATTGGATGTCTGGTCGGTTTCCTGTTTTTTCATCGACAAACGGTTCAGGCGCACGGGCCTCTCGCTCAAACTTTTGAACGCGGCCGTGGATTGGGCGCACAGCCGCGGCGCAACCATTGTCGAGGGTTACCCAATCGACACGCCGCGCCAGAAATATCCATCGGTCTATGCCTGGACCGGGTTCGTGGGAACGTTCCGGCAGGCAGGGTTTGCCGAGGTCGCCCGGCGATCCGACACGCGCCCCATCATGCGAAAGGCACTTGGCGATGACCGGGAGGATTGGAACGCTAACGGGCAGATGTGAATGCCGCGCGGTGGCCTTCGAGGTGAAACAGGTTCGAGAGACCGTCACCGTCTGCCATTGCAGTCAATGCCGAGGTTCGGCAGGCCCTTGAAGCGCGCGCTGATCACCTGACCACGGAGGGCTTGCCAAGCGGCGGGGCGGCAGGCTGGCTTCCTATGCCCCCGTCCGAAAGGATCGCTGCCCCACAAGTGCAATGTGCATAAGGTTTCGTGGATGCAACGGCTATTATAGTCGTGAGGTAGCCAGCTTGTAACTGGCGAAGCAGAAAAACACTCCCAGTCCAGCTTCGATCCAACGGCGGGCGGCGTTGAAGGTTCTGACAACTGGCTGCGTCGAGAATGCGAGGGCATAGGCGAGATGCCCAGTTAAAGAGATGAAGAATGTCCCGGCGACGATCACCCCACCGATCCACCACGGAGCGTTGGCGTCAAGGCCGAGTGATATTGTTGCAGTCCATGTGAGCGCTGCTTTCGGGTTCGTCATCTGGATCAACAATCCGCGGCGCACATAGTCAAAATTGCTGTTTTCGCCAGCGAGGGATGTCGCAGTGATTTCACTCACTGATAGAGCGGAACGGAATGACTTAAATGCAAGCCAAAGAAGATAGCCCGCCCCGATGAACTTGATCAACGTCATAAGGGATGCGTAGGCAATGAGAACTGTCGTCAGTCCCGCCCACGCCAGAACACCCCACAGAAATGAACCGGATGCGATGCCAATGGCAAGTGAACGGCCCTGATCACGCCCGACAGTCATGGACGTGCCGATGATCGAGAGAATATTTGGTCCTGGACTGAGCATTCCCATGACGAACACACCGTAAGCCAGCAAGATACCGGGCCAGAATACTGTCAAACCATCAATCACGGCTGCTCTCCAAAAGTGACTGGAACGTGGCGTTCCGCGCACGGTTTAACGTTAGAGTTAGGTCATGGTTTGCACAAGGGCCATGCAACGATGCCAGTCAAGGTTGGCGGTCGTGAAGCAGAGGGTGTCAGATTGCCGGGCCTTTTTCGGGTGTCAGGCCAGTTCCGCTTTCAGCCATGAGATCAGGCAATCCACGGCGGCGTAATTCGAGCGCCGGGTGCCCCTGAATACGGAAATCTCGTTTGGCCTGTCAATTTGCTGATCGCTGGCGGGGCGCAACCTGCCGTCCTCTATCATGTCTCCGACCGTTCTTTTCCATCCCAAGGCGACCCCCTGGCCAGTGACCGCCGCCTGCAGCACAAGGGGGTAACTGTCGAATGAAACCATCCGCAAGCGGGACGGACGGGGAAGGCCCGTGGCGGCGAACCATTCGGGCCAGTCAAACCAGTCCTGCGGCGTGACACGATGCGACAGGAGAGGGAGGTTGCCCAAAGTGTCCGGCGCGCCCGGAGCGGTGTAATCCGCAAGCAGGGAGGGCGCGCAGACCGGAAAGATACTGTCCGCCGCGGTAAACAGCAGCCGGGCCGAGCCCGAGGCGCGTCCGGTGGTCTGCAGGGCAATGTCGAAGGGTTCGGTGGCTTCCGTAAGCGGGGCAAGCGCACTGACCAGTTGAAGCTGCACCTCGGGATGGCTGGCATGGAAATCCGAAAGACGCGGCATCAGCCAGTAGAAGGCCTCGCAAAGTTGACAGCGCAGTACGACGGTACCGGGGTCGCGGCTGCCGCGAAGGGCGGCGACCTCGGCCCGGATCGCTGCCAGAGCGTCGCCAGCGACCTGTCCCAATCGGCGACCTTCCTCGGTCAGGAATACAGCGCGGTTCCTGCGTTCAAACAGGTGCAGGCCCAGCTCTGCCTCGAGTTGGCCAATCTGGCGGCTGACGGCGGTTTGCGTCAACCCAAGCTCTTCGGCGGCGCGGGTGAAACTCTCAAGCCGGGCCGCAGCCTCGAACGGGCGCAGCCGCGCAAGTTGGATGTCGTCTGTTTGCATGACTAAGACTCATGTATTTTCTTCCTTTTATCATTTTAATTAAGGTCTTGTGAATGATTGCATTCATCTATGACATCTTTTCGATATATTGGGCACCAGGTGCCGAGCCTCGGTTCGGGGATCGTCGCGATCACGGTAGGCGTCTTGCTACTTTCGCTGTCCGACGCGCTGGTGAAACTCAACAACGAGGGTCTGTCACTCGGGCAGGTTCTTACAGTCCGATCCGGCATTGCCGTGTTGTGCCTGGGGGCGGTCTTGCGGCTGACCACACGGATAAACCTCGGCCTGGTCCGTGTCTCGGGCTGGGTCTGGTTGCGCAGCCTGTGCCTTGCCCTGATGTGGGGCTGCTATTACGCCGGGCTGCCCGAGTTGTCGTTCTCCATCGCGGCTGCTTGTTATTATACTTCGCCGATGTGGATGGCTTTCCTGTCTTCAACGCTGCTCGGAACGCGCATCGGGGTGCGCGGGGGTGTTGCGATCCTTTTGGGTCTTGCGGGCGTGATGACGATCCTGCGTCCGGGCTTGGACGAGGTATCGCCGATGATCGTGTTACCGTTGCTTGCCGGGGTCTTCTACGCACTCGCGGCCGTGATCACGCAGGGGCGTTGCCGCGCCGTGCCGGCGATGTCGATGGCAGTGAACCTCAACCTTGTTCTGTTTCTGGGCGGGCTGGGGCTGGTCGCCGGCCTGTGGAAGAGCGGGCAGGGCAACGATGCGGGCTTCCTGCTGTCGGTTTGGCCTGCGCTGAAGCTGGCGGATCTGGGGGTGCTGGCCGGGTTGGGCGTGTTGCTCGCTGTCATTACCGCCTTGGTCGCCTATGCGTATCAAAGGGCCGCCGCACCGGTCATCGGCTTGTTCGATAATGGGTATCTTGTCTTCGCCCTGTTCTGGAGCGTCTTGATCTTTGGCGATCGACCGGGCTTCATTGATCTTCTGGGTATTGTGCTGATCGGAAGCGGGGCACTTCTTGCCTCCACTGCGTCGGCCAATCGTGGCCCGGACCGAAGCGAAGGGGATTGATCATGTCGCTGGACACCTGGATTGCCTATACCATTGCCTGCGTTGTCCTGACGGTGATCCCCGGACCGAGCGTCCTGCTCGTGATCGCGCAGTCGCTGACGCGGGGCAGGGTGGCTGCGGCGATGTGCATTCTCGGCGACGTCGTGGGGAGTATCGTGCTTGTCGGGCTGTCCTTCGTCGGGGTCGGGGCGATCCTCGCCGCCTCCGCGTTCCTCTTCCAGGTCGTGAAATGGGCCGGGGTCATTTACCTGGCATGGCTGGGCATCGGCCAGATCATGCAGGCGCGGCGCGATGCACCGGAGAAGGTCTGCCATGCAGGGGGCGCTTCTTCCTGGAGCAGCTTTTGGGCCGGAACCGTGACCGCCGTGCTGAACCCCAAGGCGATCGTTTTCTACATGGCATTCCTTGCCCAGTTCATCGATCCGCAAGGCGATTTGCCCGTGCAGCTTGCGGTGCTGACGGTGACCTCCAGCCTTGTTGTCGTGGTGCTGTTGGCCGGGTATGCGCTGATCGCGGAGCGGGCGGGTCGGCTCTTTGATAGTCATCGCGCGCGTCGCCGCATGGGCTATGCTGGCGGCGGGTTCATGATCGTCGGAAGCGCGGTCATGGCGGTGACGCGTTAGGCAAGCGTTGTCAGCATTAAAGCGAAGTGCCGAAAATCCAAGTGTCGACATTGCTGGTTCCTGGGCAGGCCGTCTTTGCGGGGGACGCAATGCAGGCGCGATCCAACAACCCGGGTGCGTCATCAAACCGTTATGATGCCTCGACAAGACTGTTCGGCGACGAAATCCGACGGGCCGGAAGCGGTCGGATGGCATGTGGTTTGCCAACAATCCTGCTTCCATCTGCGCCACGATACAGGCCCGTGGCGCTACATCGAGTATCTCACGGATCGCGGAAGGATCGGTCTCTTCAAAATGCGATGGTGTGTACATTTCGGGCCCCTGTCGCGGTTGCAGTATCGTGACAAGCGGACGCAAGGCTGCCCCGGCGCCGGTGTAGCAGGGCGCTTATCGCCCGGTGCGCGCTTCGATTGCCCGGACCACCGCGATCATGTCATCCTCGTCGCGGCCCATGGCCTCGGTTTCCGCGTAGAGCGCTTCACAGACGTTCATCAGGGGAGAGGCCGTACCGGCGGTCCTCGCGGCCTCCACCACCAGACGGCTGTTTTTCAACACGTCCGAGATGCCCGCCTGGCGGCTGAAATCACGGGTGCGGAGCTTGTCGATCTTCACGCGGGAGACATCGCTGGCCATCGGTCCGGCGTTGAGGATGTCGGCGAAACTGTCCATGTCGAGCCCGTGGCGCGCGGCGAAATGCGCGGCTTCGGCAAGGCCGGTGACCATGGTGATCAGGAAAGTGTTGACTGCCAGTTTCATCTGCAAGGCGGCGGGCACGGCGCCACAGTCGAAAAGCTGCTTGCAGATCGGCGAGAGCAGGGGACGCAGGCGTTCGATCTCCTCCGAAGGCCCGGCCAGCATGCCGACGAGTTGCCCCGTCTCCGCCGGTTTTCGAGAACCCGAGACCGGCGCCTCGACAAAGCACCCGCCTGCCTCGGCGATGTCTTGCGACAGGTGAAAGGAGTAGTCAGCCGAGGTCGTGCCCATCGACACGATGTAATGCCCGTCGACGCGGCGCGTGAAGGCCTCGGTGCCGCGGCCCAGCACGGCATCGGTCGCCCCCTCGTTTTCCAGCATAAGAAGCACCGTGTTGCAGTGCTCGAAGACCTCGTCCACTTCGGCGGCCACCACGGCCCCGGCCTCTCTCAAGGACGCGGTGCGCTCCGGTGTCCGGTTCCAGACCATCAGGGGCCGTCCGGTGCGGCGCAGGTTCAGCGCCATAGGTTCGCCCATGGTTCCCAGCCCGATAAAGCCGATCTGCTCTCCTGTTTCCATGACTGCCTCCCGTGTCTGCGGAACACAAGCTAGCCGACCTCGACAATTTGGAATAACGAATTGATCGAAAGTTTGTATTCTGCAAATCGGGTAGGATTTCCTGCCGCCGATGTTGACAGTGACAGGTTTCTCGGGCAGCTTGCCACCACTCACCCGGGGGGTCTCGACAAGAGGCTGAGATACTGCTGGCACCCGTGCAGCGCAGTGACCCGATGAACCTGATCCAGTTCACACTGGCGTAGGGATGGTGCACTGGCCGCGCGGGCCCCGACCACGTTTTCGTGACAGGGGGCGTTCCCACACCGGCAATCCCATTCGACGCGGAACTGGGTCTCCAACGCTTTGAGCTATGGAGGCTCCGACCGATGAAAGACCTGACCCCAACCGTCACCACGGGCCCGCTGCCCGCCTCTCGCCGCGTCTGGCACGCGGGCGAGCGTCACCCAGATATCCGCGTGCCGATGCGCGAGATCGATTTGCACCCCACGGCGGGCGAACCGCCTGTCACCGTCTATGACAGCTCGGGCCCCTATACGGACCCGGATGCCGAGATCGCCATCGACCGCGGGTTGCCGCGTCTGCGCGAGGCCTGGATCGCGGCCCGTGGCGATACCGAAACCTACGCGGGGCGCGACATCACCCCCGCCGACAACGGCTTTGCCGAAGGCACCCGGCTGACGCCCGAATTCCCTATCCGCAACGCCCCGCGCCGTGCCACGAAGGGCCGCGCCGTGACGCAGATGGCCTATGCCCGCGCGGGGATCGTCACGCCTGAGATGGAATTCGTCGCGATCCGGGAAAACCTTGGCCGCAAGGCGCAGGCGGAGAAGCTGGCGCGCGACGGCGAAGGCTTCGGCGCGGCGATCCCGGATTTCATCACACCCGAGTTCGTCCGCGACGAGATCGCCCAGGGTCGCGCGATCATCCCCGCCAACATCAATCACCCCGAGGCTGAACCCATGGCGATCGGGCGCAACTTCCTCGTCAAGATCAACGCCAATATCGGCAATTCCGCCGTGACCTCTTCGATGGCCGAAGAAATCGAAAAGATGGTCTGGGCCACGCGGTGGGGCGCCGACACGGTCATGGACCTGTCCACGGGCCGCAACATCCACAACATCCGTGACTGGATCCTGCGCAACAGCCCGGTGCCCATCGGGACCGTGCCGCTGTATCAGGCTTTGGAAAAGGTCGGCGGCATCGCCGAGGACCTGTCGTGGGAGGTCTTCCGCGACACGCTGATCGAACAGGCCGAACAGGGGGTGGATTACTTCACCATCCACGCGGGTGTGCGGCTGCACATGATCCCGATGACGGTGAGCCGGGTGACGGGGATCGTATCGCGCGGCGGCTCGATCATGGCAAAGTGGTGCCTGCATCATCACCGCGAAAGCTTCCTATACGAGCATTTCGACGAGATATGCGACATCGCGCGCGCCTATGACGTGTCCTTCAGCCTCGGCGACGGGCTGCGCCCCGGCTCCATCGCGGATGCCAATGACGAGGCGCAGTTCGCCGAACTGGAAACGCTGGGCGAACTGACGCAGATCGCCTGGGCGCGCGATTGCCAGGTCATGATCGAGGGGCCGGGTCATGTGCCCATGCACAAGATCAAGGCCAACATGGACAAGCAGCTTGAGACCTGTGGCGAGGCGCCGTTCTACACGCTGGGGCCGCTCACAACCGATATCGCGCCGGGCTATGACCATATCACCAGCGGCATCGGCGCGGCGATGATCGGCTGGTTCGGCACCGCGATGCTCTGTTACGTGACGCCCAAGGAACACCTAGGCCTGCCCGACCGCGACGACGTGAAGACCGGCGTGATCACCTACAAGATCGCGGCCCATGCGGCGGACCTGGCCAAAGGCCATCCGGCGGCACAGATCCGCGACGATGCGCTAAGCTGCGCGCGGTTCGAATTCCGTTGGGAGGATCAGTTCAATCTCTCGCTCGATCCCGAAACCGCGCGCTCGATGCATGACGAGACCCTGCCGAAAGAAGCCCACAAGGTCGCGCATTTTTGTTCCATGTGCGGGCCCAAGTTTTGCTCGATGCGGATTTCCCACGACATCCGCGCCGAGGCGCAGAAGGACGGCATGGAACGTATGGCCGAGAAGTTCCGCGAGGGCGGAGAGCTTTATATCCCGCTGGAGGACAAGGCATAAGCCAGGCCCCCAAAACCCTTTTGACGACCCTGCGCATCAGCCGCCGCCCTTGGGGTCTCGATCCGGTGGCCCGCCATCGACAGGGTCGACGCCCTAAAGCGTTCCGCCTTTCACCTGATGCATCAGCGAAAGGCGGAACGCGTGCAACGATTGAGCGGAGCACTGCGTTTCACGAAAATCTGTGATTCAGGTTTTTCGCGAAACGCTTTAGTTGCCTGCCCCCCAGAGCCCGTGGAAGTGATGCACCGGCCCGTGCCCCTGTCCCACGTCCAACGCCGCGCTTTCGGCCAGCGCGGCGTGCAGGTAGGCCTTGGCGCGTTCCACGGCCTCGGGCATGTCGTGATGCGGCAAGAGCGCGGCAATGGCCGAAGACAGGGTGCAGCCGGTGCCGTGATCGTTGGTGGTGGCGATGCGCGGGGCGGCAAAGGTCTGCGTGCCTTCGGGCCCGGCCAGAAGGTCGGTGCTGTCCGCGCCCGCCAGGTGCCCGCCCTTGAGCAGGACGTAGCGGGCCCCGAGTGCCATAAGCTCGGGCAGCGCAGCGGTCATGGATGCGGCGCTCCAGTCGTCAGGGCGGTCCAGCAGCACGGCAGCCTCGGGCAGGTTCGGCGTGATGACGCGGGCCAGCGGCACCAGCGCCTCGCGCACGACTGCGACTGCCTCGGGATCCAGTAGCGCATGACCGCTTTTCGCGACCATCACCGGGTCGAGCACGATGTTGCGCGCGCCGTGATAACGCAGCCGGTCGGCCACGGCGCGGGCGATGCCCGCGTTGGCGATCATGCCGATCTTCACCGCGTCAATGCGCACATCGTCCAGCACTGCGTCGATCTGGTCTGCGACGAAATCGGGTGACAGTGCCTGGAAAGAGCGGACCCCTTGGGTGTTCTGCGCGACAACTGCGGTGATGGCGGAACAGGCATAGGCCCCAAGCGCGGACATGGCCTTGATATCGGCCTGAATGCCCGCGCCGCCCGAGGGATCGGTGCCTGCGATGGTCAGAACATTGGCGATCATGAGGGGACCTCCGACATCAGTGCAGCGGCCTGGTTTGCGACTTCGGCCACATCGAGGCTCAGGGCAAGGTTGGCCTCGTTCAGCGCTTTGAGATCGACCCAGCGCGCCTCCAGCGCGTCGTCCCCCGCAACCGGCTCTCCGGCGGTCCACCGGCACAGCACGGCGATCAGGATGAAGTGTCGGCGCAAGGCGCCGGTGGCATCGTGGTCAAACGCATCAACCGCCGTGAACACGCGGAGCGGCTCGGCGGAAACGCCGGTTTCCTCGGCCAGTTCCCGGGTTGCGGCGTCCAACAGGGGCTCGCCGTGGTCGATCTTTCCGCCCGGAAACCCCCATCGTCCCGCGTCTGGCGGATTTGCGCGGCGAACCAGAAGCACCTGGTTGTCGCGTATGACGGTGACGATGGTCGCCGAAATCGGGCGAGGGTCTGTCGATGGAGATGGCAAGGCGGCCTCCTTATGCTGAGGCCGGCAAGGGCAAGAAAGCATTGCGGTCCTGTCCCTTCGCCGGCATGATCCGGATCAGGTTCAAAGGGTCACCGCGCTGCATCTGCCAGCGATATCTCAGCCCCTTGTCGGGACACCCCTAGGTGCTCTGCACCCTATCAGTATGCTGCCCGAAATCAACGCCGCCCATGCTGAGACCCTGCCGGGTCCAGATGCTTGAGGGTCTCTTCTCGCAGGACTTGCGCAAGCCTTTCGGCAAAACGCGACAGGTTCGGAGCCCGCAACAAGCGCACCTCGATATTCGGCAAATCCGGCAGGCCAAGGTTTGCACCGGCGCAGGCGATATCCTCCGGCCTGCCGTGATCCGTGCGCACAGCGATGCCCAGACCACTGCGCAAGCCGGCCCAGACGGCCGGTAGGCTGGGCGTGGTGAGCGCGGCGCGCCAGCGTGTCTGGCTGTGGTCCAATGCTGCAAGCATGGCCTGGCGAAACAGGCAGGGGTGGTTGAACATGATCAGGGGCAGGGGATCGGCGACGATCTTGTCCAGCAGATCGCGATGCGCCAGCCAGCGCATGGGGAGGTCACACAGCGTTTCGCCTTCGGCCGGGCTGCCCGTACGGAAGAAGGCGATCGCGGCATCGATGCGCCCGGCACGGACCTCTTCGGCAAGCCGGTGGTTCTCCCCGGCCTGCACGTCGACATGCACGTTTTCCACGTCCCGTCCGAACGTACCAAGTGTCGCCGGCATCACGTCATCGAAGAAATCCTGTGGCAGGCCAAGCCGAACGGAGGCCGCGCCTGCCGCCGCGCCAACCGAGAGCGCGGCTTCGTCGTTCAGCGCGACGATACGCCGGGCATAGGCGATGAAGGCCTCGCCCGCTTCGGTCGGCACAAGGCCGCGCCCCTTGCGAACGAACAGCGTTGTGCCTGCCTGCTGCTCCAGCTTCTTGAGGTGCATGCTGACAGCGGATTGGGAGCGGCCCAGCTGAACGGCCGCCCGCGCGAAGCTTCCCAGATCCGAGCCAACGACCACCGTCCGAAGCGCGTCCATGTCAAAGCTTGGCATTGGTTCCGATTCTCGAATTTTTAAGTTTCGATGTATTTGATATTCTTAAGTCATAGCCTCGCGTAGTCTACCGTTCAAGAGGACGCTCTCCTGCAAGACGCGATTCCGCGGCAGTCGAAGAAGAGCTTAAGGGACAAAACCAAGATGATCGGAAATACCCTGATAATCATCGCGGCCGCCCTGCCGCTCATGGGAAGCCCGGGGCCGGCCACAATCAGCCTGGCGAGTCTGGGGGCTGCATTCGGGTTTCGGAACTGCCTGCCTTATCTCTTGGGAATAATACTCGGAACCATCCTGGTTGTAATGATCATCGCGACCGGGGTGACCGGAGCGATGTCCTCCGAGCCATGGCTGCTAATGGGAGTTCGCATTGCCGCGCTGGCCTATATTATTTACCTCGCCTGGAAGATCGCGACGGCACCTGTCGGGCGGACTTCATCTGGTGCCGGCGATCGTTCAAGTGTTGTCATCGGGACTTTTCTACCGGGCCTCGGCCTTGCGGTAGCGAACCCAAAGGCCTACGCGGCGATTGGCGCCGTCTATGCCGGGTATTCGATCACGCCCGAGCGCCTTTTTCTTGACACCCTCCTGAAATTTGCCGCTTTGGCGCTCGTGGCTGTGGCGGTAAATACAACGTGGCTTGCGTTCGGAAGTACCTTCGCGCGGTTTTTCGAAGATCCCGCCTTAGGGCGCTTACTCAATATCGGATTCGCCATCATGCTCGTGCTGTCGGTCGGCGTTGCGCTGGTCCTTCGGTAAATAAGCGGTCGGCATGTTCTGGCTCTGGCGTGAGGCGCAGTGCGATACGGGGGCCGACCTTTGCGGCGCAAGGCCACGCGTTTCCTGCCGAACGACGGCTGGATTAGCTGTCGGTCAAGCCTTTGCCCGGTCGCTGCATATACCAGTCGGGGTGCTTCAACGAGTAAAAGCCGGCCTTCGCGTAAACGCCATGCGCATCTTCCGTCGCCAGCATCCAGTTCTGCACGGTTTGCAGGCGGGGATGTGCCAGCGCGGTCTCGGTCAGCCACAGGCCAAGGCCGCGCCCCCTGTACGCCTCGTCGACGAACACATCCCTCAGATAGGCAAAGAGGGCGAAGTCGGTGACGATCCGGGCAAAGCCGATCTGCTGTCCAGTCTTCTCGTAGAGGCCGAGCAGTTCGGAATTCTTCAACGCCGTGCGTATAAGGTCCGGGGCGACCCCCCGGGACCAATAGGCGGTGTTCGTCAGGAAACCTGTAACAAAGGCTTCATCGATCAATCTGGCATCGGTTGAGATCGTAAAATCTCCATTCGTGACCGCCACCTGGGCGCTACCATCTATTGATTGTGTCATGTCGGGTAATTCTCACCTTGTGCGTTGCGGGCTCGTGGCGGCGTTCCGTAGAGCGGTGGTAGTGGCGTGCTGCGATCGGGCCTTCCACAGCAATCAGAATGTCGCGATGATGCACGCCAAGGGAGTCACCGCCCCGGCGACCAGAAATCAACTCATCCGTGCGGGCACCCAAGACTTCGGCATCAGGCAGTGCTGCCCAACATCCCATGCCGCCATAGCCCAGGAGTGCCAGGCACGAGATAGCGATCAGAAGTCCTGCGTATTTCAGAATTTTCATTGATTTCTCCGGGGCAGGACCTGTTCACTACGTGGGTAGGTGGAAATGCGCCATGCAACGTGCCGTACCTAGACACGCACATACTAGGCCACCGCTTCAGTTCCCAATAGCGAATGTTTCGAAAGTTCCAGTTGCGGAAATCGGGATGATCCCTTCCGTTATGCGCCCTAGGATGGCCGGAATGTCTCGATCACCGCTTTTCGCGACGTTGCTCTTCGCGGCGGGGCCCGCGCCGTACCGTGGATGCGCTGCTGTTCCGGCCGAATCAAAGGCAGATTGACCCGGCAGCGGAGATCCTTGCCGGGGCCGAGTCTATTCCACGGCGACCCGGGCGGGGGCCTTCGCCGGGGCGATGTGCATCCCGAGCCGGATCAGCAGGTCCGCGTCCTTCCATGCCGCCGGGTTGCCGGTGGTCAGAAGCTGGTCGCCCACGAAGATCGAGTTTGCGCCCGCAAGAAAGCAAAGCGCCTGCACCTCGTCGCTCATCCCCGTGCGCCCGGCCGACAGGCGCACGACCGAGGCCGGCATCAGGATGCGGGCCAGCGCCACCATGCGCACCAGCGCGAAGGGGTCGACGGCCTGCGCGCGGCCCTGCACGGGCACGCCCTCGACCTCGTTCCACAGGTTCACCGGCACGCTGTCGGGATGCGCGGGGAGGGTCGCCAGCGTCACCAGCATGGCGATGCGGTCCTCCTCGGCCTCGCCCATGCCAAGGATACCACCACAGCAGACCTTGATGCCGCCCTTGCGGACCTGCTCGACCGTGTCGAGCCGGTCTTCCATCGTGCGGGTGCTGGCGATCTGCGCGTAATACTCGGGCGAGGTGTCGATGTTGTGGTTGTAGAAATCCAGCCCCGCCGCCTTCAGGCGCGCGACCTGCCCGGGCGAGAGCATCCCCAGCGTCATGCAGGTTTCCAGCCCCAAATCCGACACGCCCTGCACCATGTCGCAAAGCTTGTCCATGTCGCGGTCCTTGGGGCTGCGCCAGGCGGCGCCCATGCAGAACCTTTGCGCCCCGGCGGCCTTGGCGCGCTTGGCGGCGGTCAGAAGCTCCTCCGTTTCCATCAGCTTGGTGGCCTTTACGCCCGTGTCGTGATGGGCGGATTGCGAGCAATAGCCGCAATCTTCGGGGCAGCCGCCGGTCTTGATGCTGAGCAGGCTCGCGGTCTCGATCGTGGTCGGGTCGAAATGGGCGCGGTGCAGCGTCTGGGCGCGGTGCAACAGGTCGGGAAAAGGCAGGGCGTGAACCGCCCGTGCTTCTTCCATGGTCCAGTCGGTCCGGATCATTGTGTGCGCCCCTTCAGGCGGGTGATCGCCGCGTTCAGGCCGCTGGCCAGGGCGAGCTTGAGCAGATCGCCAAGGATGAATGGCGTGAACCCTGCGGCGATCAGGCCGGGGAGCGGGACGAAAGCGGTCAGCCAGAGCAGGCCGACGGCATAGACGATGGCAAGGCCGGCGAGCATCGCCAGCGCCTGATCTATCCACCCCCGATTGCGCGACAGCCAACCGATGACCAATGTCGAGAGCAGATATCCCGCGAGGTAACCGCCCGTCGGCCCAACGAGATAGGCAAGCCCGATGCCGCGTTCCGGTGCATTGGAAAAGACCGGCAGGCCCATTGCACCAGCGGCCAGATAGGTTGCCATCGCCGCGAAACCAAGCCTCGGTCCGAGCGCGGCGGCGAGAAAGAACACGGCCAGCGTGTGAAGCGTCATCGGGACCGGCCAGAACGGGATCTGCACCTTGGCGCCAATCGTTATCAGCAGGGCGCCACCAAGCACGAGCGCGATGCCGCGCCAGAGCGCTGCGGGGCGGGGCAGGGATGGGTCGAGAAATGCCATTTGTCTTTCCTTCGAAGATAGGTGTCGAATCTATCTATAATTAGGAAGGTCAGGTCGGGTGTTGGCAATCAGGATTATAGATAATTATCCAGGAATCTCGTAAGTCTCTCTTGAGACAGCGTTTTTTACAGCAGTTTTACGTTTTCCGATCCAACCGACATGGCGTGCAAGCGTGGTGCAGGCAAGATCGGTATGCCCCCTGCGCAGCGCGTCAAGGATGGCGCGGTGATCGTGATCGGTGCGCGCCTCCCAGTCGCGTCGCCACGCGGCAAAGAGAAAACGCGCACTTGCCGCCTGAAGATCGTCGATGGTTCGCAAAAGCCGGGGCATCCGGCAGGGGGTAAGGATCAATCGGTGGAAGTGACGGTTCGCTTCTTCCCAGTCGCGGACCGTGCTGGCGCTGTCGCCGCGCCGCGTAACTTCCTCCGCCTCCTGAAGAATCCTGTGCGTCATGTTGGGCGCAGCGTGGCGCAGCGCGAGGCTTTCGAGGCTTGAGCGCATCTCGGCCACCTCGCGCAATTCGGCAATATCGAACTCGGTAACACGAAAGCCGCGTCGAGGCTCGCTCTCGGCCAGACCTTGCGTCTGTAACGCGCGAAAGGCCTCGCGCACGGGCACGTGGCTGGCACCGAATTCCGAGGCGATATGATCCTGCCGCAGCCGTGCGCCGGGCGGAATTTCGCCCGAGATGATGCGGTCGGCGAGGATGCGGGCAATGCGGGTGGATTGGGTCTCTTCGGGGCTATGCTTCATAAATTATAGATAATTGATGCCGCGCGGTATGTCGATACGGTTAGCGGGCCTGCCCCCGCAGATTCTGTCCGGCGGTGGCGTCAACGTCACCCCGCCCTGGGCGTGAGGGCGGGGTGCGTTCGGCGCGGGAAAAGGGGCACTGACTGATACCCCTCTTAGCCCGTCCGTTCCAGGAAGATCACGTTGTCCTCGACCGTTTCGCCCCGCACCTCGGTTCGAGTGCCGATGCGCGCGATGGCACAGACGCACAGCCGCCGCCAGTGACGCGGGGCAAGGTCAAGGGAGGACAGCGTTTCCTCGGCGCGTGGATGGACCGTGTCCTCCGCCGCCTCGGACCCCGACTGGCGCGATGCGTGTTCGGTGATCAGAAGATGCCCGCCCACGGACACCGCGCCTGCCGCCCGAGCCAGCACATGCGCGCGCGGCCAGTCTCGCGGTGATTGCAGGAAGCTGGCCACGACAAGGTCGTACATGCCGGTCGGAAAAGTTTCGGCCAGATCGTGCTCTTCGAACTGAACCCGCCCGGCCAGTCCGGCGCGGATGGCACTGTCAGACGCGTATCCAAGCGCCACGGCGGACACGTCCACCGCCGTCACCTGCCAGCCCTGCCGGGCCAGCCAGAGCGCATCGTCGCCCCGGCCGCAACCCAGTTCCAGCGCCTTCCCCGGCTCCAGCGGGCCGGCGAACTGGGAAAGGACGAGGCCGGGTTTGCCGGAGGTTTCGCCGGGTTTCTCGCGGTAGCGGTCGTTCCAGAAGTCTCGGGGGGCCTGTTGCATCGTGGTACTCCTCAGGCCGTTGCGGTGAGGGCGGGGTCAAAGATCAGCGAACGATGCGCGGAATTGCCTGCCATGACACCCGCCGCTGCGGCGATCGTGGCATTGGCCATGGGACTGGCGAGGTCGCCAGCGGCGAAGACGCCGGGCTGACTGGTGGCCTGCATCGGGTCGACGGCTACATAGGGGCCGGTCGGCCCGTCCTTCATGGTGCAGCCGAGTTGCGCAGCCAGATCGCTGGCCGGCGCGGTGTCAGGGGCAAGGAAGAGTCCCGCCGCCGCGATCTCGCGCCCGTCCTCCAAGCGCACACCGTCGAGTGCCGGGGCCGTGCCGAACAGTTCTGCGACAGGCGTTTCCTCGATCATGACGCCCCGGCCAGTCAGGCTTTGCCGCTGCTCGGCCGAGAGGGAAAGCACGCCTTGCGTGAAAAGCGTGGTCGGCCCCCAGTCCGGCAGCAGCATCCCCTGATGTAGCGCCGCTTCGCCGCGCGCCAGAACGCCGACCGGCCCGCCGTTCAATTCGTAGCCATGGCAGTAGGGACAATGCAGCACGGTGCTCCCCCAGCGTTCGGTCACTCCCGGCAGGTCGGGCAGGCTGTCGCGGACGCCGAAGGCCAGCACCAGTCGCCGCGCGGTGATGTCTCCGCCCTCTGCCAATGTCACCCGAAATCCCTCTCCCTCGCGCATAGCCGAAGCTCCTGCACCGTCCCGAAAGGACAGGGTGGGATAGGCCGAAAGTTCGCGTCTAAGCGCGGCGCGGATGGCCTGCGGGGGGCGCCCGTCCTGCCCGGGAAACCCGTGCGAGGCGGCGGCAAAGCGGTTGCGGGGTGCGCCGGTGTCGAGCACGCAAACGCTTCTGCGGGCGCGGGCAAGCTGCATTGCGGCGGCGAGCCCGGCAAAGCTCCCGCCGATGACGATAACATCGTGATTCATGGTGGTTTCCCTTAATGTATCACTAAAAGTTACGTGATTCGCCGCACATCTTCAAGACACGAAACTTTCATTGTTACTTGAGCGCTGCTAAGAAGCCCGGACAGACAAGGAAAGGAAATCCAATGGCGCGCGATCTTCGCATGTCCCGCATGTTGCACGTGTTGATCCATATGGACCGGCACGTCGGGCGTGCCACCTCGGAACAGATCGCGCAGATGATCTCGACCAATGCGGTGGTGGTGCGCCGAATGATGGCGGGGCTGCGCGAACGGGGAATCGTGACGTCGGAAAAGGGCCATGGCGGCGGTTGGCAACTGGCTTGCCCGCTGGCCAAGATCAGCCTGCGCGATATCTACGAAGCGGTCGGCCACCCGCCGCTGTTCAACATCGGGCCACAGGCGGATCACTCGTCCTGCCTCGTTGAACAGGCGGTCGACGCGCGGCTGGACGCGACGCTGGCAGAGGCCGAGGCGCGGCTGCTGTCGCAATTCGCCGCGATCACGGTGGAAGATGTCGCGCAGGATTTCGAGCGGCGGTTTGCAGAGAGCGGCCACTCGGTGCCGTTCCAGTGGCACGGCAGATAGGCAATCGGGTAAGTGGCTATGGTCCTGGGGACCTGCGCCTTCGTGTGGCCGATTTTCTTCATGGTCTTTTCGGTGTAGCGCCTGATCGCTTTGGATGGCAGAGGGTCGGAAATGTTCAGCGCTTCCAGCGCACCAGACTTGGCAGGCTCTTTCTCACGCTTCTTTATCCAGGTGGCCGAAGCTGGCATTTGTCAAAAGTCTTTGCCTCGTGATAGACGCTGCCCTCGCGCATTATTCGTACACGTGCCCTGTAGCCGTGACTTTCATCCTTGCGTTTGCGTGTGGTGATCAGGCCCATGATGGTTTCACAGTTTGGTTTACGGGACCAAATCCAGTGCCAAAATCGTCGGGTTTGGTCCATAATGAGCGGAAACAAGACAAGCTGTGGGTGGCTGTAAGTGATTGATAAAAATAAAAAACAAGATTTATCAACGGCCGCGCGCCTGTCCGTCGCCCCGATGATGGATTGGACCGACCGCCATTGCCGGTATCTGCACCGGCTGATGTCGCGGCATGCGTTGCTTTATACCGAGATGGTGACAGCGCCCGCGCTGGTGCGCGGGGGGGCCACTCATCTTTTGGATCATCACCACGCCGAACATCCCGTCGCCCTGCAACTGGGCGGGTCGGACCCTGCGGAACTGGCACAGGCCGCGCGCTTGGGGGCCGAGGCGGGGTACGACGAGATCAACCTCAATTGCGGCTGCCCCTCGGACCGGGTGCAATCGGGCACCTTCGGCGCGGTCTTGATGAAAGACCCCGGGCTTGTGGCCGAGTGTTGCGCGGCGATGATCGAAGCGCAGCCGCGCGAGGTGACCGTCAAATGCCGGATCGGCGTGGACGACCAAGACCCCGAAGAGGTGCTGCCCGAATTCCTGTCACGCGTGGCCGCCGCCGGGGTGGGGCGCATGACGATCCACGCCCGCAAGGCATGGCTTCAGGGCCTCAGCCCCAAGGAAAACCGCGATATCCCGCCGCTGGATTATGACCTTGCCTTGCGCATGACGGGCCTGTTCCCGGCCCTGCACCTCAGCCTCAATGGCGGGCTTTCCACCCTCGATCAGGCCAGTGAATGGCTGGAGGCGGGGTTTGACGGCATGATGTACGGTCGCGCCGCCTATCACCAGCCATGGGATGTGCTGGGCCAGGCCGACCGCGTGATCTTTGGCGAAACACCTCCGCACGACAGCCCCGAGGCCGTGGTGCACGCCATGCTTCCCTATATCGAGACCCACCTTGCCCAAGGGGGCAAGCTGCACCAGATCACCCGCCACATGCTGGGCCTCTTCGCGGGCCGCCCCGGCGCACGCGGCTGGCGGCGGGTGCTGTCCGAGGGCGCCACGCGCGATGGGGCGGGGACAGATTTGGTGTTGCAGGCGCTGGAGCAGGTGACAGGGCAAGCTGTGCGCGCTTGAGGGCGGCTTTGCAGGACGGAGCTGCTAATGAGCGCCCTGCGCGGAATCAAGGCGCGGCACGCGCCGCCGCGCATCGCCGGGCCGCCCCCACGGCACGGCGATTGGGTTGAACTGGGCGCTCAGAATGAAGGTTTCGCGCCAGTGTCTCAGATAAAGCGCTGTAGCCCATCGGTTGCATCGCCGCACCGCGGCCCTTCAATGCGCGGCTCATGATGCATGTTCAACAGGGGCTCAAACCCGCCACCCAGCTCATTCCGCCGACCCCAGAATTCTTACGGGGCGATGCCCTCACCGCTCAGAACGCCTCGGGCCTTGCCTCGCGCGCCATGTGGTCCAGCACGGCGTTGACGAACTTGGGCTCGCGCCCCTCGGGGTAGAAGCTTTTGGCGATATCCACGAATTCCATGATCACCACCTTGGGCGGTGTGTCGGATTGCGTGAGTTCCGCGCCGGCGGCCCGGAACAGCGCCCTTAGCGTGGGGTCGATCCTGGCAATCGGCCATTTGGCCACCAGCGCCCGGTCGGTCATCTGGTCGATGCTGGATTGCCAGTTCACCGCGTCGCGCATCAGGCGTTCAAAAAGCACCTGGTCGCCCTCGGCCATGTCGCCCTCGTCGTAATGGGCGCCGAAACGGTGATCCTCGAACTCGTGAATCACCTTTTCGACCGTCTGGCCGGAATGCTCCATCTGGAAAAGCGCCTGCACGGCATAGAGCCGCGAGGTCGAGCGCATCTTGCGCTTCATGTTGCCGGACAGGGGTTGGGGCGCGTCGCTCATGCCGTTGGGGTATCCTTCAAATCACCGGCCAGCCGGTATTCGTCACGGGCGGGTTTGAACCCCACGCCGGACCGCTGGCCGCCCCACTTACGGGCGAGCGCAATAAGATGCAAGGCCGCAGCGGCGGCGCCGCCGCCCTTGTTCATCCGGGTGCTGTCAGCGCGGGCCAGGGCCTGTTCACGGTTCTCGACGGTCAGGATGCCATTGCCGATGCAAAGCCCCTGAAGGCCCAACAAGGTGATGCCCCGCGAACTGTCGTTGCAGACGGTTTCATAATGCGTGGTCTCGCCACGAATGACGCAACCCAAACCGACGTACCCGTCATAATTGCTCAGCCGCTCGGCCATGCCGATGGCGGTGGGGATTTCCAATGCGCCGGGCACCTCGATCACCTCGGATGTGCCGCCCGCGGCCTCGATCTCGGCCTGCGCCCCTTCGATCAGCATATCGGCGATGTCGCGGTAGAAGGGCGCGACGACGATCAGGAGTTTCACGGGGCTGTCAAACTCGGGACGGGGCAGGGTGTATTCGCTATCGGCCATGGGATTATCCTTTCGAAATGGGGCGGGTGCCGGTGATCGAAATGCCATAGGCATCAAGGCCCAGGTAGCGGGTATCGGGGCTGTCGGTCAGCAGGATCAACTCGTGCAACCCCATGGTCGACATGATCTGCGCCCCAAGCCCGGTATGCTTGACGGTGCGCGGGCCTTCATCCTCTTCCATCTCGCTTGCAAGGCTGGGCCGGGGTTGACGAAACAGGAATACCGCGCCGCGTCCTTCCTCGCCGATGATATCCATCGCCCGGGACAGTTTCCCGGCCTGTGCGCCCGCCTCTTCCGACAGGCCGATACCCAGCACATCCTCCAGCACATTCAAGGCGTGGGCGCGGGCCAGCACCGGCTTGCCATCCTCGATATCGCCCTTGACCAGAACAACGTGTTCCGTGCCGCTGATCTGATCGGCGAAAAGGCGCATTTCCCAATCGCCTCCGTGGCTGGAATGGACGGTTTCGCGGCGCACTTCGCGCACAAGGTTATCATGCTTGTGGCGATAGGCGATGAGGTCGGAAATGGTGCCGATCTTCATGCCGTGCTGCTTGGCGAATTCCACGAGGTCGGGCAGACGCGCCATCGTGCCGTCTTCCTTCATGATCTCGCAGATCACACCGGCGGGCTTGCAGCCGGCCAGCCGGGCGATATCAACCGCCGCCTCGGTGTGCCCCGCGCGAACCAGAACCCCTCCGTTGCGTGCGCGCAGCGGGAACACATGCCCCGGCGTGGCAATCTCGGCCGCGGTGTTCTGTTCGTTGATCGCCACCTCGATGGTATGCGCCCGGTCGCCCGCGGAAATCCCCGTGGTCACCCCCTCGCGCGCCTCGATCGACACGGTAAAGGCGGTTTCCATCCGCGAGGAGTTGTTCACTGCCATCATCGGCAGGCCCAACTGCCCGATCCGCTCGGCCGTCATCGGCAGGCAGATCAACCCCCGGCCATGCATGGCCATGAAGTTCACCGCCTCGGGCGTGGCAAATTCCGCCGCGATCACCAGATCGCCTTCGTTCTCGCGGTCTTCGTGATCGACCAGGATGAACATCTCGCCCGCCCGCGCGGCGGCGATGATCTCCTCGGTGGGGGAAATCGCCCCGCGAAGCCCCTCTTCCACGGGGCCGGGCTTTTCGAATGGCTGACTTTCTGACATCGGGCCTTCCCTTCATCTTTCAGCGCGCGGGATAGCGCAGCCCGCCCCCCTTGACCAGAGGCGATGTCCGGGCAGGGTGGGTGCTTTCGGTACGACGCTGTGCCGTGAACGCGCCGCCTGTTTCCAGCCCGGCATCGCTGGCGGTTCGCCCAGGGGCGCGATGTGTCATGTTCAAAAGTCTCTCGTTGGGCTCTCTCCTTCATTGGTATTGTGCGGCGGCGCGCCGTGTCGGGCATATCCCGGGTTAGCCTGCAAGGGTTAAGGATGTATGAGTGCCCCGCGCGCTGCGACTTATCGGCCAATCCCCGCCCATCCCCTTGAGAGGCGTTCCAAATGTGTTACACTTGGTGATAGACAAAGCAGAAGGGATTCCCTCATGCCCAAACTGATCCGCCTCTACATCGTGAACGTCGCCATCGGCTTCGGAATCGCTGCGGTTTTCGTCGGGCTTCTGCTCTGGTTCAATATCGCGAACCTCTGGCATCTCATCTCGACCTCCGACAAAGGCTGGCTTGCCGTGCTGATCCTCTGGATTTCGAACGGCATCATTTTCGCTGGCGTACAATTCGGCATCGCCGTCATGCGCCTCAAGGATGACGACGACGATGATCATCATGGCGGTCTGGGGCAGCACGCCTTCCGGCGCGAACATGCCACGATCCCGGTGCGCACCGATGAGGGCGGGCGCGATTTCTGGTCCAAGGGCTGAACCGACCATCTATCCGAAATCATGAAATTTCGTACGAGTCGTACGAAGGTCAGTTTCGCTCCCACGATTTTCGTACGAAACTCGCGTACAAAACGTACGACTCGTACGTTTTATAATCGGGTGTGACGGGCCCGCACGCGACCGTTTGGTTATCTCATTCCCGAGGACCTGTTTGTACAGGTGGGCGCCAGGTAACCAGGCCAGGACCAGGACAGAGCCAGCTCCCTCGGAATTGCTTAAGGCCACCGGAATGCAACCGTTCACGGGAAGGGCAGCACCCGCCACACCCTGCACCTAGGCCTTTTGCGGCGATCCGACAAGGGGGACACGCAGGCTTGCATAAGTTCACCTTTTGTTCATAATTGTCCTTATGGAACCGAAACCCCTCGATACCCTGCTGCCCGGTCAGCGTTTGGCGCGTGGCGTATGTCGCCATCTGCTTAGCCATGACTTTGTTTCTATTGAAGAATTTACACCCGAACGGGGCAAGCGCGTCGATGTGATGGCACTTGGCCCCAAGGGCGAGATATGGGTGATCGAATGCAAATCGGGGCTGGCCGATTTTCGCGCGGACGCGAAATGGCAGGGCTATCTTGAATGGTGCGACCGGTATTTCTGGGCCGTGGACGAGGGCTTTCCGCTTGAGTACCTGCCCGAGGGCACCGGGCTTATCCTTGCCGATGCCTATGACGCCGAAATCCTGCGGATGGGGCCGGAAAGCAAACTGCCTGCCGCCCGCCGCTCTGCGCTGACCCGCCGTTTCGCGCGGCACGCGGCGCTTAGGCTGCACGGGGTGGTTAATCCTAAGCTTTAGAAATAAAAGGAAAAAATCATGATGGTGAAGTTCTATTATCCCGATGGCGATTGGTGCTACCGGGCCATTCAAACCGTACATGCCGTGTTTCACAACGCCGAGGGACGGCTGATCGCCCGTGCCGAAAAGGGCGATTTATCAGGCTATTACGAGTTCGAGATCACCGAATTCGAACTCATCGGGCCGGGAGGGCGCCACAGCTAAAGCATTTTGCGAAAAACCTGGCTCACAGATCTTCGCGAAATGCAGCCCAAACCCCAATCGTTGCACGCGTTCCGCCTTTCGCCGGTGGCCCAGGTGAAAGACGAAAGGCTTTAACCATCAGCCGTTCTTACGCTCTGCGGCCTTTGCCGCGGCCATCAGTTCCTCGGCAATCTCGCGGGCCTCGTCAGGCTCAAAATCCATTGGGATTTCAAGGCCTTCCGCGGCCACGAACAGGCGCACCATGCCTTGATCCGTCGGGCCGATCTGCAAATTCGCCTCGATGTCGCGTTCGTCGTTAATGCCCATTTTGGCCTCCTGAAAACCGGACAATGCAGGTAAACCCGATTGCCTTGGAATACAAGCGGCAATGGCCGACAGCCGCGTAAACGCAAGCGCATGCCCCCGGCCAAGAAAGCCGTGATTTCCCGCGCGAAGAGGCTTGCAATCGCGGCCCCGCATAGTTAAACGGCCCTCCAGTGCCGCCTTAGCTCAGTAGGTTAGAGCGCTTGATTGTGGATCAAGAGGTCCCCCGTTCGAGCCGGGGAGGCGGTACCATCTCTTTCAAGGTGATTGGTCAACCGTGACGGTCTGCTTCAACTGCCCCGTGACGCGGTCGTATATCAGGATGCGGTTGTCATTGGTGACAACGGCAAACCATTGATCTCCTTGAGTAAATGCCGTGGCCGTGGCCCCATCGGGCAGGGCGATTTCATCGGGCAGGGCAGGGGTATCCGCCGTGAAGCGCGTGACAAGCAGAAAGATCACCACTACAACGCCCACGATCATCACGCCGGTCAATACCGTGACCAGCAGTTTCAGGAAACGTAACAGGCCTTCGTCGATCGGCTGAGGCTCGGGGCTGTCGCTCATGTCATCCACTCAATTGTCCTTCCGGATCGCCGCCGATCCGCCTGCGCGCCTTGATAAGGCTTTGACGCGCGATGCGCCAGAGGCGGCCAGCCTGTCGCGCACCCGGCTGGGGCGGCTGTTGTCGGAAGGGGCGGTTACGGTGAATGGCACGGTGGTCAGCGACCCGAAAGGCAAAGTGGGTGAGGGCGATCTGGTCGAGATCACCATGCCGGAGGCCAGTGAAAGCCATATCGTAGCGCAGGATATTCCGCTGGCAGTGGTCCACGAAGACGACGACCTGATCGTGATAGACAAACCCGCAGGTATGGTTGTCCACCCTGCACCCGGCACGCCGGACGGTACCTTGGTCAATGCACTTTTGGCGCATTGTGGCGATAGCCTTTCGGGTGTCGGCGGTGAACGGCGCCCCGGTATCGTACATAGAATTGATAAGGATACCAGTGGGTTACTGGTGGTTGCCAAAAGCGATCGGGCGCATCACGGCCTTGCCTCGCAGTTTGAGAAACACACCGTCGAGCGCCATTACCGGGCACTTGTGCACGGCGTGCCGGATGCCGGTGATCCGCGCCTGCGGGGCGTCAAGGGCGTTAGCTTCGAGACGGGCAACATCATGCGGATCACCACGCAATTGGCCCGCCACAAGACCGACCGTCAAAAGCAAGCGGTTCTTTTCCAAGGCGGGCGGCACGCGGTGACGCGGGCGCGGATTGTCGAAACCTTCGGCGTGCCGCCTGCCATATCATTGATGGAATGTTGGCTGGAAACCGGCCGAACGCACCAGATTCGCGTGCACATGGCGCATGCGGGCCATGGGCTTGTCGGCGATCCGGTGTATGGCGGTCGGCGCAAACTGCCTGCGCGTGTTTTGTCCGAGGCAGCCACCGAAGCCCTGCGGGCCTTTCCGCGGCAAGCTCTGCACGCGGCCACATTGGGTTTTCGGCATCCGGTCAGCGGTGAAAATTTACGCTTCGAGTCGCCAATGCCCCCAGATATCGACAATTTGATAACACTTTTGCGCAGTTGATTGACATGCACAGCACAGGTGCGTGAGCGCGCTGACACAATTGTCGTAAAACAACGAATCCATCTTCATGTTGGGATAAGATCAAGGGTGCATCACCCTTGAAACCTTAATAAACGGGCCCATATTCATGTTAAGGCCCTAAACATTGGAGGGACAGAGGCTTGAGTAATTACGCAAATCTTCCGGCGCCGTCACCCGAAGGCGGGCTAAACCGTTATTTGCAGGAAATCCGCAAGTTTCCTCTTCTGGAGCCAGAAGAGGAATACATGCTGGCCAAACGCTGGGCCGAGGAACAAGACACCGAAGCGGCCCATAAGATGGTCACCAGCCACCTGCGCCTCGCGGCGAAAATCGCCATGGGCTACCGTGGCTATGGCCTTCCGCAGGCCGAGGTGATTTCAGAGGCGAACGTGGGCCTGATGCAGGCTGTCAAACGGTTTGACCCTGAAAAGGGCTTCCGCCTCGCCACCTATGCCATGTGGTGGATCCGCGCCAGCATTCAGGAATATATCCTGCGCAGCTGGTCGATGGTGAAGCTTGGCACCACGAGCGCCCAGAAAAAGCTGTTTTTCAACCTGCGCAAGGCCAAGGCGCGCATCGGCGCGCTTGAGGATGGCGACCTGCGCCCCGAGAACGTCAAGCAGATCGCGCATGATCTGGGCGTGACCGAGGATGAGGTCATTTCGATGAACCGCCGCATGTCGGGCGGGGATGCATCGCTCAACGCGCAAGTGGGCACCGAAGGCGAAGGTAGCATGGAGTGGCAGGACTGGTTGGAGGACGAATCCGCCGATCAGGCCAGCGACTATGAAAAGCGTGACGAACTTGATGCGCGGCGCGAATTGTTGGCGGAAGCCATGGATGTCTTGAACGATCGCGAAAAGGATATCCTGACGCAACGCCGTCTGGGTGACAAACCCGTCACGCTTGAGGACTTGAGCGGGCAATATGACGTCAGCCGCGAACGTATTCGGCAGATCGAAGTGCGCGCATTCGAGAAACTGCAAAAGCGCATGCGCAGCTTGGCACAGGAAAAAGGCATGCTCATGTCTGCCTGACCTTGGCCTTGCCGTGAAATGGCAGTAACTTCCCCCGTGTGAACGGGGGAAGTTTTTCTGTGTTAGGAGTGTGCCGTGCTTAAAGCCATGACGTTTCGTTTCGGGCGGGTGTCCTTGTTCGTCGCCGTGGGGTTTTTGACAGCCTGCGCGCCGCTACAGACGGCCAAGCGCGCGGCCCCCAACCCGGCTGCCACTATCGAAGAGATTTTCGTGGCAACCCCGCGGTCGCTATCCGCGACGGGGCAAGCCTTTGGTGAGCAGCGCCCGCGTGGCATGAATTTCTTCAAGGCAGATATCTCCATTCCGCCCACGCATGAGACAGGTAAGGTGGAGTGGCCCGGCGAAACCCCCGATGCCGCAACCGATTTCGTTGTCGCCGATACGCATGTTCTACGCGATCAATCCCAGATGCTGCGCGCGGTGCGCAAAGCCCGTGCGGGTGGGGAAACGCTGGTCTTTGTCCATGGCTATAACAACACCCTGTCCGATGGCATGTACCGGATGGCGCAAATCCGCGCCGATTTCGATATCACCATGCCGACTGTCCTTTTTTCATGGCTTTCGGCAGGTGACCCTAGGGGCTATGCCTATGATCGCGATAGCGTGCTGTTTTCGCGCGATGATTTTGTCGAGATGCTTGACGGTCTGACCTCGGCCCCTGGTGAGCGTGTGTTCCTTCTTGCCCATTCCATGGGGTCACACCTTGTGATGGAGTCGCTTCGTCAGGCGGCGTTGCGCGGCGATACCGATATCTTGTCGCGGATCAGCGGGGTGGTTTTGATGTCGCCCGACATAGACCCTGACCTGTTTCGCCGTCAGGCCGAAGCTATTGGTCCCTTGCCGCAACCTTTCTTGATTTTCACATCGCGGCAGGACCGGGCGCTTTCGATCGCCGGTTTTATTACAGGCCGCAAGCAGCGATTGGGCCTTGTCGACGGGCCGGACAAGGTGAAAGGCCTGAACGTGAAGGTCGTTGATTTTACTGCCCTTGCCGATGGGGAGGGCTACAATCACTTTGTGCCCGTAACCTCGCCTGCGGCCGTGCGCGTTCTGCGCGGTATGATTAACCATGCCGGTGAACGGGCGTCGGCCTTCGGGGATTACATGGTTCTTGAAACGCAACCTGTATTGTCCGAATAATGCGATAGCAAAAGCCGTCTTGCCCCGATGGCGTAGATTTGGAATAAGTCCGCTGTCACCAAGGAGGTCCCGATGCCCGCACGTATCTACAAGCCCGCACGCAATGCCATGCAGTCCGGTACAGCCAAGAGCAAGCATTGGGTGCTGGAATTCGTGTCTGAAACGGCACGCGAGGTTGATCCCTTGATGGGGTGGACATCGTCCAGTGACACGCAAGCGCAGGTCAGGCTGCGGTTCTCCAGCAAGGAAGCCGCGCTTGAATATGCGAAGGAACATGGCATTGATGCCGTTGTGCAAGAACCGCATAAGCGCAAGCCGAATATCCGCACCGGTGGATACGGTGAGAATTTCGCGGCTAACCGGCGTGGGGCCTGGACACACTAGACCCAGGCCGTTTTCATGATCCTATGCTGCGGGGCGTGTACGCCGCTGTATGCGCTTTGAACACGCGGGGTTTCGCGCAAAGCTTGGGGCCGTCTTGCCGAATGGGCAGGGCGGCCCTAAACATCCGGGTATGATGCGGAATCTGTTTCTTTCTTTGGCTCTGGTCACTGCGCCAATGGCGCAGGCGCATCCGCATGTTTTCGTGGATGTCGCCTTGCGGTTCCTGAGCGATGAGCAAGGGCACTTGACCGGCGTCGAGGTGACCTGGAGCTATGACGATTTCTTCTCGCTTCTTGTCTTGGAAGACCGCGGGTTGGACGCCGATGGTGATATGATCCTGACCGATGAGGAGCGCGCCTCCCTCATGGGGTTTGACCTTGAATATTGGGAGCCGGGGTTCGAAGGGGCGCTGTTTCTTTACGAGGCCGGACATAAGGTACACCTCGGCAGGCCCGAGGCCACGCATGCCGAGATGCAAGGCGGGCGGATCGTTACCAAACATATTCGCCCGGTTTCTCCACGTGACCTTACGGAGTTGACGGTTCGCCCCTATGATCCGTCTTATTACGGTGCGCTTGACCTAAAAAAGATTTCGGGCCTTCCGGAAGGATGCGATGCCGAGGTTCTCGAGGCCGACACCCAAGCGGCGAACGCAAAGGTGGAAGAATTGGGCGGCGTGGGTATGGAAGCCGTTTACGATGAGGTGCAAGTGGGCATTTTCTATGCAGACGAAGTGAGGATCACATGCGCGCAATCCTCCTGATCGCCGGGTTTGGCGTTTTGGCGATTGCCGTCTGGCTTTGGGGCTTTGACGGTGCAGATACCGTGGCCCGGTGGGCCGCAGAGGGGCAGCGCGAGGTTCAGCAGTCCATGGCCGGCTACCTGCGCGGCCTGCGTGCCGGCGAGGCAGGGGCCTTGGCCGGGCTTTTGGGCCTGTGTTTTGCCTATGGGTTTTTCCATGCTGCGGGGCCAGGGCACGGCAAGATCCTGATCGGCGGCTATGGCGTGGGGGCAAGGGTGCCAGTGCTGCGTTTGTCAGTGTTGGCGCTGGCCTCCAGCCTTGCACAGGCGGCAACGGCGGTGGTCCTGGTTTACGCGGGTGTTTTCCTTTTGGGGCTGACGCGACAGGCCATGCAGGGCGTGGCGGATGATATCATGGCGCCGGCCAGCTATGGCGCGATAGCCCTTGTCGGGATGTGGTTGTTGTGGCGCGGGGTGCGCCGCTTTCGGCGTGTTGGTCACGACCATCACGATCATGCCCACGATGACGGCGAGGTTTGCTCGACCTGTGGTCACAAGCACGGGCCTAGCCTTGAAGATGCCAGGCAAGCAACCTCGTTGCGCGATGCTTTGGTCATTGTCGCCGCTGTCGCCATTCGTCCCTGCACCGGGGCGTTGTTCCTGCTGATTCTGACGTGGCGCATGGGGGTCGACATGGCAGGCATCATGGGGGCCTTCGCCATGGGCCTTGGAACGGCAAGCGTGACCGTGGCCGTGGCGGTTGCCGCCGTCACCTTGCGCGAGGGGCTTTTGGCCCGGCTGATTGCCGGACAGGGCGGGACCGTCCCAAGGATATTGCCATTGGTCGAGATCGCTGCCGGGGCGCTGGTGGCGCTGGTTGCGGGGCAGCTCATGCTATCGGCGCTTTGACGTCTCGCCTATTGCCCCTGCGGGCGCGTGGCCCTAAGGCAGAGCCATGCAACACGCCCTGACATATCGCCAACACGCGCGCGCTGTCCTTGGCCTTGGTCTGCCCTTGGTGGGCAGCCATCTGGCACAATTTGCGATTACCCTGACCGATGCGGCCATGCTGGGTTGGTACAACGTGGAATCGCTTGCTGCCGGGGTGTTGGGGGGCGAGATGTTTTTCTTGTTCTTCATCATGGGGTCGGGCTTTGCATGGGCGGTCATGCCCATGGTCGCCGCCGCCCAAGGCGCAGGTGAAGGGGCACAGGTACGCCGGGTCACGCGCATGGGGCTCTGGGCCTCGGTGCTTTTCGGTTGTCTGGCGTTGCCCTTGCTGCTGTTCACCCAAGACATCCTGCACGCTTTGGGCCAGACCGATGAGGTCTCGCGCCTTGCCGGGGAGTATAACCGCATCAACGGTTGGGCGATTTGGCCGGCGCTTCTCGTCATGGTTTTGAAGTCCTACCTCGCCGCGCTTGAGCGGACCCGCGTTGTGCTTTGGATCACGCTTTTGGCCGCCGGGGTGAATGCCGTGGTCAATTATATCCTGATCTTCGGCAATTTCGGCGCGCCCGAGATGGGCATTCGCGGCGCGGCTGTGGCTTCGGTCACGGTGCATCTGGTCTCGCTTGTGGCGCTTGTGGTCTACGTGATCCGCGCGACGCCGGAACACGCGCTGTTCCAACGGCTCTGGCGCCCGGATGGCGAGGCCTTTGGCCGGGTCTTTCGCCTTGGTTGGCCCATTGGTATCACCAATCTGGCCGAAGTGGGGCTTTTCGCGGCGTCTTCCGTGATGATGGGCTGGCTTGGTACCTTGCCCTTGGCTGCCCACGGTATCGCGCTGCAGGCTGCCTCGGTTGCCTTCATGATGCACCTGGGGCTGAGTAATGCCGCGACGGTACGCGCGGGGAATGCCCATGGGCGCGGGGATTTGCCGGGCATGCGGGCCGGGGCAGGGGTGGTTATCGCCCTGTCCACCATTGCCGCGCTTGCCACTGTCGTGGTGTTCCTGGCACTGCCCGAGCCGATCATTAGCGCCTTCATGCGCCCGGACGAACCTGACCGTGCCGCTGTTCTGGCGCTTGGGGTCGGTCTTTTGGCGGCGGCGGCGCTTTTCCAACTGGTGGATGCGTGGCAGGTCATCGCGCTTGGTCTTTTGCGCGGCGTGCAGGATACCCGCGTGCCCATGGTGATTGCCGCGATCACCTATTGGGGCATCGGCATCCCGGCCAGCTATGTTTTGGGCTTTACCCTTGGCCTTGGCGGGGTGGGGGTGTGGCTGGGCTTGGCCACCGGGCTTGCCCTTGCCGCGATTTTCATGATGGGGCGGTTCTGGGGGTATACCGCGCGAAACCGGCCATGAGTGATCTGTCGCGTCGGTTTCAGCGTACACAATACCGAGAATAGCATTTCTGCGCCGCATATCTTATGTATAGGTTCCGCAGCACGGACGAGGGAGCATGCCATGAACATCCGACCGACCGATCTTGAGCAATCGCCCGACCGGGACGAGGCCGAGGCGGCGCTTGCCGTGTTGCGCAACTGGGCACAATCGGCCAGCCCCGAAGAAGTGGCCGATCTGGACCCAGCCGTGGCGCGTCTTTTGCCAGGGCAGGGACCGTCGAATTACCCGCCGCTTTCGCGCGATTACCCGCATGATTTCAAGGTGGACGCAGCCTACAAGGCATCCATGCCTGACCTGCAGAACGGCCCGAGTTCTCTCATTCGTGGGGCGCGGCGGCAATTGCAGCATGTTGGCATCTCGAATTTCCGCCTGCCGATCAGCTTTCACACCCGCGACAACGGCGATTTGACGCTTGAGACCTCGGTCACCGGCACCGTCAGCCTTGATGCCGACAAGAAGGGCATCAACATGTCGCGCATCATGCGCAGCTTTTACAAGCATGCGCAAAAGACCTTTAGTTTCGAGGTGATCGAGGCCGCGCTTGACGATTACATTACGGATCTCGACACGATCGATGCGCGCATCCAGATGCGGTTTTCCTACCCTATGAAGGTGCAATCCCTACGGTCGGGGCTTGAAGGGTTTCAATACTACGATATCGCCTTGGAACTGGTCGAGCGTGACGGCGTGCGCCGCAAATACATGCACATTGACTATGTCTATTCGTCGACCTGCCCGTGCTCCCTTGAGTTGAGTGAACATGCGCGTCAGGCGCGCGGGCAGCTTGCCACGCCGCATTCGCAGCGCTCGGTTGCGCGTTTGTCTGTCGAGGTTGTCGAGGGAGACGTTCTGTGGTTCGAAGACCTGATAGACATGGCCCGCGTAGCGGTTCCAACGGAAACCCAGGTCATGGTCAAGCGCGAGGATGAACAGGCCTTTGCCGAGTTGAATGCCGCGAATCCGATCTTCGTTGAGGATGCAGCGCGGCTTTTCTGTGAACAGTTGCAGAAAGACTCGCGTGTTGGCGATTTCCGAGTTGTGGCCAGCCATCAGGAAAGCCTGCACAGTCACGATGCCGTCAGTGTCCTGACCGAAGGCGAAACTTTCGCGTCAGACAGCATCGACCCAAAACTCTTCACAACGCTGTTTCACGTCGGCTAAGGTGTTTCGCCTTTAACTTGAGGCCCCGGCATAACCCGAAATGCATTCGCCCAATCGTTTCGCGAAGGCGCTTGGTTTTTGGGCACCTTTGCGCTTTTCGCGTTAAGGTTGGGCGAACTTCGGCCTGTGCGCTGCGTTTTGCGCGTGTGGTCTGGGGCGCGCGAAGCCCTGTCTTTATTGAAATGTTACATAGCCGCGTTAGCGCGGTCACACATTTTAAAGGAGCTTTTCATGCAACATGTCACGACGCCCCTTGAATTGACTGCTGCCGCGTGGCGGATGGCAGGGTACGTGGTGGAAACAAACCTGCGGGTGGCACAGGTTTTCGGCCAGGCCGCTTTTCAGGCCAACCCTTTTTCGACCGGCGTACAGGTAGACGCGAATGCGCTTACCGCGAAACCTGTGCCGGCGAAGAAGCCCAAGGCCGCCGCGCCAAAATCGCGACCGGCAACTGCCAGCCCTGCCCCCGAAGCGAAACCAGCCAAGCCACTTTCGCCAAAATCCGCAAAGTCACAAAAAACCAAATCTGTCGCATCGAAGGTTCCGGATGCGCCCGTGGACAAGCCCGCGCGCCCACGTGCGCCATCCAAGCCACCGGCGATGCCCGAGTCGACGGGCACACGCTTAAAGAAGCCCAAAACCCCTTTGAACTGAATGGCTTAACGGCCGGGTTGCATTTCATGCATCCCGGCTTTGCCGAATGGTCGGTGGTCACGTCAGGCAAGCTGACCTAAGTTGGGGTCAGGGAGGAAACCAAACCGTAGCAACCAAAGGCAACGAGGTTTCCAATGACAACTTTGACCACAGACATCCATGCCGAGCGCCGCGGCTTTCGTGCCCATTTCGCCGGTTTCCTGACATCGCTGGCCCGGGGGTTCGAGGCGCATGCCTATGCCGCGTCGCGCCGCGACAAGATCGAAGCACTTCAAGCGAAATCCGATGCGGAACTTGCTGAATTGGGCATCAAGCGCGACGAAATCGTGCATTACGTCTATCGCGACTTGTTCTACATGTGAATCATACAGGCTTTGGGCGGCATAGCTGCAACATCCTGCGCCGCCCATGCCTTTATCCATGATTTTCGGACCGAGTCGTGCTATCCAAGTGACCATGGGAGGAGCCCAAACCCGATAAGGAAAGGGGTTCCTGATGACACAACGTATCGACATCGAATTCGTACCCGACACTTGGCGTAAAACGCTTGATCTTTACCTTGCCGAACATGCCCATGGCATGAATGGCTACATGCTCAGCCGCGGGCATCTGGAACGGATAATGCGCTTGCACGCGATGACCGAGCCGGAATTGGCGCTACTGGGATTAAAGCATGATGAAATCGTGCCCCATGTGCTGGGTGATTTGCTAGCGGCCTGAAATCAAACCCAGATTACATCCCCCAAGACCGCTTTGGATGGCTTTGGGGGCGCTCTTGCTTGACACTTGGCTGGCCTCGGGCCAACTCTGCGCTTCATGATTGATCTGCGCCCCGTGGGATATGTGATCGGCCTCTTGGTGCTGGCCCTCGGGTTGGCCATGGTGCTGCCGATGCTGGTGGACATCGCCGAAGGGCGGGGTCATTGGGCTGTTTTCGCGGAAAGTGCGGTGATCACCATGTTGATTGGTGGGCTTGTCTCCTTGGCGTGCAAAAATGGCGTGCGCGAGGGGCTGACCATTCAGCAAACCTTTCTTTTGACCACGGGCGTTTGGGTGGCGCTGCCAATTTTTGGCGCCTTGCCCTTTTTGCTGGGTGAGACCGAGGCCCGCGTGGTCGACGCGGTATTTGAAGCCATGTCAGGATTGACGACCACCGGCTCCACGGTTTTTTCCGGCCTTGATGATTTACCCAAGGGTATTCTTCTCTGGCGTGGCATCTTGCAGTGGTTGGGCGGGGTCGGGATCATCGTTGTGGCCATGGTGTTCTTACCCGAACTCCGGGTCGGGGGGATGCAGATTTTCCGCTCGGAAGCCTTCGAAACGATGGGAAAGATCCTGCCGCGCGCCAGTGCCATAGCCTCACAGATTTCCGTCATATATCTGGCGCTGACGTTGGCCTGCGTAGCCTGCTACATGATCTTGGGGATGCAGGCATTCGATGCCACCGTTCACGCTTTGACGACGGTCTCGACAGGCGGCTTTTCGAATTACGATGCTTCGTTCGGCGCATTCAGCGGGCCTTTGGAATATGTCGCGTCGGTTTTCATGATCCTCGCGGCTTTGCCTTTCGTGCGTTACGTTCAGCTGTTGAATGGCAACCCCAAGCCGCTTTGGCGCGATACGCAAATCCATGGTTTTGTCCTCACTATTCTGGTTTTGGTGGTCGGCATGGGCGTTTTCCTCGTCCATGTCTTCCCACATCACCCCGAGCAAGCCCTGCGCGAAGCTCTGTTCAATATCACCTCCATTATCTCGGGGACGGGATATGCAAGCGTGGACTATATGGGGTGGGGGGCGCTTCCGATCACGCTGTTTTTCTTTATCGGTTTGATAGGTGGTTGCGCGGGGTCGACTGCCTGTTCAGTCAAGATTTTCCGATATCAGATTCTTTTTGCGTCGATCCGATCTCAGCTTCGGAGAATTTATTCCCCCCATGGGGTATTCACTCCGCGCTACGACGGCCGGCCCATTGCAGACGACGTGCTCAACTCGGTCATGTCGTTCTTCGTGTTCTTTGTCGTAACCTTGGGGGTGGTCAGTGTCATCTTGGGGTTCACTGGGCTTGATTTTGTTACGTCGATTTCCGGGGCCGCGGCGGCACTGGCCAATATTGGCCCCGGTCTGGGTGAAATCATCGGGCCTGCGGGCAATTTTGCCGCGCTCAACGATACCGCGAAATGGGTCTTGGTGGCTGCAATGCTTATTGGCCGCCTGGAGCTACTTGCAGTCTACGCAATCTTTACCATCAGCTTTTGGAGGGCATGATGACGAAAAGGGCACTTGGGGCACAAATCTCGCATATGTTGAAATCACGGGGTGTGGATGTCATCTTCGGCATCCCCGGCGTGCATAATCAGGAACTTTACCGTGGTATCGAAGAAGCCGGCATGACCCATGTTTTGGCCCGTCATGAACAAGGTGCGGGCTTCATGGCCGATGGCTATGCCCGGGCCAGCGGCAGGCCCGGCGTGGCCTACGTGATTACCGGTCCGGGACTTTGCAACATCATGACCCCGATGGGACAGGCCTATTCCGATAGTGTCCCGATCCTGGTTATCTCATCCTGCCTTGATGAAACCGCCGCGATCCGTGGGCAACTACACCAGATGCGCGATCAGAAGGCTGCGGCCGCCACCGTTTGTGACTGGTCCGAGGAGGCCCGTACACCACAAGCCGCATATGGCCTGGTTGATCGCGCCCTAACCGAGTTTCACACCCGTCGTCCGCGCAGTAAACACATCCAGGTTCCGATTTCCGCGCTTGGCGCACCTGCCGATCCCGCGCCTGCGCCTGTTGAAATGGGGCCTGGTCCGGTAGATCAAGCCTCGCCCCTGCGGCTTGAACCTTTGCGTGAGTGGCTGCGTGCATCGAAGCGGCCCTTGTTCATTTTCGGGGGTGGGGCGGTGCGCCACCTCGATACCGCTTCGGGGGATCATCAATGGCTCGACATGCTGCGCGGTATGGGCGCGGCCAGCTTTACCACCTATGCAGCGCGTGGATTGATCCCCGAGGGCTTCCCCCTGCATTTCGGATCCTACCTTGGTCGGCCTGCCAGTGCCGATGTGATCGCCTCTGCCGACCTGGTGATCGCCGTGGGAACCGAGCTTTCGGAATGCGACCTGTGGCGCGATGACTTGGGCCACAAGGGGCGCTTGGTGCGCATTGACCTTGACCCCGAAGTGGTCAGTGACCGGCACGCGGCCGATATGCAAATCCTTGGCGGGGCTCATGGTCATCTGGTCTCTGCGCTGATCGAGATGCAGGAGGAGCCAGCCAAAACCGGCTGGGCGGTGTCCGAGGTCACCAGCTTTCGGGCTGCTGCACGTTCGGAGGTGGATGCCGAACGCCCCGGTATCGTGCCCATATGCGATGCCCTGCGCGCGGAGTTGCCGGACGACACGATGATCTATTCCGACATGACGCAATTCGCCTATGTGGCAAACGAGGTCTGGCATATGCCGAAGCCGGGGCATTGGCACCACCCCACGGGCTTCGGCACCTTGGGCTATGCCTTGCCCGCGGCTGTCGGCGGGGCCATGGCACGACGGGACAAACCGACCATGGCGATCGCTGGCGACTACGGGTTTCAATACACCCTGCAAGAGCTTGGCGCCGCTGTTGAGCTGGGGCTGCCACTCCCCATTCTTTTGTGGGACAACGGCAAGCTCAAGGAAATCGACGACAGTATGATCAGCGCACAGATCGCCCCGAAGGCGGTTGTCGCGCATAATCCGGATTTCGGGGCCTTGGCCCGGGCCTATGGGGCATATGCGACACGCCCGGCGGATTTGAAAGAGCTTGTGCGCGACGTCGGTCAGGCCTTCAAGGCGGATCGCCCGACACTCATTCACATGACGCCGGATATGCTGTGAGGCTCAGGGCCTGTGGTAAGTGTCCACAGGCCCTGGAAAACTGTTACGGCGACGATGCGCAATCATTCCCAACAGCTGACCAGCACCGTCATGCTTGACGCCCGGTTTGTCAGGATTTCCGGTGCGATCTGTTCCTGTTCGGTGGTCGCCGACGGCGAGACGCCAGCCTCTTGCAGAACACGCTGAACGGCCTCGGCATCGGCGGCAAAGCTGACCCCCTCGGGGAGTTGCCGACCATTTTGACGATGGGGCAGCAGCATCCCCAGTACCGCACCGCCCGCATCCACGACGGGACCACCGGCATCCCCTTCAAGGGCCGCAAGCGCCAAACGTTTCAGGGTGTCTTCCCCGTTCAGGCCTTGCAACTCGGCCAATTGCCCGAAGGTCAATGTCGGCGCGCCAAGCACCCCCCCATAGGAATACCCGGCCACGGCCACATCGGATTGAAGCCGCGGCATGGCCTTCTGGAAGGCGGCCACATTCATGGGGGCCAGTGATTCAACGGGGCGCAGCACGGCGATACCCAGATCCTGGTTCAGGGTGACAACCCTGGCCTCATAGTCTTCGTCGATCGTGATCTTGCCGCAGCTTTCGGTAACCTCGGCCGTGGTCACGACAGTGCCTGCGCTATCGACATAAAAGCCCGAGCGCGACAGTTTCGGTTTGCGCACTTCCAAACCGGAAACAAGGTCGATACTCGGCTCTGTCCCGACGCCAGCCGAGGGGTCGAGCACGCCATCCAGCCGGGCAAAGCTTTCCTGCATTTCACCAAGAAGCCGCATACGCCGCTCTTCATCGCCCGCGGGCCAGATCAGGGTGAAGCCTTTCACATGTCCATCCTTCAACCACGCCTGCGTGTGCGAGATGGTCAAAGCCCCTTCGCCAATCAAGGTAAAGGCACGCCGATCAAGGGTGCGCGGCCCTGTCTCCGGGACAATTTCAAGCGTCTGCATGATGTCGTACAGTCCGGCAAGCGTGTTTTCATTGCCTTCCTGGCTGATCAAAAGAACCTTGGCTTCGATGTCGTCTGTCGCGCTGTAATGGGCAAACGGCGGTTCGTACTTTTCGAATTCGACAACCCCTGTGGGCAGAGACATCTCGATACCGGCACCTTCATCGCGGACAACTTGCAAATCCAGGTCTTCAAGGATTTCGTTATACTGGCGTAGCAGTTCGGCCCGCTGCAGCGTGGTCAGAATACCGGTTTCCTCGAAGCTGTTGGCGCTTTGCCAACGGGCCATGGCCCCACGCGTACCCCGGCCAAAGGCTGCATCAATCGCGCCGCCATAGAAACCCGCCCATTTCAAGGCTTCCTGCAGTTCGGTACGTTCCTCACGGGTCAACTCGCGTTCGTTGGCGCGGGCCTCACGCGGGGTTTCATCGGGCTCTTCTATTTCGGGTACAGGTGCCGGAGCCGCTTCGGCCAGGTTTTCGTCTTGGCCTTGCGGGGTCGTTTGCGGTGCGGCGGTTTCGGGTGCGGCTTCGGCCAGGGTATTGGCCCCGACCGGCCAGAATTGTTGCCGGTAATCAGAACTGTCAGCAATGTAACTATCACGCGGGATCAATCCTTCGGCACGATAAACGCGCAAGACCTGCTCGGCATCCGTGCGGGTGTAGGGGCCAAGCGCGATACCATACCAACCGCCCCCCAGGGAAAAGCCGTTCACATCCTGCAACTCGGCGGCATAGCCCCGGATGCTTTGTTGCGCCTGCGTAAGACTTGGCTGTGCCTCGATCTGTACCCACGCCAACCCGTCGTCCTGCGCCCGCGCCGCAGGCGCCATCATCAGGATTGCCAGTGTCAGTGCCGTCAAAATCCGCGTCATATGACCCAATTGCCCGTACCCTTGCGTTAAATGCGTGTTGTTTCGGAATCTTTTAGCAAATCTGCGGCGGCATGCACCCAAAATATCGCTTGTCCCGCAATTGACCCTGTCCCATCCGCGCCGTAGGTAAGGGCGGCGATTTCAGGCGCTCAGCCCCGGAGACTATCATGGTGCAACAAACCGGAAAACCCCGCAGCTTTCAGGAGATCATCCTGCGGCTGCAAGCCTACTGGTCCGAGCAGGGCTGCGCGGTGATGCAGCCCTATGACATGGAGGTGGGCGCGGGCACGTTCCACCCGGCGACCACGCTGCGTTCCTTGGGGTCCAAGCCTTGGGCCGCGGCCTATGTGCAGCCCTCGCGCCGCCCGACTGACGGGCGCTATGGCGAAAACCCCAACCGGTTGCAGCACTATTACCAATACCAGGTGCTGATCAAACCCAGCCCGCCCAACCTGCAAGAGCTGTACCTTGGCAGCCTCAAGGCCATTGGCATCGATATTGCCCTGCATGACATCCGCTTTGTCGAGGACGACTGGGAAAGCCCCACCTTGGGGGCTTGGGGCCTTGGCTGGGAAGTTTGGTGCGACGGTATGGAAGTCAGCCAGTTCACCTATTTCCAGCAGGTCGGCGGCCATGATTGCCACCCGGTTTCGGGTGAATTGACCTATGGGCTGGAACGTCTGGCGATGTACGTTCTGGGCATCGACCACGTAATGGACATGCCCTTCAACGACCCGGACGCACCGATTGCCCTGTCGTATGGCGATGTCTTTCGCCAGACCGAACAGGAATACAGCCGCTGGAACTTCGACGTGGCCAATACCGACGTGCTGTTCAAACAGTTCGAAGAGGCCGAGGCCGAGTGCGAGGCGATCCTTTCCCAGGATCACGAAGATCCCAAAACCGGCAAGCGGATCGTCATGGCGCATCCGGCCTATGATCAATGCATCAAGGCCAGCCACCTGTTTAACCTGCTCGATGCGCGCGGCGTGATCTCGGTTACTGAACGGCAGGCCTATATCGGGCGGGTGCGCGCCTTGGCCAAGAAATGCGCCGACGCCTTCGTGCAGACCGAAGCCGGAGGGCACGCGGCGTGATGGGCAAAATCCTGGGAGGGTCGATCGTGGTTGCGGCAATCGTGGCGGGGATTTTCCTATATTACCAACAGATCTACGCCTATTACGAACCGGTGAAGGCAACCGGTACCGATGACGTGCAGATGACTTCGCTGGTCTCGGGCGCACCCGAACCCGTGCTTTACGACAACTTCGAAGCGATCGATGCCGAAAGTTCCCCGATCCGCTATCGCGCCTGTTTCACCACCACCATGAGCCACGCCATGCTGAGCGAAACCTATGAACCCTATGACGGGGCCGAGCCGTTGGTCGCGCCGGGCTGGTTTGACTGCTTTGACGCGGTCGAAGTGGGCACCGCCTTGGAAGAGGGGCGCGCCTTGGCCTTCTTGGGTGAAAAGAACATCCAATACGGTATCGACCGGATCGTCGCCATCACCGAGGACGGGCGCGGCTATGTCTGGCACCAGATCAACCATTGTGGCGAGGTTGTCTTTGATGGTGAGCCCGCCCCCGAAAACTGCCCCGAACCACCTGAAGGGTACTGACTTATGCCTGATCTTCTGATCGAACTTTTCTCCGAGGAAATTCCCGCCCGCATGCAGCGCCGCGCGGCTGATGACCTTAAGGCCAAGATGACCGACGGATTGGTCGAGGCGGGGCTGACCTATGCGCATGCGCAGGCGTTTTCCACGCCGCGCCGCCTGACATTGGCGCTTGAAGGGGTTTTGGGTGAAAGCCCAACCGTCACGGAAGACCGCAAAGGCCCGCGTGTGGATGCGCCGGAAAAAGCCATCGAAGGCTTCCTTCGCGGGGCTGGGGTATCCCGCGAAGACCTTGAAATCAGGGATGAAAAGAAGGGTCAGGTCTATTTCGCCAAGATCACCAAGCCGGGCCGCCCGGCGGGTGAGATCGTGGCCCAGGTGCTGGAAGATACGGTGCGCAATTTCCCCTGGCCCAAATCCATGCGTTGGGGCGCGGGTAGCCTGCGGTGGGTGCGGCCCTTGCATTCGATCCTGTGTATCCTCACCGATGATGCAGGGGAGGCGACGGTTGTTGAGTTTGATATCGACGGCATCAAGGCCGGCAACACGACCCAGGGGCACCGGTTCATGGGCAAAGGGCGCTTTGCCGTGTCGGGGTTCGAGGATTACCAGGCCAAGCTGAAGCGCGATTTCGTGATCCTCGACCCGCAGGAACGGGCCGATCATATCTGGCAGGACGCGACCAATCAGGCCTTTGCCTCCGGGTTGGAAGTTGTTGAAGACAAAGGGCTTTTGGCCGAGGTCGCGGGGCTTGTGGAATGGCCTGTCGTCTTGATGGGCGAGATTGGCGAGGAGTTTTTGGACCTGCCGCCCGAGGTGCTGCAAACCTCGATGAAAGAACATCAGAAGTTCTTCTCGGTCAAGAACCCCAAGACGGGCCGGATCGAGCGGTTCGTGACCGTGGCGAACATCGAAACCGAAGATCACGGCGCGACCATTCTGGCGGGCAATCAAAAGGTTTTGTCGGCACGGCTGTCGGATGCAAAATTCTTTTGGGATAATGACTTACGCGAAGCCAAGGCCGGGATGCAGGCTTGGATCGACCAGCTTGATAACGTCACTTTTGAGCGGCAGTTGGGCACGCAAGCGGCGCGGATTTCGCGGATTGCCGCGCTGGCGCGGGAGATTGCGCCGAAGGTGGGGGCCAAAGCCGACCTTGCCGAACAGGCCGCGCGGGTGGCCAAGGCCGACCTGAGTTCCGAGATGGTCTATGAATTCCCGGAATTACAAGGACTTATGGGGCGTTACTATGCCGAAGCCGCGGGCCTGCCTGCCGAGGTGGCAGCGGCCTGTGAGGCGCATTATTCGCCGCTTGGTCCATCGGACGCGGTGCCCGAAGCGCCGGTTTCCCTGACTGTGGCGCTGGCGGATAAGATTGACACGCTGACCGGATTTTGGGCGATAAATCAAAAGCCTACGGGATCGAAAGATCCCTTTGCCCTGCGCCGGGCGGCGCTTGGGGTGATCCGGATCGTGCTGGATAATGGCCTGCGGGTGCATCTGGACCGCTTTATCGATAGTCAATTACTACATCACAAGATAAGCCTGAACCGCAAGAAAGCCAGCGAAGGCGAGATCGACACTTTGGAAGAAGTGCTTGATCAGATTGGAGAATTCGGCGTTTTCGGGGCGGCGTTCCGGGCGGTGATCGACAAGCTGCAAAAGCATGACGATGCGCCGGACACCGGCGAAGGCAGCCTGCTGCGCACGGTGGGTGACCTGGTGCCGGATCTCAGCACCGATTTGTTGGCCTTCTTCCATGACCGCCTAAAGGTTTACCTTAAAGATCAAGGGCTTAAGTACGATGTGATCGACGCCTGCCTGATGCTGGATGGCGGCGATGACCTTTGGCTTATCTCGGCCCGGGCGAAGGCGTTGAGCGAGATTCTCAAGACGGAAGACGGGGAAAACCTTGTTCAGGGGTTCAAGCGGGCCAACAACATTCTGACGCAGGCCGAGGAGAAAGACGGGGTCGAATATTCTTTCGGGCCGGATGCAAGATTCGCGGAAGTGCCTGAAGAAAAAGACCTTTTTGCCGCGCTTGAGGCCGCCGAGGCGGATATCGCCAAGGCCAACAAGGCCGAAGATTTTACCGCCGCGATGGAGGCGATGGCGAAATTGCGTGCCCCCATCGACGCCTTCTTCGAGGCGGTACAGGTCAATACCGACAAGGATGTCGTGCGCCGCAACCGTTTGAATTTGCTTGGTAAAATCCGTGATATCTGTCTTCAGGCGGCGGATTTGACCAAGTTGGAAGGCTAACGCCGCGATTTTTGTACAGTTTGTACGTTTTCCCCCGGAGTTTTGTACAGAATTCCGGGGAGCGGTTGGTGATTTTGTACAGAATGTACAAAACGCCATGTCGCAAGTCGCGGAGACTGCGGCGCTCTTCCCCTTGCCATGTGCTGCTTCGGGCGTATGCTGCACCTGAACAACACAGGTGCCGCAGTGCAGCATAGCGAAGACCATATCACCCTGATTACACCCGACGCGCCCTTGGCCGCCGAAACCCACGGCGGGCGGGCGAAGTGCTTGCAACGCCTGGTGCGGCTTGACCTTCCGGTGCCGCGCACCGTGGCGCTGTCTTTCGAAGCGGTGCATCGCATCGCGGCGGGCGAGGCCCCCGATATGGGCGACCTTGTTCGCGGTTTCGGCGATGAACCTTTGCTTTGCGTGCGCCCCTCGTCGGAAGACCCTGATTGGGGCGGGCCGGGGGCGGTTCTGAACATCGGGATGAACGACGCCAGCTATGTTGTCCTGAGCGACAGGATCGGCAAAGCCGCCGCGGCGGAATTGTACCTGCGCTTCGTGCAGGCCTTTGCCATTCACGTCGCGCGGCTTGACCCGGATATGTTCGATGACGTGTCCGATGACCCCATCGAAGGATTGGGCCAGGCCCTGCGTGCTTACGAGGAGGAAACCGAGGAACCCTTTCCGCAGGAAACCTCGGTACAGCTTTTGGAAGTGCTGCGCTCGATGGCGCGGGCATGGGAAGGCACGACGGCGCGCCTGTTGCGGCAAGCCAAGGGCGCGCCGGTGGATGCGGGCCTTGGGCTGGTGGTGCAGGAAATGGCCTATGGGCTGGGCAAGGGCGAATGCGGCTCGGGTGTGATGCAACTGGTCAACAGCACCTCGGGCGCGCGGCAGATCACCGGGCGTTACCTGAGCCAAAGCCAGGGGCGCGAAGCGCTGAGCCAAGGGGCGGATTCGCTTTACCTTGAGCGTGATCCGCGCGGCCCGTCACTGGAAGAGCTGGCGCCCGAGGCCTTTGCCAAGCTCAAGGACTATCTGGACATCATGCGCGTCAAACTGCGCGCCGAGATGCAGGCCGAGTTCACCATTGAAAACGGCGAGGTGTTCCTGCTGGACGGGGTGCGCGTGTCGCGCAATGCCCGTTCGGCGGTGGCGATTTCGGTGGCCCTGGCCGAAGACGGGATCATTACCCGCGAAGAGGCCCTGATGCGGGTGGAACCGCGCGGCCTGAACGAACTGCTGCACCGGCAGATTGACCCCGAAGCGCCAAGGGATGCCCTGGCGCGGGGCATCCCGGCCAGTCCGGGGGCCGCGAGTGGCCGGATCGTCTTTACCGCCAATGAGGCGCAGGCGGCCGAGGCGAGGGGCGAGGCCTGTATCCTTGTCCGGCGCGAGACCAGCCCCGAGGATATTCGCGGCATGCATGCCGCCGCCGCGATCCTGACCGAACGGGGCGGAATGACCAGCCATGCCGCGGTGATCGGGCGGGGGATTGGCCTGCCTTGCGTGGTGGGCGCGTCGGAAATCCGGTTTCAGACAAAGCGGCGGCAATTGGTCTTTCCCGACGGGCGTATCCTGAAAGAGGGCGAGATCATCACCATTGACGGGACCAACGGTGAGGTTCTGGCAGGTGAGGCGCCGATGCTGGAGGCCGCGCGGGACGAGAGTTTCCAGACCCTGATGAACTGGGCCGATGACATTCGCGACATCGCGGTGCGGGCCAATGCCGACACCCCCGCCGACGCCGAAGTGGCGCGGAATTTCCGGGCGCAGGGGATCGGGCTGTGCCGGACAGAGCACATGTTCTTTGAACTGGACCGCCTGACCCCGATGCGCGAGATGATCTTTGCCAATTCAAGCGAGGATCGCGCCGCGGCCCTGGAGGTGCTTTTGCCCATGCAGAGGGCCGATTTCATCGATCTGTTCCGCATCATGCAGGGGCAGCCGGTGTGCATCCGCCTGTTTGACCCGCCCTTGCACGAGTTCCTGCCGACCGACCGGACGGGGATGCGCGAATTGGCCGAGGCATTGGATTTGCCCCTGTCCGACGTCACCCGGCGGGTCGAGGCCCTTGGCGAATACAACCCCATGCTGGGCATGCGCGGGGTGCGGTTGGGCATCACTGTGCCCGAGATTTACGACATGCAGGCGCGGGCGATTTTCGAGGCGACCATCGCGGCCAGCCATGAAGGCGAGCCGGTGGTGCCGGAAATCATGATCCCGCTGGTATCGGCCTGTCGCGAGGTGGAGCTGGTCAAGGCGCGGATTGATGCGGTGGCCGTCGCGGTGCGGGCCGAAACCGGGCAGGATTTCACCTATCGTCTGGGGGTGATGGTGGAAACGCCGCGCGCGGCGCTGCGCGCCGACGAGATCGCGCCGCAGGTGGCATTCCTGTCGTTCGGGACCAACGACCTGACGCAGATGACCTATGGATTAAGCCGCGATGACGCGGGGCGGTTCATGTCGGCTTATGTGCAGCAGGGGGTCTATCCCGAAGACCCGTTCCATACGCTGGATGTGGAAGGGGTTGGTGAATTGTTGAGCATTGCCGCCGAGCGGGGGCGCGGGGCGAAAAAGGACCTTGTCCTTTCGATCTGTGGCGAGCATGGTGGAAGCCCCGAATCAATCGCCTTTTGCCGTGCGGCCGGATTCGACTATGTCAGTTGCTCGCCATTCCGGGTTCCGGTGGCGCGACTTGCTGCCGCACAGTTGGCGGTAAAAGACAGGATCGGGTAGACACAGGCCGGTTTTCGGCAACATACGGTATGCCGAACGCGGGGTGGAGTTGTCACAAATTGCCCGGCGTCGGGGCCTGTGGTTCCGTTCGCTAGACATAAAGCCATCGAATGTTATATGCCCGCCGGAATGCCAGCGGGCCTGTTGCCCAGTCAAACCGTAAGGAGGACGGCATGTTAAGATTTGCGATGGTGATTCTTGTGGCCCTGGGCGGGGCTGCCATGGCCGACACGCCGGTGCAAAAGCTGATGGACGAGGAAAAGCGCGCGCTGTCCTCGATCTCGCAAAACCGGTTGATGAGCTACCTGCGGCGCCCCGAGGTGGGCCTGACCTATAGCCGCGACTGGCTGGATGCGCAGCCCGTGGTGGCGGGCGGCCCGCAGTGGGAGTGCCTGTCGGAAGCATTGTATTTCGAGGCGCGCGGTGAAACCGTCAAAGGCCAGTTTGCCGTGGCCGAGGTGATCATGAACCGCGTCGACAGTGCCGAGTTCCCCAACAGCATTTGTGGCGTGGTCAACCAAGGCACCGGTCGCAAGTATCAATGCCAGTTCACCTATACCTGCGATGGCCACAAGGAAGTGATCGCCGAGCCGCGCGCCTATGCCCGCGTCGGCAAGGTGGCGCATATGATGATGCGCGGGGTCACGCGGCCCCTGACCGAAGGCGCCACGCATTACCACACCCGCGCGGTAAGCCCGCGCTGGGCACGTGTTTTCCCGCGGACCGCCACGATCGGTGTCCACCATTTCTACAAGATGCCGACACGGGTTTCACAGAACTAAGGACTGCCGGCGAGAAGCTGCGAGATTCCGGTTGACTCGGGCGCGCGCAGCTTTAAAAGGCAGGCTTCATGACGAATTTCACGGGGCAGGGGGCCAAGGCCGCCGTCCCGGTGCAGGAGAAGACCAATGGCGAAGCCGACGACCATCAAGATCCGTCTGAACTCGACCGCGGGCACGGGCCATTTCTACGTGACCAAGAAAAACGCACGCACCATGACCGAGAAGATGGTCGTACGCAAGTATGACCCGGTCGCGCGCAAGCACGTCGAGTACAAGGAAGGCAAGATCAAGTAAGATCTGCTTCTCCGGGATGCTTTTGCAGGGCCGCACCTTCGGGCGCGGCCTTTTGCGTGCATCAATACAGGTACAGGTGACTTGTTTGACAAGCCTGAGCGCCCCGGGCCATTTGGGCGCGGAAACGCGTAAATCGGAGGGCAGGACATGCGGCTGGCAAAACGGATCACCGGGATAACGGCGGGCGGATCGGATGGTTGGGATGTCTATTACAAGGCCAACGCGATGGACGCGGCGGGCCATGACATCACCCATCTGACCATCGGTGAGCATGATATCGGCACCGACCGCAGCATTCTGGATGCCATGCATGCCTCGACCCTTGCCGGGGTGACCGGCTATTCCGCCTTTGACGGGATCAAACCCCTGCGTGAGCGGGTGGCCAAACGCGTCACCGAGCGTACCGGCGTGCCCACCACGCCAGATAACGTGCTGGTGGTTCCGGGCGGGCAGGCGGGGCTGTTCACCGCGCATCACGCGGCCTGCGACGAAGGCGATACCGCGCTTTTCATCGACCCCTATTATGCCACCTATCCCGGCACCATCCGCGGTGTCGGCGCCCGGCCCCATGCCATTCCGGCCCGGCCCGAGCGCGCCTTTCAGCCCGACCCGGCAGAGGTGGCCGAGGCCGCCCCCGGCGCGCGCAGCCTGCTGATCAACACGCCCAACAACCCCACCGGCGTGAACTATACCCGTGAAACCCTTGAAGGGTTGGCGGACGTCTGCCGCGCGCATGACATGTGGATGATCTCGGACGAGGTTTACGACACGCAGGTCTGGGAGGGGTCGCATATCACCCCGCGCGCCCTTGACGGGATGGCCGACCGGACGCTGGTGATCGGCTCGCTTTCAAAAAGCCATGCCATGACCGGAAGTCGCATCGGCTGGGTCGTGGGCCCGCAAGAGGCGATTGCCCATATGGCCAACCTTGCCACCCATACCACCTATGGCGTCGCGGGCTTCATACAGGAGGCCGCGTGTTTCGCACTGGATCAGGGGCCGGACTTCGAGGCGAAGATCGCCGAACCTTTCGTGCGCCGCCGCGACCTGGTCCTGGGGCTTTTGAAGGGGCAGGACGTGGTGCGCCCGATCCCCGCGGCGGGGGCGATGTATGTCATGCTGGATATCCGCGCCACCGGCCTGTCGGGCGAGGATTTCGCCCTGCGCCTGCTGGAGGATCACCATGTTGCGGTGATGCCCGGCGAAAGCTTCGGGCAGGCGGCGGCGGGCCATGTGCGCGTGGCCCTGACGGTGGAAGACAGCCGCCTTGAAACGGCGCTGGGCCATCTTGTCGATCTGGCGCGGGAATTGGCAGGGTAATCGACCCTTCGCGGTCTGATTGCGACACGAGTCGCGATTGAGACAGACAATGGCGGGCGAATCGGCTTTCCTGAATCCACTCAGGGAGGAGGGCCCGGCCATGATGCCGAGCTGCAAACATGTTCTGATCATCAGGACCATTGGTGCGGCACGGGGGCGACCAGCCTTGGGGTGAGTGTTCCACCCGATCTTTCCCCCCCACCAAAGGATTCCATGAATGAACCAGATGACCACGCGCCGCTCTGGCGGGCGCGCCGCCCGTCGTGCAAGCCGCGCCGCCCCGCTTAACGAAACCCTGCGCCCGGTGCGCCCCGGCATGGAGGGCGGCACGCTCAACCTGCTCAGCCCTGCGCAGATCGGGAAAATCCACCACGCCGCCCTTGAGGCCCTGGAAGAGATCGGCCTTGCCGATGCCCCGCAAAGCGGGATTGACCATATGACCGCCGCCGGGGCGATCCTGGGCGAGGACGGGCGCCTTCGCTTCCCGCGCGCCTTGGTTGAAGACACGCTTGCGCGGGCCAATCGCGGCATCACCCTGCATGGCCGTGACCCGGCGCATGATCTGCAGCTTTCCGGCGCCCGTGTGCATTACGGCACGGCGGGGGCGGCGGTGCATATGGTGGATGTGGAGGGCCAGCATTACCGCGAAAGCACCCTGCAAGACCTCTACGATGCCGCCCGCATCGCCGATACGCTGGACAATATCCATTTCCTGCAGCGCCCGATGGTGGCCCGCGATATCGAGGACGCCTGCGAGATGGAGCTGAATACCGTCTATGCCTGTTGCTCAGGCACCAGCAAACATGTGGGCACCTCCTTCACCGATCCCACCCATGCGCGCGAGGCGATTAAGCTTCTGCATATGATCGCAGGTGGCGAAGAGGCATGGCGCGCGCGCCCCTTTGTCAGCAATTCCAATTGCTTCGTCGTCCCGCCGATGAAATTCGCCACCGAATCCTGCCAGGTGATGGAGGCTTGTATCGAAGGCGGTATGCCGGTGCTTTTGCTCTCGGCGGGGATGGCCGGGGCCACCGCGCCCTCCACCGTCGCCGGGGCCATCGTGCAGGCCACGGCGGAATGCCTGGCGGGGCTGGTCTATGTCAACGCCATCGCCCCCGGGCATCCGGCGATCTTCGGCACATGGCCGTTTGGGTTGGACCTGCGCAGCGGGGCGATGACCGGCGGGTCGGGCGAACAGGCGCTTTTGTCCGCCGGCTGTGCCCAGATGCATCGCTTCTACGATCTGCCCGGCGGGGCGGTGGGCGGCATCGCCGACAGCAAACTGCCCGACATGCAAGCCGGGTGGGAGCAGATGTGCTCGAACGTCATGGCGGGGCTGTCTGGCCTCAACATGGTTTACGAGGCGGCGGGCATGCATGCTTCGCTTCTGGGGTTTTGCCACGAAAGCTTGATCCTGGGCGATGACCTTATCGGGCAGGCGCTGCGCTGTGTGCGGGGGATCGAGGTGGACGACGCCACGCTGGCCCTCGACCAGATGCGCGAGGTCTGCTTGGGCGGTCCGGGGCATTACCTTGGCACGGCGGCTACCCTGGGCCGGATGCAGGCCGATCACGTCTACCCGTCACTGGGCGACCGCACCAGCCCCAAGGAATGGGACGAGTGCGGCAAGCCCGACCTGGTCGACAAGGCCCGCGCCCGCAAGGAGGCGATCCTTGCCACCCCCTCGGCGGCGCGCCTCAACCCGGCGCTGGATGCCGAGATAAGGAAGGCTTTCAATATCCACCTGCCGATGTGATCCGTCCTGCCTTTCTTCTTTTCACAAGTATCCTGGGGGAGGCGCCCGCAGGGCGTCGGGGGCAAAGCCCCCATATTCCCCCGGCGGTCACCCCGCAGCGCCGATCCGGTCCAGAAGACCCGCGCAATCCACGCCCCTGATCGCCCCCGCCGTGCGCCCTCGCGCGCCCGCAAGCCGGGTGGCGACATAGCCTTCGGCCACGGGCGCGGGCGCATGGCGGATCAGCACCGAGGCGGTCAGCAGCGTGGCAAGGCTTTCGGCGTACCAGCGCGCGGCGCCTTCCTCGGGCAGTTTCGGAAACCGCTCCATATGCGCCTTCAGCGCCGCGTCGTAGCCCCGGTAATGCCCCGAGGCCACGCCCAGTTCCGTGCTCAGCCGCTCACCGGCCAGGGGCTCCCGCCGCAGGGTGCGTAGGATATCAAGGCAGATCACGTTGCCCGAGCCTTCCCAGATCGAGTTGAGCGGCGCTTCACGGTAAAGCAGGGGCAGGGGGGTATCCTCGACATAGCCCATGCCGCCAATGGCCTCCATCGCCTCGTAGACCAGGCCGGGGCAAAGCTTGTTGCCAAGGTATTTCGCCAGCGCCACGGCAAGCCGGGCATAGGCGCGGTCGCCTTCACTGCGCCCGTCAAACGCCTTTGCCACATGCAGGCCAAGCGCCAGCGTGCCTTCCCAATCCAGCGCCAGATCGGCCAGCACGCTTTGCATCAAGGGCTGGTCGATCAGTTGTTTCTGGAAGGTGGTGCGGTGGCTGGCCCAGTGGTGGGCGTGGCCAAGCGCTGCGCGCATCAGCCCGGCCGGGGCCATGGCGGTGTCGAGCCGCGTGTGATGCACCATCTCGATGATCGTTCGGATGCCTGCGCCTTCCTCGCCCAGCCGGTGCGCCACGGCCCCGGCAAATTCGATCTCGGCACTGGCATTGGCGCGATTGCCCAGCTTGTCCTTGAGGCGTTGGATGTGAACTGCGTTCCGCTCCCCCTCCAGCCACCGGGGGGCAAGGAAACAGGTCAGGCCCGCCTCGCACTGCGCCAGTGTCAAAAGCCCGTCCGACATGGGCGCAGAGCAAAACCATTTGTGCCCGGTCAGGCGGTAGGCATCGCCGTCACGCTCGGCCCGGGCGGTGTTGGCCCGCACGTCCGAGCCGCCCTGTTTTTCGGTCATCGCCATGCCCATGGTCGCGCCGGGTTTGCGCGCCAAGGGTCTGGCGCTGCCGTCATAGGCCCGCGCGGTCAGTTTCGGCACCCACTCGGAAAACAACCCTTCGTCGGCGCGCAGGGCCGGGACGGCGGCATAGGTCATGGTCATCGGGCAGCAGACACCGGGTTCCACCTGTGACATCAAATAGACCATGGTGGCATGGGTAGCATGGCCGCCCTTGGCCTCCTCCCACGGCAGGGCGGCATACCCAGCCTTGATCCCTTCGCCCAGAAGCCGGTGATAGGCGGGGTGAAAGCGCACCTCGTCCAGACGCCGCCCCCCGGCATCGAAAAGCAGCGCCTCGGGGGAATGGCGGTTGGCGTCACGCCCTGCCGCGCGTATCTCGGCGGTGCCGATGCGCGCCCCGAACCGGGCCAATGTTTCGCCATCCGCGCCCGCCGCCGCCGCGTGACAGCGCAGGGGGGAATCACCCTTCCAAAGGTCCAGATCGCCCCGGTCGGGTGGCTGGTTGGCGACCTCATGGGTGGTCAGCGCGGCGCGGGGCGGCAGATGTGGCATTGGCGACTCTCCTCTGCCGCGAAATGTAGCTTGCCAAGCGATTGAATGGAAAGGGGGATTCACATTGCGAATCACTTGTGGCATTCTGGGGCCTGACCGCCCGGCAGAGGCGGCGCATAAGGCAGAGACAGGCAAACCGATGACATCCCGCAAGCGGCCCGCTTTGGGCGTATTGATTTATTCCGCCGTGGCCTTTGGGCTTTGTGCCTATTTCACCTTTGCCGCCGTGCAGGGGGACTATGGGTTGTTCCGCCGCGCCGAGATCGACGCCCAGAACCGGGAACTGACCGAACAACTGGCCGGGCTTGAGGCCAAGGTGGCGCGGATGGAGAACCTGACGCATCGTTTGTCGGACAGCTACCTTGATCTGGACCTGTTGGACCAGCAGGCGCGCGATGTGCTGGGCCTGTTGCGCGCCGATGAGATCGTGATCCGGTAGGGTGTAAGGATTTGGCGCTTGGCTCGTGGCGCGGAGCCAAGGCGCGGTACGCGCCGCCGCGCCATCGTCGGGCCGCCCCACCGGCCCGGCGATTGGGTTGCCCAAGGCGCTGTGCGATTCCGTCCCGCGCCAGTGGTTGAGATAAATCGCCCAAAAGCCAGTGTTGGATCGCCGCGCCGCGGCCCGCCGATAGCGCGGCGGCGTTCATGCTCCGTGAGGTTAAAGCGTTTCGCGAAAAATCTGAATCACAGATTTTCGCGAAACGCAGTGCTCCGCTCAATCGTTGCACGCGTTCCGCCTTTCGCCGATGTCTCGGGTTAAAGGCGGAACGCTTTAGTGCTGATTCAGCACCGCAACCATGGTTGCGTAATGGCCCAACCGTTTGTGCATGTCGGCCTGGGCAGTACCTTGGCCAAGGCTGTTGTCATGGCCGCAAGCGCCCCTTTGCGCCCGTGCCAGGGGGCATTGCGCCGCAAGCCCCTTGCGTGGGGCGGCTCACGCGCGTAAGACGTGGGCATGACCAACACCTGCATCATCATTTGCTGCATTCCCTGCTGAGACATCTCAGGCGGGCCGGTCTTCTATTCCATCCATGACATGAAGTTGCTAAAGCCCGCCGCAAGGGAAGCTGCGCGCGCGAGGACCTTATGACGACCATCAAACTGCACAACACCAAGACCCGCAAGAAAGAGGTTTTCACGCCGCTCGATCCGGACAACGTGCGCATGTATGTCTGTGGCCCCACGGTCTATGACCGGGCGCATCTGGGCAATGCGCGGCCGGTGATCGTTTTTGACGTGCTGTTTCGCCTGTTGCGGCATGTTTATGGGCCGGAACATGTGACCTATGTGCGCAATTTCACCGACGTGGATGACAAGATCAACGCGCGGGCGATCGAGACCGTGGGCGAGGGCGGCGATGTGAACGCCGAGATCGCCCGGATCACCGGCATGACCACGCAATGGTTTCTGGACGATATGGGCGCCTTGGGCGCCTTGGAGCCCACGCAGATGCCCCGCGCGACGCAGTATATCGGCCAGATGATCGAGATGATCGGCGGGCTGATTGCCGATGGCCACGCCTATGAGGCCGAGGGGCATGTGTTGTTCTCGGTGGAAAGCTACAAGAACTATGGCGCTTTGTCGGGCCGGTCGGTGGATGACATGATCGCCGGGGCGCGGGTCGAGGTGGCGCCCTACAAGCGCAACCCGATGGATTTCGTCTTGTGGAAACCCTCAAGCGATGACCTGCCGGGCTGGGACAGCCCATGGGGCCGGGGGCGGCCCGGCTGGCATATCGAATGTTCGGCGATGGCGTATGAGTTGCTGGGCGAGAGTTTCGATATTCACGGCGGCGGCAACGACCTGATGTTCCCGCACCATGAAAACGAGATCGCGCAAAGCTGCTGTGCCCATCCCGAGGGCGGGTTCGCGCAGGTCTGGATGCATAACGAGATGTTGCAGGTGGAGGGCAAGAAGATGTCCAAATCCTTGGGCAACTTCTTTACCGTGCATGATTTGCTGGAACAGGGATACCCGGGCGAGGTGATCCGCTTTGTGTTTTTGAGCACGCATTATCGGAAGCCGATGGATTGGACCGAGGCGAAGGCGCGGGAGGCGGAAAAGACGCTGAGGAAGTGGCGGGCAGCAACTCAGGATGCTGAACCTGGACGAGTAAGCGACAAATTCATTTCCACTCTTTCAGACGATCTAAATACTTCTGAGGCATTGTCTGAACTGCATAGGATGTACCGAACACTTCAAAGAGCAGAGAAAGACCCCAAGCAAGATGCTTTTGTTCCCGGTCTCCGTTCTAACCTTTTAGCGTCGGCGCGCTTTTTAGGGTTGCTTGACGCTGAGATGGGCTATTGGGCCGCAGCGCCGGAGGCCGACCTTTCGGGGCTGGAAACTCAACTTTTCCAAGCCCGCCAAACCGCCATTGACACCAAGGATTTTTCCGAAGTGGACCGCCTCAAATCTGCTCTGGTCGAGGCAGGGGTCGAGGTGCGGATGAGCAAGGAGGGGGTTGAGCTAGTCCCCGGTGCAGGGTTCGATCCTGCAAAGCTGGAGGGGCTGGAATGACAACACTCACCAAACGTTCAGCCCGGGCTTGTCCCGGGCAGCGCCCGACCCGCCCCCCCACGGGGCGGGCGCTTTTGGCGAAGGTCGTGATGCCGCCGCGCGCTAGGGTCTTTCATGCACTGTCCCAAGCTGCTCAGAGCCGCCCCGCGCGGGTCGGGCGCTACCCGGGACAAGCATCTGTAGCCTCTGGTCTCGCACATGCCCTCCCAGGGTCGGGCGCGTTCCTTGTTGCGTCGGTCCGCGCAGGGTTGGGAGCGGTTGGAGGCGTGCGCGCCAAGCTGCGCTGTCGGAGTGAGGGGCCAGCCCCTCACGCTCCCCGGGATATTTTTGAAAAGAAGAAAGCAGGGGGTCTGTGATGGGTAAGGAAAGGCTTTACCTTTACGACACCACCCTGCGCGATGGGCAGCAGACGCAGGGCGTGCAGTTTTCCACCGCCGAAAAGCAGCAGATCGCCGCGACTCTGGATGCGCTGGGCGTGGATTATATCGAGGGCGGCTGGCCCGGGGCGAACCCCACCGACAGTGCTTTTTTCGATGCAGCGCCCGAGACCCGCGCCAAGATGACCGCCTTTGGCATGACCAAGCGCGCGGGCCGGTCGGCGGAGAATGACGATGTTTTGGCTGCCGTGCTGAATGCCGGGACGGGGTCGGTCTGTATTGTCGGCAAGAGCCATGATTTTCATGTCAAAACTGCGCTGGGCATAAGCCTTGAGGAAAACACTGCCAATATCGCCCAATCGATCAGCCATATCGTGGGGCAGGGGCGCGAGGCGCTGTTCGATGCCGAGCATTTCTTTGACGGGTATAAATCCAACCCGGACTATGCGGTGGCCTGTTGTCTGGCCGCGCTGGAGGGCGGCGCGCGCTGGATCGTGCTGTGCGATACCAATGGCGGGACGCTGCCGCAGGAGATTGGCGCGATCACCAGCGCGGTGATCAAGGCGGGGATTCCCGGTGATCGGCTGGGTATTCACACCCATAACGACACGGAAAACGCCGTGGCGGGCAGCCTTGCGGCGGTGGAGGCGGGCGCGCGGCAGGTGCAGGGCACGCTGAATGGGCTTGGCGAGCGTTGTGGCAATGCCAACCTGACGACGCTTATCCCGACGCTGATGCTGAAGGAGCCCTTTGCCAGCCGGTTCGAGATCGGTGTCACGCCCGAGGCCTTGAAAACCCTGACGCAGGCCAGCCGGTTGCTGGATGAAATCCTCAACCGGGTGCCGGTGAAGCAGGCGGCCTATGTGGGGGCCTCGGCCTTTGCGCATAAGGCGGGGCTGCATGCCTCGGCTATCCTCAAGGATCCCACGACCTATGAGCATATCGACCCAGAGGTGGTGGGCAATGCGCGCATTATCCCGATGTCGAACCAGGCCGGGCAATCGAACCTGCGCCGCCGCTTGGCCGAGGCCGGGATCGAGGTGCCCAAGGACGACCCGGCGCTGCCGCGTATCCTTGACGAGATCAAGGCGCGCGAGACCCGCGGTTATACCTATGACAGCGCGCAGGCGAGCTTCGAATTGCTGGCGCGGCGGGAACTGGGGCAGTTGCCGCAGTTCTTCGAGGTCAAGCGCTACAAGGTGACCGTGGAGCGGCGCAAGAACAAGTACGACCGCATGGTCAGCCTGTCGGAGGCCGTGGTGGTGGTGAAGGTCGATGGCGAAAAGAAGCTGTCGGTCAGCGAGTCGATGGACGAGGCGGGCAATGACCGTGGCCCGGTGAACGCGCTGGCCAAGGCGCTGGCCAAGGACCTGGGCCGCTACCAGGGCGCGATCGACGATATGCGGCTGGTGGATTTCAAGGTGCGCATCACCCAGGGCGGCACCGAGGCGGTGACGCGGGTTATCATTGACAGTGAGGACGGGCAGGGGCGGCGGTGGTCGACCGTGGGGGTTTCGGCCAACATAGTCGATGCCAGTTTCGAGGCGCTTTTGGATGCGATCACGTGGAAACTGGCCCGCGACGGGGGGCAGATATGACCCTTGCCGACGAAGAGGCCTTTTTGACCGTCCACGCGGATATCCCGCGGCAGGGGCCGGGGATGCCCGAGGATGTGCATTGGGCCCTGGATGGGCTGGAGGTGGGCCGCGAGGCGCGCATATTGGATGCCGGTTGCGGGCCCGGGGCCGATCTGGAAACGCTGGCCGAGGCGCGGCCCATGGCGCGGATCGAAGGGATCGAGCAAATCCCCCATCTGGCCGATGAGGCGCGCGAGCGGTTGCGGCATTTCACCAATGTCCAGGTGATGACCGGCGACATGGGGGCGCTGAGCGGCTTTTACGATTTCATCTGGTCGGCGGGGGCGATCTATTTCCTTGGCGTGACCGAGGGGTTGACGCTGTGGCGGCAATCGCTGGCGCTGGGCGGTGCGATTGCCTTTTCCGAACCGGTTTTGGAGCCGGGCGCGCCACAAGCGGCCAAGGATTTCTGGGCCGACTACCCGCAGATCACCGATTACGCGGGGTTGCAGGCGCGGGTCGAGGCCGCCGGATTCGACGTGGTGGATCACCGGGCGCTGAGCACCGCCGCCTGGGCCGCCTATTACATGCCGCTGGCGGCACGGGTGGCACGCCTGCGGGCCGGGGCCGACGCGGCGCTGGAACCGGCGCTGGCCGAGGCGGAGCGCGAGATTTCGCTTTGGCGGGCGGCGCCGGAGCATGTGCGATACGAATTGATGCTGGTCCGGCCCGGCACGGGGCCTAGCTGACCCTCATGGAGTTTGACGCCGATCTGACCGCCTGTGCGCAGCTTGTGGAAGCAGGCGACCCCGAGCGTTTTGCCGCCGTGATGGCCGCCCCCGTGGCGGCGCGCGGCAAGCTTTTCCCGCTCTATGCCTTCAATATCGAGGTTTCGCGCGCCCCTTGGGTGACGCAGGAGCCGATGATCGCGGAGATGCGCCTGCAATGGTGGCGCGATGCGCTGGAGGAAATCCGCGAGCGGGGCGTTGTACGGCGGCACGACGTGGTGAGCCCCTTGGCGCATATCCTGAGCCCGGAGGATACCGAGCGGCTGGATGACCTGATCCTTGCCCGGCGCTGGGATATCGAGCGCGAACCCTTCGAGGACATGGCGGCCTTCCGGCGGCATATCCGGGACACCTCGGGCGGGCTTTTGGCTGTGGCGGGGCAGGTTCTGGACCGCGCTGCGCCGGTGGAGGTTCTGGAAAAGGCGGGCTATGCGCTGGGGCTGGCCAATTGGCTGCGCGCGGTGCCCGCGCTTGAGGCGGCGGGGCGTATTCCGCTGGTCGAGGGGACGCAGGATGCGCTGCGCGGTTTGGCGCAGGAGGGGCTTGAGGCCCTGGCCGAGGCGCGGCGCGGTCGGGGCGATATGCCCAAGGCCGCGCGCCCGGCGCTTTTGCCGGTGGCGCAGGCCGAAACGGTCTTGCGCCGGGCCGTCGCGGTGCCGGGGCGTGTGGCCGACGGCGCGCTTGATCCGGCCCCGATCGCGCGGCGCATGGCCTTGACCCGCGCCGCGGTTTTCGGCCGCTGGTAAAAGGACGCGCCTGCGGCGCGGCAGGCTTGAGCGCGCTGATGCGCACCGTTTGAGGGGCTTTGCCCCTCGGCCTGCGGCCTCACCCCAGGATACTTTCAAAAAGAAGAAGGGGTCAGGCGTCGTCGGGGCGCAGCATGAGCCAGAGAAGGGCACCGCCCGCGAGGGCGAGGAAGGGCACCATGGCGAGGTTGACCGACATCCAGCCATCCTGCGCGTTGCCGCCCGAGCAGTTCATCAGCCCGCCCGAGGCCAGCGAGGCCATGGTGACGCCGCCGAAGACCAGAACGTCGTTGAGGCCCTGCATGCGGCCGCGTTCATGGGCCTCATGCGCGCCGGCAAGCATGCTGGTGGCGCCGATGAAGCCGAAGTTCCAGCCGAGGCCCAGCAGGATGAGGGCGATGAAGAAGTTTTCGATGGCGACGCCTTGCAGGGCGACCGCGCCCGCGGCGGCGAGGATCACGAGGCCTGTGCCGACGATCTTTTCCACCCCGAATCGGGCGATGAGGTGGCCGGTGAAGAAGGACGGCGCGAACATGGCCAGCACGTGGCCGGTGACGATATCGGCGGCGTTGCCTTCGGTGAACCCGCAGCCGATCACGGCCAGCGGTGTCGAGGTCATCACCAGGTTCATCAATGCGTAGGAGACCATGGCGCAGATCACCGCCACGGCGATGCGCGGGGTGGTGATGAGTTCCCACCGGGAGCGGCCCTTGGGGGCGTCCTCGGAGGGGACGGGCGGTTTCGGGATGTCGAGGAAGACAAAGAGCAGCGCGCCCACGAGGTTGAGGACCACGACGGCAAGGTAGGTGCCCATGAAGGGAATCACCATGGCCTGCGACGTGACCTTGACCAGTTGCGGGCCCAGCACCGCGCTGGCCAGCCCGCCGGCCATGACATAGGAGATCGCCTTGGGGCGGAATTCGTCCGAGGCGGTATCGGCGGCGGCGAAGCGATAGAAGCCTTGCGCCGACATGTAGATACCGGTGATCAGGCTGCCCAGCAGGAAGACCGGGAAAGAGGCAAGGTAAAGCCCGTAGGCCCCGATGGCGGCCCCCAAAGCCCCGGCGCCTGCGCCGACGAAGAATCCGGCCTTGCGGCCCGCGCGCTGCATGAACCACGACAGCGGGTTGGCCGCCAGCATGGAGCCCAGAACAATGAGCGAAATCGGCAGCGTGGCAAAGCATATATTGGAGGCCAGCGTTTGGCCCGCCAGCCCGCCCACCACGAAAATCATCGCCATCTGCGCGCCAAGGAAGGCCTGCGCGAGGGTCAGAACGGTGACATTGCGCTTGGCGCGGCTGTCGTCGGGGAGGGCGGTTGTCTCGGTCATGGGGGCAGGCTTACTCCGACTGAACCGGATGGTCCAGATGGATCATTCCCCCCGGTCGATGATATGCGCGAAAGAGCCGTGCACCTGGCCCTGGGCAAGGCCCATCGGGCCAAGCTCTGTGCCCATGGCATCGCGGGCATGAAAGAGGGCTTCCCCCTCGGCGCGCAGGGTGGAGGCATAGTGGAACTCATGCCCGGCATGGCTGCCGGGGAAGGCACCGCGCAGGGCGTGGAGGCTGCGGTATCCAAGGTGCAGCTTGCGCTGGGCGAAGGAGGTTTCGAGCCGCAGGAGGCCTGCCATTTCGTGCCGTGTGCCCGCGGCGTCGATGAGCCCGTCGCCCAGCACCATGTAGCCGCCGCATTCGCCATAGGTGGGCGTGGTTTGCGCGGCCTTGCGCAGCGAGGGCAGGAAGTTTTGCGTCGCCGCGATCCGTGCGGCGTGCAGTTCGGGGTAGCCGCCGGGCAGGAAGATGAAATCGGCCTGCGGCACCGGGTCGTCGCCCAGCGGTGAGAAGAAGGTAAGCTCGGCCCCCGCCTGCCGCCAATCGTTCAGCATATGCGGATAGCAAAAGCCAAAGGCGCGATCCTGCGCCACCGCGATACGCTGCGCGGGGGGCGGCATCGGGGCGGGTTTGCCCGCTGGTACGTCTTGTTGCGCGGCGAGATGCAGCAGCGCCTGCATATCAAGATGTTCGGCCATGGTATCGGCGGCGGTTTCAAGGAACTGTTCAAGATCGGGGCGTTCCTCGGCCTGTTCCAACCCAAGGTGCCGCGAGGGGTGTGACAGGGCGCTATTGCGTGGCACCGCGCCATAAACCGGCGTGTCGGGCAGGGCACGGCGCAGCATTTTTTCATGCCGGGGGGAGCCGACATTGTTGAGGATCACCCCCGCCACCCGCACCTGTGGGTCCAGCGTGGCAAACCCGTGGGCCAGGGCCGCGACCGAACCTGCCATGCGCGCGCAGTCGACGATCAGAACCACCGGCAGGCCAAGCAGGCGCGCCAGGTCGGCGGAGGAACCTTTGCCATCGGGCGGCGCGCCGTCGAAAAGCCCCATGGCCCCTTCGATCACGAGGGTTTCCCCCGGATCATGCGCCGCGAGGTCGCGAAAGCGGTCGGGCGTCATCGCCCAAGCGTCGAGGTTCACGCAGTCCCGCCCCGAGGCGGCGGCGTGAAACCGGGGGTCGATGTAATCGGGGCCGGACTTGGCGGAACGGATCGCCACGCCTTGCCGCGCGGCGGCGCGCAGGAACCCCAAGGTGACCGTGGTCTTGCCACTGCCCGAGGCAGGGGCGGCAAAGATCAGCCCGCCCAAGGCTCAGGCGCTTTCGGCCGGACGCCCCCGGCCCAGCGGGTCAAGGTTGCGCGGGGCCTCGCCCGCGATCATGCCTTGCCAGTCCAGCACCTGCCGCATCAGGACCGAGCGGCCGACACAAAGGATCGCCGGTGGCTCAAGCCCGCTTTGGCCGATGTCATGGGCCATGGTGCCAAGGGTGGTTTCCAGAACCTGCTGTGCGCCGGTGGTGGCCGAGCAGACGACGGCGCAGGGTTCGGACGCGGGGCGCCCGGCATCCAGCAGCGCGCCCGCGATGCGCTCGACATGTTTCATGCCCATGTAGATCACGATCACCTGGCTGCCCCTGGCGATCGAGGCCCAATCCAGCGACGAGGGCGTTTCGCCCGATTGGTCATGGCCGGTGACGAAAGTCACCGATTGGTTCACGTCGCGATGGGTGACCGGGATACCGGCATAGGCCAGCCCGCCGATGCCGGCGCTGATGCCGGGGATGATGCGGACCGGCACGGAATGTTGCACAAGCGTCTGCGCCTCTTCCCCGCCACGGCCGAAAACGAAGGGGTCGCCGCCCTTGAGGCGCAGCACCCGCTTGCCTTCGCCCGCCAGATCGACCAGCCGGAGCGAGATATCGCGCTGATTGGCCGAGGGTTTGCCGCCGCGCTTGCCCGCATAGATATGCTCGGCCTGCGGGGCCCAGTCCAGAATGGCCTCTTGCACAAGCGCGTCATAGATCACCACGTCCGCCTGCCGCAGCGCATTGACCGCATGCAGCGTCAAAAGCCCCGGGTCGCCGGGGCCAGCACCGCACAGCCAGACCCAGCCGGGCAGCAGTTCGGGCCAATGGCCCGAGGGAAGAGGGAGCGAGTCGGTCATATGTTCCTTTATGCCCCGGTTGCGCGGTGTGGAAAAGGCCGGGGACGACGGATTGCCCCGGTATTTGCGGCGTGTCCCCTGTGTGTTCCCGGCAAGGCATCTGGGCAATTTGCCGATTGGCCTTGGTCCTTGCCACTTCTATAGTTCGGCGCGAGATGGCCCGCAAACCCGATACCCCCCTGCGCCGTGGCTGGACCACGGGTGCCTGTGCCACCGCCGCCACGCGCGCGGCGCTTTTGGGGCTGTGGGGGCAGGGGCGGCCCAGCGAGGTGCAGGTCACCCTGCCGAAGGGGGAAACGCCCGTGTTCGAGGTGGCGCATTGGGATGAGGGCGCGGGCTGGTGCGAGGCCGGGATCATCAAGGATGCGGGCGACGACCCGGATGTCACCCACGGCGCGCTTGTGACGGCACGTGTGTCCGCCTCGGAAAGCGGTGTGCGGTTCAGGGCGGGCCGGGGCGTGGGGCAGGTGACCATGCCGGGGCTGCCCATCCCGCCCGGCGAGCCCGCGATCAACCCGGTGCCGCGCCAGATGATGAAAGGCGTGGTGCATGACCTGGCGCAGGAGCTGGGACAGGCGGGCGATGTGGTGATCGAGGTATCCATTCCCAATGGCGCGGCGCTGGCGCGGGAAACGTGGAACCCGCGCCTTGGCATCAAGGGCGGTTTGTCGATCCTTGGCACCACCGGCATCGTGCGGCCCTTTTCCTGTGCCGCATGGATCGCCTCGATTCATCGCGGCATCGACGTGGCCTGCGCGCAAGGCCTGCCGCATGTGGCAGGCTGCACCGGTGCCACCAGCGAAAAGACCGTGCAGGCGCTTTACGATCTGCCGGATCACGCCATGCTGGACATGGGGGATTTCGTGGGCGGGTTGCTCAAGTACCTGGCCAAGCACCCGGTGCCGCGTATGACCATCGGCGGCGGGATCGGCAAGATGACCAAGCTGGCCCAAGGGGCGCGGGATCTGCACTCGGGGCGAAGCCAGGTAGATTTCGATGCGCTGGCGGCTGTGCTTGGAAATTCCGAGCTGAAGTACATGAATACTGCTTTGCAAGCCTATGAAATAGCTGGGGAAACCATGGCGCAATGGGTGGCTGAAACGACCCTGGAACAGGTGCGCACCATGCTGCCCGACGAGGTGCAGGCCGATACCGTGGTGATCGACCGCGAGGGGCGCATCATCGCCCGGGCAGGCGCATGACGCTGTTGTTGCTGGCAGGCACGGGGGAGGCACAGGCCATCGCCAAGGCGCTTGCCCTGCAGGGCGCTGATGCTGTCGCCTCGCTGGCCGGGGCGACGCGGATGCCGCGCGCAATGGCCCTGCCCACCCGCCACGGTGGATTCGGCGGTGCCGAGGGGTTTCGCGACTATCTGGAGGAGGCCGGGATCAGTGCCGTTCTGGACGCCACGCACCCCTTCGCCCATGATATATCCATGCGCAGTGCCGCGATTTGTGCCGAAAGGAATATCCCTTATTGTCAGGTTCTCAGGCCGGAATGGGTGCCCGAGGCCGGGGACGATTGGACCTTCTTGACCCAAGAAGAGGACGCGGCCCGGCATATCGCGCCGGGGGCGACGGTGTTTCTGGCCACCGGGCGGCAGACGCTTCACCGCTTTGCCAACCTGTCGGCCTGCCGGTTGATCTGTCGCCAGATCGATCCGCCGGACCGGGTTTTCCCGTTTCCCAACGGTGAATTTCTGCTGGGCCGTCCACCGTTCCCGGTGGAGAGGGAAGAGGCGCTTTTCAAGCGTCTGGGGGTTGATTGGCTGATCGTGAAAAATGCCGGCGGCGAGGCGCCGCGCTCAAAGCTCATCGCGGCGCGGCAGCTTGGGATCAAGGTGGCGATGATCAACCGCCCCCCACAGCCCGAGGCCCCCAAAGTGGCAACGGTAGAGCAAGCCATGGCTTGGATCGGGGCATTATGAGTGAAAGAATAATCCATACAGATCAAGATGTTGAAGAGGGTATTTCACATCTCACCTTAACCTGTCCGCGCATGGCGTATGCCCAGGGCCTGACCGGCCCCTTGCCCCTGCGCCGCCGCCCTGACGGGTTTTCGCAACTCCTGAGCGCGATTGTCAGCCAACAGGTCAGCGTCGCCGCCGCGCGCGCCATCTGGGCCAAGATGCAGGCGGCCCGCCTGACCGGCCCTCGCAAGGTGAAATGGGCCAGCGAAGACGACTTGCGCGCCGCCGGTCTGAGCCGTCAGAAGGTGCGCTATGCCAAGGCGCTGGCCGAGGCGCGGATCGACTATGGGGCGCTGCGCGAGGCCCCCACCGACGAGGTTGTCAAAACCCTGACCCAAGTGCCCGGTATCGGCGTCTGGACCGCCGAGATTTACGCGATGTTCAGCCTTGGCCGCGCCGATGTCTTCGCCCCCGGCGATCTGGCCCTGCAAGAGGCCGCGCGCCTGCTTTACGACCTGCCCGAGCGCCCAAGGGAACACGAGTTGCGCCAGATGGCCACGGCCTGGAGCCCGTGGAGATCGGTTGCGGCCCGGCAACTCTGGGCCTACTACCATGTGGCAAAGGACAGGGAAGGGATCAGATGACACGCGTACTTCAATCGGGGCGCAAGGGCCCGCATTCCGGCGAAACTCGCTCGATCGTGGTGTTCCTGCATGGCTATGGGGCCAATGGGGCGGACCTTCTGGGGCTGGCCGATGTTCTGGGCGAACATTTGCCCGACACGCTGTTCGTGGCCCCCGACGCGCCCGAGGAAATCCCGATGATGCCCGGCGGCTACCAGTGGTTCCCGATTCCGTGGATCGACGGATCGAGCGAGGAGGAATCCGAGCGCGGCATGATGGCCGCCGTGGATGACCTCAACGCCTATCTTGACGCGCTGATGGTGGATGAAGACGTGTTGCCCGAACAGGTGGTTCTGTTCGGCTTTTCCCAGGGCACGATGATGGCCCTGCACGTCGCTCCGCGCCGCGAGGACGAGGTGGCGGGGATCGTTGCCTTTTCCGGGCGGCTGTTGCGGCCTGAGCTTTTGAAGGACGAGTTGCAGTGCCGCCCGCCGGTCCTTTTGGTGCATGGCGATGCCGATGACGTGGTGCCGCCACAATCCCTGCCCGAGGCGGCGGAGGCCCTGCAAGAGGCGGGCTGGCAGGATGTTTATGCCCATGTGATGAAAGGCACCGCCCACGGCATCGCGCCCGATGGGTTGCAAGTGGCGCTGGCCTTCATGCGCGACAAGCTGGGCCTTTGAGAAAAAAGCGCGCGGTGCCAATGGCATAGCGCGCGCGCTTCAAGTTCTTTCGGGCGTTCATGCGCGACGAAGGCCGCAAGGCCCGAGACGCGTTAGCCCAGTTTGCGCAGACGTTTGAACAGGCTCGAGGTATCCCAGCGCCCGCCGCCCATTTTCTGCACGTCCTTGTAATACTGGTCCACTAGCGCGGTGACGGGCAGCGACGCGCCGTTTTCATTCCCCGTGGCAAGGCAAATGCCCAGATCCTTGCGCATCCAGTCCACCGCGAACCCATGCTCGAATTCATCGTCCAGCATGGTTTCATAGCGGTTGGCCATCTGCCAGCTTCCGGCGGCGCCCTGGCTGATCACCTCGACCACGGCGCGGCCGTCAAGGCCGGATTTTTCCGCGAAATGCAGCGCCTCGGAGAGGCCTTGAACCACGCCGGCAATCGCGATCTGATTGCACATCTTGGTCATCTGGCCCGCGCCCGACTCGCCGATGCGGCGGCAAAGCTTGGCGTAGATGTCCATCACCGGCAGGGCGGCGTCAAAGGCGCCTTGGTCGCCGCCGCACATGATCGACAATTGCCCGTTCTCGGCCCCCGCCTGACCGCCCGAAATCGGCGCATCGACGAAACTGAGGCCCGCATCCTTGGCGGCGGCATACATTTCTTCGGTGACCTTGGCCGAAACGGTGGTGTGATCGACGAAAACCGCGCCCTTGGACATCCCGCCAAAGGCCCCGTCCTTGCCGGTGCAGACGCTGCGCAGGTCATCGTCGTTGCCGACGCAGGCCATCACGAATTCCGCACCCTCGGCGGCCTCGCGCGGGGTGGGGGCCATGCGCCCGCCGTGCTCTTTCACCCATGCTTCGGCCTTGGCCGTGGTGCGGTTGTAAACGCAGACGTCGTGCCCCGCCGCTTGCAGGTGTCCCGCCATCGGATAGCCCATCATGCCAAGGCCAAGGAATGCCAGTTTTGCCATTGTCTTTCCCCTTTTCATTGTCTCGCCCCGGATTTCTGACTATCCCACGCGGGGATGCAAGGGTAAACAAGGGCGCGTGCGCATGGCTGGTCTTTTTCGGTGGTTGCTGCGGATTGCAGGCGGGATGATCGTTTTGGCGCTTGTGGCGGTGCTTGCGCTTTATTTCCTGCTGTCGCGCTCGTTGCCCGATTACGACAAGACCCTTGCCGTGGAAGGCATCACCGCCCCGGTCGAGATTGTCCGCGACAACGCCAATGTTCCGCATGTCTTCGGCCAAAGCGATGCCGACACGTTTTACGGGCTTGGCTATGCCCATGCGCAGGATCGTCTTTGGCAGATGGTCATGCTGCGCCGCACCGTGCAGGGGCGTTTGTCCGAGGTCTTTGGCCCCCGCACCGTGGCCATCGACAAGACCCTGCGCCGTTTTGGCCTGTACCGGCTTGCCCGCGAGTCGGTCGCGGACCAGGACGACCAGACCCGCGCCGCGCTTGACGCCTATGCCGCGGGGGTCAATGCCCGCCTCAGCGAGATCAATACCGAGGCTTTGGGCCGCGGCGCGCCCGAGATGTTTGTTTTCAACGCCCCCGTGGCCCCGTGGCAGCCCGCCGATTCCATCGCGATCATCAAGCTGATGGCGGTGCAATTGTCCGCGCATCTGTCGAACGAGGTGCTGCATGCGCGCACCTCGCTGGCCCTGGATGTGCCCGAACGTCTGGACGATATCATGCCGCTGGCCCCCGGAAGCGGGATCGCCGCCTTGCCGGAATACGCGGCGATCTTTCCCGAGGCGGGCAAAACCCGCGTGGCGCAGGCCCCTGACATCACGGCGCATCCGCTGTCGCCGTTCAGGAAACCGGCCTTTGCCGGGGCCTCGAATGCCTGGGCCGCGTCGCCCGACCGCTCGGCCTCGGGGGGGACGTTGCTGGCCAATGACCCGCATCTTGGGTTCTCGGCCCCGGCCATCTGGTACCTGGCGCGGCTGGAGTTGGAAACCGGCGGCGTCATCGGCGGCACCATTCCCGGCGTGCCCTTGGTGATGACCGGGCGCTCGGCCAGCCTGGGGTGGGGGATCACCTCGTCCTACATGGACGACCAAGACCTTTATATCGAGAAGCTGAACCCCGAGAACCCGCAGGAATACCTGACACCCGAGGGGTATAAACCCTTTCGGACCGAACGGTCGATCATCCGTATCAAGGATGCCGACCCGGTTACCCTGACCCTGCGCTGGACCGAGAATGGCCCCGTCTTGCCCGGCTCTCATTATGATCTGGCCGAGGTGACACCGCCGGGCCATGTGGCGTCGCTGGCCTGGACGGCGCTGTCTCCGCGCGATACCACCGTGACCTCGGGCATGGGGTTGATGCGGGCCACCTCGGTCGATGAGGCGATCGAGGCGGGCAGGCTTTACATCGCGCCGTCGCAGAACCTGACGCTGGTGGATGAAAACCACGTTGCGATGAAGACCATCGGCGCGATGCCCCGCCGCCATGCCCAGCACGAAAGCCAAGGGCGGATGCCCTCGCGCGGGTGGATTCGCGAAAATCGCTGGCAAGGCGTCAGCCCCTTTTCCGCCAACCCCGGGTTTCGCGACCCGGCGGGCGGCCTGTTGGGCAATACCAACAACAAGACCGTCGACCGGCCCTTCCCGCTGCATGTCAGCTATCTTTGGGGGGATACACAGCGCGTCTTTCGCTGGCGCCGCCTGATGCAAAGCCGCGAGGTGCACACCCGCGACAGCTTCATCGAGGCGCAGCTTGATACCGTCAGCTTTACCGCCCGGTCGCTTTTGCCGCTGATCGGGGCTGACCTGTGGTTCACCGGCGAGGCCGCGCCCGAGGGCACCCCCGAACGGCAACGCCAGCGCGCGTTGGAGTTGCTGGCGGAATGGAACGGCGAAATGAACGAACATCTGCCCGAGCCGCTGATCTATGCGGCTTGGTTGCGCGCGCTTCAGGATCGCCTGATCCGCGATGACCTTGGCCCGCTGGCCGATGAATTCAACCATCCCGACCCGCTGTTCATCGAACGGGTCTTCCGGCAGAAGGACGGGGCCGAGGCGTGGTGCGATGTCAAGCAATCCTCGCCCATCGAGACCTGCACCGATATCGCGCGCATGGCGCTGGACGATGCACTTGTCTGGATCAACGAACGCTATGGCATGGCGCTGGAATCCCTGCGTTGGGGGGACGCGCATCAGGCCACCCATGACCACCAGGTGCTGGGCGAGGTGCCGGTGCTGCGCTATTTCGTGAACATCCGCCAAAGCACCTCGGGCGGCGACAACACCCTGATGCGCGGCCGCACCAGCGGGCAGGAGGCCGACCCTTTCCAGAACGTGCATGGCGCGGGCTATCGCGGGGTCTATGATTTCGCCGATCCCGACAGCAGCGTTTTCATCACCTCGACCGGGCAATCGGGGCATTTCCTGTCGCGCCATTACGACGACATGGCACAGCTTTGGCGGCGCGGCGAATACATCCCGATGTCGCTTGACCCCGAACTGGCGCGCGCGGCCTCGGTGGGGGTGACGGTGCTGGAGCCCGTGGAGTAGGGGGGCAAATCAATTGCCCCATAGCGTTTTGAGGCCTTTTGGAAATGCTTTGAGCCGCGCCGTGAGATACTACTGAGCATTCGATATGATCGCGAGACGGGTCTTCCCCCGGGGCTTCGCCCGTTCGGCCCTCAAACGCTCCCCCGGAGCGTTTGCCGGGCTTCGCCCGGATCGCCGCTCACCCCAAATACGGGGTGGGGTCGACGGATTCGAATCCTTCGCGCACCTCGAAGTGCAGTGCCGCGGTTCCCTCGCGGAGGATCTCGGCCAGCTTCTCGCCTCGTCCGACGCGGTCCCCCTTCTTCACGGTGACATTGCCCACGTTGGAATAGACCGTCAGCAGGTTGTCGGGGTGCTTGACCACGATGATCGGGATGCCATTGGTGTCTTCGGTGATCGCGGCCACCACGCCGTCGGCGGCGGCCTTGACCGCCGTGCCGGGGCTGGCGGCGATGTCGATCCCGTCATTCTTGCCCTTGGCGTATTCGCGGATGATGTCCCCGCGCACCGGGAAGGCCATGCGCGCATTGCTGGCCTTGGCGGTGCTTTGGCTTTGGCCAAGATCGGGGGCAGCCTTGGTCTCGACCGGTTCGGCGGCAGGGGCAGTATCCTCGGCGGGAAGCGGGCTGGAGGCGCTGGGGGGCTCTGGCGTGGGAGAGCCGGCGCCGGGCGCGGTGACTTCGGCGGACTCGGGCTCTTCGAAGCTGTCGGTCGTTTCTCCCGGCAGGGCCACCGGGATTAGCAGGAACTGTCCCTCGCGCACGGCAAAATCACTGCCCAGCCCGTTCCATTCCGCAAGGCTGCGCACCGAAACGTCGTAAAGCCGCGCGATGGTATAGGCGGTCTCGCCGCGTTCGACCTTGTGGCGCACCGGCTCCACCCCGGTTTGGGCCGGGGCCAGCGTGCTGCTTTCGACGCGTTGGGAATCCGCCTCGTCAATGGCGTTGCCGGCAAGCGAGGTGATGTCCACGCCGCTGGGCGGCTGGATGGGACCACCGGCGGGTTCGGCCACGCGCGAGGGCAGGGCGACGATCTCGCCCCTGCGCAGGCGGTCGCCGGTCTGGATGCCGTTGAAACGGGCGATTTCCTCTGCGTCGCCGCCGATCCGGGTGGCAAGGCTGGCCACGGTATCGCCGCGCCGGGCCACGGCCACCTGGTAGCCGGGGTAGGAAATGATACCGCGCTGGTCGGCGGCGGGGCGGTCTGCGGTTGCCTGGCGCGCGGCCTCGGCGGTGTCCAGACGTCCGCCCAAACCGCCGCGCATGTCGAAATCAAGCGGTTCGTCGCAGGCGGCCAATGTCAGGCAGGCGGCACCGGCCACAAGCACGGGAAAGGGGCGCATGGAAAGGGTCATCTCGATCTTGTCCTCATCATCTGCCCCTTGTTGGCCGGGGCCTTGGTCAATCGCATTTATCGCTCAGCTATCGCGCCCCAGCCCTTCGACCAGCGGCACAAACCGCACCGGGCGCAATTCGTCGTAATCGAACCCGCGCTCGTGCCGGGTGACACGGATCAGGCTTTGCACCGCGTCCGACTGCCCCACCGGCACCACCATGATACCGCCGATTTTCAATTGCGCCAATAGGGGGCCGGGCGGGTCCTCGGCGGCGGCGGTCACAAGGATGCGGTCAAAGGGGGCCTGATCGGGCAGGCCGAAGCTTCCGTCGGCGGTGACGGCGGTGATATTTGTCAGGTCCATATCGCGGAAAATCTCGCCCGCTTCGCGCACCAGGCGCTTGTGCCGGTCCACGGTATAGACCCGGCGGGCCAGTTGGCTGAGGATCGCGGCCTGGTAGCCCGATCCGGTGCCGACCTCCAGAACCTTGTCGCGGGGGCTGACCTTCAGCGCCTGGCTCATCAGGCCCACCACCGACGGCTGCGAGATCGTCTGCCCACAGGCGATGGGCAGCGGCATGTCCTCGTAGGCGCGTTCGGCGAAATAGCCGCGGATGAACGGGCCACGGTCGATCTTTTCCATTGCCGTCAGCACGCGGGCATCCGTCACGCCCTTGGATCGCAGGGCGAAAAGGAACTGCATCTTGCGTTCCGCGCTATCCTCGGCCCGGTCGTTCATTCGATCGCCTTCAGGGCCTCCATCACGTCATGCGCCGTCAGGTCCGCCCGCATCGGCGTGACCGAGGTGTACCCCTGAAGGTTCACATCCGCGTCCGAGCCGGGTGAAGTGGGCTGTTGCTGTGGCGCGCCGGTGACCCAAAGGAATTGCCGCCCCGAGGGCGAGGCGACGGGCTGTACGCCAAAGCCCATGTCGCGGCGAAAGCCCTGCCGCGCGGCCTTGATCCCCTTCACATCCGCCGCGGGGACGGGGGGGAAATTGATGTTGTAGAAGATGCCGTAGTCATCCTCGGTCCAGATGCCGCGCTCCAACAGGGTGCGCAGCGTGGCAAGGCCATGACCGCGCGCCGCTTCGAACTGATCGTCCAGATCCTTGTTGGCCGGGCCGTAATACTGGCTGAGGGCCACGGCGCGCACCCCTTGCAGGGCGGCTTCCATCGCAGCACCCAGCGTGCCGGAATAAAGCGCGTTCTCGGCGGAATTATTGCCGCGATTCACCCCCGACAGCACCAGGTCGGGGCGCGCATCCTTCATGATGTCATGCAGGGCGGCCAGCACACAGTCGGCGGGGCTGCCCTCGGCGGCATAGGTCCGGTCAGACATTTTCGACACCATCATCGGACGGGTGAAGGAAATGCAATGCCCCACGCCCGATTGCTCGAACGCCGGGGCCACGGTCCAGACCTCGCCGTCGGGGCCTGCCAGTTCCTCGGCAATCTCGCGCAGTACGGCCAGGCCCGGGGCGTTGATCCCGTCGTCATTTGTGATGAGAATGCGCAATGTCTTTGCCTTTCCTGTCCCTGTTGACCATGATGTGTAGCCGCGCAGGCCCTTTGCGACAAGGGATTGTGCCGCGCAGTTTTCTCAGGTGACCTGCCCCAGAAGCCGCCGCGCTTCGTCCCGCGCATCGGCAAGGCCGCTGCGATCTTCGCCGGGGTGGAAACGCGCGCGTGTCGCCGTGGGCATCGGCTTGGGGGCAAGGATGTGCACCCGTGGCCCGGTCTTTTCGGTCTCGGCCTGCCAGCTTCGGGCCAATGCGATTTGCGCGGCCTTGGTGGCGCCGTAGCTGCCAAAGAATTTCTCGCCCGCCTTGGGATCGTCGAAAAACAGCGCCCGGCCCGCATCGCCCAGAAGCGGTGTGATGAAAGGGATAAGCTGCCCGGTGGCCGTGACATTCATCGCCACGGATTTTTCCCAATCCTTGGGGTCCATATGGCTGGCCGGGGAAAGCGGTGCTGCATGGACAGCCGTGTGCGCCCAAAGGTCGATCCCGCCCCAGCGGTCATAGATCGAACGGCACAGATGCGCCATGGCATCGGCATTGGTGATATCCATCGGGGCCAGAGTGGCCTGCCCACCCTTGGCCTGGATGCGGTCATCCAGTTCCTCAAGCGCGCCGGTGGTGCGTGCCACGGCCACGACATGATGGGTTTCACTCAGCAATTCAGCCAGGGCTGCGCCCAATCCGCGCGAGGCACCGGTGACAAGGGCGATCTTGGGGGGGGATGTATCGGTCATGGTTTGGCAAATCCCACCAGACGGGCTATAAATCAAGGGCATTTGCTTGACTTTTGCCGATGCACAGCGAAAAAGTCGGACTGGATACAGGAAAACCACGGAAAGGACGCGATACCATGCGCGATACAGTTCTCAGCCGGGCCGTGATCGGTCAGGAAACCCTTCTCAAGCAGGCGGCCCTTGTGTTGGGCGGTTCGCTTTTCATCGCCATGGCCGCACAAGTCAGCTTTGGCTGGCCGGTGCCGATTTCGCTGCAAACCCTGGCGATCCTGACGGTCGGCCTGACCTTCGGGTCGCGCCTTGGCGCAGTGACCCTCGTGGCCTATCTGGCGCAGGGCGCGGCAGGCCTGCCCGTTTTCGCCAATGGCATGAGCACGCTGGCCCTTGTCGGCCCGACCGCCGGCTTCCTCTATGGTTTTGTCGGCATGGCCTTCCTTGCCGGTCTGGCCGTGGAAAAGGGCCTTGCCCGTGGTATCGTGCCGACTGCGCTTGTCTGCATGGTGATCTCGGCGGCGCTTTATATTCCCGGTCTGGCATGGCCGGCGGCGGTTCTGGGCAAATCCATGCCCGAGCTTTGGACACACTGGATGGCGCCCTTCCTGATGGGGGATGCGCTTAAGGCGGTTCTGGCGGCCATGGTCGTCTGGGGCGGCTGGAAAGCCCTTGAGGCACGCCGCGGCTAATCCGCAGCAAGATAGCTTATAAAGAAACGCCGCCCCGGATCGGGGCGGCGTTTTCTTTTGCGGATCAAGGGGGCCTTGGTGCCTAGAGCGGCCAGAAGACCAGGATGGCCGGAACCGAGACCGCGATCACCAGAATTTCCAATGGCAGGCCCATGCGCCAGTAATCGCCAAAACGATATCCGCCGGGGCCAAGGATCAGCGTGTTGTTCTTGTGCCCGATGGGGGTGAGGAAGGCCGCCGAGGCCGCGACGGCCACCGCCATCAGGAAGGCGTCGGGCGAGGCATCGAGGCGGCGGGCCATCTCGATCCCGACGGGGGCGGCGACAAGGCTGGTGGCGGTATTGTTCAGCACGTCCGACAGCGTCATGGTAACCGCCATCAGGATCGCAAGGATGGCCCAGCCGGGCAGGCCCTCGGTCAGGCCGATCAATTGCCCGGCCACAAGATCGGCCCCGCCGCTGTCGTTAAGCGCAGACCCAAGCGGTATGAGCGAACCAAGCAACACCACGACCGGCCATTCGATTTCATCGTAAAGATCGCGCAGGGGGATGATCCCCGTCAGCACATAGGCCATCACCACCGCGCCCAGCCCGATCGGCAGGCTGAGCACCCCGAAGGAGGCCGCGGTGACAGCAACGGCAAAGAGGCCGATGGCCAGCCATGCCATGTTCTGCTTGGTGATCGACAGGCCCCGTTCGGCCAGTGGCAAACAGCCCAGCCAGCGCACGACCTGCGGGCCGTGATCCACCGGGGTCAGCAGCAAAAGGATATCGCCGGCCTTGATCCTGGCGCGGCGCAGGTTGTCAGAGATGCGCCGCCCCTGCCGCGAAACCCCGACGATGATCGACCGCTGGCGCCAGTGCAGGCCAATGGCCTGCGCCGTTGTTTCGGCGATCCGGGCATCGCGTGGAACCACCGCTTCGATCAGGGCAAGGCCCTCGGCCTCGCCCTCGATCACGTCGCGCCGGTCGGCATCGGTATAGGCCAGGCCCTGACCGGCGCGGAACTCGTCCAGGGCATCGGGATGGGCTTCGATGACAAGGATATCGTCGGGTTCAAGGCGGGTGCTGCGGGCGCTGCCATAGCGGCGCTTGCCGTCGCGGATCAGGCCAAGAATCGTCACCTCGCTATCGTCGGCGGCCTCGTAAAGGTCGCCAAGCGGCTTGCCGATGGCGGGGTTGCCCTCGGGCACCGAAAGCTCGGCCAGGTAGGCCGAGGTCTCGTGCAGGGCTTCGCTGGGGTTCTGTTCCGTGGCGCGCTGCGGGATGAGGCGCCAGCCGATGATCGTGACGAACCCCATGCCGACAAGGGCCACGGTGGCCCCGACTGGGGCAAAATCGAACATCTGGAAGGGCGCGCCCAGCTCCTCGGCCCGGATCGAGGCGATGATGATATTGGGCGGGGTGCCGATCAGGGTGACCATGCCGCCCAGAATTGTCGCGAAACTGAGCGGCATCAGGCTCAGGCCCGGTGACCGCCCCGCCTTGCGCGCCGCGCGCAGGTCCACGGGAATGAGCAGGGCAAGGGCCGCCACGTTATTGATGAACCCCGATAGGATCGCACCGCCGCCGCCAAGCACGGCAATATGGCCTTGCAGGGATCTGCCGCTGTCGACCACGACATTGGTGATCAGTTGCACGGCCCCCGCCTTGACCAACCCCGCCGAGACCACAAGCACGAGCGCCACGATGATGGTGGCGTGATGGCCAAAGCCGGTAAAGGCCTCTTCGGTGGGGACAACGCCAAGGATCACGCCAAGAAGAAGCGTGGAAAAGGCAACGATATCATAGCGATAACGCCCCCAGAGCAACATTGCGAAAAGAAGGCCGAAAAGACTGAAAAGGATGATCTGGTCACTGGTCACACGCGCACCTCCGTTGTGAATGACAGCCAAGCGGAAAACCCAAGGCATTGCAACCGGCTTGCAGGGCATGGGGGGAGTGCCCTATATCAGGCCAAAACCACGCAATTCCCGAGGGAGAACCCATGGCCGGCCATTCAAAATGGGCAAATATCCAGCACCGCAAGGGGCGGCAGGACGCCGCCCGCTCCAAGCTTTTCTCGAAGCTGTCCAAGGAGATCACCGTCGCCGCCAAGATGGGTGACCCGGACCCTGAGAAAAACCCCCGCCTGCGCCTTGCGGTGAAAGAGGCCAAGTCGAACTCGGTGCCCAAGGATGTGATTGATCGCGCGATCAAGAAATCCACCGCCGGCGACGGCGAGGATTACGAGGAAATCCGCTACGAAGGCTACGGCCCCGACGGGGTGGCGGTGATCGTCGAGGCGATGACCGACAACCGCAACCGCACCGCCAGCAACGTGCGCTCGACCTTCACCAAGAACGGCGGCAACCTTGGCGAGACGGGCAGCGTGGGTTTCATGTTCGAACGCAAGGGCGAGGTGACCTATCCCGCCGAGGTGGGCGATGCCGACACGGTGATGATGGCCGCCATCGAGGCTGGCGCGGAAGACGTGGAATCCGCCGAGGATGGCCATACGATCTGGTGCGCGGATACGGATTTGAACGACGTGTCGAACGGGTTGGAGGCCGAACTGGGCGAGAGTGAATCGACCAAGCTGGTCTGGAAGCCGACCACCACCACCGAACTGGATCTTGAGGGCATGCAAAAGCTGATGAAGCTGATCGACGCGCTTGAGGACGACGACGACGTGCAGCGCGTGACCACCAACTTCGAAGCCTCCGACGAGGTCATGGCGCAACTGGCCGCCGAATGACTTTCCGCGCCCCTAAAGGGGTGCCCGCGAAACAGGTTACCCCATAAGTTTACCCCCGATTTTCCTGCGAAAATCGGGGGTTTTCCTTGTGGTGTCCGACGTGTCTCAGAACCATCTGTCGGCAGGGACGGGCAGGCAGGCCTGCGCGTTGGCAGGCCCCGGGGCCGTTGATGGTTATTCGAATTCGATCAGCAGATCCTTGGCGTCGATCTGACCGCCCGGTTGGACATGCACGGCCTTCACCGTGGCGTCGCGTTCGGCGTGGATGCCGGTTTCCATCTTCATCGCCTCGATGGTCAGCAGCATATCGCCTTCCTTCACGGCCTGTCCGACGGTGGCGACCACGCTGGCCACCACGCCGGGCATCGGCGCGCCGACGTGATCGGGGTTGCCCGCTTCGGCCTTGGGCCGGGCCACGGCTTCGGCCTTCACCTTGCGGTCGGGCACGCGGATCACGCGGGGCTGACCGTTGAGTTCGAAAAAGACCTTCACGTCGCCCTCTTCCGAGGTTTCGCCGACGGTTTGCAGGCGGATTTCAAGGATCTTGCCGGGGTCGATCTCGGCCGAGATTTCCTCGCCCGGTTCCATCCCGTAAAAGAAGGTCCGGGTGGGCAGGGTGCGCACCGGGCCGTACATCCGGTGGCGGCCCATGTAATCGAGGAAAACCTTGGGATACATCAGGTACCCGTTGAGGTCTTCGCTATCCACCTGCATGCCTTCAAGCTGTTCGACCAGATCGGCACGGGCGGCGTCAAGGTCCACCGGATCAAGATGCGCGCCGGGCCGTTCGGTGTTGGGTTTTTCGTCTTTCAGAACCTTTGTGACGATGCTGTCGGGGAAGCCGCCCGGCGGCTGGCCAAGGTTGCCGCGCATCATGTCGATGACCGAGTCGGGGAAGGCGACATCGGTGTCGGGGTCTTCCACCTGCTCGCGGGTCAGCCCCTGGGAGACCATCATCAGCGCCATGTCGCCCACCACCTTGGAGGACGGCGTGACCTTCACGATATCGCCGAACATCTGGTTCACATCGGCATAGGTTTTCGCCACTTCGGGCCAGCGGTCTTCAAGGCCAAGGCTGCGCGCCTGTGCCTTGAGGTTGGTGAACTGGCCCCCCGGCATTTCGTGCAGGTAAACCTCGGAGGCGGGGGCCTGCAGGCCCGACTCAAACGCCACGTATTGGGCGCGGACATGCTCCCAGTAGTTGGACACCTCGCGGATGCGTTCGATATCAAGCCCGGTGTCGCGCTTGGTGTGCATCAGGGCCTCGGTGATGGAGCCAAGGCAGGGCTGCGATGTACCTCCCGAGAAGGCATCCATCGCCGCGTCCACTGCATCGACACCCGCCTCGGCGGCGGCAAGGATGGTGGCCCCCGCGATGCCCGAGGTATCGTGGGTGTGGAAGTGGACGGGAATGTCCAGCTCGTCCTTGAGCGCCTTCACAAGCTGCGTTGCGGCGGCGGGTTTCAGAAGGCCCGCCATATCCTTGAGGCCCAGAACATGCGCGCCCGCGGCCTGCAGGTCCTTGGCCATGCCGACATAGTATTTCAGGTCATACTTGGCGCGGTCGGGGTCAAGGATATCGCCGGTATAGCAAATCGTGCCTTCGCAGATCTTGCCCGAGTCGATGACCGCGTCCATGGCGACGCGCATGTTTTCCACCCAGTTGAGGCTGTCGAACACGCGGAAGACATCGACGCCGGTTTCCGCCGCCTGACGGACGAATTCCTGCACCACGTTGTCGGGATAGTTGGTGTAGCCCACGCCGTTGGAGGCACGAAGCAGCATCTGCGTCAGCAGGTTGGGCATGGCGGCGCGCAAATCGCGCAGGCGCTGCCACGGGCATTCCTGCAAGAAGCGGTAGGCCACGTCGAAAGTGGCCCCGCCCCAGCATTCCACCGAGAAAAGCTGTGGCAGGTTGGCGGCATAGGCGGGTGCGACCTTGGCCATGTCGATCGAGCGCATCCGCGTGGCCAAAAGCGATTGGTGACCGTCGCGCATGGTGGTGTCGGTCAGAAGCAGGCGGTCTTGGTCCAGCATCCAGTCGGCCACGGCCTTGGCGCCTTGTTCTTCCAGCAGGGTTTTGCTGCCCGGCGCGGGTTCGGCGATGAGTTGCGGCGGGCGGGGCGGTTTGACATCGGCGGGCTTGGCGCGGCCGGTGGTTTCGGGATGCCCGTTCACCGTGATGTCGGCGATATAGGTCAGCACCTTGGTGCCCCGGTCGCGACGCTTGGAGAAATTGAAAAGCTCGGGCGTCTCGTCGATGAACTTGGTGGTGTATTCGTTGTTCAGGAACGTGGGATGCTTGAGCAGGTTTTCCACGAAGTTGATGTTGGTCGAGACCCCGCGAATACGGAATTCGCGCAGGGCGCGGTCCATCCGGGCAATCGCCGCCTCGGGGGTTTGGGCGTGGGCGGTGACCTTGGTCAGCAGGCTGTCGTAGTAGCGGGTGATGACGCCGCCGGAATAGGCGGTGCCGCCGTCAAGGCGAATACCCATGCCCGTGGCCGAGCGATAGGCGGTGATGCGGCCATAATCGGGGATGAAGTTATTGAGCGGGTCCTCGGTGGTGATCCGGGTTTGCAGGGCGTGACCGTTGAGGGTGATTTCCGACTGGTCGGCCTTGCGGGTGGCCTCGGCCAGCGGCTTGCCCTCGGCGATCTTGATCTGGGCCTGTACGATGTCGATGCCGGTCACTTCTTCGGTGACGGTATGTTCGACCTGTACGCGGGGGTTGACCTCGATGAAGTAGAAATTGCCGGTTTCCATATCCATCAGGAATTCGACAGTGCCCGCACATTCGTAATTGACGTGCTTGCAGATTTTATAGCCCAGCTCGCACAGCTCTTCGCGCTGTGCGTCCGAAAGGTAGGGGGCAGGGGCGCGTTCCACGACCTTCTGGTTGCGCCGCTGGACCGAGCAATCGCGCTCGTAAAGATGGTACATATGGCCGTGCTTGTCGCCCAAGATCTGAACCTCGACGTGGCGGGCGCGGGTGATCATCTTTTCAAGATAGCCCTCGCCGTTGCCAAAGGCGGCTTCGGCCTCGCGGCGGCCTTCCATGACCTTTTCGGCCAGTTCCTCGGGCTTGGTGATCGGGCGCATGCCACGGCCCCCGCCGCCCCAGCTTGCCTTGAGCATGAGGGGATAGCCGATTTCAGCCGCTTCTTTGGCGATGGTGTCCATGTCGTCGCCCAGAACCTCGGTGGCCGGGATCACGGGCACGCCCGCCTCGATCGCCACCTTGCGGGCGCTGGCCTTGTCGCCAAGGGCGCGCATGGTTTCGGCCTTGGGGCCGATGAAGGTGATGCCGTTTTCGGCGCAGGCATCCACGAAATCGGGATTTTCCGACAGCAGGCCATAGCCGGGATGAATGGCGTCGGCGCCCGATTCCTTGGCGACGCGGATGATTTCCTCGATCGACAGGTACGCAGCCACCGGGCCCAGCCCCTCGCCGATGCGATAGGCCTCGTCGGCCTTGAAACGGTGCAGGCCCAGTTTGTCCTCTTCTGCGAAGACGGCGACGGTGCGTTTGCCCATCTCGTTGGCGGCACGCATGATGCGGATGGCAATTTCGCCGCGGTTCGCGATCAGGATTTTCTTGAAGTCAGCCACGGGCCATGTCCCCCTTGGTGCGGTCTTTTGATCTGGAGGGGATGTTCGCGCTGCGGCGCGGCACCCCCGCGAAACTTGTAGGATTTGTGAAAGGTTTGCGCAATCCGGCTTTGTGGGTATTTGCCGAGTGGGGAAAATTCCTGCCCGGGCGGGTAGGGCGGTTTACCCGGGTGGCGCCGAAGTCTTGAAAAGACTTCGGACCGATTTCTTTTGAAGAAATCGGTCGGGCGCCGTGGGGTCAGCCCGGCGCGATCAGCCTTTGCCGCGCATCGCTTAACCGGGTCAGGCCCAGTTGCCCCATGTTGGCGATCAGGTCCTGGGTCAGGATATGGGTCAGGTGGTCGGGGCCCGCCTCGCCCAGGGCCCCAAGGGCATAGTGCCATGCGCGGCCCATCATCACGAAATCGGCCCCAAGGGCAAAGGCGCGCAGGATATCAAGCCCCGTGTCAACCCCGCCATCCATGATCACCGGCAACGACGTGGCCGCGCGGATGGCGGGCAGCACTTCGGTGGTGGCCGGGGCAGCGTCGAATTGGCGGCCCGCGTGGTTGGACACCCAGATCGCATCGACGCCTTCGGCCTCAAGCGCCTTTGCATCCTCGGCCGACAGCACACCCTTGACCACGAAGGGCCCATCCCACGCCTCGCGCAGCCAGCGCAGGTAATCCCAGTCGGGCGCCGTGCGCAGCAAGTACCCGGCGTGTTTGTTCGATGGCAGCCCCGAGGTTTTCCCGGCATATTCGTCAATCAGGCGCATGCGCGGCATGCCGCGCTGTGCCATGCCCATGGCCCAGGCCGGGCAGCGCGCCACTTGGGCCAGAAGGCGCGGCGTCAGGCGCGGCGGTTGCGTGAGGCCAGAGCGGGTTTGCCGTTCGCGTCGGCTGGGCGTGGGAACATCGACAGTCAGGATAAGCGTGGAAAAGCCCGCGTTCTTGGCACGGGTAAGCATATCCTGCCTGATCTCGGGGTCGCGGGGCGGGTACATCTGGAACCACGCATGTTGGCCCAGTTGGCCTTTCAAATCCTCGGGGGTCTGGCTGGCCACCGTGGACAGGCCATAGGGGATACCGGCCTTGGCCGCCGCACCCGCCAGCATCCCTTCGGCCCCCGGCCAGATCAGGCCCGACATCCCCACCGGCGCGATGCCGAAGGGCAGCGGCAAGGATTGGCCCATAAGCGATACCGAAAGGTCCGGCTCCACCTCGCCATGCAGGATGGAGGGCATAAGGCGCAGCTTGTCCATCTCGCTGCGGTTGCGCCTTTGGGTGGCCTCTTGTCCCGTGGCACTGTCGAGGTACTCCCAGACAAAGCGCGGGATGCGCCGCATGGCATGGTCACGTAGATCGGAAAGGCCGGGGTATTTTGCATCAAGATTCATGGCCGTAGTTGTGCGGGTTTGGGCGAGGTTGTCCAGAGGCAAAGCATAAAGAGCAGGGCCGCGTCCGACCCCGGGTGGGCGCGGCCATGGCGCCCGCAGGTTATTTTCTTCAACACGAAGAACATTCCCCGAACATTCCCTTTAACTCATATTTAACCCGCGCTATCTTGTACGCCATGAGCAGTTTTGACGAATCCGACGCCTTTGAAGGGGCAAGTCTTGCCGCGCGGGCCGTGGCGGCGCGGCCCACGCCCTATCTTGAAGATCTCAACCCGCAGCAACGCGCGGCGGTGGAGGCCTTGGACGGGCCTGTCCTGATGCTGGCAGGCGCGGGAACGGGCAAGACCAAGGCCCTGACCACCCGGATCGTGCATTTGCTGAACACCGGCAGCGCGCGCCCGAATGAAATTCTGGCGGTGACCTTCACCAACAAGGCGGCGCGCGAGATGAAGATGCGCGTCGGACGGACGCTGGGCGAGGCGGTGGAGGGGATGCCTTGGCTGGGCACCTTCCATTCGATCTGTGTGAAGCTGCTGCGCCGACATGCGGAACTGGTCGATCTGAAGTCGAATTTCACCATTCTGGATACCGACGATCAAATCCGGCTGATGAAGCAGTTGATCCAGGCGGCGGGGATCGACGACAAACGCTGGCCCGCGCGGGCGCTGGCCGGGGTGATCGACAACTGGAAAAACCGGGCATGGACGCCGGATAATGTGCCAGCCGGTGAGGCAAGCGCCTTTGATGGCAAGGGCGTGGCGCTTTACAAGCAATACCAGATACGCCTGCGCGAATTGAACGCCGTGGATTTCGGTGACCTGCTGTTGCACATGGTCACGATTTTCCAGGGCCACGAGGATATCCTGGCGCAATATCAACGCTGGTTCCGCTACATCCTGGTAGACGAGTATCAGGATACCAACGTCGCCCAATACCTCTGGCTGCGGCTCTTGGCGGGGGGACACAAGAACATCTGCTGCGTGGGCGACGACGATCAGTCGATCTATGGCTGGCGCGGGGCCGAGGTGGGCAATATCCTGCGGTTCGAAAAGGATTTTCCGGGGGCCGAGGTGATCCGGCTGGAGCAGAATTACCGGAGCACCCCGCATATCCTCGCCGCCGCTGGCGGTGTGATTTCCGGCAACAAGGGCCGTCTGGGCAAGGAGCTTTGGACCGAGGCCAAGGAGGGAAAAAAAGTCGGCCTTATGGGCCTTTGGGATGGCGAAGAAGAAGCCCGTTGGGTGGGAGAACAAATCGAAGATGCGCAAGCTGGGCGAGGGCGCTTCAGGGATCGTAAAAATCCTCGTTCAGAGAGCTTTCAACAGGAGTTGGACAGGCGCGCTAAACATGGGCTTGGCCGACTTACCAGACAGCAATTTGTACGATGGGCTATGGAGAGTGGAACGGCGTATTCCGATCTCAAGGTTCAAAATTTGCTACTTCGGCTTTTGAAAGACGATCCAAATGCGCAAAATATGTACAAAGCCATTTTGGCGAGTCCTGTAGATCGGTATTCATTAAATGAAGTAGCCATCCTCGTGCGTGCCTCCCACCAGATGCGGGCCTTTGAAGATCGGTTCCTGACCATCGGCTTGCCCTATCGCGTCATCGGTGGCCCACGGTTTTACGAGCGGATGGAGATCCGCGATGCCATGGCCTATTTCCGGCTGGTGGTCAGCCCCTCGGACGATCTGGCCTTCGAGCGGATCGTGAACACGCCCAAGCGCGGGCTTGGCGACAAGGCGCAGCAGACCATTCAGCGGATCGCGCGGGACAACGGCGTGTCGCTCTTGGATGGGGCGGCCTTGGCGGTTGAGCAGGGGGCGATCAAGGGGAAAGGCGCAAATGCGCTGGGCAAGCTGGTGGTGGACCTGTCGCGCTGGGGCCGGATGACGGGCGATGCGGACGTAAGCCATGTGGAACTGGCCGAGATCATCCTTGACGAATCCGGCTATACCGAGATGTGGCAAAACGACAAGACGCCCGAAGCCCCGGGGCGCTTGGAGAACCTCAAGGAATTGGTCAAAGCGCTGGAGCAGTTCGAGAACCTGGGCGGCTTCCTCGAACACATCAGCCTGATCATGGATAACGAGAACGAAGAGCAGGGCGAGAAAGTCAGCATCATGACCCTGCACGCCGCCAAGGGGCTGGAGTTTCCCGCCGTGTTCCTGCCGGGGTGGGAGGATGGCCTCTTTCCCTCGCAACGCTCGATGGACGAGTCGGGCCTCAAGGGCGTGGAGGAGGAGCGCAGGCTCGCCTATGTCGGCATCACCCGCGCCGAGGAGATTTGCACCATTTCCTTCGCGGGCAACCGGCGGGTTTACGGCCAGTGGCAAAGCCAGATGCCAAGCCGCTTCATTGACGAGCTGCCCGAAGAGCATGTCGAGGTGTTGACCCCGCCGGGCCTTTACGGCGGCGGATATGGCGCGGCGGGTGGCATGGGCCAATCGGGGTTGGAGCAGATGGCGGCAGAGGCCAATGTTTACAACTCCCCCGGCTGGCGGCGGATGCAATCGCGCGCCGGCGAGCGGCCGATTTCCCAACCCCGCGAAAGCAAGTCCAGCGTGATCGACGCGCAGGCCGTCAGTTCGCACACCATGGGCGAGCGGGTCTTTCACCAAAAATTCGGCTATGGCGCGGTGATCGGGATCGAGGGCGACAAGCTTGAGATCGACTTTGAAAAGGCAGGCGTAAAGAAGGTTGTAGCGCGTTTCGTCACCGGCGCGGACGATGTGCCGTTTTGAACGAAAATCCATCGCGAAACGCCCCTTTTCACGCGGGCCATCTAAGTTATATATGCAACTCACGACACAGGGTTGAAACAACGCGTTGAGCATGAGCCAGCATCAGGTAATCACGGCAGGGCCTATGGGGGACGACGGGGATGATACCTCGGTCGTGGTGGACACCCGTACCAAGACCAAGCGGCCACCGCTTTACAAGGTTTTGCTGCTGAACGACGATTATACGCCGATGGAATTCGTGGTCGCCGTGCTGGAGCGGTTTTTCGGCATGAACCACGCGCAGGCCTTCGAGATCATGCTGACCGTCCACAAGAAGGGCGTGGCCGTGGTCGGTGTCTTCAGCCACGAGATCGCCGAGACCAAGGTGGCGCAGGTGATGGATTTCGCCCGCCAGCATCAGCACCCGCTGCAATGCACCATGGAAAAAGAGTAACGTGGCGCAGGTGTCGCGTTTGACGCTGGCCGTGGAGGCGGGCGATCTGGCCTTGCCCGAGGCAGGGCGCATTGCCGTCTTCGCGCCGCGGGGCGATACGGATTTATCGGCGCTTCCCAAGGACCGGGTGCAGGTAATCACCGGGTTCAAACCGGATTTCGATGCATTTTCCGCGCGCGGCTTTGACTGCGTGGTCGAGGGCGAGGGGCCCTATGCCGCCGCCGTGGTCATCGTGCCGCGCGCCAAGGCACAGGCGCGCAGCCTTGTGGCCAAGGCGAACCGTATGAGCGACGGCATGGTCATCGTCGACGGGGCCAAGACCGACGGGGTTGATTCCATCCTCAAGGCGGTGCGCGGGCGGGTGCCCGTCTGGGGGCCTGTAAACAAGGCCCATGGTAAGCTGTTCTGGTTCGAAGCGGGGCAGGCCCTTGCCGATTGGGCGCTGGCCGAAACCCAAGAGATTGCGGGCGGATACATGACCGCGCCGGGGGTGTTTTCCGCCGATGCGGTCGATCCGGCCTCATGCCTGCTGGGCGACCACCTGCCCGAGAAACTGGGTGCCGTGGTGGCCGATCTGGGCGCCGGTTGGGGATACCTGGGCACACGGGTTCTGGAGCGTGACAGCGTGGAGCACCTGCATCTGGTCGAGGCCGATCACGCCGCTTTGGACTGTGCCAAGCAGAACATAAGCGACCCGCGCGCCGCATTCCATTGGGCCGATGCCACCACGTGGCGCGCGCCGGGGCCGGTGGACACGGTGGTGATGAACCCGCCCTTTCACACCGGCCGCGCCGCCGACCCCGACCTTGGCCGCGCCTTCATCGCGCAGGCGGCGGCGATGCTGAAACCCAAGGGGCTGCTTTGGATGGTGGCCAACCGGCATTTGCCCTATGAGACCGCCCTGTCCGAACGCTTTGCCGAGGTCGCGGAAATCACCGGCGACAACCGCTTCAAGCTGTTGCGCGCCACGCGGCCCATCCGGAAGCATAGGTAGAAAGCCCTTCCCCCGGTTTCTTTGCATGGCGTAGGCTCAACCGGCAGAATCACGACGGGAGTGTTCCGCGCATGTCATTTTCCATTTCCGGCAAAACCGCCATCGTCACGGGCGGGGCCAATGGTATCGGGCTGGCCATCGGGCGGCATTTCGCCGACAAGGGCGCTAACGTGATGTTCGCCGATATGGACGAAGAACGCCTGATCAAGGAGTTGGGCGAGAACAAGGAAGACAGCAACATCCGCTATTTCGCGGGCGATTTGCGGGAAAAGCTGACGCTGGCCAACCTTCTGTCGGCCACCATAGACGCCTTCGACCAGGTGGATATCCTGATCAATGCCTCGCGGCAGGTGGTGCCCTCGGACCCTTTGAACCCCGATGACGACGCGGTTGAAATGCTGTTGCAGCAAAACCTGATGACCGCCCTGCGGCTAAGCCAACTGGTTGCCAAACGGATGATCAAACAGGCCGAGGGCAAGGAGGGCGGCATGGCCGGCACGATCGTCAACCTGTCGTCGATTGCCGCGCGGCGCACGCATCCCGATTTGCTGGCCTATTCGGTATCGACCGCCGCGCTGGACCAGTTGACGCGCAGCCTGGCGGTGGCCTTGGCGCCGCACCGCATCCGGGTGAACGCGGTGGCCTTCGGCTCGGTCATGTCGGCCTCGCTCAAGGATACCCTGCGCGACAATCGCGGGTTTCGCGGCGATATCGAGGGGCATACGCCGCTTGGGCGGATCGCTTCGCCGACCGAACTGGTCGAAACGGTGCAGTATTTGACCAGCGATGGCTCGGGCTTCATGACCGGGCAGATCATGACGGTAGATGGCGGGCGGTCCCTGCTGGACCCCGTGGCGGCCCCGGCGCACTGAGGCTGGCCTTGGCTTTGGTCGCCTGCTAGGGAGCGCCAAAGACATAAGGACCCCGCACATGACATCCGACTTCTCCGAGGAAAAGCGCCGCGCGGCCACGTGGTTTCGCCAATTGCGGGACGAGATCGTCGCCGCCTTCGAAGGGCTGGAAGACAGCCATGACAAGGGGCCGTTGAGCGACGCGGAACCGGGCCGTTTCGAGGTGTCCGAAACCAAGCGCACAAGCGAGGATGGGTCGGACGCAGGCGGCGGATTGATGAGCGTGATGCGCGGCGGGCGCGTGTTCGAGAAGGTCGGCGTCAATGTCTCGGAGGTTTACGGCACCTTGGGCGAGGCCGCGCAAAAGGCCATGGCGGCGCGCGGCGTGCCGGGGATGGACAGCGACCCGCGCTTCTGGGCCAGCGGCATCAGCCTTGTGGCGCATATGCAGAACCCGCATTGCCCCGCCGTGCACATGAACACGCGGATGTTCTGGACGCCGAATGCCTGGTGGTTCGGCGGCGGCTCGGATTTGAACCCCTGCATCGAATATGACGAGGACACCGCGCATTTCCACGCCACCCAAAAGGCGCATCTCGATCCGCATGGGCCGGATATCTACCCCAAGCTCAAGGATTGGGCGGACGAATATTTCTATATCACGCACCGGCACCGGGCGCGGGGCGTCGGCGGTATCTTCATGGATGATCGCAACACCGGCGATTGGCAGGCGGATTTCGCCCTGACGCAGGATATCGGCCGGGCGTTCCTGCCCGCCTTCCTGCCCCTCACCGAAAAGCGCCGGGTGCAGGCGTGGGACGAGGCCGACAAGGAGGCGCAACTGGTCCATCGCGGGCTTTATGCCGAGTATAACCTTGTCTACGACCGGGGCACCAAGTTCGGCCTTGCCACGGGGCACGATGCCAATGCCGTGTTGATGAGCCTGCCACCCTTGGCCAAATGGGTGTGACGCGCGCCTGAGCCAAAGCCCCGGGTCAGGCCCGGGGCGGGATGCGCCCACCATCAAACGCGCGCTTTGTGCCCTTGTGGCGCTTAGCCGGCCTTGATGAATGTCCCGTTGCGCAAGTCGCGGAAGGCCTCTTGCAACTCGTCTTGGGTGTTCATCACGATCGGGCCGTGCCAGGCCACGGGCTCTTGAATGGGGCGGCCTGTCATCAGCAGGAACCGCAAGCCTTCATCGCCCGCTTCCACGGTGATCTCGTCGCCTTCGCCAAAGCGGATCAGGGTGCGGTTGCCGCTCAGGTCGCGGATGTTCAACTCCTCGCCGCGGTACTCTTTTTCCACCTTGATCCCCATGGGCGCGCTGGCATCGCGGAAGCGCCCTGAACCTGCAAAGACATAAGCCAGCGCATTGGCGCGGGTGTCCACCGGGAAGGTCTTGCGCCGCCCTGCCGGGATGGAAATATCCAGCAGCATCGGGTTGGCCGCGATCCCGTCCACCGGCCCGGTCTTGCCCCAGAACGACCCGATGATCACCTTGGCGGTGGTGCCGTCCTCGTCCCCCTCGATGGGAATATCGCCTTGGGTGATATCCTGATAGCGCGGGGTCGTCATCTTCAGCGACTTGGGCAGGTTCGCCCAAAGCTGAAACCCGTGCATCCGCCCCTGCGCGTCGCCCGAGGGCATTTCCTGGTGCACGATGCCCGACCCGGCGGTCATCCACTGCACGCTGCCCGGGCCAAGCAGGCCCCGGTTGCCAAGCGAATCCGCATGCTCGACCTCACCCTCCAGAACATAGGTGATGGTCTCGATCCCGCGGTGGGGGTGCCATGGGAACCCCTTGGAATAAAGCCGCGGATCGTCATTGCGGAAATCATCCATCATCAGGAAGGGATCGGTGAGTGTCGGGTCTTCGAAGCCGAAAACCCGGTGCAGGTGAACGCCCGCGCCCTCGATATGGGGCTGTGCGGTGCTGGTGGCGGTGACAGGCCTGAAGGTCATTTGGCAAACTCCATGCTTGGTTTGATCCAAAAATGGGGTGTGTTGCGCGACAGGCCAAGGGCGGCATTCGCCCAGGTGCTGTGCAAGAACGCACAAAGTGCGCCCGGGGCCCATCGGCAAGCAGACCTACGCAACCGGTTAACCGAGTGATCGAAGGGCGGACATTGCGACCGGTCGAAATGGGCGACGACACTTCATGCGTCGAATAGCAATGTAGATTGCTCGGGCATCACGATGATGATACCCGGAGACCTCAAGCTTTTGTTGAATATGTGAAATTACTTAACCCAAATGTCACTGTTGAATACCATAATCGAGAAAGCCAGCCTTCCGAAGGTGGCGTTCGTTGTGTGCGCTCTGTGCCTGCCTTTAAAACCAGCGTATGCCTGTACGCTTCTTAACGGGCCGCTGGATATTTCGATATGTGTCGCGGGCACGTCATGGGAACTGCGTGAAGACAAGGCGGATAGCACCCTCTTCTACAACACAGAGGAGGGTTTTGCCGGGAGCCTCAGGTTTTTTGACGGGGGCACAGATGACGGGGTGGAAAGTGAGCGCGCCGCACGCCTCATGGCCCAGTCAGATAGTAAAGAATCCCAAGATTTCGCTCTTTTGAAGTCGGGGAAGGTTTCAAGCGGCAATTATGTTTATGCAGCACGCGGGTCGGTGAATGGCCGGTCCAATATCTATGTGAATACGATCTCTGTGGGCCCAACGAAAACGCTGCGCATCACCACTTGGCGCATTGGCGACACGATGTCCGATAAAGATCGCGAGATTCATATTGCGTTCGGAAATCTGCTAAAGACCGGGTTGTGAGAACGGCGGTTCCCCTTCTGATGTGAGCCGAACGCAACCCGGCAACGAGGTGCCATACAGTGGGATTTTTTACGGGATTAGGCGCCAAGGATCATTGCGGGCACTTCAATGCGCTACGTGACATGGTGGAGGCGAAACACGGAGTTACGATTCCCCGAACGCACAAGCGTGCAGAAATTTTGCATCAGGCAGAAACCGTTTTCAAAGCTCCGCTTGGGCAAGAGGTAAAGTCGTTCCTGGGCTTCCTCGCAGATATCGCCGCCAGCGGCGCTTTCGAGGCACTGGTCGCTGACAAAGGGAAAATGAAGCCAACCGATCCCTGCCAGTATCACCTTGAATTGAAGGATTTGAACGATATCGACCCTTCGGTCGAAGGGATCAGTTTCATGGAAACGCGTGATGCGCGATCATATTTTACAATACTGAAATCACACCAAGTTCGTTCCCCCTGTCCAACAGCAAACTATTCGCTGCGAAGAAACAAGGCAAAGCGAGAGCTGGCCCGTAGCCCATATGGTGATATCAGCCTGATTTCCTTCGCCTTGCGTTTCTTCGGGCAAAGATTGACGAAAGAAGGCCGTGCGCTGAGTTCGGCCTCTTCAGATCCTGAGGCGTTTTATGCGCAAGCATGCCGGTGTTTTGGCGCTCCCGCTGAATTGGGCGGAGGCGTGTATTTTTTCGAAGCTGATAATGCCGAGATATTGATAAGGCCAGTTGCCGATATCGGGATTGACCTGCGTGTATTTGACTTGTGCAAGCCGTCGCCCGTTTCAGATGCGCTTTTGAGGCTGTTGGATGGCGGGATAGAGACGTTCAAAGCCTGACCGACCATGTCCAATGCCCGACTCGAAGCGGACCTACCTCCGCGCAGCGAGCCGAACATTTGGCAAGCCCCGGCCCGTCAGACCGATCTTTCATGAACGTTGCAGCATTTTCGGAAGGGTGAAGGTAAGCGGCGCGGGACGGAGTGAGCTTCGGCCTTGCGCGGAATCAAGGCGCAAAGCGCCGCCGCGCATCGCCGGGCCGCCCCCCGGCACGGCGATTGGGTTGGTCATTGTGCTTAGCATACAGATTTCGCGCCAGTGGTTAAGATAAACTGCACAGGCTCATGGCGAGGATCGCCGCACCGCGGCCCGGCGATGCGCGGCTCATGTTCCAATATCCAAAAGAGACTCGAACCCATCATTCGCGACAGCTTGATCGAACCTTCGGTAAAGGGGGGTCGGCCCGCCTTTTAACGGTGCTTGTCTCGGCCAATATGATCCGGGCGGGAGGATTTCGTACGACTCGTACGAAACCTTTCGCCAGCCCCCGGATTTTCGTACGAAACTCCCCCGTTGAGCGTACGAGTCGTACGACAGCGCGGGCCGTTAGCCCTCTTGCAACAAATCCCTGAGCGCGGCCTCGCACAGCCCCAGGTCCAACCACTGGCAGCCCTTGCACAGGTGGGACAGGTCACCGGGTTTCAGGCTGCTTTTCATGCGTGCCTTGGCCTCGCCCCATGTCAGGCGGTCACCGGGGCGCAGGGACAGGGCCGATGCGTGGCGCGCGTCGATTTCTTCAATCTTTTCCTGGGCTTGGCAGAGGTTCCCGCGCCGCTTGGGGCAGGGGGCGCAGATGTCGTCCAGGCTGCCCACCACCTCGATTTCGGTGGCGTCGCCATCCGGCGCGCGCAGGCCGTCGACCACGATGCGCGTCATGTTGCGGGTAAAGGCATGGGAATAGCCTTTCCCCTTAAACCCTTGAGAACAAAGGAAATGATGGGGCCTGAAGCGTAGTGGCGGCATCACTCCGCCGCTTTAATCTCGAAGCCTTTTTCGACCATGTCCGAAGGCACCACCGGGTATTCCCCCGAGAAACAGGCATCGCAGTACTGCGGACAGTCGTTCTTGCGCCCATCCGCTTCGCCCACCGCGCGGTAAAGCCCATCCAGCGAGATGAACTTGAGGCTGTCCACCGCCAGATGTTCGCGCATCTCGTCTTCGCTCATGGTCGCGGCCAGAAGTTTTTCGCGCTGCGGCGTGTCAACGCCATAAAAACAAGGCCATGCCGTGGGCGGCGAGGCGATGCGGAAATGTACCTCGGCGGCCCCCGCATCAAGGATCATCTCCTTGATCTTGCGTGATGTTGTGCCGCGCACGACGCTGTCGTCCACCAGGATCACCCGCTTGCCTTCAATGAGTGCGCGGTTCACGTTGAGCTTGAGGCGAACGCCCATGTTGCGGATCTGTTCGGTGGGTTCGATAAAGGTTCGGCCCATGTACTGGTTACGGATGATCCCCATGGCATAGGGGATGCCCGATTGCTGGCTGAACCCGATGGCCGCCGGTGTGCCGCTATCGGGCACGGGGCAGACAAGGTCGGCATCCACATGGCTTTCCTTGGCCAGTTCCACCCCGATCTGGCGGCGTGTCTCGTAAACCGAGCGCCCGCCGATGATCGAATCCGGGCGCGAGAAATAGACATGCTCAAAGATGCAAAAGCGCGATTTCTGGCGGCGGAAAGGGTAATGGCTTTCGACACCTTTGTCAGTGATTACAACCATTTCGCCCGGCTCGACCTCGCGGACGAAGCGCGCGCCGATGATGTCCAGCGCACAGGTTTCCGAACTCAGAACCCAGCCATCTGCAACTTGCCCCAGAACCAGCGGGCGCACGCCAAGCGGGTCGCGGACACCGATCAGCTTGGTGCGGGTCATGGCCACGACCGAGAACGCCCCTTCGACCCGGCGCAGGGCGTCTTCCATGCGTTCGGGGATGGTGCGTTGCAAGGAGCGGGCCATCAGGTGAATGATGCATTCGCTGTCCGAGGTCGACTGGAAGATCGAGCCGCGTTCGATCAGTTCCTTGCGCAGGGCCTCGGCGTTGGTGATGTTGCCGTTATGGGCAATCGCCGCCCCGCCCATGGCAAACTCACCAAAGAAGGGCTGCACGTCGCGGATCGCCGTTTGGCCTTTCGATCCGGCGGTGGAATAGCGCACGTGCCCGATGGCCAAGGGCCCGGGCAGGGTTTCCATCAGTGATTGCTTGGTGAAGTTGTCGCGCACATAGCCGAAACGGCGGGCGCTGTTGAAGCCGTGGTCGGGGTGGTGGCAGACGATACCGCCGGCCTCTTGTCCACGGTGTTGCAGGGCATGAAGGCCGAGGGCCACGAAATTCGCCGCATCGGTCACACCGATCACGCCGAAAACGCCGCATTCCTCCTTGAGTTTGTCATCGTCGAAAGGATGGGCGGGGGGCATATGCTTGGACAAGGGGCAGCTCCGAATCCCGGTCACGCTATTTGACCCCTAGATAGTGGCTGTGGCGGCGTATGTCACGAAACTATCACATGAAACTTTTTGATGCGTTTCGCGCGCGGCACCTGACGTGGCGTCAAAAGCGCGACAGGACGATCCCGGCCAGAACCAATCCGGCGGCGAGCAGGCGATTGAAAGAAATCGCTTGAGCCTGCAATCCGAAGAGACCGTAATGGTCAATCACCAGCGCGGCGGTGATCTGTCCAAGGATCAGAACGGCCACGAGGGTCAGCACCCCCAAGATCGGCACGCTGTAAAGCGCGGCCCAGACAAGGAAGGCCCCCAGCAACCCGCCGGAGAGCAGGACAAGCGGTGCATGGGGGGCCTGCAGCACGGCGGGCCATTGGCCGAAAAGCAAAGATGCAATCGAAAGTGCGATCAGCCCCACGGCAAAACAGATCGTCGTTGCGCCAAGGCTGCTGCCGATATGACGCGCCAGCCCGGCGTTGATCGGGTTTTGCAGCGAAATCGCGACACCGGCCATCGCGGCAAGGCCCAGGGCGATGATATAGCTGTTCGACATCACCTTATGTCCCTACTGCGGGGCGTCGCAGGCACCGACAAGCTGTTCGTATTGTTGCGTGATCCAGCCAAGGGCCTGTTCGGGGTTGCCGTCTTCGACCTTGTCGGTAAGGCGGCTGAAGACACGGGCGGAACGGCTATCGTCGATCATCTGGATGTTCTGGCTGGTGATGACGGTTTCATAGACGAAATAGGCGATGGCCACCAAGAGGATGCCGCGCGCCACACCGAATATGAAGCCCAGCCCCTGATCCAGCCCGCCAAGGGCCGAGCGTTGCACGAGCGAGGAAAACAGCGGTGTGATGAAGGAGGCCACGATCAGCGCCACGGCAAAGACGGCGGTGAAGGCGGCGATCATGCTCAACTCGCAACTGTCGGCGATGAAGTCGCCGACAACGGGCACTTCCTTGACCAGCGGTTCCACCTGTGGGGCGAAGATGAAGGCCAGAAGGCCCGCCACGAACCAACCCGCGATGGCGAGGGACTCGCGCACGAAGCCGCGCGAATAGGCCAGAAGCGCCGACAAGACGATAATCAGCGCGACAACGCCGTCGATGATGGTGAAACCTTCCATGTACCTGTCCCTAGCTGCGTGCGGCGCCTTATCCTGCGCCGAAAATGTCACCTACGAATGCCGTCAGATCGCCCAGTTGGGTCAACGTGAGGCCGGATTTGCCCCCGGGTTTCCCGCCCGCTGGCACGATTGCCGATGTGAAACCAAGTTTTTGCGCTTCTTTCAACCTGTTTTCGGTCTGACCTACGGGCCGAAGCGCTCCGGAAAGGCTGATTTCCCCGAAAACCACGGTTTCGGCGGGCAGGCTGCTGTCTTCGCGCGCACTGAGCAGGGCGGCGGCGACGGCCAGATCGGCGGCGGGTTCGGATATCTTGATGCCGCCCGCGACGTTGAGGTAGACATCAAGCCCCGCAAAGGGGATGCCGCAGCGTGCCTCGAGTACGGCCAAGATCATGGCAAGGCGCGACCCATCCCAGCCCACCACGGCGCGGCGGGGTTGGCTGTGGGGTGTTGGCGCGACAAGCGCCTGCATTTCCACCAGCACGGGCCGGGTGCCTTCGATGCCTGCGAAGACGACCGAGCCGGGGGCCGGATCGCCACGCCCCGAAAGGAAAAGCTCGGAAGGGTTCAAGACCTCGGCCAGCCCGCCGCCCGTCATCTCGAACACGCCGATTTCATCGGCGGGGCCAAAGCGGTTTTTGACGCTGCGCAGGATACGAAACTGGTGGCCGCGCTCGCCTTCGAAATAAAGCACGGTATCGACCATGTGTTCGACCACGCGGGGGCCGGCGATCTGGCCCTCCTTGGTGACATGGCCCACCAAGATCACGCTGGCCCCCTTGCGCTTGGCAAAGCTGGTCAGTTCGTGGGCGGCGGCGCGTACTTGGCTGACGCTGCCCGGGGCGCTGTCGACGTTGTCGGCCCAGACGGTCTGGATCGAGTCGATCACCACGAGGTCGGGTTTTTCAGCCTCCAAGGTGGTGAGGATATCGCGCAGCGAGGTCGCGGCGGCAAGCTTTACCGGGGCGTCGCCCAGCCCAAGGCGCTGGGCGCGCATACGGATCTGTGCGCTGGCCTCTTCGCCCGACACGTAAACGGTTTTCAGGCCCGCACCCGCAAAGCGCGCGGCGGCCTGCAAAAGCAGGGTGGATTTGCCGATGCCCGGGTCACCGCCCACCAGAATGGCGCTGGCTGGCACCATGCCGCCACCAAGCACGCGGTCCAGCTCGGCAATGCCGGATTGGGTGCGGGGGGGCGGCGTTTCCTCGGCAGAAAGATCGGTCAGGGTAAGGGCGGTGCCGCGTTTGGCACCAAGGGATTTCGAGGCGGGGCCGGTGGACAGCGGTGTATCTTCGACGATGGTGTTCCATTCGCCGCAGGCGTCGCACCGCCCGGACCATTTGGAATAGACCGCGCCACAGGCGGTGCAGGAAAAAGATGCCGTTTTTGCCATGGCCCGCTATTGCCCCATCGGGGTGGGGGCGGTCAAACCCTAAAGCGGTCTGCAATCGGCCCGACACATCAGAGAAAGGCGGAACGCGGACAACGACTGAACGGTGCACCGCATTTCGCGAAACGCCTTATTCGGCGGCTTTTTCGGTTAACGGGACGATGGTACCATCTTGGCGCGCCATATCCTCGTGGCCCAGTTCGGGCAGGATATCACGCAGGTCGTCGCGCAGGCGTTGCAGTTGGCTGGCCGCGACGCTTTCTTCCAGCTCCACCTCGTGCGCCCAATGGTGCAATTCCTGGCAGACCTGCTTGGCCTGCACCAGTCGGGTGTTGAAGGTTTCGATTTCCTGCTGGCGCTGGGTAAGGAAGGCGCGGGCGCGGCTGACTTTCTCGTCGGAATAAACCTCGGCCAGTTCCTTGCTGATAAAGGACATTTGTGCGGCCACCTCCAAAAGCGCGGGTTCCAGATCGCCAAGGTCGGGATGTTCCCGCAGATAGGCCAGCCGCTCGCGCACGGCGTCAAATTCGGAACTGAGGTGAAACAGGCCCTCGCGGTCGGCGCCATGGGCCGCCGCATAGGCGCGGGCGATATCCATCATGCCGATCTCGAATTTGCGATGCGAGTTTTCCAGCCGCATGATCCGCCCGTTCATCGGCACGAAAAAGCATATCAAGACCGCCGTGGCGGTAAGGGCGATTTGGGCGATTTGCCCAGCGTTTTGGTAGGTGGCGCCGTTGAATTCGGCGCTGAATTCCAACCAGGGCATCGCGCCGAAGGCGGCCATGACGGTAACGGCGGTCAAGGTGAGCGCGGCGAGGATAAAGGCGACAACCGCCAATCGCTGCATCAAGAACTGAAGTAAGACAAAAAACGATTTGAATTGGTTCGACATGACTTTCCCCCCAGAAAGTGATCTAACCCAAAGTATAGGCAAGTTTATGCTGGCCCCCCGCAAATCCCCAAGGGGAAATTGTGAAGATTTGTGTCATGGCGCGGAAACCGGGGCTTATGACCCCTTTTTTGTTTCCGTTTTGGCGACAATCTTGGGGTTTCGCGCTGACTTTTCCGTCGCGTAACCAATGGCGATGGAGGCAAGGATACAGCCGGTGAAAAGATAGAGGCCCCAGGCCACCTCGATCCGTCCTACGCCGATACCCTTGGACAGCGTGATGTAAAGCGCGATCAAAAAAACATCGGCCATGGCCAGCTTGCCCATGATTTGAAGAACCGGCAGCACCTTGCGGCGCAAAAGGCCAAAGTGGATCAGGGCCAGCCCGATGGTTTTCATGTAAGGCGCGAACAAGGCGAACACGGTCACGACGAGGGCCAGGAAAACATCACTTTCCCACAGCGATTGCAGCCCGGTGATGACGCTGATCTCGGATAGTGCGAAAAGCGGCAATAGACCCGCGCGCATCAAGGGGGCAAACCATGCGACGGGAAACAGCACCAAAAGGGCCAGGTTGGCGAATTTCAACATAAGCGGCCCCTTGGCAATCACCATGGAACGATCAACTATGACCCGCGGCACGAGGTTGCAATGCCTAGAGATCGGCGTGGAATTCCTCGATCAGGTGGCGCACAACGGCGCGCATGGCATGATCCTGATCGTCCTCGGCATGAAGCGCCTCTGAATAGGCCTGTCGTTGGCGGCCGGCGGATGTGCCTGTGCGCAGCATCTCGCGGGTATTTTCCACCTCGGACGCGGATTCGAAAAACTGCGCGTCGTCCTGTAAAAGCTCGATCAATTCTTCGACCAGACCGGCCATGGGGATGATCTCACCAAGGCCGAAGTCGATCAGCCCTTCACGCACACCGTAGCGTTGCGCGCGCCAGCGGTTCTCGGCAATCAGGAAGCGATCGTAGATACGCCAGCGTTGGTTTTTCACAGCCAGCCGCCAAAGCATCCGCGACAGGGCTTGGACCATTGCAGCAAGGCTCAAGGCATCTTCAAGACGGGGCTGGACATCGCAGATGCGCGATTCCAGTGTCGGAAACTGATGCGAGGGGCGCAGATCCCACCAGATTTTCGAGCTGTCCTCGATCACCTCGAGATCGACAAGCGCCTGAACCGAGCGTTCAAATTCGCCAAAGCTTTCCATGCGGGGCGGCAGGCCGGTTCGCGGCAGGTTGTCGAACACCGTCAGGCGATAACAACTTAGCCCGGTATCCTGCCCCTGCCAGAAAGGGGAGGAACACGACAGCGCCAGAAGATGCGGCAGGAAATAGCTTAGCTGGTTCATAAGGTCGACGCGGCGGTCGGGCGGGTCGATGCCCACATGCACATGCATCCCGCAAATCAACATTCGCCGCACCACGCCTGCCAGATCCCCGGCAAGGTGGTTGTAGCGTTCCTTGTCGGTGTGTTTCTGGTCCCGCCAGTCGGCGAAGGGATGGCAAGAGGCAGCAATCGGCGCGAGGTTATGCTTGGCCGCGCAGGCCGATACCGTGCTGCGCAGGCGCTTGAGGTCTTCTCGCGCCTCACCCACGTTGCGACAGACCTTGGTGCCGATTTCGATCTGGCAATTCAGGAACTCGGGGCTGACCTGATCCTGAAGCTGCGCGCGGCATTCTTCCATCATCGCTTCGGGGGCGTCGGCCAAGGCCATGCTGTCACGGTCAACCAGAAGGTATTCTTCCTCGATGCCGATGGTGAACTCGGGGTGGATCAGGGCCATGGGTACCCCCTTTGCCATGTTATCGCACCATATCAGCACGGGCAGGCGGGGGCGCGCAATGCAAAACGCCCGCCGAAGGGGCGGGCGTTCTCGTTGGTGTGGCCGTGGGTTAATCCATGGCCTTGAAGTTGAACTCGCCACCTTCCTTGATGCCCGAGGGCCAGCGGGAGGTCACGGTCTTGGTACGGGTGTAGAACTTGAAGGCGTCCGGGCCGTGCTGGTTGAGGTCGCCGAACATGGATTTCTTCCAGCCGCCGAAAGTGTGATAGGCCAGCGGCACGGGGATCGGAACGTTGACGCCGACCATACCGATGTTGATGCGGTTGGCGAAATCGCGGGCGGCGTCACCGTCGCGGGTGAAGATGGCCGTGCCGTTGCCCATTTCGTGATCAATGGCCAGATTGATCGCCTCTTCGTAGGAACCCGCGCGCACGGTGCTCAGGACCGGGCCGAAGATTTCCTGTTTGTAGATGTCCATGTCGGGAGTCACCTTGTCGAAAAGGTGCGGACCGACAAAGAACCCGTCTTCGTATCCCTGAAGTTGGAAGTCGCGGCCATCGACAACCAGCTCCGCGCCTTGGTCGACACCAGATTGCACAAGGCCAAGAATTTTTTCCTTGGCCGCACCGGTGACGACGGGGCCGTAATCCACGTCATCGCCCGCGGTGTAGGGGCCGACCTTCAGCTTCTCGATACGCGGGACCAGCTTTTCGATCAGGCGATCGGCGGTTTCATCGCCAACGGGCACAGCGACCGAAATCGCCATGCAGCGTTCGCCGGCAGCGCCGTAACCGGCGCCGATAAGCGCATCGGCGGCCTGATCCATGTCGGCGTCGGGCATGATGATCATGTGGTTCTTCGCACCGCCGAAGCACTGCACCCGTTTGCCGTTCGCGCAGCCACGCGAGTAGATATACTCGGCGATCGGGGTGGAGCCGACGAAGCCCACCGATTGAATGACCGGGTGGTCAAGGATCGCGTCAACCGCTTCCTTGTCGCCGTTCACCACTTGCAGCAGACCTTTGGGCAGGCCGGCCTCTTCCATCAGTTCGGCCAGCATCAGCGGCACCGAGGGGTCACGCTCGGACGGCTTGAGGATGAAGGCGTTGCCGCAGGCCAGTGCCGGGGCGAACATCCACATCGGGATCATCGCCGGGAAGTTGAAGGGGGTGATGCCCGCCGTCACGCCAAGCGGCTGCTTCATCGAGTACATGTCGATGCCGGGGCCGGCGCTGTCGGTGAATTCACCTTTCAGGAGTTCCGGTGCACCGATGCAGTATTCCACCACCTCGAGGCCACGTTGCACATCGCCCTTGGCGTCGGGAAAGGTTTTGCCGTGCTCAGACGACAGGGCCTCGGCCAGCTTGTCCATATCGCGGTTCAGCAATTGGACGAACTTCATCATCACCCGCGCGCGGCGCTGCGGGTTGGTGGCGGCCCATGCGGGCTGTGCGGCGGCGGCGATTTCAACCGCTTTGTTCAGCTCTTCGTTGTTGCCGAGCGGGCATTTGGCCTGCACCTCGCCGGTGGCGGGGTTGAAGACATCGGAAAACCGGCCCGAAGTGCCATTGACATGGGCGCCGTCGATATAATGCGTCAGTTCTTTCATGGAATCCTCCCAATTCGAGATTTAAGCCTAGCTTAGTCTTGCAGCGATCCCCGTAAAAGGGGCAATATTCCAAAAGTGTTTTGCAAAAACGCAAAGGTACCCGATGCAGTGGGATGATCTGAAAACCTTTTTGGCCGTGGCGCGTAGCGAAAGCCTGTCACGGGCGGGGCGAGTGTTGAAGGTGGACCCGGCCACGGTGGGCCGACGGGTGGCGCGGCTTGAGGCCGATGTCGGCGCGCCTCTGTTTGCCAAATCGCCCACCGGGTATGCCCTGACCGACGCGGGCCAGCGGTTGATGTCGCACGCGGTGCGGGTGGAACAGGCGGTGGAAGGCGCCGTTGAGGAATTGGCCGGGCAATCCGGCGGGCTGACCGGCCAGATCAGGATCGGCGCACCGGACGGGGCCGCGAATTACCTGCTACCACAGGTCTGCGCCAAGATCGCCGAAGAAAACCCCGATTTGGAGGTGCAGATCGTGGCGCTTCCACGGGTATTCAACCTGACACGGCGTGAGGCGGATATGGTGATCGCCGTCAGCCCGCCCACGGCGGGGCGGTTGAGCGTTCAGAAGGTCGCCGATTACCGGCTGCATCTGGCGGCCTCGAAATGCTACCTTCGGCAGGTGCCCCCGATCGAGCGGTTGGAAGACCTGAAAGGTCATCGCGTCGTGGGCTATATCCAGGACATGATTTTCGACAAGGAACTGGATTATCTGCGCGAAGCCGGGGTGACGACCGTAAACCTTGCGTCCAATTCGGTGGCGGTACAGCTCAACTGGGTCAGGCATGGGGCCGGGATCGGTATTTTGCATGATTTCTCCATCCCGGCGGTGACGGATGTGGTGAAGGTTTTGCCCGATGCCCTGAGCCTGACGCGGAGTTTTTACCTTGTGCGTCATGCCGATGATCGACGGTTGGAGCGGCAGAACCGCTTTGCTGCCGCTTTGGTCGACGGATTGCGGCGCGAAGTGGCACGGCTTGAAGCGCTTACTTGACAGAAACTTTATTATCGTAAACCGTGGTATACGCGACATAAAACAATCGGAGGGCTGCGCAATGCTCGTGCAACAAATCTTGAAATCCAAAGGGGACCACAAGGTTGTCACGGTGAAGCCCGGAACGCTGGTCTCGGACGCGGCGCAAACGCTGGCGGAACGCCGGATCGGTGTGCTGGTCGTGTCGCGCGATGACGAGAAGATTGACGGCATCCTGTCAGAGCGCGATATCGTCCGCTCCTTGGGGGTGCGCGGCGCGAAATGTCTGTCGGAAACCATTGACGAGATGATGACCGCCAACCCGGTGTGCTGTTCGCGGCAGGACAGCTCGGACGCGGTGTTGGCGCGGATGACCGATGGCCGGTTCCGCCACATGCCCGTGGTTGAAGACGGCAAGCTGATCGGCATCGTGACCATCGGTGACGTGGTCAAGTCGCGGCTTCAGGAGTTGTCGATGGAAAAAGACGCCCTTGAAGGCATGATCATGGGGTACTGATCACCGCGTCAGGATCAATTTCCCGCCGCCGATTTCGACGCTGGAAAACCGCTGTAGGTAGTCCATTCCCAGCAAGGAACCTTCCATCGCGCCGTCATTCACGACGGCGCGCACGTTATTGTCCTTGATCGGGCCGATGCTGACGGTATCGAGTTTCACCGGCGCTGTGCGCACTTCGCCATTGGCAGTATAGGCCCGGCCAAGATATACGAGCTCATCTACATCAAGGCCGACGCGGCGGGCGTCGGATTTCGACAGAACGATCTGCGTGGCCCCGGTATCGACGACAAAGCGCACCGGTTCGCCGTTCACATCCGCAGTCAGGTAATAATGCCCATCGGGCGCGCGGGGCAGTTCGATCTGCCCGGATTGCGCCACGACCGTTTGCGCGGGCGCCACGCTTTGCCGGATGTCGCCCCAAAGGCCCACAACCGCGATGCCCCCAAGGAAAATAAGCCCCCAAGCCGCCGCTTGTTGGGCCAGTTTGCCAATGGATTGGCGGTTTTGCGCGAAGAACCACAGGCCGATGGCCGACCCGAGGATCACAAGATAAACCAAACTGGCAGGATCGTTTTGCATGGGCCAGATATAAGGCGGCGTCAGGGCTTTTGAAAGGTCAGGCGGCGATCCCGAAACCGCGCAACCCGTCAAGCACGAATTGCACCGCCAAGGCCGCCAGCAACATGCCCAAAAGGCGCGTGACCACGTTGATGCCCGTCCGCCCCAGGGCGCGCTCCAATATGCCTGAGGTCAAAAACAGCACGAAAACCATGCCGACCACGCAGAGCATTACGCCAATCACCCAAGCCAGCCCTTCAAGCCCCGGTTTCTGCCCGGCCAGAAGGATCACCGTAGTGATCGACCCCGGCCCGCCAATCAGGGGAATGGCCAGCGGAAAGATCGAGGGATCATCGCTGTCGTCTTCTTCCTCGGCCTCGTCGGCTTGCGATTTGCGCCGCTTGCTGCGCCGTTCGAACAGCATGTCGAGGGCGGTGAGGAACAACAATATCCCGCCCGCAATGCGGAAGGCGGGCATGGAAATTCCGATAAAGCCAAGCACCGCCTCACCGAAGCTGGCAAAGACAATAAGGATCAGCGCGGCGGTGACACAGGCGCGCAAGGCGATGGCGCGGCGCTTGGCGGTGCTCATGCCCTGGGTCATGGCCACGAAAAGCGGTGTCATGCCGATCGGGTCGATGATGACGAACAACGTGACAAAGGCGGTGATCAGGAAGGCGGTATCGACGATCATGGGCGTTCTGCCTCCTCCAGCCGTTCAAGGGCGGCTATCCACAAGGTTTCGGCCCGGGCCAGACCGTCTTCGACCTCGGCGAATTTCTTTTGCCATTCGGAGGCTTCGTTTACGCGCGCTTCGTCATACATGCCCGGATCGGCCAGCTTGGCCGAGATACGTTCGTGCATCTCGGTCAGTTTCTCAACCCTTGCTTCGCATTTGCGCACCTCTTGGCGCAGGGCGAGGACGGCGTCGCGCGAGGGGCGTTTGGGTTTCTCGGGTTTGGATCTCGGGGCCTGTTTCGCGGTGCTGTCGCCCGAAAGAAGCATGTCGCGGTAGGTTTTCAAATCGCCCTCGTAGGGGGCAACGCGCCCGTCCTTGACCAGCCAAAGCCGGTCGGCCACCAGTTCCAGAAGGTGCATGTCGTGGCTGACAAGGATCACCGCGCCGCTATAAGCGGTCAGCGCCTCGACCAAGGCTTCGCGGCTTTCGATATCAAGGTGGTTGGTCGGCTCGTCAAGGATCAGAAGATGCGGCGCATCCAGTGTGGCCAGCATCAGCGACAGCCGCGCCTTTTGCCCACCCGACAGCCCCTTGACCATGGTTTCCGCCTGTTCGGCCCCGATGCCGAAGCCGCCCAGCCGGGCGCGCAGTTTCGCCGGGGCCTCATCGGGCCGCAATCGGCGGATGTGATCGATGGGGGTTTCATCAAGGTGCAACTCCTCCACCTGATGCTGCGCGAAATAACCAACGCGCAGCTTCGAGGCGCTATGCACCCGTCCATCCATTGTCTCAAGCTTGCCTGCCAAAAGTTTGGAGAGCGTGGATTTCCCTTCGCCGTTGCGCCCCAGAAGCGCGATGCGATCATCCTGGTCAATCCGCAGGTCCAGACGGTTAAGCACCGCTTTCCCGTCATAACCAACGGCGGCCCCCTCCAGCCGAAGGATGGGCGGTGAAAGTTCCTCGGGCTCGGGGAAGGTGAAGCGGCGCAGCGCGGCTTCTTGCGGTTGGGTGATCGGCTCCATCCGGGCAAGGGCCTTGATCCGGGCCTGCGCCTGCTTGGCCTTGTCGGCCTTGTAGCGAAACCTGTCGACATAGGACTGAAGATGCGCGCGGCGGGCCTCTTGTTTCTTGGCCTCCGACTGCGCGGCGGCCAGACGTGCGGCGCGGGTCTTGGCAAAGGCGTCATAGCCGCCTTGGTAAAGCGTCAGTTTGCGGTCTTCGAGATGCAGGATGGACCCCACTGCGCGGTTCAAGAGCCCGCGGTCGTGGCTGACCACCAGAACCGTGTGCGGATAGCGCGCCAGATAGCTTTCCAGCCAAAGCGCGCCTTCCAGATCCAAGTAGTTGGTAGGCTCGTCCAAGAGCAGAAGATCGGGTTGCGCAAACAGCACGGCGGCCAGCGCCACGCGCATCCGCCAGCCGCCGGAAAAGGCGCTGCAGGGCATTTGCTGTTCGGCATCGGTAAAGCCAAGCCCCTTGAGGATGCTGGCGGCGCGGGCCTCGGCCGACCATGCGTCGATATCGGCAAGGCGGGTTTGGATTTCGGCGATCCGCGCGCCATCTGACGAGGTTTCGGATTCGGCCATCAATTCGGCCCGTTCGGTATCGGCGGCCAGCACGGTATCAATCAGCGACACCTCGTTGCCCGGTACCTCTTGGGCCACGCCGCCGATGCGGGCGCGGGCGGGCAGGGCGATTTCCCCGGTTTCCAGCGCCAGTTCCCCCCGGATCAGGCGGAAAAGCGTGGTTTTGCCGGTGCCGTTACGGCCCACCAAACCCACCTTGTGGCCATCCGGAATGGTGGCCGAGGCGTGTTCGATCAACGGGCGGCCCGCCACCGAATAAGATATATCGTCAAGTCGCAGCATGGCAGGGGTGTGACGCAATCCCGGGCAGGCGTCAATCGCGGCTTTTCAAAGGGCCGACCCCATGCTATCGGAGCCGCGATCAAACGCGCGCGGGACGGTTCCGCGCCCCATTCATCAAGGAAAGAGGCTGACATGGCTGTGGAACGCACCCTGAGCATCATCAAACCCGATGCCACCAAACGCAACCTGACCGGTAAGATCAACGCCAAGTTCGAAGACGCGGGCCTGCGCATCGTTGCGCAAAAGCGCATTCAACTGACCCCCGCCCAAGCCGGTGAATTCTATGCCGTGCACAAAGAGCGCCCGTTCTATGGTGAACTGTGCGAATTCATGGCGTCCGAGCCGGTTGTCGTGCAGGTGCTGGAAGGGGAAGGCGCGATTGCCAAGAACCGCGAAGTGATGGGCGCAACCAACCCTGCCGATGCGGCGCCGGGTACGATCCGCGCCGAATTCGCGGAATCGGTTGGCGAAAACTCGGTCCATGGGTCGGACGCGCCGGAAACGGCGGCGGTTGAGATCGCTTTCTTCTTCTCGGGGCTGGAGCTGGTGGGCTAAGCCACAGCGCCTTGACCGTGAAAACGCTTGGGTCGTGCCCTTACGGGGCGCGGCCTTTTTCTTTTGTTTGCAGTGCTTTAGATGCTGGCGAAGTCGTTGAAGACCTTGCGTGGATCGCCCTGCGAGAGAGGGGCCTGCGGCGTCGCGGGGCCGGCCTGCTTCGGCTCATCAGTTGCCTGTTGGGGAGGTTGGAGAGGTTTTGCGCTGCCCATTGGTCTGCTCCTTTTTTATGAGGCAAACCAGCCGGCTGGCGCGCGGCTGGCGCCTGTTTATCGGAACAGGATACCACGCAAATAGGGCGGAAATGTGGCAGGCTTCACGCCGCGGCAAACGTACGAGTCGTACGGTTTACCCCCGATTTTCGTACGAAAATCGCGCCGCTTGCGGACCCGTTCGTACGAGTCGTACGAAACTTGCAATTCCGGTCCGGAGTATTCATGGTTGAGCGCCGTCTGCAAAGGACCGAATATGGCTGATCCAAATCTGCGCCAAAACCCCCATAAGGTCCGTGAGACCCGCGAGAAGAACCTTGAAACCGCGATCGGGCGCGAAGTGCGCGAGGTGCGCCGTGCCCGCGGTATGACGGTGGCCGATCTGGCCGCGGCGACGGGGTTGTCCGTGGGGATGCTTTCGAAGATCGAAAACGGTGTCACCTCGCCGTCGCTGACGACGCTGCAAAGCCTGTCTGCGGCGTTGAGCGTGCCGGTCACGGGGTTTTTCCGGCGCTTCGAAGAGCGTCGCGAGGCGGTGCATGTCAAGGCGGGCGAGGCGGTGGAGATGGAGCGCGCGGGCACGCGGGCGGGCCATCAATACAATCTGCTGGGCCACTTGGGGGCCAATAACAGCGGTGTGGTGGTGGAACCCTACCTGATCACGCTGAACGAAACCTCGGATGTGTTTCCGACGTTTCAGCATGAGGGCGTCGAGCTGCTTTATATTCTGGAGGGCGAGGTCGGTTATCGCCATGGCGACCAGAGCTTTCACCTGCGGCCCGGCGACAGCCTGTTTTTCGATGCCGACGCGCCGCATGGGCCGGAAGAACTGATCGAGCTGCCGATCAGGTATCTTTCGGTGATCTCGTACCCGCAGGGCGGGAGTTGAGGGCTTGACCCTTGGCGGTTGGCCGGGGGGCCTGCCTGCCGAAAAGTTGAAGCCGGGGCGCTTGCCCTTTTCCGTGCGGGGGACTAAGCCGCGCGTATGACTGAGATGCCTGAAGTTCGTGGAAGATTGACGCAGGATCGGCTGTTGGCCGATCTGACGTGGTTGCGCGTGGGTGGCCCGGCGGATTGGCTGTTTCAACCGGCCGATATCGAGGATCTGGCGCATTTCCTGCGCGCGTTGCCCGGCGATGTGCCGGTCTTTCCCATGGGGGTGGGCAGCAACCTGATCGTGCGGGACGGCGGCCTGCGCGCCGTGGTGATCCGCATGGGGCGCGGCTTCAACGGGATTTCGGTTGAGGGCAACCGGGTGACGGCGGGGGCGGCGGCGCTGGACGCGCATGTGGCCAAGAAGGCGGCGGCGGGCGGTGTTGACCTGACCTTCCTGCGCACCATTCCCGGCGCGATCGGCGGGGCCGTGCGGATGAACGCGGGGTGTTATGGCTCGTATGTCGCCGACCACCTGGTGCAGGCGCGTGCGGTGACCCGGGAGGGGGAGATTGTCACGCTGACCCCTGAGCAGTTGAATTTTCAGTACCGTCAGAGCGATCTGCCCGAAGGTTGCGTGATTGTCGAGGCGGTTTTCGAGGGGGCGCAGGGCGACCCCGATGCCTTGGCCGCGCACATGCAAGCACAGCTTGAAAAGCGCGACGCGACACAGCCCACCAAGGACCGCACCGCCGGGAGCACCTTTCGCAACCCGGCGGGATTTTCCAGCACGGGCCGGGCCGATGATGTGCATGACCTCAAGGCCTGGAAGGTGATTGACGATGCGGGCATGCGCGGGGCGCGCAAGGGCGGCGCGCAGATGAGCGAGAAGCATTCCAACTTCCTGATCAATACCGGCGATGCCACGGCGGCGGATCTGGAAGGTTTGGGCGAAGAGGTGCGAAAAAAGGTTTTCCAAAACAGTGGAATAGAGTTACACTGGGAGATCATGAGGGTCGGAGAAACGGCCCCGTAACGCCAAGGCAGGCGATTTTAATAAGAGTGAACCGATCTAACGGTTCTGGACATTGAGGCACGAGTTGGGACTTTCGAGCGGAAAATCCCCGACTGTGGCGGTGATAATGGGTGGCCCCTCGGCTGAGCGCGAGGTGTCGCTGTCATCAGGACGTGAATGCGCCGCCGCATTGCGGGAAGCAGGATACGAGGTGGTCGAGGTCGATGCAGGCCGCGACCTTTCCGTGCAGCTTGCCGATATGTCACCCGATATTGTCTTTAACGCCCTGCATGGACGCTGGGGCGAGGATGGTTGCGTGCAGGGCCTGTTGGAGTGGTTGGGCCTGCCTTATACGCATTCCGGGGTCCTGGCCTCGGCTTTGGCGATGGATAAAGAGCGCACTAAAGCGGCCTATCGCGCCGAGGGTTTGCCGGTGGTGGAAAGCGTTCTGGCCGCGCGCGATGCGGTACGTGCGGCGCATGTCATGACCCCGCCTTACGTGGTGAAGCCCTACAACGAGGGCTCCTCGGTCGGGGTTTACCTTGTGCATGAGGAAGCCAACGGGCCGCCGCAATTGTCCGAGGAAATGCCCGGGGTGGTGATGGTTGAGGCCTTTGCGCCGGGGCGCGAGTTGACGACGACGGTGATTGGCGACCGGGCGCTGACCGTGACCGATATCCTGACCGATGGCTGGTATGACTATGACGCCAAGTACAAGGCGGGCGGGTCGCGCCACGTGGTGCCAGCCGATATCCCGCAAGAGATTTTCGACGCCTGCATGGAGTATGCCAAGCGGGCGCATGATGTGCTGGGATGTCGCGGGGTGAGCCGGACGGATTTCCGTTGGGATGAGGCGCGGGGCCTTGATGGGCTTGTGCTTTTGGAGACCAACACGCAGCCGGGGATGACGCCCACGTCGCTGACGCCCGAGCAGGCGCAGGCGGTGGGCATGTCGTTCCCTGAGCTTTGCGCATGGATGGTGGAGGATGCCTCGTGCAACAGGTAGGTCGCCCTGATCCCGCGCCCTCGCGCTGGGCTTACCGGTTCGAGCGGCTGATGCTGACGCCGCTGTTTCGCAAGCTGTTGCGGGTTGGTGTGCCGTTCTGCCTGAGTTTTGCCGCCGGGGCGATTTACCTGTCCGACGAGGCACGGCGCGATGCGCTGGTCCTGAAGGTGGCGGAGATCCGGCAGGAGATCGAAACCCGGCCCGAATTCATGGTGCAGCTTTTGGCCGTGGAGGGGGCAAGCACCGGGGTGGAAGAGGATATTCGCGAGATATTTCCCTTCGACCTGCCGGCCAGTTCCTTCGATCTTGAATTGGAGCATGTGCGCGAGATGATCGTCGGCCTGCCGGCGGTGGCCGATGCCGATGTGCGGGTACGGCAGGGCGGTGTCCTGGTGGCCGAGGTGACGGAACGCCAGCCGGTGGCCGTGTGGCGCACGCGCGACGGTTTGGCCGTGGTCGATGCCGAGGGGGTCAGCGTGGCGGATCTGCGCCATCGCTCGGACCGCGCGGATTTGCCGGTGATCGCGGGCGAGGGGGCCGACAAGGCGGTGCCCGAGGCGCTTGAGATTTTGCGCGCCGCGGCGCCCCTGGCCGACAAGATGCGCGGGCTTGTGCGCATGGGTGAGCGGCGTTGGGACGTGGTGATGCAGCGCGGCCAGCGGATCATGCTGCCCGAGGCTGAGCCGGTGCGCGCGCTGGAGCGTGTGATCGTGCTGAACGAGGTGCAGGACATGCTGGCGCGTGATCTGGTGGCGGTGGACATGCGGCTTGCGTCGCGGCCCACCCTAAGAATGAACGAGGCGGCCACCGAGGAATGGTGGCGGATAACAAAGATAAGCTCAGGGGCAGAATAAGAACATGATCGAGCTTTACGAATCCCAACGTGCGATGCGCAACATGCGCAAGGCGGCGATGCAGCGCGGTGTGGTGGCGGTTCTGGATGTGGGCACGTCGAAGATCGCCTGCCTGGTGCTGCGCTTTGACGGGACCGAGCGGCTGCGCGAGGCCGATGGTATCGGCGCCATGGCGGGGCAGGCCGGGTTCCGGGTGATCGGCGCCGCGACGACGCGGTCGCGCGGGGTGCGCTTTGGCGAGATCGACGCCATGACCGAGACCGAGCGCGCCATTCGCACCGCCGTTCAGGCGGCGCAGAAGATGGCCAATATCCGGGTGGATCACGTGATTGCCTGTTTCTCGGGGGCAAGCCCGCGCTCTTACGGGTTGGCCGGCCAGGTGGAGTTGGAAGGCCACACCGTGAGCGAGCAGGACATCAGCCGGGTGCTGAGCGCCTGTGACGTGCCCGATTACGGCGAGGGGCGCGAGGTGCTGCATGCCCAGCCGGTGAATTTCGCCTTGGATCACCGCACCGGCCTGAGCGATCCGCGCGGGCAGATGGGGCAGGAGTTGTCGACCGATATGCACATGCTGACCGTGGATGCGGCGGCGGTGCAGAACCTGGCGCATTGCGTGAAGCGTTGCGATCTGGAACTGGCGGGTTTGGCCAGTTCGGCCTATGTCAGCGGCGTCTCGGCCCTTGTCGAGGACGAACAGGAGCTGGGTGCAGCCTGTATCGACCTTGGTGGTGGCAGCTCTGGTATTTCGGTCTTTATCAAGAAGCACATGATTTATTCGGACAGCGTGCGCATGGGCGGTGACCATGTGACTGGCGATATTTCCATGGGGCTTCAGGTGCCGCAGGCCACGGCCGAGCGGATCAAGACCTTCTACGGCGGTGTCGTGGCCACCGGCATGGATGACCGCGAGATGATCGAGATCGGCGGCGAGACCGGCGATTGGGAGCATGACCGGCGCACGGTAAGCCGGGCCGAGTTGATCGGGATCATGCGGCCGCGGGTCGAGGAAATCCTCGAAGAGGTGCGCGCGCGGCTGGATGCCGCCGGGTTTGACCATCTTCCCAGCCAGCAGATCGTGTTGACCGGCGGCGGCAGCCAAATCCCCGGCCTGGACGGATTGGCCAGCAAGATATTGGGACAGCAGGTGCGGCTTGGGCGGCCCCTGCGGGTGCATGGCCTTCCGCAGGCGGCAACCGGGCCGGGCTTTGCCAGCGCGGTGGGCATGTGCCTTTTCGCGGCGAATCCCCAGGACGAATGGTGGGACTTCGAGATCCCCGTCGACAGGTACCCGGCACGCTCGCTGAAGCGGGCGGTGAAATGGTTTAAGGACAACTGGTAACCGCAATATATGGTAAATTCGGCAAAATCCCGCGTGTTAGCGCAAAAACCCGGCCATATTTTGTGGTTTTTTGGTGTTTTTTAGGTGACGCGAGGGTTAACGATCGGTAAGAATACCGTAATATACGCGGATTTTACGGCCTGTCGGGACAACAGGCGAAACAGGCACAACAGCAGGCGGACAGAGCAATGACATTGAACCTCACGATGCCCGGACATGACGAACTCAAGCCCCGGATCACCGTTTTCGGTGTGGGCGGCGCAGGCGGCAATGCCGTCAACAACATGATCGAGAAGAACCTCGAAGGTGTTGATTTCGTCGTGGCAAACACGGACGCACAGGCCCTTTCCCAGAGCAACGCGGAGCATCGCGTGCAACTGGGCGTGAAAGTGACGGAAGGTCTGGGGGCAGGGGCCAAGGCCACCATTGGCGCGGCTGCCGCCGAGGAAAGCATCGAACAGATCGTCGACCATCTGGCGGGGGCGCATATGTGCTTTATCACCGCTGGCATGGGCGGCGGCACCGGGACAGGCGCCGCGCCGATCATCGCACAGGCCGCGCGTGAACTGGGTGTTCTGACTGTGGGTGTCGTGACCAAGCCGTTCCAATTCGAAGGCGGCAAGCGCATGCGCCAGGCCGAGGACGGTGTGGATACACTGCAAAAGATGGTCGATACCCTGATCATCATTCCCAACCAGAACCTGTTCCGTCTGGCCAATGAAAAGACCACCTTCACCGAAGCCTTCAGCATGGCCGACGACGTGCTGTATCAAGGGGTTAAGGGCGTCACGGACCTGATGGTGCGTCCGGGCCTGATCAACCTTGATTTCGCCGATGTGCGCGCCGTGATGGACGAGATGGGCAAGGCGATGATGGGAACAGGCGAAGACGCGGGCGAGGATCGGGCCGTGCAGGCCGCCGAGAAGGCCATTGCCAACCCGCTTCTGGATGAAATCAGCCTGAAAGGTGCCAAGGGTGTGTTGATCAACATCACCGGTGGGCATGACCTGACGCTGTTTGAACTGGACGAGGCGGCCAACCGTATCCGCGAGGAAGTGGATGCCGATGCCAATATCATCGTCGGTTCGACCCTTGATACCTCGATGGACGGAACGATGCGCGTGAGCGTTGTCGCCACCGGTATCGACGCCAGCGATGTCAGCCACGACATCCCGGTGCCGCGCCGCAGCCTTGCCGAACCTCTGAAGCCTGCCGAAGTGCAGGAAGAAGCCCCGGTTGAACAGGCGGCCCCGGCCCCCGTGGCCGCGCGCAGCACCGAAGACCAGCCCAGCATGTTCAACGATCTGGATGCACAGCGCGCCGCCGCCGAGGACCAGATGGAAGACATCTTTGAAGAGGCCCCGGTGGAGGAGGCACAAGACGATTTGCCGCCGCCCGCCTATACGCCGCGCGTTGAAGAATTCGCCCCCGCGGCACAGGCCGATGAGGACGATGCGCAGCTTGACGCCTTTGTCGCGCCGAAAGCACCGGCACCGGGCACGCCGTCGCCCGAGGCGATGGCACGCTTGCAGCACGCGGTCAGCAAGGCCCCGGGCCAGCGCCCGTCCGCCGCGCCGCAGCCCGCCCCGGTTGAACAGGCCCGTCATCATCAGGCGCAGGACAAGTCGCGTTTCGGCATCAATTCCCTGATCAACCGGATGACAGGCCATGGCCACGAGGCCGAGGCCGCGCCGCGCCCGAGCCGTCAACAGCCGACCATGCAGGCCCCGCAGCCGCAGCAATCGGCGCAGGACGAAGAGGACGAACAGATTGAAATCCCCGCGTTCCTGCGTCGTCAGGCAAATTAACGCGTGCTTTCAACAGTCATTCAAGGCCGCCTTCGGGCGGCCTTTTTTGTTGAAATAACAGGGGGTTAGGGAGGTTTGTTTCACGCTCGGCGGAAAATCGCCGCCATGGTGCGGGGCCATGTTTCATATCGTTGCAAAGATTGAGTTGAGCCGAGCCACCCAGACCACTAAACCATTTGCTAACCTTGAACAGCCGCGAGCATCGCACAGCCGTGTAACAGTTTTGCGGGCTGAAGGACAAAAAACTTTGAGGTCGAACCGTGCAAACCAGCATTCTGTCATCGGTGTCGTTTCAGGGCGTGGGGCTTCATAGCGGCCTTCCGGCGCGTCTGACGATTCGTCCGACTGGAATCGATCACGGGATCGTTTTCCGCCGCGTGGATGTGACCGAGCATGACGCGTATCTGCCGGCGCGTTTCGACGTGGTGCATCAATCGCCGCTTTGCACGCGTCTGGAAAATGCCGACGGTGTTTCTGTTTCGACGGTTGAGCATGTCATGGCGGCCTTGATGGGCTGTGGCATTCACAATGCCCTTGTCGAAGTCGATGGCCCCGAAGTTCCGATTCTTGATGGCAGTTCGGATGCGTTCGTGCGCGGCATCCTGTCGACCGGCATTCAACCGCTGAATCGCCCGGTCAAGGCCCTGCGCATTCTGCGCCCCGTATCGGTGACCCGCGGTGAGGCCTGGGCGCGGTTGACGCCGCATGAAACGCTTTTGATCGAGTTCGGGATCGAATTCGAGGATGCCGCGATCGGCATTCAGAAAAAGACCCTGAACATGTCGAACGGCAGTTTCGTGCGCGAGTTGAGCACAAGCCGGACCTTCTGTCGCAAGGCAGATGTGGACACCATGCGCGCCAACGGCCTGGCCCTTGGGGGCACGTTGGAAAATGCCGTGGTTGTCGATGGCGAAAAGGTGTTGAGCCCCGGTGGCCTGCGCCATGCGGACGAGGCGGTGCGCCACAAGATGCTGGATGCGCTTGGCGACCTGGCCTTGGCGGGAGCGCCGATCATGGGGCACTATCAAGGGATGCGCGCGGGCCATGCCCTGACCAATGACCTGCTACATGCCGTGTTTGCCGATACGGCGAATTACGAGTGGGTGGATTGTGATCCGACGATGGCGCAACGCCTTCCCGGCGCGGGCGTTCACTGGGGCGAGATTCCCGAAGTCGCCTGACCGCGCGATGAATCGCGCAAAGTCATTTTGCACCGGAAATTTATGTGCTAGGAGCAATCCAAGCCGGAGGGTCTTGGCCCTTGGCATGTCGAAAAGAAGGTGGATTCAAGCATGACGTTGCGCAGGTCCCGGGCGAAACTGTTTTGTGTGGTTGCTGTGGGTCTGGCCCTGTCCGCGTGCAGTGGTCAGGATGGCCGGGTCGAACGGGGTGAAATCGATTACGAGAACTTCACCGCCAAGCAGATTTTCGAGCGTGGTGAATACGATCTGGCGCGGAACGATCCGGATCTGGCGGCGCAGGTCTTTGGCGAGGTCGAGCGCCTTTACCCCTATTCGGAATGGGCCAAGCGGGCCTTGATCATGCAGGCCTATTCCTATCATCAGGACAAGGATTACGAGAACAGCCGCGCCGCCGCGCAGCGGTTCATTGATTTCTATCCGACCGATGAAGACGCCGCCTATGCGCAGTATCTTCTCGCGCTGAGTTACTATGACCAGATCGACGAGGTGGGCCGCGATCAGGGGCTGACCTTCCAGGCGCTGCAATCGCTGCGCAAGGTGATCGAGACCTACCCCGACAGCGAATATGCGCGGTCTTCCATCCTGAAGTTCGACTTGGCCTTCAACCACCTGGCGGCCAAGGAAATGGAGATCGGGCGCTATTACCTCAAGCGCGATCACTTTACCGCCGCGATCAACCGGTTCCGGGTGGTGGTCGAGGATTTCCAGACCACGACTCATACCGCCGAAGCCCTGCATCGCCTGGTCGAAGCTTACCTGTCGCTGGGGCTGACCGATGAGGCACGGACGGCAGGGGCGATCCTTGGCCATAACTTCCGCGGCACCGAGTGGTACGAGGACAGCTACAAGATGCTGACCGGCCAGGGCCTGACGCTGGAGGCTGCGGGCGACAACTGGTTGCGGCAAGTATACCGCCAGATGATTCAGGGCCGTTGGCTGTAAGGGCAGGGCGGGGCGCGGCCCCGCCTTACGGGTTTCATTGATGCTGCGTGCGCTGGATATTCGGGATATTCTGATCATTGATCACCTCGAGCTGGGCTTTCAGCCGGGGCTGAACGTGCTGACCGGGGAAACCGGCGCGGGCAAATCCATCTTGCTGGATAGTCTTGGCTTTGTTCTGGGCTGGCGCGGGCGCGCGGAACTGGTGCGCCAAGGGGCCGATCAGGGCGAAGTGGTGGCCGAGTTCGACCTGCCCGATGGGCACCCGGCGCGGGCGGTTCTTGAGGAAGCGGGCCTGCCTGCGGGGGAGGAGTTGATCCTGCGGCGGGTCAACACGCGCGACGGGCGCAAGACCGCTTGGGTCAATGACCGGCGGTGTTCGGGCGACGTCTTGCGGCAATTGTCGGATACGCTTGTGGAATTGCATGGCCAGCACGACGACCGGGGGCTTTTGAACCCGCGTGGCCATCGTGATTTGCTGGATGCCTATGGTGCGTTGGAGCCCAAGCGCAAGAAGGTGAAAGGCGCGTGGCGGGCCATGGCCGAGGCGCGCAAGGCCTTGGAGGCGGCGCAGGCGGCGCTTGAGGAGGTGCGCGCCGAAGAGGAATTCCTGCGCCATGCGGTGGGGGAGTTGGACACGCTTGACCCGCAACCGGGCGAGGACGAGGCGCTGGATGCCCGCCGCCGGTTGATGCAGCAGGCCGAGAAAATCCGCGAGGATATCACCCGCGCCCAAGCGGCGCTTGGCCTTGACGGGGCCGAAGGGGCTGCAGGCGATGCCCTGCGCTGGCTGGACGGGGTGGCCGACCGCGCCGATGGCCAGTTGGACGAGCCGATTGCCGCGATTGGCCGGGCCATGGTGGAACTGGACGAGGCCGCGCAGGGGGTGACCCGTTGCCTTGATGGGCTGACGTTCAACCCGCTGGAACTGGAAGAATGCGAGGAACGCCTTTTTGCCATTCGGGCCATGGCGCGCAAGCATGGGGTGGCGCCGGATGATCTGGGCGAGTTTGCCGAAGGCTTGCGTGGGAAACTGGCGGCACTGGATCAGGGCGATGCCGACCTCAAGACGCTGGAAGACGCGCTGCGCAGCGCCGAGGAAGAGTATGACACCGCTGCCGGGGCGTTGAGCAAAGCCCGCGCCAAGGCGGCAGGGGCTTTGGACAAGGCCGTGATGGCCGAGCTTGCGCCCCTCAAGATGGAGCGCGCGGTATTTTCCACGGTGATCGAGGCGGGCGACCCGGGGTCGGAAGGTCGCGATGCGGTGACCTTTACCGTGGCCACCAACCCCGGCGCCCCGGCGGGGCCGCTGAACAAGATCGCCTCGGGCGGGGAGTTGAGCCGGTTCTTGCTGGCCTTGAAGGTGTGCCTGACGGGTACCGATAGTGGGCTGACCATGATCTTTGACGAGATCGACCGCGGCGTCGGCGGGGCCACGGCGGATGCCGTGGGCCGCAGACTCAAACAACTGGCCGAAGGCGGGCAGGTTCTGGTGGTGACGCATTCGCCGCAGGTGGCCGCCCAAGGCGCGCATCACTGGCGGGTGGAAAAGAAAGTGGTGGAGGAGCAGACTCTTTCCACCGTCACACCCTTGCCGGACAGTGACAGGGTGGATGAAATCGCGCGGATGCTGTCGGGCGATACCATCACGCAAGAGGCCCGCGCGGCGGCGCTGGCCTTGATGGGTTAGAGGGCTGCGAGCCTGCGGAACCTGCCGGGGGTAAGCCCGGTTTCGGCGCGAAACACCCGTGACAGATGGCTTTGACAGGAAAACCCGCAGTCCTGTGCAATCTGGCAAAGGCTGTCGGCGCCGGTGAGCCGCGCCTTGGCATGATCGACACGGCGCGACATGATCCATTTATGCGGGGATACCCCGCGCGTTTTGCGAAACATCCGGTGAAAATGAAACTCGGACAGGCCTGCAACGCGGGCCAGATCGGCCAGTCGGATGGTTTGATCAATATGGGCGGCGATCCATTCGTCGCATTGGCGCAGGGCGCGGGGGGACAGACCGCCGTGCAATGGGCGCGTGTCGTCCGGCAATTGGTCCAGCAGGTCAATCAGCGCGCTGTCGCCCAAGAGGAAATCCCCTGTATTGGCGGCTTGCGCCATTTGTATCAGCGGCGCGGCCAGCTTGGGCGAGGTGACGAAAGTGGCCTCTTGAACCGAGAGGCGGCGGGCGTCGCGTTCCGTCATCCGGGCAAAGCCTGCGCGCAAGTGATCGTCAGGGGCGTAGAGGTGCACGAAGCGGAAAGGTGCGGTGATCTGCCATTCCGAGTGGTGGCCTTCGGGCATCACGCAGATCGCACCGGGAAACCCGGCAATCGCTCCGGCATCCAGCCGCGTGGTGCCCTTTCCCCCTTGCAAATAAAGGCTGAAGGTGTGGCCCTGTGGCCCGTCATAGGTGATATGGCCGCTGCTGTTTTCCCAGATCGCCACCTTGAAGCCACGCCCCAAATCGAGGCTGGCCACGGCCCGGGCATCGGGGGCTTGGGCAAGGAAATCCGGGACGCGCTGTTGCATGTGTCGAATTTAGCCTGTCTGAAGCCGCTGCAAAAGGCCGGGGCGCATTTCACCGCAAGATCGTGCAATCCTTATGTCGCGATTGGGCGTAGGGGAACTGACCTACTTGGAGAAGATGCCTTGCCCACATCCGCCTTATTCATCGTGACAGTCCTGATCTGGGGGACGAGTTGGTACGCGATCAAGTTACAGATCGGGCCGGTGCCCCTGGAGGTGTCGGTGTTCTATCGCATGGCGCTTGCCGCCGTGATCCTGTTGGCGGGTTTGGCGGTGACGGGCCGGTTGCAACGCCCCGCGCGCTGGCGTTTCGTGGTCGTGCAGGCGCTGTGCTTGTTCAGTTTCAACTTCGTGGCGTTCTACCATGCCGCGGCGCTGATACCCTCGGGGATGGTGGCGGTGATTTTCTCGCTGGTGTCGATCTTCAATGCCGTGAACGCGCGGATTTTCTTTGGTGAGCGGATCACGGCACAGGTTGCGGTTGCGGGAATTCTAGGGGGCGTGGGGGTCAGCCTGATGTTCTGGCAGGATTTGGCCGTGGCGCGCGAGGTCGAGACCCTGCAAGGCATCGGTTGGGCCTTGTTTGGGGCGATCATCTTTTCTTGGGGGAACATGGCGTCGCGGGTGAACAGCAGCAGCGGCGTGCCGCCGCTTTTGGCCAATGCATGGGGGTTGGTCCTTGGTGCCTTGGCCCTGTTGGTCATGCTGGCCGTGAAGGGGCAAGGTCTGGTTGCCCCGCAGGGGGCGGATTATTGGGTGGGTCTGGTGTATCTGGCGGTTTTCGCCTCGGTCATCGGGTTCACAACCTATCTGGTGCTGGTTTGGCGGATCGGGTCGGCCAAGGCGGGGTATGCCACGGTCTTGTTTCCCGTGGTGGCCATGGCCGTGTCGACCGTTCTGGAGGGGTTCGAGTGGACGCCCTTGGCCGGGTTGGGGGTGGCGGTGGCGCTTATGGGCAACCTTGTGATGTTCTGGCGGGGGCCCGTGCCGCGCAGTCGCCGGAGCGCCCCGCCGGTGTGATGACGTCAATTCCGTGGCGGCACCAGTTTTCCGGGGTTGAGGATGTTTTGCGGGTCCAGCGCCTGTTTTATATCGCCCATCACGCTCCAGGCGCTGCCGTGTTCCTCGGTCATATAGGGGCGTTTGCCGATGCCGACGCCATGTTCGCCGGTGGCCGTGCCGCCAAGGGCGAGGGCGCGTTTGACCATGCGGTGGTGCACATCCTTGGCCTTTTCGGTGGCGGCCTCGTCGCCCTCGTCGAACATCAGGATGGCGTGAAAATTGCCGTCACCCACGTGCCCGAGGATGGGGCCGGGCAGGGCGGCCTCGGTCAGGTCGGCCTGGGTTTCCTCGATTGCCTGGGCCAGTTTCGAGATCGGCACGCAGAGGTCGGTGACCACCGCGCGGCTGCCCGGGCGGCTGGCGAGGATGGCGTGATAGGCGTTGTGCCGCATGGTCCAGAGGCGGGTGCGATCCTCGGCGCGGGTGGCCCAGTCAAAGCCCGTCGCGCCGTGTTCGGTGGCGATCTCGCCGAAGGTTTCGGCCTGCTCAGTGACGCCCGATTCCGAGCCATGGAATTCCAGCAAAAGATGCGTTGTTTCAGGCAATGCCATATCGGCATAGGCATTGACGGCGGCGACGCTGGCCGGGTCCATCAACTCGATCCGGGCCATGGGCAGGCCCATCTGGATGGTATCGATGACGCAGGCCACGGCGCTGCCCACATCCGGGAAGGCACAGACCGCGCTTGAGATGGCCTCGGGCTGACCGTGCAGGCGGAGGGTCAGTTCGGTGATCAGGCCAAGGGTGCCTTCGGCGCCGACGAACAGCCCCGTGAGGTCATAGCCCGAAGAGGATTTGCGCGCGCGCGTGCCGGTGCGGATTACTTCGCCGCTGGCGGTGACCACCTCAAGCCCCAGAACATTGTCGCGCATGGTGCCGTAACGCACGGCGGTGGTGCCGCTGGCGCGGGTAGAGGCCATGCCGCCAAGCGAGGCATTGGCGCCGGGATCGACCGGGAAGAACAGGCCGGTGGCGCGCAACTCGGTATTGAGGTCTTCGCGCGTGACACCGGGTTGCAGGGTGACGTCCATATCTTCGGGGTGCACGGATAGCACCTTGTTCATACGGGAAAAATCCACGCAAAGCCCGCCATGCGGGGCCTGTGCCTGACCTTCCAGCGAGGTGCCGGTGCCAAACCCCACCACCGGGCAGCCATGGGCGGCACAGATGCGCATGATTTGCACCACTTCCTGCGTATTTTCAGGATAGGCGACGGCCTCGGGCGGCATGGCGGCAAAATGGCTTTCACTGCGACCATGCAGATCGAGATCGGACTTGGACTGCGTGAGTCGGTCCCCTAGAAGGTGGGAAATTTCGGTGAATGCGTCGGATGTCTGCATGGCCTTGCCCCTCTTAACGATTTCGGCGCAAGGTAGGGCAAGGGGGCGGGCGTGAAAAGGGCCGCGAGGTTGGTGCAAGGGCAATGACGGACGGGGAACAATCCATCCTCAAGCAAAAGGCGCGGGCGGCAATTGCGGCACTGCGCAATGGCTGGTCTGTCATGCTGGACCGGGGGCCGAGCCAGATACAGTTTTGGTTCATCGCGCTTTTGATCGGTATTGCCGCGGGTTTTGCCGCCCTGTTTTTCCGCAAGGGAATCATGGCCTTGCAGGGCCTTGTCTACGGTACTGCGGATATGGCGCGGGTTCATTCGGTGGCCGAAACCCTGCCGTGGTACTGGGTTTTGGCGGTGCCGATTGTCGGTGGTTTGGTGGTGGGATTGATCCTGCACCACCTGACCGATGATGCGCGGGTGCGGTCGGTCTCGGACGTGATCGAGGGCGCGGCGCTGAACGATGGCCGGGTCGAGACACGCGAGGGGATCGCCTCGGCCCTGGCGTCGATGATCACGCTTGGCACCGGTGGCTCCTCGGGGCGGGAGGGGCCGGTGGTGCATATGGCCGGCGTGATCTCAAGCTGGGTGAGTGACCGGATCAATGCCGACGGGATCACCGGGCGCGATTTGCTGGGCTGCGCGGTGGCCGCCGCCGTATCGGCCAGTTTCAATGCGCCGATTGCCGGGGCCTTGTTCGCGCTGGAAGTGGTTTTGCGGCATTTCGCGCTGCATGCCTTTGCGCCCATCGTGATTGCCAGCGTGGCAGGCACGATCATCAACCGCTTGGAATTCGGGGATATCACGGAGTTTGCCCTGCCCACCACGAGCGCCTTGGAGTTCTACGTGGAACTGCCTGCCTTCCTGTTGCTGGGACTGATTTGCGGGGTGGTGGCCACGGTGCTGATGCATTCGATCCTTTTCGCCGAGGATATGGCCAGCTACCTGCAAAAGCGTAGCAAGCTGCCCCGGTGGCTGCGGCCGATGGTGGCCGGGGCCATGCTGGGCGTTTTGGCGATTGGCTTTCCGCATATTATCGGGGTGGGGTACGAAACCACCTCGGCGGCGCTGACCGGGCAATTGGTTTTGCACGAAGCCTTTGTTTTTGCAGCGTTAAAAGTGGCCGCGGTGGCGATCACCATCGGCGGGCGCATGGGCGGAGGTGTTTTTTCGCCGTCATTGATGGTGGGGGCCTTGACCGGGTTGGCCTTTGGGCTGATCGCGACGGGGCTGTTTCCCGAGGTGTCGGGCAAGCCCACGCTTTATGCGCTGGCGGGCATGGGGGCCGTGGCCGCCGCCGTGCTGGGCGCGCCGATTTCGACGACTTTGATCGTGTTCGAATTGACAGGCGACTGGCAGACCGGATTGGCGGTGATGGTGGCGGTGTCGATGTCCACGGCATTGGGGGCGAAACTGGTGAAACGCTCGTTTTTCCTGACACAGTTGGAGCGGCGGGGGACGCGATTGGCCGCCGGGCCGCAGGCCTATTTGTTGGCGATGTTCCGGGTGGAGCCCTTGATGCGCCCGCCTGATCACCCCCGCGGGGCCAGTGAGGAGGCCTGTTGGCAGATGATCGAGGATGGCGTTTATATCGGCATGAACGCCACGCTGGAGGCGGCGATGCCACTGTTTGATCGCTCGGCCGTGCCCTTTATCCCGGTGGTCGTGCTGCGCGGGGAAGGGCAGCCGCCGGAGCTGCAGGGGGCGCTGTTTCATGTGGATGCTTTGAAGGCCTACAACCGGGCCTTGGCGGCGGTGTCGGCGGAAGAGCATAGTTGAGGCCCCAAATCGGGGCTAAGCCCTTGGGTTAACCGGAAAAAACCCTGTCTGCAGCGCGTCGGTATTTTTCCCCGCACCCCGGCGAATAAACAGGGCGTACGGTGAGAAACGCAAGGTTTGGTTTCCGGAAAGGAATGTCGGGTGTCAGCCCGGCGATGCGCGGCGGCCTGCGGCCTTGATTCCGCGCTGGACCTTCGCGATCGAATGTCCAACAGGATCAAACCCGTCATTCGCTGCACACTAGACGAAAGGCAGCTGTCCGGAAACGCCCAAAGCTTTCCAAACCCCACTATCTGCGCAAAGCCGCCGTTCCCCCGCGCGGCTAGCCGAAATGGTGCGCAGGGGCTGCGCACCCAAGATGGTCAGAGCCGCTCGACCGCCAGCAAATCACTTGGGTAAAACGCCAGGTGGCCCTTGATGCGGGCGGCGGCTTCTTTGGGGGCGTCATAGCTCCAGGCGGCGTTTTCGAGGGTTTGGCTTTTGGTCACGATGGAGTAATACCGCGCCTCGCCCTTGTGGGGGCAGGTGGTGCGGTGATCGCTGTCGTCGAGAAATGCCATGGCGATATCGTCTTGCGGGAAGTAGATGACATCCGGGTAGCCGTTTTCGACGAGTTCCAGGGCATTCTTGGATTCGGCAAGAACAGCGCCGCCTGCGCGGACAACCCAAGTGCCTTCGGCTTTCCGTATTCTGATATCGGTCATGCTGTTTCCTTTTGCGTCATTTCGGGTGTCTTGCTGTGCTGTGCCGGGGAATTGTTACACCCGTGTGTCACAGCGGCTTGGTCGCTTCGGCCAACCATAGACGAGCCGGGCCTGTGATCCGAGGACTGATTTTGTCGCGGCAGGTGGCGTGGTAGGCGTTGAGCCAGTCACGTTCCCCTTGGCTGAGCATTTCGGGGACGATCAGGCGGCGGTCGATGGGCACGAAGTTGAGGGTTTCAAAGCAAAGCTTGCCCCGGGCGTCGCCGGTGGCAAGCGGTTCGGCCTTCTGCACCACGACGATGTTTTCGATGCGGATGCCGAAGGCGCCTTCGCGGTAATAGCCCGGCTCGTTCGAGAGGATCATGCCTTCCTGAAGCGGCACCTCGCTGGCCTTGGACAGGCGCTGAGGGCCTTCGTGCACGCAAAGATGCACGCCGATGCCGTGGCCCGTGCCATGGCCGTAGTCCTGATCGGCCAGCCACAGGGGATAACGGGCGATGGCGTCAAGATCGCGGCCCGCAAGGCCACGGGGCCAGCGCACCCGGCTCATCGCGATCATGCCTTGGAGGACGCGGGTGAAGGCGGTGCGTTCATCCTGACCCACATCGCCCATGGGCAGGGTGCGGGTGATGTCGGTGGTGCCGTCAAGGTATTGGCCGCCGCTGTCGAGTACCAGGAGATCACCGGCTTGCAAGGTGCGGTTGCTTTCGCGGTTGACGCGGTAATGGGCCAGCGCGCCGTTGGGGCCGGAACCCGCGATGGTGTCAAAGCTGATGTCCAAGAGTTTTCCGGTGGCTTGGCGGCTTTCCTCGAGCTTGGTGGCGACGTCGATTTCGGTGATCGTGCCGGGGGCCTGATCGTCGTACCATGTGAGGAACTCGCACATGGCGGCGGCGTCGCGCAGGTGCGCCTCGCGGGTGGCGGCGATCTCGGCCGTGGTTTTGCAGGCCTTGGGCAGCACGCAGGGGTCATCGCCCTTGGCGTGGGCGACGCCCGCCTCGTCCAGTTGCTGGAGTACCCACAAGGGCGCGCTGGAATGATCGACGCGCACTGTGCCTGTCAGGCTGCGCAAACCGGGGCCGAAGGCGTTGGGCGGGCGGATCGTGACCTCTTCGCCCAGATGGTCGCGGATGTCGTCCGAGAGTTTCTCGCCCTCGACGAAAAGCGTGAGATGCGTGTCGTCGTGCAGGATGGCGAAGGCATGGGGGATCGGGTTGCGGGGGATGTCGCTGCCGCGAATGTTCAAAAGCCAGGCGATGGAATCGGGCAGGGTGAGGACGGCGGCGGCATGGCCCGCGTTGCGCAGGGCGGCGGCGAGGCGGCGGCGCTTGTTTTGGTGGGGTTCCCCGGCCAGATCCTCGGGGTAGATGCGGATTGCGCCCATGGGCGGTGCAGGCTGGTCGGGCCAGATAGCATCGACAAGGTTGTCGGAGGGGCGCAGGGTGATGGCGCTGTCCTTGAGGCCCTTTTCAATGGCCGCGATCTGGTCGGGTGTATAGAGCCACGGATCAAACGCGACGGTGCCGCCGTCGGGCAGCTGTTCGCGCAGCCATGCGGGGGGCGAGGTTTCGGGCCAGTCGACGGGGGTGAAGTGATCGGTGACGACCTGCGATTTCACCTGCACCCGATAGCGACCATCGACAAAGACGCCTGCCACATGCGGCAGCACGATGCAGAATCCGGCCGAGCCGGTAAAACCGGTAAGCCACGCCAGACGGTCGTCGCGCGGGGCGACGTATTCGCCTTGGTGGGCATCGGCGCGGGGCACCATGAAACCGGTGATGCCTTCGGCGGTCATGACATCGCGCAGCGCGGCAAGGCGGCCGGGGCCTTGGCCGGGGTGGGCGGTTTCATCGAAGGATTGGAACATCAACGCTCTCCTGCAACTGCGCGGGTCAGACAGTGCTAAAGGCTGGGGCGCGGAAGATCAATCGCCCAACCACGGGGCGGCGATGTCGCAGGCTTCACCCCCTGCAAGGGACCGAATGCCGCCTTTGGAAGAAAAGGCGTGCAAGTCCCTATACAAAGGCCGCGCAACCCGGTATGCGCGACGCTTCCGCGTGGCGTTTCCGCAGGCGGTTCATCTTTCCTCAACAAAAGACCCAGACCATTGAAAAACACCATTGCAGAGGCGCTGGCCCAAAAGGGTTATGACGTCTTGACCCCTGTGCAGCAGGCCGTGACGAAACCGGAACTCGACGGGCGGGACCTTTTGGTTTCGGCGCAGACCGGATCGGGCAAGACCATTGCCTTTGGTCTGGCGATTGCGCCGACCCTGTTGGACGACGCGGAGCGTTTTGGCACGGCGGGCGCGCCCCTGGGCCTGGTTATTGCACCGACGCGCGAGTTGGCCATGCAGGTCAAGCGCGAGCTTGGCTGGCTTTATGCCAAGGCGGGGGCGGTTCTGGCCTCCTGTGTCGGGGGAATGAATATCCGCGACGAGCGCCAGGCGCTGGCGCGCGGGGCGCATATCGTGGTCGCCACGCCGGGGCGGCTGCGGGATCATATCATGCGCGGGGCCATCGACCTGACCGAGGTGCGGGCGGTGGTTCTGGATGAAGCCGACGAGATGCTGGACCTCGGGTTTCGCGAGGATCTGGAGTTTATCCTCGAAGAAACCCCGGCCACACGCCAGACGCTGTTGTTTTCGGCCACGGTGCCCAATGCCATTGCCAAGCTCGCCAAAAGCTATCAGCGCGAGGCAGAGCGGATTTCGACGGTGGGCGAAAAGACGCAGCATGCCGATATCGAGTACCGAGCGCTGACCGTGGCACCGCATGACGCCGAGAAGGCGGTGATCAATGTCTTGCGCTATTACGAGGCACCCAATGCCATCGTGTTCTGCAACACGCGCGCCATGGTGGCGCGGTTGACCACGCGGCTGTCGAACCGGGGGTTCTCGGTCGTGGCCCTGTCGGGGGAGTTGACGCAGGGCGAACGCTCCAACGCTTTGCAGGCCATGCGGGATGGGCGCGCGCGGGTCTGCGTGGCCACCGATGTGGCCGCCCGCGGCATCGACCTGCCCAAGCTGGAACTTGTGGTGCATGCCGAATTGCCCAGCAGCCATGAAACCCTTTTGCACCGCTCGGGCCGGACCGGCCGGGCTGGGCGCAAGGGGGTGAGTGCCCTGGTGGTGGTGCCTTCGGCGCGCAAGAAGGCCGAGCGTATCCTGAAATTTGCCAAGCTGACGGCAGAGTGGGGGGCGGCCCCTTCGGCCGAGGATATCGAGGCGCGCGATCAGCAGCGGATGTTGCAAAGCGACGATTGGCAAGCCGAAATCACGGAAGGCGAGCGCGCGGCGGTTGAGCAATTGGTTCAACGCTTCACGCCCGCGCAAATCGCGGCGGCTTACCTCAGGCAATACAAGCTGCGCCATTCCGCGCCGGAAGAATTGGGCACTGTCGCTGCCGGGAAACCCGAGCAGAAGAAACCGCGCGCGGCCTTTGGCCCGAGCGTTTGGTTCTCTCTGTCCGAAGGGCGCAATCAGGCGGCCTCGCCCCGGCATCTCTTGCCGATGATCTGCAAGGCCGGGGGACTTTCGAAAGAGGATATCGGGGCGATCCGCATCGGTGACGACGAATCCTATATCGAGATTCGCGAGGCAAGTGTTCCGGGGTTCTTGGCCGCGATTGGCGAGGGCATGGTGATCGAAGGCCAAAAACAGCTTCAGCGTTTGGATAAGGCTCCGGACCTGCCCGCTTTCCGCCCGGGCAAATCCGGGCCTGCGCCCAAGTATGAGCGAAAACCGAAAGATGGGGGCGAGGCGCCGGAGCCGCGCCGCAAGCCAAGGCATGGGGCGTCAAAAGACGCGCCGCCCAAGCGTAAGAAACCCGCCGAGGAGCGCGATCCGGAGGTCCATGCGACCTACAGCAAAAAGAAGCATGGGGTGAAAAGCGCCGAGCACAAATCGGGCGAGAGCGCCAAACCGGATCGTGCAAAGCCCAAGGGCAAGCCATCGGGACCGGAGGGCAAGCGCAAGGGGCCACCGCCCCCGAAGGGCAAGCCCAACAGCAAGAAAAACCGGGCCCGCGCGGCGGCGAGGAAAATTGACAAGGCAGGCAATGCCAAGCCAAGGCGCTCGCAAGGCTAGGAGCGACGGTGCATCAACTGGCCCGTTTGATCCCCATGATCCGCGCCCTTGCGCGCGGATCGCTGTCAAACAGGGCCGCCAGTTGTTCGGTCATCGCCCCGGCCAGTTGGTCGACATCTGTAATCGTCACCGCGCGGTCGTAGTAGCGGGTGACGTCATGGCCGATGCCGATGGCCAGAAGCTCCACCTGTTTGCGGCGTTCGACCATGTCGATCACATCGCGCAGGTGTTTTTCCAGGTAATTGGCGGGGTTCACCGACAGGGTGCTGTCATCCACGGGCGCACCATCCGAGATCACCATCAGGATCTTGCGCGCCTCGCGGCGGTTGACCAGACGCTTGTGCGCCCATTCCAGCGCCTCGCCGTCGATGTTTTCCTTGAGCAAGCCTTCCTTCATCATCAACCCGAGGTTCGAGCGGGTCCGCCGCATCGGTGCATCGGCGGATTTATAGATGATGTGGCGCAGGTCATTCAGGCGACCGGGCAGTTGCGGGCGGCCTTCGTTCAGCCATGCCTCGCGGCTTTGGCCGCCTTTCCAGGCACGGGTGGTAAAGCCCAGAACCTCGACCTTCACGCTACAGCGTTCCAGCGTGCGGGCCAGAACATCGGCGCAGATCGCGGCGATGGAAATCGGCCGCCCGCGCATGGACCCGGAATTATCCAGCAGCAGGGTCACCACGGTATCGCGGAACTCGGTGTCTTTCTCGACCTTGAAACTCAGCGGCGTGGTGGGGTTGGCGACGACACGCGCCAACCGGCCCGCATCCAGAACGCCCTCTTCCTTGTCAAACTCCCACGAGCGGTTCTGCTGTGCCTGAAGGCGGCGTTGCAGCTTGTTGGCCAAACGACTGACCGCGCCTTTCAAGGGCTCCAACTGTTGATCGAGATAGGCGCGCAGGCGTTCGAGTTCTACCGGCTCGGCCAAGTCTTCGGCGTGAATTTCCTCGTCGAAATCGGCGGAATAGACCTCGTAATCGGGATCGGCCTCGGAAATCGGCTGCGGGGCGGGGGGCTCCATCGGGGCTTCGCCTTCGGGTAGCTCGGTTTCCTCGCCCATGTCCTCGTCGGCCATATCGTCCATCTGGACCTGGGCTTCGCTCGCGTCTTGCTGTTCTTCCTGGCTGCGCTCGGCCTCGGCATCGGCGTCCGAATCGTCGCTGTCGTCCTCGCCACTGCTGTCGGGCTGTTCTTCGTCCTCCTGGCTTTCCTCGGCCTCGTCCTCGGCGTCGTCCTCGGGCGCGTCGGGATCATCGCCCAGTTGATCGCCATAGCCCAGATCCTCGATGATCTTGCGGGCAAAGCGGGCAAAGTCTGCCTGATCGGCAAGGGTGTCTTCCAGACCTTCCAGGGTGCCACCGGCCTCGGCCTCGATGAAATCGCGCCACAGCTCCATGACGTTTTGCGCCCCTTCGGGCAGGTCCCGCCCCGTCGCCATGTGCCGCACAAGGTATCCGGCGGCGGTGGCAAGCGGCGCATCGGCGCGGTCGGTGATCTGATCAAAGCCCATGCGCTGTGCCTCGGCGCCGATCTTGGCGTCGATATTGCCGGCGGTGCCGGGCATGTCGCGCGCACCGATTGCTTCGCAGCGGGCGGTCTCCATCGCTTCATACAATTCCCGCGCCATCTCGCCCGCCGGGGCATAGCGGGCATGCAGCCCGCCATCGTGGTACTTGTGCTTGAGGGCCAGCGCATCGGCGGTGCCGCGCGCCTGCAAGACCTCGTCACGGGTCATCCGGCGGCTGATTTGCGGCAGGCGCATGGACTCGCCCGACAAACCGGCCGGGTCGATGGAATAACTGACCGAGAGATCGGGATCATCGGCCATGACCTTGGTGGCCTCCGCCAGGGCCTTCTTGAAGGGATCCGCGGGATTGTCATTGTTTTGAACCATCACCGGCCTCCTGTCTCAGACCCTGCGTTTCTTCTGGCCTCAAATATCCTGGGGTACGTTGAAAATTTCATTTTCAACGAAGGGGCAAAGCCCCTTGCGGCGCGCGACAGCGCGCTCCCCCGGTCTGCGCCGAAGGCGCAGACATTCAGGTCACTCCCCGTCACCCCAGGCTCATGCTGGCCGCGCTTTCGGGCAGTTCCTCGTCAAAGCAGCGCTGGTAGAACTCGGCCACGGTCTGGCGTTCAAGCTCGTCGCATTTGTTGAGGAACGACAGCCGGAAGGCATAGCCCACATCGCGGAAGATGGTGGCGTTCTGCGCCCAGGCGATCACCGTCCGCGGGCTCATGACCGTCGACAATTCGCCGTTCATGAATGCGGTGCGCGACAGGTCGGCGACGGTGACCATCTGGCTGACGATCTTGCGCCCCTCGGCGGTGTTGTAGACCGGGTTCTTGGCGATCACGATATTGGTTTCGGCGTCATGGCTGAGATAGTTCAGCGTGGCCACAAGGCTCCAGCGGTCCATCTGGCCCTGGTTGATCTGCTGGGTGCCGTGATAAAGCCCCGTGGTATCGCCCAGACCCACCGTATTTGCCGTGGCAAAAAGCCGGAAGAAGGGGTTGGGCGTGATCACCTCGTTCTGGTCCAGAAGCGTCAGTTTGCCGTCTGCTTCCAGCACCCGCTGGATCACGAACATCACGTCGGCGCGGCCCGCGTCGTACTCGTCGAAGACGATGGCGGTGGGGTTGCGCAGCGCCCAGGGCAGGATGCCTTCGTGGAACTCGGTCACCTGCACACCGTCGCGCAGTTTGATGGCGTCCTTGCCAATGAGGTCGATCCGGCTGATGTGGCTATCGAGGTTGACGCGCACGCAGGGCCAGTTGAGTCGGCTTGCCACCTGTTCGATATGGGTGGATTTGCCGGTGCCGTGATAGCCTTGGATCATCACCCGGCGGTTATGCGAAAAGCCCGCGAGGATGGCCAGGGTCGTGTCGGGGTCGAATTTATAGGTGCTGTCAAGCTCCGGCACGCGGTCGGTGCGGTCGGCAAAGCCTTTGACCACCATATCTGAATCAATTCCGAACACGTCACGGACCGAGATTTCCTCGGTCGGTTTCGCGTTCATGTCGATGCTGCCGTCGGCCATGGGCGCAGTCCTTCACTTCACGGGTCATTCTTGTTGGCTCACGTGGTGCAACATATCGCGTGGAAGGGCAAGGGAAAGGGGGACTTTTGCATTGGACTCATCGCAAACTAGTCTAGTATCTCCAGACGAGGGGTATCGAAGCATATGGCGACACGCGACGAAATCGAGACTTTGTTGGCGGCTTGTACGCTGGGCGACAAGCGCGCTTTCGGCGCGCTTTATTCTGCGACATCTGCGAAACTTTTTGGCATCTGCCTGCGTGTCTTGGACAATCGGGCCGAAGCCGAAGAGGTCTTGCACGACGTTTATGTTAAGATTTGGCATAACGCCGGGCGTTATCAAGCCAATGGCTTAAGCCCGATGACGTGGCTGATTACCATTGCGCGCAACGCGGCGGTGGATCGGTTGCGCAAGCGGCGGGCGCCGGCTGTGTCGATGGAACAGGCCGAGGCGCGGCCCGATCCCGGCCCGGGGCCCGAGGCGCAGGCGGTCGCGGCCTCGGAAGCGGAGCGGTTGAGTGCCTGCTTCGATGAACTGGATGAGGGCCATGCGCAGGCCGTGCGCGGTGCCTATCTTGACGGCGAGACCTACGCCGATCTTGCGGCACGGTTCGAGGTGCCGCTGAACACGATGCGAACATGGCTGCGGCGCAGCCTGTTGAAATTGAAGGAGTGTCTCTCGCGATGAGCGGTGAGTTGCCAGAACGCGATGCCGATAAGGCCTTGGCCGGGGAATATGCCCTTGGTCTGCTCTCTGCCGAGGCGGCGGCGGATTTCGAAGCGCGTCTGGTGAACGAGCCTGATTTGCGGGCACTTTACGCCGAGTGGTGCGAGGATTTGGCGGCCCTGACCGACCGCATTGACCCGGTCGCCCCGCCGCCGCGTTTGCAGGGCGAGGTCGAGGCGGCCCTGTTCGGCAAGCCACGCGGTAGGGCGGGCTGGATTGGCGCGCTTTTGGGCGGCTTGGCCGTGGCGGCCTTGGTGCTTGGCCTGATCTTCGGGGCGGACCTACTGCCGCGCGGGCCGCAGGCCCCCGCCGATCCGGCCTATGTGGCCGAGGTTGCCGCCGAGGATGGCAGCCTTGTGGTGGCTGCAGCATATGATGCGGAGGCGGGCGCATTGTTCGTGGATCGCCGTGCCGGGGCCGCCCGGGAGGGCCGCGCCCTGGAGCTTTGGCTGATCGCCGGAGAGAATGCGCCGGTGTCCTTGGGCGTTCTGCCGGGCGAGGCGCAGGCCGCCCTGGACATTCCCGCCGAGTTGCGCGCGCAGCTTGACGGCGGCGTTCTGGCGATCTCGGACGAGCCATCGGGGGGCTCGCCGACCGGCGCGCCGACGGGTGATGTGCTGGCCGTGGGGCCGATCACGAACACGTGATTGCATGTTCTGAAACTCTTTCAACGCCGCTTGCGTGCCTTCGTCGGCTTCGGGCAGTTCAGCCCGGGGTCTGACAGAGGAGATTGAAAGATGTTCAAGACAGGATTTTTCACCGCGACCGCACTGGCACTGGGTCTTGGTGCCGTTGCTGCAAATGCCGAGAACCCCATGGTGGGTGGCGCGCCGATGTATGCCGACAAGACGATTGTTGAGAACGCCGTGAATTCGGCGGATCACGAAACGCTGGTGGCCGCGGTCAAGGCCGCGGGGCTGGTCGAGGTTCTGAATTCCGAGGGGCCGTTCACCGTTTTTGCCCCGACCGACGATGCCTTTGGCATGTTGAAGGAGGGCACCGTCGAGGCCCTGTTGCAGCCAGAGGCCAAGGCGCAACTGGCCAATATCCTCAAGTGTCACGTTGTCGGCACCGAGGCGATGTCGATGGCGATCAAGGGGATGGTCGATGATGACGGCGGGGTGCATCCGGTGCCGACGCTGGGCTCCTGCACCTTGCAGGCGACCTACAGCGGCGACAAGATCATGCTGGAAGACGAACGCGGCCGCATGATCAACGTGACCATCGCCGATGTCGACCAGTCGAACGGTGTGATCCACGTGGTGGACCGTGTGATCCTGCCGCCGCAGTCGTAACCTTCACCAACTTGTGTGGAGCCGTGCATTGTGTTGCGGCTCTGCACAGCCCAGATTCCAAACAGCTTTATCACGAGGAGGACCGTTATGAACCGTCGTCGCTTTTTTGCCCTTGCCCTAGGTGCCGGGGGGGCGCTCACCCTGGCCGGGCGTGGTGTGGCGGCCAGCGGGGATTTCGAAGTCACCCGCACGGAAGCCGAATGGAAGGCCATGCTGAGTGATCTGGAATACAAGGTGATGCGCGAGGAGGCGACGGAACCGGCGTTCTCGTCGCCATTGGACAAGCAATATTCGGATGGCGTTTATCACTGCCGGGGCTGTGATCTGGCGGTTTATTCCAGTGAACACAAGTACGACAGCGAGACCGGCTGGCCCAGCTTCTGGAAATCCTTGCCCGATGCGATCGGGACGAAGCGGGATTTCAAGCTGATCTATCCGCGCACCGAATGTCATTGCCGCCGCTGCGGAAGCCATTTGGGCCATATTTTCAACGATGGCCCGCAACCCACCGGCAAACGGCATTGTCTGAACGGTGTAAGCCTTGTGTTCAAGCCGGCCTGACGGGTGCAGCCGCGAGGGCCAATTCAGGAGCCTGAACACGGAACCGCCCCGGCAGATCGCTGCGCGGGGCGGTTTTTTGTCGGAAAATCAGTGGCTTACTTGAAGTAGCGGCTATCCTTGATCTGGTCCCAGGCCCAGACGACCTGTTGCAGTTGTTCTTCCTGGCTTCGGTCACCGCCGTTGATGTCGGGGTGAAGAACCTTGATGAGCTTCTTGTAAGCCTTGCGGATTTCAACCTTGGTCCAGCTGTCTTCGGCTTCGAGGATATCAATCGCCTTGCGCTCTGTCGGGGGCAGCTTGCGCCCGCCGCCCTGTTTCTTGCCGGGGTTCTTGGTGGCGTTTTCGCCCAGAACCTGGTGCGGGTCTTCGATTCCCAGCCGCGCCCAGGCCCGTGCCTCGGGGTCGGAGAAGGATTTTGTCTGTCTTTCCCAGACCTTATCCTCGGACATCTGCGCGTTCATCTCGGCCTCGGTGGTGCCGTGGAAGAAGTTCCATTTCAAATTGTATTCGCGCACGTGCTCTTTGCAGAACCAGTAGTATTCGTCCAAAACGTCGGGGGCTTTGGGGGCGCGGTACAGGCCCGGTTTGTTGCAGCCCTCGTGTTCGCAGATGCGGGTGGAGGTTTCGGAGGCACCGGACATGCCGCGGCGACCGCGTGGATTTTTCTTCTTCGCGGAAGACACGGACATGTCGAAACCGAAGGGATCTGACTTGGACATGGGGCTACCTTTCGACTCGGAGCGCTGATTTTAGGCCAAAACGGGGCGAATTGAAGGGGCAAAATCGGAAAAATTCAGAAGATGCGCGGAGGCCCGCCGGTGCGGTTCTATGGACGCTCGGGCGGCGTGCCCTCTTCGGCTTCGGGGGCGCTTTCGCTCTCGTAAGCTTTTGGTTCTTCTGTGTTATTTTCCGGTTCATCCGCCTCGTCGATGGCCGGATCGGCCTGTGGGGCGATATCGGTGGCGGGGCGGCGGAAGACAAGGACGCTGCGGTAAACCGTGTGTGAAGAGGTCAGGCCCTGCCGTTCCTCCGAAGGCAGGATATCGGAGCGTTGATACTCCCAGCCGTGGGCGGCCTGTTCGTTCATCGCCTCTTGCAGGGCATGGGCAAATCGCGCGTCGGCCCCTTTGACGCCCTGGGCCTTGCGGCCCTTGGCGGGGGCGGGAATCACGCGGTATTCATAAGCTGTCATGGAAGCGTCCCTTTGAAATGCGCGCCACATCCTAGTTGTTTGCCCGGGCAACGCAAGGGCGGAAAGGGATGTACAGATTGTACAGAAACCCCCGGAGTTTTGTACAAATCTCCGGGGGTTTGGCTTGGTGCATGTACAGGTTTTACATGAAAGCCGTTATTCGGCGGGATGCAGGAGCGTGTTTGCCGATGTTTCGCCGCGCAAAACGCGGTTGGCCAGAAGCCCGCCTGCGATGATCGAGGCCAGCGCGAGGATCGCGGCAAGCGACAGGGTGGGCACCCCGGCAAGGCCCGCGCCGACGGTGCAGCCACCGGCCAGAACACCCCCCAGGCCCATCAGCACGGCGCCGGTCATGTAGCGGCCTGTCTGGCGGGGCGACTCGAAGCTTTGCCATTCGAAGCCACCCGAGAGCAGCGCCGCGAACAGCGCGCCCACCACGACGCCGCCCAGAAGGCCCGCGCCGAAGTTGGCCGATACGGCGGTGGAGGCCACGGTGTAAAAGATCGAATCCGCGGCGGGCGAGGTGAAGGAAAGCGACTGCATCGCGATGGGATCGAAATCATCATAGAGAACGAAGCCGGTCCCGACCCATGCCAGCGGCACCAGCGCGCCGATCAGCGCGGCCAGCGCGAGGGTCGTCGCCTTGTTGCCCGAGCGCAGGGCGAAGAACAGCGCCACGACCGCGATCAGGGCCGTCCAGAGCAGCGGGTTGCCGGGCAGGGCGGCGGAGTCGAGCGGCAGGGTGACACTGCCCAGCGAGGTGCGCACCGGCGCCAGTACGCCCTTGAGGGTGGCATGGGCGGTGATCGCGAAGACGATCAGCACGAGAGCCGCGCGCAGGTTGCCCGCGCCGGTCAGCACCGTCAGCCGCGAGATGCAGCCGCGCGTCAGGACCATGCCGATGCCGAACATCAACCCGCCGGCCGCGATGGCCAGAACCGGCAGGTCGCTGGCCATGAAGCGGTGATCGGCAAAGGAGATCAGCCCTTGGGCCACGGCGGCCTGCGTGCCGAGGACGGCCACGGCAAGGGCGATGAGCCAAACGCCCGCGGCGGCCTTGCGATCTTCGCCCACGACGGCACGGCGCAGGCAGAAGCGGGTAATCTGGGCCAGGATGCCGAAGGCTGCGCCGATGGCCAAGGCGAACCATACGGCGGCCTGCGGGGCGGTGAGGGTTTCAAACCCAAGGGATTCGAACATGGTTTTTCTCCCGAATGCGGAATTTTGTTCCATGTGGCGGGGAGAGGGCCAGTAATCAAGGCATATGTAATGCGCGCCTGTGCGTCGGATTGGGATAGTGTTCCATTTTGCCGCCCATGGCGGGACGCTGTTCCGCGCTGCCCGGATTTGACATTTGTTTGATCCGGTTTGGAGGGGCCGTGCGTGACGTGGTTTTTATTCGCCGTGTCGCTTGCTTATCTGCCCTGACAGGCGTCTTCGCGATGAGCGCGCCCGGTTTGCCCCCTTGGATCGTGGGTTTGGCAGATGGCCTCGCCCGCGCCTGTCACGATCAGCACGATCACGGCCAGCATCAGCCCCGGCGCGAGGGCGCGGGCAGGGTGAAGGCCAAGGTAGGGCAGGGCCTCGTGCAAGAGACCTCCGAGGCTGGGGGTTCCCGGGGCAAAGCCAAGCCCGAGGAAAGAGAGCGCGGATTCGGCGATCATCGCTTGGGCCATGGCCAGCGTCGCGGAGGTGACGAGCGGGGCCATGCAATTGGGCAGGATGTGCCGGATGGCCAGATGCCATGGCCCTGCGCCGAGGGCGCGGGCGGCCTGGGTGAATTCCATGCCCGAAAGGCGCAGCACCTCGGCCCGGATCAGGCGGGCGGTTTGCATCCAGCTTGTCAGTGCGATCACCGTGGTGATCAGGGTGAAGGTGCCAAGGGTATCGCCAAGGCTGGCCGTGAGCGGCGCGCGGAAAAGCATGACGATAAGGAGCATCATCGGCAGCATGGGCAGCGCGAGGCAGAGGTCGGTGAGGCGCATGAGCCAAGGATCGAGGCGGCGGGAGAGCCCGGAGGCAAGACCGATGGCCGTGCCAAGCAGCACCGTGAGGGCCATGCCCGCCAGCCCGGTGAGCGCCGAGATCTGCCCGCCCATCAGCAGCCGCGCCAGCCGGTCACGGCCCAGCCTGTCGGTGCCCAAGGGGTGGGTTAGGCTGGCGGCGAGGTTGCGTTGGGTGAGATCGGGCGCCGTGGCCTCGAACGGCCAGAGCAGGGGGGCAGTGAGCAAGGCAAGGGCGATGACGCCGAGGATCCAGAGCGTGCGGCTCATGCGCCGATCCTCGGGTCGAGCCAGCGGTAGGCGGCATCGGCCAAGAGATTGGCCAGCACCACGAGCACGGCAATCAGCAGGGTGAGGGTTTGCACCACCGGCAGGTCGCCCGCGTGGATCGAGGAAATCAGCAGGTGGCCCAGGCCGTTGATGGCAAATATCTGCTCGGTAATGATCGCGCCGCCGACGATTTGCGGCAGGCCGAGCGCCATGATGGTCACCACCGGCAGCATCGCGTGGCGCATCACGTGCCCCGTGAGCAGCGCGCGGGGACCAAGCACCTTGGCGCGGGCGGTGCGGATATGGTCGGCGTTCAGAACCTCGATGGCGCTGGCGCGCAGGTGGCGGGTGAGCTGCGCGGTGATTTGCAAGGTCAGGACCAAGACCGGCAGGATCAGTTGCTTTACCTCATGGCCGAGGCTTTGGGCATCGGTGATCCGGTGGCTGGCGTCATAGCCCGAGGGCAGCCAGCCGAGGGTGATGGAAAACAGCCAGATCAGCAACAGGGCGGTGACGAAGGGCGGCAGCGCGTAGGCTGTCATGGTGAGGGCGGTGGCGGCATGGTCGGCGCGGCTGTGATGAGTGTAGGCTTGCCAGAGACCCAGCGGCAGGGCGCAGGCGAGGCCAATTGCGTAGGCCAGCGCCATGAGGCGCAGGGTTTGCGGCAGGCGGTCGGTAATCAGGCCCATGACGGGGCTGTGGCTTTGCCAGCTGAGCAGGCGGGGGGCGCCTTCGGCCCATGTGGTGCCGAGCAGCGCGTCACAGAGGGCGAGGGGTTCGATGAGCAGCAGCTGTTTGAGCCAGAGGGCAAGGCGTGCGGGCCACGGGGCGTTCAGCCCAAGGGCCTCGCGCATGGCGGTGCGCACCTCGGGCGGCAGGGTGTGGGGCATCTGTGCCAGCGGGTCGCCGGGGGCGAGGGACAAGAGCGCGAAGATGGCCAGGGCGATCGCCAGCAGGGTCAGGCCAAGGCCGGCCCCGCGCCGGGCCAGCGCGGTCAGGGCGCGCGGTGCCATGTGGCGATGTTCCAATAGGGGCTGCCCCATGGGTTGGGGGCCGGGCCTTGCAGGTTTTGTGCGGCAGCGGCGACGCGGCCCCGGTGCACGAGGGGGACAAGCGCGTGGCTGTCGGTGAGGCGTTGCGCCATCTGTTGGACCAGTTGCGCGCGGGCCTGCGGCGCGGCGGTTCGGGCCAGGTCTTTGGAGAGGGCGTCGAAGCCGGGGTCGCAGATGCGGGCGATGTTGGACCCCTGCCAGTTGTTGGCGGGGGATGGGATGTTTTCGCAACGCCAGTTGGCGAGGAAGGCACCGGGGTCGGTGCCGTCGAAGGCGGAGGCGAACATCTGCACATCGGCGTTGAATTTCTGGAAGGTGTCGGGGTTGGCGGGGTCGGAGCCGAAAAAGATGCTGGCCTCAATGGCGCGAAGCTGGGTTTCGACGCCGATCTGACGCCACCAGTCCTGGATCACCACCTGGAAATCCTGCCGGACAGGGTTGACCGAGGTTTGGAAGGTCAGGCGCAGGGGCTGCCCATTTCGGTCGCGGATGCCGTCGCCGTCGCTGTCGCTCCAACCGGCGGTCTCCAGCAGGGCGCGGGCGCGGGGGAGATCCTGGGCGGCGCAGCCTTCGGGTTGTGGCGGGGC
>NZ_JASHIM010000009.1 GCF_030733685.1 Roseovarius sp. MMSF_3281
GGGGCAAAGGGGCCTTGGACAGGGTGATTGGCCGCGTGCCCGTGGCAGGCGGGGGCCTTCGGCGAGAGTATTTTGGGAAAGATGAAGCGGTTCAGCTGCGCAAGACCCGGTCGGTGAGATTGAGACGCTCGGCGATGATGGGTTTGAAGGGGGCTCTCAGTTCGGGGTCTTGTTTCTGCAATTCTTCGAGTTCGTCGAGGCGGTTTGTGGCGATGAGGGTCAGCGCCTCCATCCGCAGGCTGCCGTTACTATCGCGGGGCAGGGTTTCGACCGGTTGGATGAGTTCGGGCCTTGGGGTGGGGCAGAGGGTTTCCAGTTCCGCCAGCGGTAGGGATGTTTCGACGAAGGCATAGAGCCCCACGCCCTTGGCAGGCAGGGCATAGGTGCAGAGGGCAACCTCGGTCACCTGCGGATGCGCCATGAGTGCGCTGCGCAAAGCAGGACCGTCGCGTTCGATCCGGTCTTCGGTGCCTTCGCCGTCGGACCAGTTCATCAGGCGGCGGGTGATGAAATTGTAAAACCGCTTGCCGGTGGCCATCCAGATGCGCGAGGGCAGGGCCTTTTGCGTCAGCATCCGGGTTTCCGATGGCGTCAGGAGCTGCGGCGCGTAGGCGCGTTTCTGTTTCAGCAAATGGCGCAGGTCTTCGCGGGCCATGACGCGGAAGAGCTTACCCCGGCGGCGATGTCTGGAGGCGAGTTGAAAGTCGATCACGGCGGCGCGGCCGTCGGGTGTCATCAGCCAGTTCTGGGGTTTGGCGATGTCGTTGTGCGTGACGCCCGCGCGGCGCATCTCGCGCAGGAGGCGCTTGGCGTCGCGGTACCACGCGGGATCGGTGGGCTTGGCCAGTTGCAGCGGCGTGCCCTTCGTCCAACTGCGCAGCAGGCCGGTTTTATCGACGCGCACCAAGATGGGGCAACCTTCGATGCCTTGGACGGCGCGCAGGCCCTTGATTTCCTTGCGGGCCAAGGCCCAAGCGATGGGTTTGGCGTAGACCGGCACGGTGTCGAGTTTGCGCAGGACCACCGGGAAATCGGGGTAGCCTTCAAGCGTGCCGGAAATGGTTTCGGAAAAGATATCGCGCTTGTGCACGGTTTGCGGCAGGAAACGGGCCTTGGCGATATCGGGGGTGACTTGCATGGCGCCCTCTTAGTGGCTTTCGGGCCGCTGGGGAAGCGGTGTTAAAGCCTGTGCCAAGATGCCGGGTAAATATCGGGGTTCTGTGCGTGGCCGGGGGCGAACCAATCCTTCGGGGCGACAACGCATTTGCCGGGGCTGTCGTTCAGCCATGCGGCCCACCACGAGAAGGTGGAGTTGGCAATCACGTTGTGGGCGCAGAGGGTCTGCAGATAAAGGTCGAAATGGCCGGTGGTTTCGTCGTTGTGGTCGACCACGACTGTGTCAAAGCCAAGCGCAAGGTTGTCGCGTGCCCAGGCGGGATCGTTGGAGAAGACAAAGCAGGTTGGTGTGTCGCCGGTTTGCTTGGCCACGTGGCGCGCTGCGGCGCGATAGTAGTCGGGTGTGCAGGCGGCATAGGCCCCCGAGGCCACGTAATCACCGCGCCGGACATGCAGGGCTAGGGGGCAGGGGGCCTGCGCAATCTGCACGGCCATATCCTTGTTCGGGGCGTCAAGCTCGGTGGTGAACTGTAAATCCTTGCGCAGCTGAGCGGCGATGGATTGAAAGTATTTCTCGGACTGCCAGTAGCCGTGCAGGTAGGTCTGATCGGGCAGGTCGAAAAAGGCCGGCTCGAAGCCAAGCGATTTTTCCCTGTGAAAACGCGGGTTGCGCCCGAGGTAGCGCCAAAGCGTGTAGCGTAGTGCCCCGTCGGATTTCGCGGGGGGCAAGTTGTCGGTGCGGGTGAAGCGGGCGTTCCGGAAATGGCCGAAGCAATCGCCACGATCTGCCGAGCCTGCAATGTAACGCGAATCCAATGCCAGATCGGTTCCGAGGTGATCGGCCAAGGCGCGGGCGGCGGCATATTGGAAAAGCTGGTTTCCGGCACCGCCGAAGAGGCGGGAAATGATCATGCGGGACCTCCTGCTATGCCGCCGGTGGCCGGTGCGCGGCTGCGTTCGGACGAATGCGCGACCCTCCGGCGAAACCGGCCCCGGTGCCATTCGCGCGACAGCCGTTCGCGCAAGGATTTCTGGCTGGATTGAATTGTCGATCCATCCAGTTGACCGGCGATTTCCGCGATGCCCGAGGGGAAGATCATCGCCGGGCGCAACCCGGTGTGCCAATGGCTTTGCACGAAGGTATCCACGGGGCGATCAAAGGGCGATGACCGGGCCAGAAGATGCGCGGCGGTTTCACGGCTGACCAGTTGCGCGGTTGTGCGCAGCCCGCCCAGTTGCGGCACGATCAGGGCCATGTCGCCAGCGTGGTCGATTGCCGTGACCGGGCCCTTTTGCGGACGTGTCTGAAACTGGATATAGCCCAGACTGCCGATGTGGCGCTGAGCAAGGTCAAAGGCCTTTGCAAAGCTCTTGGGGTCAAGGCCAGCGTCATCCTCGATGATCAGGGCCGCGTCGGCCTGACGCTGTTGCATATCGGCCCAGATCGCCCGGTGCGACAGGAAACATCCCACTTCGCCGGTTTTGAGGGGGAAGGGGTAGGGCGGGTCAAAAAGGCCCGTGCCCACCGCATTTTCGATCTCGTCGGCGGGGCATTGCGCCCCGTCCACCGCGGGCCAGATTTCTCCCTCCAGCCCGCAGGTGTCCAGTAGCGCCTGTGCATTGGCACGGCGGGCCGTGGCCCGTTCGAGGTGCAACACGTAGGCGCGCGTCTTCATCGACAGGTCAGGCGCCTTCGGTCCAGCCGGAGACGGCCTTGACTTCGAGGAAGTCCTCGATGCCCCATTTGCCGCCTTCGCGCCCGTTGCCAGATTGCTTCATCCCGCCGAAGGGCGCGCCCATGCCGCGCGATTGACCATTCATTTCCACCATGCCCGAGCGCAGGGCGCGGGCCGCGCGATTGGCGCGGGCGGGGTCTTGGGTCTGGACATAGTTGGTCAGGCCATAGGGCGTATCATTGGCAATTTTCAGGCCCTCTTCCTCGCTTTCAAACGGGATGATCGACAGGACCGGGCCAAAGATTTCCTCGCGCGCGATGGTCATGTCGTTGTTCACATCGGCAAAGACCGTCGGTTTGACGTAAAAACCCCGGTTGAGGCCATCGGGGCGGCCCGTGCCGCCCGCCACTAGGCGCGCGCCTTCGTCTATGCCTTTTTGGATCAGGTCCTGGATCTTGTTGAACTGCACCTCGTTCACCACCGGGCCGATGTGGCGGCCTTCCTCGTGGGAGGAGCCGACCTCAAGATTGTTGGCGATTTCAGCCGCGGTTTCAACGGCTTGGTCGTAAACCTCTTGCTGCACCAGCATCCGGGTGGGGGCGTTGCAGGATTGGCCCGAGTTGTTCATGCAGTGCAGCACCCCGCGTTTGACGGCCTTTTCATCGGCATCGGCGAAGATCAGGTTGGCCCCTTTGCCGCCCAGTTCAAGGCTGACGCGTTTGAGGGTGTCGGCGGCGGTCTTGGTAATGATCTTGCCCGCGCGGGACGACCCGGTGAAAGAGATCATATCGACGTCGGGGTGGGCGGTCAGTTGGCTGCCAACGCCCGCGCCATCGCCGTTGACCATGTTGAACACACCTTCGGGCAGCCCGGCGGCGTCAACGATTTCCGCGAAGATCACCGCCGACAGGGGCGATTCTTCGGAGGGCTTGAGAACCATGGTGCAGCCCGCCACAAGCGCGGCGGCAACCTTGAGGGTGACTTGGTTCATCGGCCAGTTCCAAGGTGTGATCATACCGACCACGCCGATCGGGTCGTGAATGATACGGTCGTTGGGGGCGTGGTCACCCAAGGGTTCGATGAACTCGAAATCCTTGGCGACGGTCAGGAAGGCCTTCATGTGGCCCAGACCGGCACCGGCCTGCTGTTGGCGCGCCATGTCGATAGGGGCACCCATTTCAAGGCTGATCGCCTGGGCCATATCTTCGGCCCGTTCCTTGTAGGCGTCATAGATGCGTTGCAAGGCCGCGATGCGATCCTCTTTCGAGGTGGCGGCCCAAGCGGGGAAGGCGGCCTTGGCTGCGGCAACGGCATCATCGGTATCGGCCAGAGACCCCAAGGAGATGACCGCGCAGGCCTCCTCGTTGGAGGGGTCGATCACGTTGTGATCATTTGGCGCACTTGGTTTTACCCAAGCACCGTTTATGTAGAAGTCGCGTTTCTCGATCATGGTGGACCTCCGTGAATTCGGCGGCACTTTGTCAGGGAAAATGCCGACCTGCAAGGTTGGAAAAAGGACACTCGCCCTTGGATTTGATCAAATTCCGAACCGGGGCGAACTGCAAGCAGAAAAGGACATGTCGCTATGGCACTGCGTATCAACGATGAAATTCCCAATCTGACCGTCGAAACCGATCAGGGCACACTGAGCTTGCATGACTGGGTCGGCGATAGCTGGGCCATCCTGTTTTCGCATCCCAAGGATTTCACACCCGTGTGTACCACTGAATTCGGCGCGGTGGCGCAACTGGCCGATGAGTGGGAAAAACGCGGTTGCAAGGTGATGGGCGTTTCCGTGGATGGTGTTGATGATCACAAGAAATGGAAAGGCGATATCGAGAAGGTTGGCGGGGCCGAAGCGGGCTTTCCGATTGTGGCCGACGAGGGGCTGGAGCTGTCGAAAGCCTTTGATATGCTGCCTGCCGAGGCCTATTTGCCCGACGGGCGGACGCCCGCCGATAGTGCCACGGTGCGCAGTGTTTTCATCATCGGGCCTGACAGGAAACTGAAGCTGTCGATGACCTATCCGATGACCGTGGGCCGCAACTTTGCCGAGGTTCTGCGGGCCTTGGATGCCCTGCAGACCAGCGCGAAAGAGAACGTGGCGACGCCCGCAAACTGGACCGTTGGGCAGGATGTGATCATCCCCACGGCGGTCAGCGACGAGGACGCCACGGCGAAATATGGCAGCTTTGAAACCGTGCTGCCCTATCTGCGCAAGGCCAAGCTCAAGGCCTGATTTTCAAAGCTTTTTCATGCGAAACCCCGCCCGTTGTGGCGGGGTTTCTTGTTGCCTGTCAGGGCCTCATGATGGACAGGGCCGCAAAACTTGCCTAAGGGCTTTGGCCAGGTTGTAAGAGGTTAAGCAGATGGCAAAGCGTGAATCCTTCAAGATAAACGGGTCAACCATTGCGCCGGGCACCCGGCAGACGGTGGATATCCCTGTCAGCACCCTGTCGGACCATACGCCGGTGCACCTTTCGGTGCATGTGGTGCACGGCAAGAAACCGGGGCCGGTTCTGTTTGTCTCGGCCGCGATTCACGGCGATGAGGTGATCGGGGTCGAGATTGTCCGGCGGCTTTTGAAAGCCGGGTCACTGAAAAACATGGCGGGCACGCTGCTGGCTGTACCGATCGTCAATACCTTCGGGTTTCATAACCATTCCAGATACTTACCGGATCGGCGCGACCTGAACCGATGCTTTCCGGGGCTTAGCGAAGGCTCGATGGCCTCGCGTCTGGCGCATATTTTCATGCGCGAGGTGGTCAGCCGGGCGGATGTGGGGATTGATCTGCATTCGGCGGCGGTGCAGCGAACCAACCTGCCGCAAATCCGGCTGACGGCGGGCAATGATCGGTTGATGGAATTGGGCCGGGTCTTCGGGGCGCCGGTGATGATGCAATCGAACCTGCGGGAAGGTTCGCTTCGGATGGCGGCCGAGGAGGCGGGCGTTGATGTTCTGCTTTACGAAGGCGGCGAAGGGCAGCGGTTTGACGAACTGGCCGCGCGTGCCGGTGCTACGGGCATCCTGCGGGTCATGAACCATCTTGGAATGATCGCGAAGAAAGGCGTTCCAAAGACGCGCGGCGCGCCTGTTTTATGCAGTGATTCCACGTGGTATCGCGCCCCGGCGGGGGGGCTGTTCCGTGGTTACCACGGGATTGGCGACAGGGTGTCGCCCGGCACCGTTCTGGGGGCTATTTCGGACCCTTTCGGGGAAGTGGAGAGCGAGGTGACGTGCGACCACGAGGGGATTGTCATCGGTCGCACCAATATGCCCACGGTTTACGAGGGGGATGCCCTGTTTCACGTGGCATCGACCCCGCGTGCCGAGCAGGCCCTGGAGGGGATCAACGGCCACATGGAGGCCGCCCCACTATTCGACGAAGATGAAATAATATAGCAAGTTCAGCGCCTTGAGACCCGTTAGGCCATTGGATCAAAGCGATCTGAATTGGTGGGCGCGATGAAAATAGATAGTGCGACCACGCTGAAGATGAACTCGTACACTTCCCATTTGCGGGGCAGGTCAACGACAGCGATGAACAGGCTGGCCCCGAAGGCAAGGGCCGCATGACGCAGGCCGGGAACGGGAATGGCGAGGGCATCGGCGAAAGTTTTGACCCAGTTGAAGCGGGTGTACATCAGCGGCAGTGCCACGAGATAGAGCAGCAACACGGTTGTCAGGACGCTCCCGAAGAGGGTCTTGGCAAGCTGTTGTTCGCCGATCACGAGGTTATGCAGGTTGGTTTCGTTCTGGTAGTTGTTCTCGGCGAAAAACTCGGTCGTTTCCCAGCCAAAGACGCGCTGACCCCATGAGATTTCCTCGCCCGAGGCGAAGAAGAACAAAAGCGCGTAGAGAGCGACCAGAAGGGTGGCGACCCATGCGCCGTTGCGGGCCTGTTCGAGGCTGCGCCGCGCCAGTACCAGACTGGAAATAAACAGGAAAATCGCGGTGGACCATTCGATGGGGCCGTCCTCTTGGGCGAAACCGTCATGGAATTGCTGCACGAAGCCGGTGACATAATAAAGCAGCGTGAAAAGCAGGCTGGCATAGGCCAGACCGAAAAGAAGCTGATCGGCGGTGTTGAGGCGTTGCATGGCGGATCCTGTCGCGATTGGGAGTGGCGTTGCGTTACCGCACGGCGGCGTATCCGGCAAGGGGGCGGTGGCAAGGGGGGCAGGACACCGCGCATGTCCTGAACCTGCGAACCTGAGATATCAGCGGGACGCCCCGCCGTTTGATTGCCGCAAGTCGACCCAGGTGTTCTTGGGTCAGGTGGGTTGCGAAAGCGCACCGTACGAGTCGTACGAAACGTACGGGGGTTTCGTACGTTTTCGCGCGCGCCGCTTATCAGCCCTGACGGCCTTCTTCGCGGGGACCGAAGTGATGGGCGCCCCGGCGGGATAATGCGCGGTGATTGCGCACCCTGGGGCCGGGAAATGACAAACCCCCGAAGCGGCTGCCCGGGGGTCGTCTGATTTCTCGTGTCCTCGCTGTGAGAGAGGTCTTAGAGCAGACCTTCGCGCTGGGCTTTCTTGCGTGCCAGTTTACGGGCACGGCGGATCGCTTCAGCTTTCTCGCGCGCTTTTTTCTCGGAGGGTTTCTCGAAATGTTGCTTGAGCTTCATTTCACGAAACACGCCTTCGCGCTGCAGCTTTTTCTTCAGGGCGCGGAGCGCCTGATCGACATTGTTGTCGCGAACACTAACCTGCATGTGGTGTCACCACCTTTCTAAGTTGATGTTGCATGGAATTGCAGGAAGTGGCCGTATAGCAAAGCGTCATTCTTTTGTCTAGGGTGATGCGCAAAGCCTGTGGAGGTACCGAGATGTCCGACCGCGAGACGATAAACGCGCTGCTGGAGGCGGCGAAACTGCATGTGCCATTCGATGGATGGAGTGCGGCGACATTTCAGGCGGCGGTGACCGATGCCGGTGTTGCCCCCGGTGTGGCCGAGGCGGTCTGCCCGCGTGGGGCGGTTGACCTTGCCTTGGCTTATCATGCGGAAGGCGATGCCTTGATGCTGGAGCGGTTGACGGCCACGGACCTGAGCGAGATGCGGTTTCGCGACCGGGTGGCATTTGCCGTGCAGGCACGTCTGGAGGCGGTCGAGGACCGCGAGTTGGTGCAGCGTGGTGTGACGCTGTTTGCCTTGCCGCAATACGCGGGTGACGGGGCCAAGGCGATCTGGGGCACCTGCGACAAGATTTGGACCGCACTTGGCGATACCTCGGAGGATGTGAACTGGTACACCAAGCGCGCGACGTTGTCGGGGGTCTATTCCTCGACCGTGCTTTATTGGTTGGGGGATGACAGCCCGGGGCATCAGGCGACGTGGGAGTTTCTGGACCGGCGGATTGACGACGTGATGCAGTTTGAGAAGGTAAAGGCACAGGTGCGCGACAACAAGCTGTTGAGCCAAGTGTTTGCCGGGCCGTTGAAGATATTGGACAAGGTGCGCGCGCCGCAGGCAAATGCGCGGCACGATATGCCGGGCCAGTGGCGCGGCGAGTGAGGGAGAGCGGAATGAGCCAGACGATGAACGCCGTGGAGATCACCAAGCCCGGCGGGCCAGAGGTGTTGCAGATGTGCGAGCGCCCGGTGCCCGAGGCGCGTGTGGGCGAGGTTGTGATCAAGGTGGAATGGGCCGGTGTGAACCGCCCCGACGCCTTGCAGCGGGCCGGGATGTACGCCCCGCCCCCCACGGCCAGCGATTTGCCGGGGCTTGAAGCCTCGGGCGAGATCGTCGCGCTTGGGGAAGGCGTGAGCGGTTGGGCCGTGGGCGACAAGGTTTGCGCGCTTCTGCCCGGTGGGGGATATGCCGAATACGTGGCCACCCCTGCGGCGCATTGTTTGCCGGTGCCGGAGGGCATGGGGATGCGCGAGGCGGCCTGCCTGCCCGAGACCTTTTTCACCGTCTGGTCGAATGTCTTTCAGCGTGGCGGGTTGAAAGCGGGTGAGCGGTTCTTGGTGCATGGTGGGTCGAGCGGGATTGGCACGACGGCCATTCAGCTGGCCCAAGTGATGGGGGCGCGGGTGTTTGCCACCGCCGGCTCGGACGAGAAATGCGCCAAATGTGTTGAATTGGGTGCGGAGCGCGCGATTAACTACCGCGATGAGGATTTCGTCGAGGTTCTGAAAGGCGAAGGTGGGGCCGACCTGATCCTGGATATGGTGGGCGGGTCGTATTTGCCCCGCAACCTCAAGGCCTTGGCCATGGAAGGGCGGTTGGTGCAGATCGCTTTCTTGCAAGGCCCCAAGGTGGAGGTGAATTTCGCGCCCTTGATGATGAAGCGGCAGACGATCACCGGCAGTACGTTGCGCCCGCAGAGTGACCAAGCCAAGGCCGAGATTGCCGAGGGTTTGCGCGCCCATGTCTGGCCGCTGTTGGAGGCCGGGCGTGTGGCGCCGGTGATGGATTCGGAATTCCCGCTGTCCGAGGCGGCGGCGGCGCATGCCCATATGGAGGGCGGCGCGCATATCGGTAAGATCGTGATGAAGGTGGGCTGAGGCCTTGGGCGCGCTGCATCTTGGGCTTCTGGCGCTGGGTTTGGTCAGTGTCCTGTTGAGCGGTTACGCGGTGTGGCGTGACCGGCCCTTGGAGTGGCGTTTTGCCCTGCCTGCGGCGGTGGCCCCTGTCGGCGCCCCGGTTCTTGAGCGGGTGTTCGATTACAAGGCGTCCGAGGGCGTGGCCCATGCGCCTGCTATCGTGGTTGAAGAGGGCGGCGCGCGGATTGTTTGGTTTGAAGGTTCCGCCGAGGCGCAGCCGGATGTGGATATTCACAGTGTGGCTTTGACCCTTGGGCCGGAGGGCTGGCAGGCGGGCGAGTCTGCGGCCTATTTTACGCGGGATGAATTGGGCGCGGCGATGGAGCCGCGGCAGTTGGTGGTCACACTGGGCAATGTGGTGGAGAACGAGGCGCGGCAGGCGTCGGTTTTTGCCACGGTGGTTTCGGTTGGCGGTTGGGCCATGGCCTCGGTCGCGGATGTGCAGATGGGGGAAGGTGGCCCGGTTTCGGCGCGGAAGCTGAACCTGTCGCCCTTCCTTAACCGGTCGCATTTGGTGAAGTCGCCGATGGTGGTCTACGCGGATGGAAGCCATGCCTTGCCCGCGTATTTCGAGATGGGCGGCACGCATGGGACATTGGTGCGCTTTGGCGCGGAGGGCCGGGTGCGCGATACCCGGCGGATCACCGGACCGGGCAAGATGATCCAGCCGATGATCGTGCCGCTGGACGAGGCGCGGGCGGTGGCCTTCTTGCGGGATTTCGACCGCTCGGACCGGCTGTGGATATCGCGGACGCAAGATGGCGGGCAAAGCTGGAGCGTGGCGGAAAAGACCGGGATGGCGAACCCAAGCGCGCCGGTGGCGGCGGTGGGTTTGGGCGATGGGCGTATCCTGATGGCGGCCAATGATGTTGAGGGCGCGGGCGATTTGCGGCTTTTGACATCGGAGGATGAAGGCGCGACATGGAAGGTTGTCACAGTCTTGGAGCCGGACACGGCCGGGGCGCGCTATCCAATGTTGCGGCGGGTCGGGGAGCAGTTCTTGCTGACCTATTCCCATGACACCAAGCGCGGCATTCGGGCGGTCGTGTTCAACGCGGCATGGGTGGCGGCGCAATGAGCGGGATTCTGGCGAATATCGCTTTGGGCATCGTGCTGGCTTGGGTGGTATTTGCGCTGGCCGGATGGGTTGTGGCCCCTTGGGTGGCCGTGGGTTTGGGCGCTGTGGTGGCATTGGCGGTGGTGGCTGTCGCGCGTGACACCTTGATGCCCGGTGGATTGGTGGCCGTGCTGGCACCTTTCGGGGCGATGCTGCCGGCCCTAGCCTTGCGGCATATGGGCGGCGGTTTGGGCTTGCCGGTGGTGCCGTTCGGGACGTTTGAGATCGTCGTTTTTCTTGGGCTTTACGTGGCATTCCTGGCCGCTTCGATGGGGGTTTTCCCGGTGGACCCTTACAGGTTGGGCTATGCGCCGGTGCCTGTGGGCGTGATGGTTTTGGCGATCTGCCTTTACGGCGCTTTGACGGGCAACCCGTTTCTTCCGCTGGTGGCGGTCTTGGGGCAGGTGGCCTGGGTCATGGGATGGGGCAGCAGCAATTGGTTTGATTACGTGCTGCATGTGATGATGGTGCCGGTGGCGGTTATCGTCCTGGTCCAACGGGCCTTGGGCGGATGAGCCTTTTGGAGAAACTATCGCGCCGGATTCGGCGCTGGCGTGAGGGGCGGCGGTTTGCGTGGTCCTTGCGGCATGTGCAAGGCACGACGGGGCCTTTGGGTGAACCCGGTGACGTGGTGGTTGTCGCGCTGGTGCGGGACGGGGCGTATTACCTTGACGAGTTCCTGCGCTATTACCGGGCCTTGGGGGCCGCGGGCTTTGTTTTTTGCGACAATGGGTCAAGCGATGGCACCTTGGAGCGCTTGGCGGGGGAGGCCGATTGCGTGGTGTTGCAATCGACCCTGCCATGGCGCGAGGTGGAAAACCGGTTTCGCAACCATGCCGCCAAGGTGCATTGCGCGGGGCGTTGGTGCCTTTATGCCGATATGGATGAGCAGTTTACCTTTGAAGGGGCCGAGCGGATCGGCTTACCCGGACTGGTGCGTTACATGGAGCGGCTGGGGCAAACGGCGCTGGTGGCGCAGATGTTGGAGATGTTCCCCGAAGGCCCCTTGCGGGCGGCGGCCGGGTGGAGCTTTTCCGAGTGTGTGGAGCGGTTTCGGTTTCACGATCTGCGGGGCATGGATCGGTATGACTACCATTCGCCGGAGGTGTCGTTTCGTTTTGCCTTGGGACAAAACCGGGTGACCGATGACCGTATCAAGGTGATGTTTGGCGGGCTGCGGGGCCGTGTCTTTGGCGAGGCCTGTTGCCTGACCAAGCATCCGCTTGTCTTCGTGGGGGAAGGGGTTCAACCGGGGGTGCATCCGCACGCCAGTGCCGGGGTGAGTTGTGCGGAATTCACGGGCCTCATCCGGCACTACAAGTTCGCGGGCGATGCGGCCGCGCGGGATGCCGATAAGCTGGCGCGCGGGGTGAGTGTGCATGGCGAGGACGCCAAGCGGTTGGCGGCTTTGGATGATGCGGGGCTGAGCCTGTGGTCGGACGCGGCGCGTGAGGATCAGGGATTTGCGGCGCTGGAGGCCGAAGGGTTCATGGTGCGATCCGAGGGGTATTCGCGGTATCTGGAGGGTGAGACATGAGCCTTGGACGCTTGGCGATTGTCATCATTGGCCGTAACGAGGGCGCGCGGTTCCTGGCCTGTTTGGACGCCTTGCCCAAGGGCGTGGGGCAAGTGATTTACGTCGATTCAGGCTCCACCGACGGGAGCATCGAGGCGGCACGGGATTATGGCGCCGAGGTGGTCGATCTGGACAGGGACCAGCCCTTTACGGCGGCGCGGGCGCGCAATGCGGGTGTGGCCCGGATCGAGGGCGCGGAACTGGTGCAGTTTCTGGATGGGGATTGCACGTTGCGCGCGGGGTGGATCGACACGGGCCTGGCGCGGTTGCAAGACGATGAGGGGCTTGCCGTGGTCTGTGGGCGGCGGCGGGAACGCTTTCCGGGGGCGAGTGTCTTCAACCGGCTGTGCGATGCGGAATGGGATACGCCGGTTGGCCCGGCCTTGGCCTGTGGCGGGGATGCCATGATGCGGGTCGAGGCCCTGCGCGCCGTGGATGGCTACAACGGTGATCTGATCGCCGGGGAGGAGCCCGAGCTTTGTGTCAGGTTGCGCGCGGCGGGGTGGCGGATTGAACGGCTGGATGCGGAAATGACATGGCATGACGCCGCGATGACGCGCTTTGGCCAGTGGTGGAAGCGGAGCAAGCGGGCGGGCCATGCCTTTGCCGAAGGCGCGGCCCTGCATGGTGCGCCGCCCGAGCGGCATTGGCTGCGCGAGACCCGGCGGGCGCTTTTGTGGGGCGCGGTGCTGCCCTTGGTGATTCTGGGGGCGTTGCTGGTATCGCCTTGGTTGGCATTGGTCTTGGCGCTGGCCTATCCGGCGCAGGTGGTGCGGCTGGCCCTGCGTGACAGGGATTGGGCCCGGGCCTTTTTCAATGTGCTGGGCAAGTTTGCCGAGGCGCAGGGCGCGCTGGGCTATTACCTGTCGCGTTTGCGGGGGCGCAAACAGGGGCTTGTGGAATACAAGTAGTCAGGCGCGGTTGCGCCGTGCCTCAAGCATACGCCCCGGCAGGACGGCAAGGCATTTGAGGTAGCGGGGGCCAAGGCGCAGAGGGCTGGAAAGCGCGCGCCAGAGCCATTCCATTTTCAATTTGCGGACCGAAAGCGGCGCGCGGCGTTGGTGGCCTGCGATGAAATCGAGGCCCGCGCCGATGGAGGCAAAGCCGGTGTTCGGGGCAAGGCCGCGCCCACGGGCGGCAAGGGTTTCCTGCTTCGGCGCACCAAGGGCGAGGAAACAAAGCGCGATGCCTTTTGCCTGCAGATCGGCGCAGATTTGCGCGGCGGATTCGCCTTCTGGGTCAAAGCCCATGGCGGGGGCCTGGGTATAGGCCACCGTGAGGCCGGGGATTTGATCCATGAGGGTTTGCGCGGCCTTGGTCAGCGTGTCTTCGGTGCTGCCGACGAAACCCACGGGGCGGCCGGTTTCGGCGGCCAATTCGCAAAGCGGCACGATGAGTTCGGAGCCGGGCATCAACTCAACCGGCCTGCGGGCAATGCGCGAGAGCGTCACGATGGGCCAGCCATCGGCCACAACCAGATCTTGGGCCGCGTAGGCCTGAGTGAAGGCGGGGGAGGCGTTCATCTTGACGATGTGGTCAAGGTTGATGGTGGCCAGCGCGAAACCTTCGCGCGCCTCAAGCTTTTGGCGGATATCGGCCATGAGGCCCGCACGGGTGGGGCGGTTGACGGTGATGACCTGATCGCGGAAGGCGAATTGCACTGAAAATACTCCGATACCACGTGGCCCCCGGGGCCATCTTCTAGGGGCAAATGCGGGGTATGGCCAGAGCGGCGTTGCAGGCGGGCCATTGCCGAATGCGAAACGGTTTATCCCGCAACATGAGGGGCGACGCGGGCGCGGCGGGGTGGTATCGTGCCGCCTCAAGAGGCCCGCGCAGGACGCTATAACACCGATATGCCCAACCCGATTGCCTATCTCGCCTTGATGCTTTGGCCGCTGGTCAGCGTGCTGCTGTTCAAGCGGTTGCCCCCCGAGCGTGCGGTGATCTGGACCATTCTTGGTGCTTATCTGGTGCTGCCGCCGATTGCGGAGTTTGACCTGCCCCTGGTGCCGGACATGGACAAGTTCTCGATCTCCAGCATTTGCGCCTTTGCCTGTGCCGTGTTCATCCTGAAGGACAATGTGCGCATCTGGCCGCGGTCTTTCTTGGCGGCCGTTTTGGTGCTTGGCTATATCCTGGTGGCGATTCCGACGGTTTTGACGAACCGCGAGCCGATCGTGTTCGAAATTATGGCGCAGGCCGCCCCGATTCGGTTTGAAACCGGGAGCCTGCCGGGCTTGCGGTTGATCGACATGGCTTCGGTCCTGTCCAATCAGGTGATCGTATTGCTGCCTTTTCTGCTGGGGCGGTTTTATCTGGGCAGCGACAAGGGGTTGCGGGAACTGGCCCTGGCCTTTGCGATTGGCGGGTTGACCTATTCCCTCCCCGCGCTTCTCGAGATCCGCTTTAGCCCGCAGTTGAACACGTGGATTTACGGATTTTTCCAGCACAGTTTCGCGCAGATGATGCGCGACGGGGGGTTCCGGCCCATCGTTTTCCTGCCCCATGCCCTGTGGCTGGCGTTGTTCATGGTCACGGCGCTGGTGGCGGCGGTGGCCTTGGCGCGAAATACCCAAGGGCAGGAGCAGCGGCGATGGATGGTGGCCGTGGTCTACCTTTTGGTGGTGCTTTACCTGTGTAAAAGCCTTGCCTCGCAGCTTTATGCGCTGGGTCTTGTGCCTGTTGTCTTCCTTGCCCCGCAAAGATGGCAAGCCTTGCTGGCTGTGGTCCTGGCCATGATCGCGATTTCATGGCCGATGTTGCGAAACTTTGGGGTTATTCCGCTGGACGCGATCCTTGCGCAGGCCGAGGCGATCAGCCCGGACCGGGCGCATTCATTGGGCTATCGGTTCGACAATGAAAATGCGTTGTTGCAGCGGGCGCATGAGAAAGACTTGTTCGGCTGGGGCGGTTGGGGCCGGAACCTTGTCCGGCATAGCGAAACCGGTGAAATCCTGTCGATCCCGGATGGCCGGTGGATTTTGACTTTCGGGACTTTCGGTTGGGTCGGATACCTGTGTGAAATGGGGCTTTTGGCACTGCCGATGCTGTTCCTTTTCACCCGGATGCACAAAGCCGGGCGGAGCCTGTCGCCCTTTGCCGCGCCCTTGGCCCTGATTCTGGGGGTGACCATGGTGGATATGTTGTTGAACGATACGCTGGTGCCGATCATGTGGCTATTGGCGGGGGCGGTTCTGGGCTATGCTGAGCGGTTGCGCCTGGGCCCCGAAGAAGCCCCGCGGCCATTGTTCGCGGATGGCCCGGTAATCGGGCGTGGCCCGCGTAAACCCGGGCGGCGTACAGTTCTCTAGAGGCGATTCTGCTGCTTGTGGTTGCCGGGTATCTCAAATGTGGCGGATTGTTCCCTATCAAGGAACAATTCTGTATAATGTATGATAATCGTTGCTGGGTGCACCTGCTGCAACCTGTGATGGAAAAATAAAAACACTGTAAAAACAATCAATTAAGGGGAAGGCTTGTTTTGTGTTCTGCCTCGCGGCTTTGGTGTTTTTTGGTAAAGTCGTATATGATGATGCGGGGGCATTTGCAGGTCTGAAGACATGTTGAATGCGAGTAATGAGTGGGTAATGTCCGAGCAAAAGCAATCGGGTGCTGACGAGCCGATTGCGATCGTCGGGATGGCGGTTGATTTGCCCGGGGCACCTACGGCCAACACATTTTGGGAAAACCTTCGTGACGGGGTCGAATCGATCGAGGCCCTGGACGAAGAGGCTTTGCTTGCCGCGGGTGAGTCGCCCGAGCGGATGCACCACAAGGATTACGTGGCCTCGGCGGCGCGCATGGCGGCGTTTGACGAGTTCGACGCCGATTTCTTTGGCTTTTCCGCCAAGGAGGCGGCAATCCTTGACCCGCAGCACCGCAAGTTCATGGAAGTCAGCTGGGGCGCGTTGGAGAACGCCGGCCATATGCCGGAGCGGTTCAAGGGCGATATCGGCGTCTATGCCGGCTGTGGCATGGGCAGCTATTTCTATTTCAACATCTGTTCCAATCCGGGCCTGATGGACGATGTGGGCATGTTCCTGTTGCGCCACACGGGCAACGACAAGGATTTTCTGGCCACGCGGATCAGTCATATCCTCGACCTCAAGGGGCCGAGCATCAACATCCAGACGGCCTGTTCGACCTCGTTGGTGGCGGTGCATTATGCCTGTAACGCGCTGCGGCAGGGCGATTGCGATATGGCGCTGGCCGGTGGTGTGACCATCGAGTTGCCGCATGGCCGGGGCTATGTTTTCAAGGAAAACGAGATACTGTCGCCCGATGGGCATTGTCATGCCTTTGACCATCGCGCCAAGGGCACGGTCTTTGGCAGCGGCGCGGGCTGTGTCGCCCTGCGCCGGTTGAGCGATGCCGTGGCGGATGGCGATCACATCTGGGCGGTGATCCGGGGGTCTGCTGTCAATAACGACGGGGCGGACAAGGCCAGCTATCTGGCCCCTTCGGTGGATGGGCAGGCGGCGGCGGTGTCGAAAGCTTTGGACAACGCGGGCGTGTCGCCCGAGACCGTGGATTACGTGGAATGCCACGGCACGGGCACCTATCTGGGCGATCCGATCGAGGTGTCGGCGTTGAGTGAGGCCTTTGGGCGTGGCACGGATGCGACGGGCTATTGCCGGATCGGATCGGTCAAGACGAACATCGGCCATCTGGACACGGCGGCGGGGGTGGCGAGCCTGACCAAAGCCAGCCTTGCCTTGCATCACAAACAGATGCCGCCGAGCCTTGGCTATGAAGCGCCGAACCCGGCGATTGATTTCGAGACCAGCCCGTTCAAGGTGAACGATTCCTTGCGCGATTGGGATGGGCGCGGTAGCCCGCGCCGGGCCGGGGTGAATTCTCTGGGCGTTGGGGGCACCAACGCGCATGCCATTCTGGAAGAAGCGCCCGAGCGTGGGGCCTCGGAGGAGTCCGACTGGCCCTTCCATGTGCTGTGCCTATCGGGGCGGAGCAAGGCGGCGCTTGAGGGCAACTCCAAAGCTTTGGCCGCGCATTTACGGGCCAATCCGAATGTGGATTTGGCCGATGTGGCATGGACCCTGAAAGAGGGGCGGCGCGCGTTTGACAAGCGGCGGGTTCTGGTGGCCGAAACCGCGATCGAGGCGGCGGAGTTGTTGGAGGCCGGGGATACCCGGCGGGTGTTTAACCACGAGGCTTTGGGCACGTCGCCCGAGGTGGTCTTCATGTTCCCCGGCGGCGGCGCGCAATACGTGGATATGGCGCGGGATCTTTATGAGACCGAGCCGGTTTTCGCCGAATGGATGGACCGGGGATTGGACCATCTTCAGGCGCAGTTGGACTATGACATTCGCGCGCTCTGGATGCCCGAAGAGGGCGAGGTAGAGGCGGCGCGAGAGCGTTTGAAGCAGCCTTCTGTGCAGCTTCCGCTGATCATGATCGTGGACTATGCGCTGGCGCAATTGTGGATGTCATGGGGCGTGAAACCCGCGGCATTGGTTGGCCATTCCATGGGGGAAAACACGGCGGCCTGTCTGGCAGGCGTGATGGGTTTCGAGGATTGTATTGATCTGGTCCTGCTGCGCGGGCGGCTGTTTGATACGGTGCCCAAGGGTGGGATGCTGTCGATTTCCTTGCCGGTGGCCGAGATCGAGGCGCTGGTCGGCGATGATCTGGATATTGCCAGTGTGAATGCACCGGAATTGAGTGCGGTGTCCGGGCCGGATGCGGCGCTGGATGCCTTGGCCGAAAAGCTTGAGGCGATGGGGGCCGAATACAGCCGCGTGGCGATTGATATTGCCGCGCATTCGCGGATGCTGGACCCGATCCTGGAGGAGTTCCGCAGCTTCCTTGCCGGTTTGAACCTGAGCGCGCCGAAAATCCCGGTGATGTCGAACCGCACTGGCGCGGTTTTGACGGTGGATGAGGCCACCAGCCCGGAGTATTGGACCGCGCAGTTGCGCAACCGGGTGGAATTTGCCGCCTGTGTGAGTGAACTGGCGCAAGTGCCGGGGCGCGTCTATCTTGAGGTTGGGCCGGGCAAGGCGCTGAGTTCGCTTGCCCAGATGTGCCCGGATGTGGCCCCCGGTCAGGTGCTGAGCAGCCTGCGGCACCCGGATCAGGATATGGCCGACGATGCCTATTTCCTGGGGGTGATAGGGCGGCTTTGGGCCTGTGGGGTTGAGGCCGATTGGGGCCAGATTTGGGGCGAGGCCAAGCGGCAACGCCTGCCGCTGCCGGGCTATGCCTTCCAGCGCAAGCGGTATTTCATTGAACCGGGCACGGCGGCTGTGGCTGAGACAGCGCCCCGCGCCTTGATGCGGCAGGAGGATATGGCCGACTGGGGCTGGCGGGCCAAGTGGTTGCCGCGCTTTGCCCCATCGGAATTGGTGGCCAATGCGGATTTGGCGGCTTTGCCGGTGCAAAGCTGGCTGATGTTCATGGATGACGCCGGGGTGGCCGAGGCTGCCGCCGCGCGCTTGGAGGCTGCAGGCCACAAGGTGGTGCGCGTGGTGTCGGGCGATACCACGCAGGCACTTGGGCCGGGGCGCTATAGCCTTGCGCCGGAAATGGGGCGCGCGAGCTATGACAGCCTGTTTGCCATGCTGGACGAGGCCGGGGAAATGCCCGAGCGCATCGGACATTTCTGGCTGGTGACGCGGGAGGAGACATTCCGCCCCGGAAGCAGTTTCTTTGATCGCAATATGGAACATGGGGTCTTTAGCCTGACGCATCTGGCGCAGGTGCTGGGTGAGCGGGACTTGGAAACCCCGGTGCATATCAGCGTTGTGACCAATGGGGCCGAGCAACTGACCGATGAGGCATTGCCGTATCCTGAGAAATCTATTGTTGCGGCCTCGGCGGGGGTGATCCCGCGCGAGGTGCCGGGGTTGAGTATCGGGGTCATGGACATTGCCTTACCTGCGCCGCGTGAGGTGAAGGGCGGGTTTTTCCGCACGCCTGAGCGGGCTTTTGATCTGCCCGACGATCTGGTGGGGCAGGTCTTGGAAGAGATCACTGCGACGCCGGGCAACTGGCAGGCGGTGCTGCGGGGCGCGAAGCGGTTTGAAAAGAGTTATGCGCCGGTTGCGCTGGCCGATGAGGGCGAAGCGCCGGTTTGGCGCGAGTGCGGGACATACCTGATCACCGGCGGGTTCGGCGGGATCGGGCAGACCGTGGCGCGTGACTTGCTGCAAAACCACCATGCCAATGTGGCGCTTCTGTCGCGAGGCGGGGTGCCCGCGCGCGAGGAATGGGAGGCTTACCTCATGGCGCATGCCAGCCATGATGCCACGGCCAAGCGTATTCGCGCGCTGCAAGAGCTGGAAGGTTTGGGCGGCAAGGTAATTGCCGTGTCAGGCGATATCGCCAATGCGCAGGACATGGCGCAGGTAAAAACCGAGGTTGAGGGACGTTTTGGGCCGGTGACAGGTGTCGTTCATGCCGCCGGTGCCATCAGCGATGGCCCGCTTCTGGCCAAGCGTGAGGCCGAGATGGACGCGGTGTTCGCGCCCAAGATCACCGGCACGCGGGTGCTGGAGGGGCTGTTCCCCGATGGCAGCCTTGAGGTTCTGGTGCTGTTTGCGTCGTCCAGTACGGTGACGCGCCCGGCGGGGCAGGTGGATTACGCCGCCGCCAACGAGTTCCTTAACGCCTATGCCAAGGCGCGCAAGGGCGATGCGACCAAGGTGATCGCCGTCAACTGGGGCGTCTGGGCCGAGGTGGGCATGGCCGCCGATGCCATGGCGACGCGCACGGGCGAAACCAAGGAAGTGTGGCGCGCTGTGGATCAGCCCTTGTTGGACGAGGCCGAGGGCGGCGCGCGGTTCCGCACCACCTTCAGCGCCGAACGCCATTGGGTTATCGACGGGCACCGGACCAAGGCGGGCGATGCCCTGTTGCCCGGCACCGGGTTTATCGAACTGGTGGCCGAGGCGATGGCGGCACGCGGCCAGAGTGCGCCTTTCGAGATCAGTGATCTGCATTTCCTGCGGGCCTTTGACGTGGCCGAGGGGCAGGCCCGCGCGCTTGAGTTGCGCATGGATGGCCCGGAAGTGGAGTTGCGCGGGGCCTGCACGGTTGAGGGCCGCGAGGGCACGGTTTTGAATGCGCAGGCCAATCTGCGGCCCTTGTCGGGTGCCGTGTCGAAATGGATTGATATTGCGGCGGTCGAAAGCCGCTGTGCCGTGCCACTGGTTGCCGAGGCCGGTGGGCGTTTGCAGGCCCCGCAAGAGGTGCATTTGGAGTTTGGCGCGCGTTGGCATGTGCTGCGCGAGATGGCGCTTGGCAATGGTGAAGGTTTGGCGCGGCTGAGCCTGCCCGACGCTTGCAAGAGCGATCTTGAGGCAGGCTATATCCTGCACCCCGGCTTGATGGACCCCGCCACCGGCTGGGCGATGGAATTGATCCCCGGATATCAGGGCAATCACCTTTGGGTGCCTTTGTCTTATGGCACGGTGAGGGTGTTGCGCCCGCTGCCCGGTGAGGTTGTTAGCTGGGTGCGAATGGGTGAGGCCCAAGAGGATAGCGCCAGCTTTGACATTTCGCTTTGCGATGCGCGCGGCAAGGTCTGTGTCGAGATCGAGAATTTCCGCATCACGCGTCTGGCCAGCGCCGAAGGGTTCGGCAAACCCGCGCCGATTGCGCCCTCGGAGGTGGAATTTGCGGGCGGTGGTACGGCGGTGCCGCTGTCGGCGGATGAAGAGCGGTTGCTTGACAACATTGCCCAAGGTATTCGCCCCGACGAGGGGGCCGGGGCCCTGCGCCGGGCGATGGCCTCGGGGCTGTCGCAGGTCGTGGTCAGTTCACTGGACCTTGAGGCGATGATCGCGCAAGCCGAGGTGAGCGAGGTTGCAGAAAGCGGCGAAAGCCAGAGTTTCGAGCGGCCCGATCTGGACGGTGATTTCCTTGCCCCGCGCAATGCCATTGAAGAGGCTTTGGCCAAGCAGTGGGAGAAATTGCTGGGCGTCAGCCCGGTGGGCATCGAGGACAGTTTCTTTGATCTGGGCGGTCATTCCCTTATCGCGGTGCGGCTTTTCGCGTCGATCAAGAAGGAGTTCGGGGTGGAGTTCCCGATCTCGGTTCTGTTCGAGGCGCCGACGATTGCGACGATTGCCGCGCGGATCGAGGCGCAGACGGGGCCGGTGGCAGATGCGGACGAGGGCGGGGCCATGGCCGCGCCCGCACAGGTGCAAAGCTTTACCCATCTCGTGGCGCTGAACAAAGGCGATGCCACGCGCAAACCGCCCTTGTTTATCGTGGCGGGCATGTTCGGCAATGTGTTGAACCTGCGCCATCTGGCGCAGCAGTTGGGCGAGGATCAGCCGGTTTACGGCGTGCAGGCGAAGGGCTTGATCGGTGATGATGCGCCGCATACCTGCGTGGAAGAGGCTGCCGCCGATTATCTGGCGGAAATCCGTCAGGTGCAGCCCGAAGGCCCGTATCTGTTCGGGGGCTTCTCGGGCGGTGGGGTCACTGCCTATGAAATGGCCCAACAGGTCAAGGCCGAAGGCGGTGAGGTTGCGCTTTTGGCTATGCTGGACACACCCTTGCCCGTGCGGCCAAGCCTGTCGCGCCGCGACAAGGCGCTGATCAAGCTGGCCGAGATCAAGCGCAAGGGGCCGGCGTATTTCAAGGAATGGGCCATGAACCGCCTTGAATGGGAGCTGCGCAAGCGTCAGCCCAAAGGCGATGACGCGCAGGGCTTTAACAACCACAAGATCGAGGCGGCCTTCCGTCACGCAGTGGCGCAATACAATCTGAAACCGTGGGATGGGCCGCTTTTGTTGTTCCGCCCGCCGTTGGACAAGCATTGGAAGGTTTCAAACGGCAATTGGGTGAGCGCGGCGCGCGAATATGTCTTTGACGACAATCAATGGACGCGCTGGGCGCCCAAGGTGAAGGTCATCGAAGTGCCCGGCGATCATGATAGCATGGTGCTTGACCCTAATGTCGCCGCATTGGCCCGCTACTTGTCCGCCGAAATTGCCCGAGTGACCGAGACGGGCGTGACCGCCTCGGAGTGGGAAAGTGTGACCGCAGCGGAGTAGAGAGTGACCCAAGCAAAAATCCTGACGGTGATCCTGAATTATCGCACGCCTGAGTTAACCATACAGGCGGCGCAGGCGGCCGTGCGCGAAATGCGCGGCTTGGGGGGTGAGGTGGTGATCGTCGATAATGCCTCGGGGGATGGATCGTTTGATACCATCCGCGCCAAGGCGGAGGCGGAAGGCTGGACACAGGACGGGTTTGCGCGCGTGGTGCAAAGCCCGGAAAATGACGGTTTCGGCGCGGGCAATAATTTCGGCATGCGGTTGGGGATGTCCTCGGGCGAGGTGCCGGATTTCTTCTATATCCTGAATTCCGACGCGTGGCCCGATCCGGGCGCGGTTAAGAAACTGCTGGATGTAATGCAAGACGAGCCGCGCGCGGGGCTTGCCGGCAGCTATATCAAGGGTACCGATGACGCGCCGCATTGCACGGTGTTCCGATTCCCATCGGCCAGTGGGGAGTTCGAGGGCGCGGCGCGCACCGGGTTTATTACCAAGCTCTTTAAATCCTCGGTCGTGCCCATGGAAATACCCACGCAGACAAGCCAAGTGGATTGGGTCGCCGGAGCCTCGGTTCTGATGCGGCGCGAGATGCTGGACGAGATTGGCCTCTTTGATGAAACCTTTTTCCTTTATTACGAGGAAACCGAGCTGTGCCGCCGCGCGGCGCGTGCGGGTTGGCAGACCTTTTACGTGCCTGCCAGCGAGGTGGCGCATGTCGGCTCGGCCTCGACCGCGATGAAGGAATGGGCGCGCACGCCGCGCTATTGGTTCGAATCGCGGTTTTACTATTTCACCAAGGTTCATGGGCGCGCCTATGCGATCTGGGCCACGCTGGCGCGCTTGGCGGGCTGTGGCATCTATGGTTTGCGCCGGGTGCTGAGTGGCAAGCCACAGCGCGATCCGCCCGGTTTTGCCCGTGATCTTCTTTCCCATTTCCTGGCCGCCATGGTTTCGCGCGGCCCATCCCGGCGCGATGTTTCCTTGGCCCGGCCCATGACGGAGGACAGCAAATGACCTCAATTTCCACGCTTTTGATCGGCGATGAATCCCTTTTGGTGGGCTGTGGTGAGCATCTTCTTGAAAAGGGCCATGGCATTGCGGCGGTTGTGACGCGCGATGCTGGCGTTCGGGACTGGGCCGAGGGTAAGGGCATTGCCGTTATCGAGTCCATGGACGATGTGGCTGGCACGGTTGCCCCGGGATCGGTGGATTGGCTGTTGAGCATTGCCAACCTGAGGGTCATTCCGCAGGCGGTTCTGGATCTGCCCGCCAAGGGCGCTGTCAACTTTCACGACGGGCCTTTGCCGCGCTATGCTGGGTTGAATACCCCGGTCTGGGCGATCCTGAACGGTGAACCCGAGCATGGCATCACCTGGCACATGATCGAAGGCGGCATCGACGAGGGCGATATCCTTGAGCAGCGCATGGTGCCGATTGCCGAGGATGACACGGCCTTTAGCCTGAACTCCAAGTGTTACGCGGCGGCGATGGACAGTTTCCCGGCGCTGGTGGCGCAGTTGGAAAGCGGGAATTTGCAGCGGCAGGCGCAAGACCTGTCGCAGCGCAGTTATTTCGGGCTGGATCATCGCGCACCGGCGGGGGCGCATCTGGATTTCAGCAAACCGGCGGCCGAGGTTGCGCGCATGGTGCGGGCCTTGGATTTCGGCGGCTATCGCAACCCGGTGGGCACGGCCAAGGTGACGCTGGCCGCGCAACTGGTGAGCGTGGGGCATGCCGAGGCCGAAAGCAGCGTCACGACAACAGAACCGGGCACGGTGTTGGAGGTCATGTCGGACCGGTTGCGCGTGGCGACGGGCGGCGGAGCTATCACGCTGTCGGCCTTGCGCAGCACCAAGGGACAACCGGTTGATCCGGCGCGCTTGGTGAACGCGGGGGATGTTCTGGGAATGCCCGACGCGGGGGCCTTTGACGCGGCGGCCAAGCGCGCGGCCAAGGCCGAGGCAGCGTGGATCAATGCGCTGTCTTCGATGCTGCCAGCGGAATTGCCCTTGGTGCAGCCCTCCGAAGATGGGCCGAAGTGGCAAAGCGTGGACATGCCCGGCGTATCGGGGCTGGATGAGGCCGGGATCGCGGCGGCGGCCTTGACGTGGTGCCGGATGAGTTGCGGCGACCGGGCGGCAATGCTGGCCTATACCGATTCCGGTTTGGACGAGGCAGCGCAGGCCGCGCCGGGGGTCTTGGCGCATTGGGTGCCCTTGGGCACGGACGAGGCCGGGGCGGGAAGCCTTGGCGCCACGCGCGAGGTCTTGGAAAAACAGCTTGCCCGTGCCGCAGAGAAAGGCGGCTTTGCCGCCGACCTGGCCCTGCGCCTGCCCGAGTTGGATGGGCTGCGCGTACCGCAGATGGCCCTGCACATGGGGCAGGATGCGCCGGTTGAGGACACTGTGGTCACGCTGGCCGTTGCCGGTGGGAAGATGCGCTTGCATTACGATGCCGCGCGCCTTTCGCCCGAGGCGGTGGACCTTTTGGCCGAGCGGCTGAAACTGGCGCTTGAGGCCTGCGCCGGGGCGGATGATGCGGCGGATTTTGCCGATCTGGTCCCCTTGCCCGAGGGCGAAGCGCGGCAGGTGACCGAAGGCTGGAACGACATGGCTGTCGATCTGGATGGACCTTTGACCATTCACGCCGGTTTCGAGGCGCAGGTCGAAAAAACGCCCGATGCCGTCGCGCTTGCCTTTGAGGATCGAGAGTTAAGCTTTGCCGAATTGAACGGGCAGGCCAATGCCATGGCGCAGGTGTTGCGCGATCAGGGCGTGGCCCCCGGTAGCCACGTGGGCCTTTGCGTGCATCGTGGGCCGGAGTTGTTGATCGGTGCACTGGCCATCCTGAAGGCGGGCGGGGCCTATGTGCCGCTTGACCCGGCGTACCCGGCGGATCGTCTGGCGCATTACGTGACCGACAGTCAGGCCAGTGTGGTGCTGACGCAGGAGGGGTTGCGCGGGACGCTGCCCGATACAGGGGCCAAGGTCGTGACATTCGAGGCGCACCCGGAGGTGGCCCAAGGCGTGGCCGAGAACGTGGACGGCGGCGCGGGTGCCGATGATCTGGCCTATGTCATCTATACCTCGGGCTCTACCGGCACGCCCAAGGGCGTGATGGTGGAACACGGCAATGTCGCCAATTTCTTTGCCGGCATGGACGCGGCGGTCGACCACGAACAGGGCGGCGTCTGGATGGCGGTGACAAGCCTTGCCTTCGATATTTCGGTGTTGGAGCTGTTCTATACGCTGGCGCGTGGTTTCAAACTGGTTCTGGTCAGTGAGGAGGGCCGTGCGGCGATCTCGAACGGGGCGATCAGCGGATCGGGCCGAAGGGCGGATTTCAGCCTGTATTACTGGAGCAATGATTGCGAGGCTGGGCGCGGTAAATACGAATTGCTGTTGGAAGGCGCGAAGTTTGCCGATGCCAATGGCTTTGACGCGCTTTGGACGCCCGAGCGGCACTTCCACGCCTTTGGCGGGCCATACCCCAACCCGGCGGTGACCGGCGCGGCGGTGGCGGCGATCACCCAGAACATCCAGGTGCGCGCCGGTAGCTGTGTCGCACCCCTGCACCATCCGGCACGGATTGCCGAGGAATGGTCGGTGATCGACAACCTGACCAATGGCGGCGCGGGGCTTGCCATGGCGTCGGGCTGGCATCCGAATGATTTTGTTTTGCGCCCGGAAAACACGCCGCCCAACAACAAGGACGGCATGTTCGAAACCATCGACCAAGTGCGCCGGTTGTGGCGTGGCGAGGCGGTGGATTTCCCCAATGACAAGGGCGAGATGCTGCCGGTGCTGACGCAGCCGCGCCCGGTAAGCAAGGAACTTCCCATCTGGATAACCACGGCGGGCAACCCCGAAACATGGCGCGAGGCGGGGCGCATCGGCGCGAATGTCCTGACCCACCTTCTGGGCCAAAGCATCGACGAGGTGGGCGAGAAGATCACGCTTTACCACAATGCCCTGCGCGAAAACGGGTTTGACCCCGATGATTTCACCGTGACGGTGATGCTGCACACCCTGATCGGCGACGACCGCGAGGCCGTGCGCGAGATCGCCAAGGGGCCGTTGCAGGACTACCTGCGCAGCGCGGCGGGGTTGATCAAGCAATATGCCTGGGCCTTTCCGGCGTTCAAGAAACCGAAAGGTGTCGACAATCCTTTCCAGCTTGACCTGTCGGCGCTGGACGAGGACGCGATGGAGGCGATCCTTGAGTTCGCCTTTGACCGGTATTTCAACGATTCCGGCCTGTTTGGCACGGTTGAAGACGGGATTGCACGGGCTGAGCAACTCAAACAGATCGGGGTGGGCGAGATTGCCTGCCTGATCGACTATGGCATCGACAATGCGCATGTTCTGGAAGGGTTGACCCACCTGGCGAAGGTGCGCGAGCGGTCGAACGAGGCGGCGGAACTTTCTGCCGATGACTTTTCGATCGCGGCGCAGATCATGCGCCATGACGTGACCCATATGCAGTGTACGCCCAGCATGGCGCGCATGCTGACCATGAATGACGAGGCGCGTCTGGCGCTGGGCCGGGTGAAGCATCTGTACCTTGGCGGTGAGGCCCTGCCGGGAAGCTTGGTGGATGATTTGCGGTGCTGCACGCGGGCGCAGATCACCAATATGTACGGGCCGACGGAAACCACGATCTGGTCGGCGGTGCAGAACGTGGATGGTTCGGTCAGTGGTGCGGGGGCCGTGGCAATCGGCAAGCCCATTGCCAATACCAATGTCTATGTTCTGGACGAGGCGGGGCAGGTCTGCCCGGTGGGTGTGCCCGGTGAATTGCTGATCGGTGGCAAGGGGGTTGCGCGGGGCTATTGGCAGCGCGAAGACCTGACCGCAGAGCGTTTCGTGCCCGATCATATCGCCGGTCATGGCCGGATGTATCGCACCGGCGACCTGGTGGCCTGGAGCGCGGAGGGGCGCTTGGTCTTCCTTGGACGCAGTGACCACCAGGTGAAGATCCGCGGGCAGCGGATCGAACTTGGCGAGATCGAAGCGCGGCTTGCCAGCCATAGCGCTGTGCGCGAGGCGGTGGTGATTGCCCGCGAGGGCGCTGGCGAGGCGCCGGAACTGGTGGGGTATGTCACCGCCACGACCCCTGTCAGCGAAGAGGTGCTGCGCGCGCATCTGGCCGAGGCCCTGCCCGAGGTGATGGTGCCGCGCCACGTGGTGACGCTGGAGCGTTTCCCGCTGACGCCGAACAAGAAGATCGACCGCAAGGCCCTGCCTGCGCCGGATGTGAAGGCCGCCGCCGAAGCGGTGGTTGAAGCCCCGGCCAAAGGCGGCAGCGCCGAAACCATCGCGCGCATCTGGGCAAGGGTTCTGGGCCTGCAAAGCGTTCAGGGCAGCGACAGCTTCTTTGAACTGGGCGGTCATTCGCTTTTGGCGGTGCAGGCGCACCGGGAAATCCGCAACGAGTTGGAGGCGCCCAAGCTGGCGATCACCGATATCTTCCGCTTCCCGGTTTTGAATGCGCTGGCCGCGCATGTGGACGGGCTTTTGGGCCATACGCCTGACCCGACGCCCGAGCCTGCGGCCGAAGATGCGCCGGATGTCAGCGAGACCATGTCACGCCGCCGCGCGATGCGGGCCAACCGAGGGCGGCGCGCGGGATGAACGACTTGGCCGACATATTCGCCGAAGACACCATAGAGGCCATTGCGCGGGATTTGTTTCCCGAGGATGTGGCCGTGGGGTTTGCCTTTCCTTGGGGGGCGCCCGAAGGGATGTTGCCCGGTGAGCCCTCGGGCCTTGTGCGCCCGACCCAAAAGCGTTTGGCCGAGTTTGCCGCAGGCCGCCGCGCCGCGCATCAAGCGATGGAACGTTTGGGCGTTCCGGTGCGGGCGGTGGCCCATGGGCTGGATCGTGCGCCCGTTTGGCCACGCGGTTTGGTCGGCGGCATCTCGCATACCGATACGCATTGTCTGGCCGTGGTGGCGCAGGATACGGATTACGCGGCGCTTGGTCTTGATCTGGAAGCCGACGAGGATTTGCCGCGCGACCTGATCGAGGTGGTCTGTACCCCGGCAGAGCGCGGGTGGCTTTCGGTGCAGCCTCATGAGGTTCGTGGTCGGCTGGCGCGGTTGATCTTTTCGGCCAAGGAATGCGCCTACAAGGCACAATTCGGCCTGACGCGGCAATTGATCGGGTTCGAGGCTTTTGAGATTACCCCTGACCTTGAGACCGGACAGTTCGAGGCGACCTTCACGCAGGATGTCTTGCCGTTCACGCGCGGGGCCTGCCTGCATGGGCAGTTTGCCTTTGGCGGTGGTATTATCCTGACTGGCATGGCATTGCCGGGTAAGGATGCGGCGCGATAGGTGTTACCAACAGGGTGAGCGGGGATTCGTGGCATGGCTGGATGGCGGCGCAGGCTTTTATTGATACCCATCGCGGTTTTGGCCGCGGTGCCGTTCCTGCGCGATTGGTTCGGGCCGTCGAAACCTGACCCTGAGGCAGTGAAGGCCGCCTATGCCGCGCCCTTGGCTCCGCCGGATGGGCCTTTGCGTACCTATCACCTTGGGCATTCCTTGGTTGGGCGGGACATGCCCGCGATGCTGGCGCAACTGGCCGGTGAGGGGCATGGATACGAGCTACAGCTTGGGTGGGGCACGTCGCTCAAGCATCATTGGGAAGATGACCTGCCGATCAACGGGTTCGAGCGCGAGAATAATCACCCCCGCTATCGCGATGCGAAAGAGGCGTTGCAGTCGGGGGAGTATGACGCGGTGGTTCTGACCGAGATGGTCGAGATCCGCGATGCGATCAAGTATCATGACAGCGGTGTGTATTTGCCGAAATGGGCCGCTTTGGCGCGTGAGGGAAACCCGGATGCGCGGGTGTATCTGTACGAAACATGGCATCCGCTGGATGACCCCGATAGATGGCTTGCGCGTTTGGATGCGGATTTGGCGCGCTATTGGGAGGATGGCGTTCTGCTGCCCGATCTGGCGGTGAATACACCGGACAGCCCGGTGCGGGTGATCCCGGCGGGGCAGGTCATGGCGCGCTTCGTGCGCGAGGTCGAGGCACAGGGCGGAATCGGCAATATCCGCACCCGCGAAGACCTGTTCGCGCGGGGTGAGGACGGCAGCCTTGATCCGATCCACATCAACGATCTGGGGGCCTATCTGGTGGCGCTGACCCATTACGCGGTGCTCTATCACCGCTCGCCTGTAGGATTGCCGCATGAGCTGCGCCGCGCCGATGGCGGCGCGGCCATGTCCCCGGGTCCAGAGGCCGCGGCCCTGATGCAGCGGATCGTTTGGGAGGTTGTCACAGGCTATCCCAAGACCGGAGTGGCGCAATGAACCTTGGCGCGATCCTTCTATCGGTGCTTTTGGTCGGCCATAGCCTGTTCGGGCAAACCGGCCCGCGCATGCTGGAACAGTTGTTGCAGGCCGGGGGGCATACGCCCGAGGTCACCGCACAGGTCATCAATGGCGCGCCCTTGCGGTACAACTGGGACAACGGCGCGGAGGCCAAGGGCGACAATGCCCGAGAAGTTTTGGCGCAGGGCGGTGTGAATGCCGTGATCCTGACCGAGGCGATCCCGCTTGCCGATCAGGTCAAGTGGAACGACAGCGCGGGGTTTGCGGGCAAGTTCCATGCCTTGGCGGTAGAGGGCAATCCCCAAGCGCAGGTATTCCTGCAAGAGACATGGCCGCGTGGCGCACCGGGGCCAGAGTGGCGCGCGGCGATTACCGCGCAGGCCGCTGATTGGCAGGGCATCGTTGACGCGGTGAACGCCGCGCGGGTCGACGGCAGCCCGGAAATGCGCCTTTTACCGGCAGGGCAGGCCATGCTGGCCCTGCACGCGGCGATCGAGGCCGGGGAGGTTACGGGCCTTGAAGGCCTCGCCCCGCTTTTCGATGATGATATTCATCTCAGCGATCTGGGGCACTACTACGTGGCGCTGGTGCAATACGGGTTTGTCACCGGGCAAAGCCCCGAGGGTCTGCCACATCGCCTGACCAATCCTTGGGGCAAGGCCTATGATGCCCCGCCCGAGGATTTGGCGGCGCAGTTGCAGGCGGTTGCGGCGCGCGTGGTTGGCGGTGGCGAAACAACCAAGCCAAGCCCGAAGGCGAAGAAAGTCCCCGCGCCGCAGGCCAAGGGCAATGTCGGAACCGGCCTTGCGGCGATCAATGATTGGTCCGTGCAGCAGCCATTCTTGGACGTGATGAAAACCGCGCGCCCTTGGATCGTGCATAAGCCGGGCCAATGGGGCGGTGCAGGGCATGATGAACTGATCGCAGGTGGGTATCTGGATGGCGATGGCTGGCCCAAGCGCTTGCCGCGCGAGTTGGGGACGCTGGGCACCCTGATCCTGACTGATTTGCCCGAGGAGGCGGGGTATACCGCCGGGCGTTATCAGCTGGCTTTCGAGGGCAAGGGGATTGTTGAGGTCGGGGGCCGTGCCCGCAACATCCGTTATGGCGATGGCGAAGTGCGGTTCGATTTCACCCCCGGCGAGGGGTTGGTGGATATTCGCATTCAACGCAGTAACCCCGAAGACCCTGTGCGAAATATCAGCGTCGTCAAGGAAGAGCACCTTGCGCGCTTCGAGGCGGGCGAGGTGTTCAACCCGCTATGGTTGGAGCGCTTGGAGGGGTTCAAACTGCTGCGCTTCATGGACTGGATGGAGACCAATAACTCGGAGATATCCCAGTGGTCCGAGCGGCCCAAGCCCGGGGATTACACCTATGCCCTGAAGGGCGCGCCCTTGGAGGTTATGCTGGAACTGGTGCGCGAGGTTGGGGCCGATGCATGGTTGAATATCCCGCACCGGGCGGATGATGAATACGTGCGCGCTTTTGCGGCGACGGTGCGCGAGGGTCTGCCCGAAGAGCGGACGGTTTACGCCGAGTATTCCAACGAGGTTTGGAATTTCTCGTTTGAGCAGGCGCGCTGGGCCGCTGAGCAGGCGCAGGGGCGTTGGGATGTCGAAGACGCGGGCGTGCAGTTCTACGGCATGCGCGCGGCGCAGGTGGCACGTATCTGGTCCGAAGTCTGGGGCGAAGGCGGGCCTACGCTTATCAATGTGATTTCCAGCCAGACAGGCTGGCTTGGTCTGGAGGAATTGGTGTTCGAGGCCCCGCTATGGATGGCCGAACCCGATAGTGACGGTGTGCCGCCTTGGATCGCCTTCGATGCTTATGCGGTCACGGGCTATTTCGGCGGTATCTTGGGCACCGAGGCGCGGGCCGGGTTGGTGGCAGGATGGCTTGAGGAAAGCCGCGCGGCGGCCGAGGCCGAGGGGCGCGACAAGGGGCTGTCCGGTGACGCGCTTGCCGCGCATGTGGATGCGCACCGGTTCGATCTGGCCCTGCAAAAGGCTGGCAAGGAATTGCAGGCCGGTGCCCTGAGTGGGGATGCCGCCGATACGGTGGCGGACCTGATGGGCCGGGTGCTGCCATATCATGCCGAGGTCGCGCAGGCGCATGGCCTGCAACTGGTGATGTACGAGGGCGGTAGCCATGTGGTGGGCATTGGCCCGGCGGTGGATAACGCGGAACTGACCGCGTTTTTCCATGCCTTCAACTATTCGCCGCAGATGGCCGCGCTTTATGAACAGCTTTTCGCGGGGTGGCGTGACCTGACCGACGGGGTTTTTACCGCCTATGCGGATGTCTATGCGCCCACCAAATGGGGAAGCTGGGGGCATTTGCGCCATCTGGACGATGAAAACCCGCGCTGGTCGGCCCTGCGCGCGGCGCTGCTGTGTGAGGTTGGGTGTGAGTAAACCCTTGGCCTCTGTCATCATCCCGGCCCATGACGAGGCTGGCTATATCGGAACCTGCCTGCGGGCGCTTCTGGCCTCGACCCCCGGGACTTACCGGGCCGAGGTTGTGGTGGTGGCCAATGCCTGTACCGATAGCACCGTCTTGGTTGCACAAGGCTTTGCCGAGTCGGCCCGTGCCAGGGGGTGGGGCTTTGCGGTGATCGACACCGAGACACCGGGCAAGCTAAATGCCCTGAACCTTGGCGAGGCCAGGGCCAAGGGCGATATCCTTGTCTACCTGGATGCCGATGTGATCGTCAGCCGGCCCTTGTTGGGGCAACTGGCCGAGGCCTTGAAGGGCCCTGCACCACTCTATGCCTCGGGCAGCCCCGAGGTGGCCCCGGCACAAAGCGGCTTTACCCGGGCCTATGCGCGGATCTGGCAGCGCTTGCCGTTCGTCACGACAGGCGTGCCCGGGTTTGGCGTTTTCGCGATGAACATGGCGGGGCGGGCGCGTTGGGGCGCGTGGCCCGAGATCATTTCCGATGACACCTTTGCGCGGCTGAACTTTGCCCCCGAGGAGCGCGAGCGGGTTTCGGCGCGCTACAGCTGGCCGATGATCGAAGGCTTCCGCAACCTTGTAAAAGTGCGCAGGCGGCAGGACGACGGGGTGGAACAGATCGCCGCCCGTTACCCGCAGCTTTTGCAGAACGACGATGTGACACCGCCCAGCAAGGGGGACGTGTTGCGGCTTGGGCTGTCCGACCCCGTGGGGCTTGCGGCTTATCTGGCGGTGAAACTGGCCGTAAAGACAGGCTTTGCCGATAACAAGCAGGCTTGGGCGCGGGGACGCTAGGCCTCTGCCTGCTTGAAATGATCGGCCAGTTTGGCCGCTTCTTTGCCGACATCGTGCCGTTCCAACGCGCGGGCGCGGCCCGCCTTGCCCATCTGCGTTAGTGTTGCGGCATCGCATTGGGCCAGCTCATCCACGGCTTGCGCCAAGGCCCCGGCGTCCCCCGCAGGCACAAGCCAGCCGGTTCTGCCCGGTTGCACCAATTCGGGAATGCCCGCGATATAGGTGGCGATCACGGGGCGGCCTGCGGCCATGGCTTCCATGATGACCATGGGCAGGCCTTCGGCGAAACTGGGCATTACAAGCGCCTGCGCGCGGGCAAGTTCGGCGCGCACCGCGTCCTCGGAAAGCCAGCCGGTCAGGGTGATGTTGCCCTCTAACCCGTGCGATTTGATCGCCGCTTCGAGTTCGGGGCGCATTTCGCCGTCACCCACCAGCACCAAATGCGCATCGGGGTGTTGTGCCACGATCTGGGCCATGGCCTCGACCAGCACCAGTTGCCCCTTTTGTTCGGAAAACCGCCCGATAGAGACAAGGCGCGGGGCACCGGGGGTGACGGGTACGGGCGCGGGGAACTTTCCCGGGTCAATCCCGCAATGCACCACCTTGAGGCGCGGCCAATGGGCCTGATCGACCCAGCGGCACAACTGGCTTCGGCCAAAGCTGCTGATGGCGACGGTGAAGGCGGCATTGGCCATCTTGTCACCCAAGGACAGGGCGTGGGGCGCGTCGAATTCCTCGGGGCCATGAACCGTGAAGCTATAGCCTGGTCCGCCGACGGTATGGGCCAGCATGGCAACGGTCGCCGAATTGGTGCCGAAATGGGAATGGATATGCGTCACACGCGCCTTGCCACAGCGGTTGGCGATATAGCAGCCTTCGGCGAAATAGATCAGGTGGCGCAAGCGGCCCAGGGGATGGCGCGCGCCCGCGCGCAGGGCTTGGCAAAACCCGCGCCGCCACGCCCCGGGCGCTTTCACCAAGCGCGACAGCATCGCGCCGCCAAGGGCCAGCGCGCCATGCTCCAGAACGTAGTGGGTTTTCGCCTCTTCCTCGTGGTCTTGTGGGTCGACCAGCGGCATTGTAGGCCGCCGCATGGCCAGCCGCAGGACTGGCGTGCCCGAGGCCTCAAGCGCGCGCACCTCGCGGCGGATAAAGCTGTGCGAGGGCTGCGGATAGGTATTGAGAACATAGGCAACGGTCACGAGGGCATCCGCCTTTGGCATGGGGTCTTTCCTTTTCCTACCCGCTTTGAGCCTGTCGGGAAAGCGGCGGCGGATCGCGCGGCGCGACAGTGTTGTGAAGGTGGCGCAATTGTCGCCTGTGGTGGGCAAAACACCCTGAAAAATATTGGTTTTATTGACCACCCTGCGGGGCGCGCGTAGCCTGCGCGCATTCAACACCACGCTCGGAGCGCGCATAGATGACCAGCCTGACATCGGCATTCCGGGGCAACCGGTTGGTGGCCCGCGTGCTGCGCAGTTCATCATGGCTGGTGCTGGGCTATGGCGGCAGTCAGGCGCTCAGGCTGGCCTCGAACCTGATCCTGGCGCGGCTTTTGTTCCCCGAGGCTTTTGGCCTGATGGCCTTGGTCAATGTGGTGACCATGGGCCTGATGATGTTCTCGGACGTGGGCATCGGCCCGGCGATTTCGCAAAACAAGCGGGGCGATGATCCGGCGTTCTTGAATACCGCATGGACGATACAGGTGATCCGGGGCTTTTGCCTTTGGGCGGGCGCTTGCCTCTTGGCTTGGCCCATGTCGCAGCTTTACGATGCGCCGGAACTGGCTACCTATTTGCCGATCGCGGCGGTGTCCTTGATCCTTGCGGGGTTCAACCCGACGCGGATTGAAACCGCGCATCGGCATTTGCTGGTTGGTCGCGTGACGGTTTTGGGCCTGACCGGCCAGTTCATCGGTATACTGAGCATGATCGTTCTGGCATGGATCACCCAATCTGTTATCGCCTTGGTGATCGGCGGGGTGATCGGGGCGGCGGCGAAATTACTGCTGACGCATTTATTCCTGCCCGGCGAGGCCAACCGCTTTCAATGGGAGCGCGCGGCAGCCAAGGAGTTGATCCGCTTTGGCAAGTGGATTTTCCTAAGCACCGCCTTCTGGTTCGTGACCAGCCAGGGCGACAAGGCGATCCTGGGCAAGTTCCTGAGCCTTGAAACCTTGGGGATTTATAATATCGGCTATTTCCTGGCCTCTTTCCCGCTGCTTCTGGGGCATGCGGTGACACAGAAGGTCTTGATCCCGATCTACCGGGAAATGCTGCCGGCTGAGGGCTCGGAAAACCAGGAAAAGTTGCGCAAGATGCGGGTGGCGATGACGGTGGGGATCATGGGGCTAATGGCCGTCATGGCCTTGGTCGGGCCGTGGTTGGTGGATGTGCTTTACGATGATCGCTATGTGCAGGCAGGGGGCATGGTGGTGCTGATCGCCTGTGCGCTTGTTCCGCAGGTCATCGGCGCAACCTATGACCACGCAGCGCTTGCCGCGGGGGATTCGAAGCGGTTTTTCGTCTTCTCGGGAACCCGGGCCGTTATTCAGGTGGCCGCGCTTTTGATCGGGATCACGCAGTTCGGGTTGCTGGGGGCCTTGGTGGCTTTGGGCCTCTCCGCGATCCTTGTCTATCCGGTTCTGGTCTGGCTGGCGCGGGTACACGGCGTATGGGATGCGGCCCATGACGCGATGGCGGCGCTTGCTGCGGCGGTGATCGTCGCCGGGGCGATTGGGCTGCACCTTGATCCGATTTTGCAATTGGCCGCGCTTTAGCCGTTCACGCCTTGCCTTGCCGATCCTGATCTTTCGGGCGCTTGCGGGCGCGCTGTCGGTATTGGGCAAATCCGCGTTTGATCCTTTTGCGCCAATTGTCTTTCGGCTCCTTGATGGGTTTGATGTCCATCACCGGGATGGTGACCACGGGCGTTAACCCCACGCGTCGCTTCATCTGCTGGCTGGACCGGATCACCGGGTGGCGCAAATCCATGACAAACGCCAAGGCCAAACCAAGCAAAGCACTTCCAAACGTCCCCATGATAACCAGTTTCTTGCGGCTGGATGTCACCGGGTATTCCGGCAAGGCCGCCGGTTCGATCACGGTCAGGCGTTCGGACTGGCGCTGTTGTTCCAGTTTGAAACCGACTTCGGCTTCGGCGCGACGGGCACTGACCACGGCAAGCTGATCTCGAAGGTTCTGGCGGCGCCGCTCGAAGACGCCCAGTTCCCGCTCAACACGCGGAGAGCGTTCGATCGTGCGGCTGAGTTCCTCGGCCCTTGCTTCAAGCAGGACCTTCTGATTCTCGAAGGCCTGAATCTGTGCCTCGATCTCGCGGGTTTGGCGCGCAAGGGTCGTGGCCCTCTGGTTTTGGTCAAGTTGTGAAAGCTCTTGGCGCAGCGTGATGATCTCGCGTTCTATTTCAAGAATCTCACTGCTGACGCTGGCGATCTGCGTCTGGCGGAATTCCAGGCTGCCGGAAATGGCAAGATTGTTGTCACGGCGATATGCCGTAAGGTCGTCTTCCAGTGTCTCCAATTCCGACAAAAGCTTGTCTTCTTCCGAACTAAAGAAACTGAGGGTTTCGCGCGCTTGTTCAAGCCGCTGATTGGCGCTGATTTCGATGGTCCGGCTGGCGAATTCATGCGCCACTTGCTGGGCCTTCTGGGGGGTGTCGAAGGTGGCGGTGATGGTGATGACCGAAACCGTGCCATCGTCGGCAAAGCCTTCTCGGGCGGCGGCAACACCATTGATTTCAACGGCCTCTCGAATAATGGCCACCTTTTCGGTTTGCGGCAGACCCTCCATGCCGCTGAAAAGATTATACTTCTCGGCCACATCCATCAGGTTGCCACGAGTCATGAGCTGTTGCTGGATCAACTGCAGACGCCGGGCCGAAGCGCGATCCACGGTAGATGGGGCCAATTCATCATCGACAGTGGGCCGCTTGACCTGAATAACCTCGGACGAGCGGTAAAGATGGGTCTGCTGCATCGCGACATAAACAGCGGCCAAGGCACCCAGAAGCGTGACAAGCAAAATGATCTTGATACGCCGCCGTATCAGATCAATGAATTCGTCGATGGAAATCAACTGCTCCAACTGTTCACCTGCCTTCTAGGCCGTTGACACAACACGGCGCCCGGCGGATGGGTGGTTTACGGGCGTGTAAACCATGACAAACCGGCAAAACTATGGCGTGTGCTTGGTTAATTTGTAGTCAGGGCAGGAAAAAAATCAATCCGCGGCGGCGCGTCCACGATTCAGGATAACGCCAAGAAAATTGGATTGACCTTCGATTATGCTTTCGCATTTCTCGATGTGGCGGCGCGTGGTTCGGGTGGCATCGGCAACCAATAGAACGCCGTCGACATTGGGCAGGAACGCGGCCGCGTCATCGTATTCCAGCATCGCAGGCAGGTCATACAAAACAACATCCGGCAAAAGCGCTTCTTCCATATCTTCCAAAACGGCCGCGCTGACCTGGTCATGCAATTGCTCCGAGGCGTCGGGGTTGGCCTCGGTGTTCAGGGCCAGGGCAAGGCTGTCGGAGGCCCGGAACATATGCTGCTCCATGCCGATACGCCCGCACAGGAAATCGCTGATTTTCCATGTATCACGCAGGCCAAGGGCCTTGGCCACACCCGGCGCCCGCTGGTCCAGATCCACAAGGACCGAACGTGATCCGGGAACGCGCGCAAGGCTTTGCGCAAGGTTGACCGCCGTGAATGTGGCGCCACTGCCCGAGGTGGGGGCGACGACAGCAACCCGGCTCCACCCCTGCTGGCGCAGGGTTTGCATAAGCCGCGTGCGAAGCAGGTCAAAGGCCTTTGAGGCCGGATGCTCACGATTGTAATCAACCAATGGGGCGCCGGACAGCAGGTGCTGGCGCACATCCGGAAGGATCAGGCGCAGGGCCCCCCAAGCATCGGTGCGCGCCGTGACGCGCCCGTTGCCGAACAGCAATTCGCCACCGGCATCGCGACTTGCCGTGGCACCAGTGGGCGCAGGGACAAGCTCATGCTTCTGGCTTGTTGCCGGAGGGTAGCTCATGTTCATGGCAGAGGATCCTGGATGTTTCGTTTTCTTGGTCAATAGCCGGTCCGGCGTAGAACAACGCCAACTGTCTTTGCGATGATTTTCAGGTCTCCGAAGAATGACAGGGCAGCATCATACCGCGCGTCCACGGTTGCGCGAAAAGCAAAGCTGTTTTCGTTCCGGTCGGAAATCTGCCATGCGCCCGTGACCCCCGGGCGCAACGCGAAATACGCGGCCGGGTTCGGATAAAGCGACAGTTGATTCGGCATCATCGGTCGCGGGCCGACCACGCTCATGTCACCTTTCATCACGTTTAAGAACTGCGGCAACTCATCAAGTGAGGTGCTGCGAAGAAAGGCGCCCACGCGGGTGATACGCGGATCGTTTTTCAGTTTCTGGGTGGTTTCCCATTCCCTGCGCAGGGTGTCGTCCTTGGCCAGAAGGTCTTTGAGGTCCTGCTCGGCATTACGGCTCATGGTGCGCAACTTCAGAATGCTGAACGTCTTGCCCCGCGCGCCAAGACGGTCTTGACGGTAAAAGGGTTGCCCGCCTTCGATCCAAAGGGCAAAGGCACAGATCAGCGTGATCGGCAGGGTAATCGGCAGTGTTGCCAGAACAAAGGCAACGTCCAAAAACCGCTTTCCATGGTCCCGGTACAGGCGATGCGCGATCCGCGATGTGCCGACCGAAGCAGAAGCCTCATACCGATCAACCGGTACATTGTGCCTGTGGACGCGCAATGGCGTCCCGTCCGGCGCGGCACCAATCGTCTCGAAATGGTGGGCGTCATCGAATGAGCCCTTGATAAAAATACTGTCTTTCATGGTTGCCCCCCCGGCAACACTGGTTACACACTTTGCCGCACCCCGGCATTGACGGTTGTCGGGTCCCCTTCACGGAACGAAACGGTATGGCAGCGACCGCTTTTCTCGTTCCCTTCGGGGGCAGATTGCAGCGACTCATCGCAATGACCCCAAAAAGCCCTTCATCCCGATACCTGCCCGATTTTCGGCAAGTTCTTGAAAGACTTTAACAATTTTTTGCCCTATTTTGGCCCACTTTTGCGGAAACACATTGTTTCCGCGCATGCGATTCAGGCCACAGTGACTGCCGTTTGCCGGCACAGTCAATTAACTTTCTTGTCATTGTTGCGTAAGGGGAAACTTGCGTCACAATTTGCACATAATGTGCCACGGCAGCGTCATACAATATGCAAAAGCTGCCACATTACTGCCGCGTGAGTGACGGTAATTTTCTGCACCCTAAAGTGGAATTTCGGGCGCTGACTCGGAAGAGATTCGCAGCAGGCGAATGCGATCGCTTGGGTCAAACAACCGCGGGTTAAGCGTTTCCAGTTATTGTTGCATCTCCAATACCCTGTCAGGCCTACGGCCTTCTCGGGACATTGGTGATGCACTTTGGTTCAACGTAAACTGGATACGCTCTAGCGTATCGGCGCAAACAAGGCGTCTTTCATCCGACAGTCGTGGACCGTGTCGCGCCCGCATGGCACCGGTGTCAGCGTCTTGGACAGGCACAGACGCGCCTCTTGGATCCGTCCCTCGCGGCAGGTGATGGTCACCATATCCGGCTCAAGCCCCGGATTGGCCTTCAAAAAGGCCTGCTCCACCACGGCTGCGGGTAATTTCACCGGGTCGCGCAGATTGCGGAAAACCTCGGGGCGGGTGACGTTTTCAAAGGCCTCTCGCGACAGGGCGTAATAGGCCGGGGCGGACAGGCCCGTGCAACTGCCATGTTTCTTCCACTGGTACCATGTAAGGCCGGATGTGCCCATGATATCGGCCATCCCGGCAGTCATTCGCCGCGAGGGCGGGCGCTCTGCCGTTTGGCAATGCGAGGGCCAGCCGCGATGATATTGCGGCCACAAGCCGTGCAAAACCCAACCATGGTCATTTGACGCATCGCATTGCGGTGAGCCGCGCGCATCGCCCTCCAGCGCGCACCACGTGGGTGACCAACTCAGCGACAGCACGTAATAGTCGAAATCACCAGCGCGCTCACCTTCGGCGAAAGCGGCAACAGCACTGCACAGAAACAAAACAAGCGTGCGCATTCTTTGGCCTTCCATTTTCCGGTTTCGATCAGTATATACCCGCCAAGTTCCCCGACAACGGAAACCCGCGCCCGATCCGGACGCAGCCGATTAAGGCAACGGGGAAGATTTGCGTGAAGGAGGCCCGAGATATGGCAAAACCGCTTATGGCAAAAGCCACCGCCGTTTGGCTGGTGGACAACACGACGCTCAGCTTCAAGCAGATTGCCGATTTCTGCGGCCTGCATGAGCTGGAGGTGCAGGGCATTGCGGACGGTGACGTGGCCGCCGGTGTCAAAGGCTTTGACCCGATTGCCAACAACCAGCTGACACAGGAAGAGATCGAGAAGTCCGAGGCCGATCCGCTGCACAAGCTGAAGCTCAAGTTCAACCCGGCCGCCGCGGGCGAGGAAAAGCGCCGTGGCCCGCGCTACACGCCGCTGTCCAAGCGTCAGGATCGCCCGAATTCGATCCTCTGGCTGGTCAAGTTCCACCCGGAACTGGCCGATGCACAGATTGCCAAGCTGGTCGGCACCACCAAACCGACGATCCAGTCGATCCGCGAACGGACCCACTGGAACATCGCCAGCATGCAACCGATTGATCCCGTGGCCCTTGGCCTGTGCAAACAGTCCGAACTGGACGCCGCCGTGCAAAAAGCCGCTGCCAAGAAAGCCAAGGAAGGCGAGGCGATGGACGACGACGAGCGTCGCAAGCTGCTGAGCACCGAGCAAAGCCTTGGCGCCGAGGCCGAGCCGCGCATTCCCACCGCCATCGAAGGTTTGGAAACCTTCAGCCTTGGCGGCGATGACGAGGACGAAAAAGAAGACGAAAAGATCGACGCCGACAGCTTCTTTAACCTGCCGGACAGCCCGGATGACGAGGACGACGACGAATAAGATTTCGCCTCGATATCGGAAACAATGGGCCGATCCGCCTAGGCGGGTCGGCCTTTTCTGTCTTTTCAGGATGAGCGGCGGCTAGATCTGTTTGCGGGCGTTCAGCGCAGCGCTGATGGTGCCATCGTCGAGGTAATCCAGCTCTCCGCCAATCGGCACGCCTTGGGCCAGCGAGGTCAGCGTTACGCGGCCCTCCATCTGATCGGCGATGTAATGCGCCGTGGTTTGGCCATCCACCGTGGCATTCAGGGCCAATATCACCTCGCTCACGCCTTCGGCCTCGACCCGGTTCACAAGCTGCGGGATGCGTAGTTGTTCGGGGCCCACCTGATCCAGCGCGCTGAGCGTGCCGCCCAAGACGTGATACCGCCCCTTGAAGGCATGGCCGCGTTCCATCGCCCAAAGGTCGGCCACGTCCTCGACCACGCAAAGCTGCCCGTTGGCGCGTTTTTCCGAGGTGCAGATATCGCAGACATCGGTGGTGCAGATATTGCCGCAGTTGAGGCACTCGCGCGCCGTGGCGGCCACCTTTTGCATCAGGTCGGCCAGCGGCAGAAGCTGCAACTCGCGCTTGGCAATCAGGTGCAACACCGCCCGCCGGGCCGAGCGCGGGCCAAGCCCCGGAAGTTTCGCCATCAGGTCAATCAGGGCGTCGATGTCGCGGGTGGAATTCATGCAGGGTGCCTGTGGTTAGGCGCGGAGGTGGGGGCCAGCCCCCTACGTTGAAAATCCGAGGATTTTCAACGCTCCCCCGGGATATTTATGAAAAGAAGAAGATCAGAAGGGCAGGTTCATGTCCTTGGGCAGGCCCATTTCTTCGGTAAGCTTGCTCATTTCTTCCTGCGAGCGCTCATTCGCCTTTTGCTGGGCGTCCTTGATCGCGGCAAGGATCAGGTCTTCGACGACTTCCTTGTCGTCCGAGTTGAAGATCGACGGGTCGATATCAAGGCCCTTGAGCTCGCCCTTGGCCGAACAGGTGGCCTTCACAAGGCCCGCGCCGGATTCGCCTGTCACCATGATGTTGTGCATCTCTTCCTGCAACTCGCCCATCTTGGTCTGCATTTCCTGCGCTTTTTTCATCATGCCGGCCATATCGCCAAGCTGGCCCAGTCCTTTGAACATCTGATCTCTCCGGTTATTGAATGGGTGCGGCGCGCGGGGCGTGCCGTGGGTTTAGCTTACATATTGCAGTGCCGGGGGCGGGCGGCAAGGGCAGGGCCATCAATCTTCTTCGAAAGGGTCCCATTCGTCCTCGACCTCGGGAAGGGCGTCGGCCTCGGCCTCGGCCTGCTGATCCTCGGGGGTGCGGATCTCGGTGATGCGCGCCTTTGGAAAGGCGGCCAGCACGGCCCTGACCATCGGGTGATCCGAGGCTTCTTGCTTGAGTGCGTTTTCCGCCGCGTCGCGTTTGGCGGCGATCGTCTCGGCCCCGCCCTCATTGACGAGCGTGACGCCCCACCGGGTGCCGGTCCAGCGTTGCAGGGCCGCCCCAAGGCGTTGCGAAAGGTCTTGCGGTGCGTTTTCGGTCGGTTGGAATTCGATCCGCCCGGGCCGGTAACTGGCCAGTTGCACGCAGGTTTCGACCTCGACAAGAAGCTTCACATCGCGCTGCGTACGAATGAGTTCAACCACATGCTCGAAGGTCGGGTAATGGTCCAGCGCGGCCTCATTTGCCACGGCCAATGCAGGGCTTGCACCCGAGGCACTTGGGCCGGACGGCCCCGCATGGGTTGGCGCGGGTGTGCCCTGGGCGTGTGTTGTCCCGCCGCCTTGTGGCGCGGCTGCGCCACCACCCCCCGGACCCGGCGCAGGGGGCGGTGTATCGCGCAGTTTACGCACCAGTTCTTCGGGGCTGGGCAGGTCGGCCACATGGGTGAGGCGAATGATCGCCATTTCGGCCGCCATCATGGCATTCGGCGCATCGGCCACTTCGTCCAGCGCCTTGAGAAGCATCTGCCACATGCGCGTCAAAACCCGCATCGGCAAGGAATCCGCCATGCCCTGGCTGCGGGCGCGCTCATCAGGGCCGATGGTGGGGTCTTCGGCGGCTTCGGGCGTGATCTTGACCACGGAAATCCAATGCGTCACCTCGGCCAGATCACGCAGCACCGCCATCGGGTCGGCGCCTTCGGCATATTGGCCCGAAAGCTCGGTCAAGGCACCTGCGGCATCGCCTTTCATGATAAGATCGAACAGGTCCAGAACCCGCCCCCTGTCGGCCAACCCCAGCATGGCGCGCACCTGCTCGGCGGTGGTCTCTCCCGCGCCGTGGCTGATCGCCTGATCGAGAAGCGAGGTGGCATCGCGGGCCGAGCCTTCGGCGGCGCGGGTGATGAGGGCCAAGGCATCGTCGCTGATCGCGGCGCTTTCCGCGTCGGCGATTTTCTTCAAGAGGGTGATCATCACCTCCGGTTCGATCCGGCGCAGGTCGAACCGCTGACAGCGAGACAGGACGGTGACCGGCACCTTGCGAATTTCGGTGGTGGCGAAGATGAACTTCACATGTTCGGGCGGTTCTTCAAGCGTCTTGAGCAGCGCGTTGAAGGCCGAGGTGCTAAGCATGTGCACCTCGTCGATGATGTAGATCTTGTAGCGGGCCGAGGCCGCGCGATAGTGCACCGATTCAATGATTTCACGGATATCCCCCACACCCGTGCGCGAGGCCGCGTCCATCTCCATCACGTCCACGTGGCGGCCTTCCATGATGGCGGTGCAATGCTCGCACTGGCCACAGGGTTCGGTCGTCGGCCCGCCCTGACCGTCCGGGCCGATGCAGTTCATCCCCTTGGCGATGATCCGGGCCGTCGTGGTTTTGCCGGTGCCGCGAATGCCCGTCATGATGAAGGCCTGCGCGATCCTGTCCGCCTTGAAGGCGTTTTTCAGGGTGCGCACCATGGCGTCCTGTCCCACCAGGTCGGCAAAGGTTTCGGGCCGGTATTTCCGGGCAAGGACCTGATAGGCTGGTGTCGGGGTGTCGGTCATGCGGGGCCTTTGGATTCGGGATACCATGTGAACCTAAGCCCGACTTTGCGGGGCGTCCACCTTTCTGCGCTGTGGCTTGCTTTTGATCGCGGTTGGCGCGACTGTACAGGGGTGTTTGTCATTCGAGGGCAAGGTATGCGGTTACGTGGTCTCCGGCGCAGTCGGAATATTGAGGATCGCCGGCGTATGGGCGGTGGCGGCAAGGCCGGGATCGGCGGGGTTGGCCTGCTGGTTGTTTTGGCCGTGGGCTATTTCGCCGGGATTGATGTGACGCCCTTGTTGCAGGGGCGCGCGCCGCAGACTCAAAGCGCCCCGCGTGAATTGAGCGCCGAGGAAGAGCGCGCGGCAGAGTTCACATCACGGATCTTGGCCACGACAGAGGACGTCTGGGCGCAGGTCTTCCCGGCCCAGGTGGGGCAAGAGTATCGCCCGCCGGTTCTGGTGCTTTATTCGGGCGTGACACAAAGCCCTTGCGGAGGGGCAAGCGGGGCCACGGGGCCGTTTTACTGCCCCGCGGATCGCAAGGCCTATCTGGATACCGAGTTCTTTTCGACCCTGTCGCGCCAGTTGGGCGCAGGGGGCGATTTTGCCGCGGCCTATGTGGTGGCCCACGAGGTGGCGCATCACGTCCAGAACGAGTTGGGCATTCTGGGACAGGTGCATCAACGCCGCCAAGCCGTTGGTCAGGCACAGGCAAACGCCCTGACAGTGCGCCTTGAATTGCAGGCCGATTGCCTGTCGGGCGTTTGGGCGCGCGCCGTCGGTGACCTCCTTGAACCCGGCGACCTGCAAGAGGCCCTGAAAGCGGCCAGGATGATCGGGGATGACCATTTGCAACGCCGCGCAGGCCGCGTGCCACAGCCGCATACCTTCACCCATGGCACCAGTGAACAGCGCGCAAGATGGTTCGCCATTGGCTATGAAACCGGCGAAATGCGCCAATGCGATACATTCGCGGCCAATCGGTTGTAAGGCCGTCATGTCGGGGTTTGTCATATTCGCCTTGCCGGTCAGTGACGGGATTTTGGCCATCGCGCCTATGCCGGGCCGCGGCGGGCATTATGCCGAAGATCTGGCGCACCTGCGTGATTGGCAGCCGGCACTGGTGATCACCATGACCAGTCTGGCGGAAATGGCCCGGCACGGGGCGCAGGGGTTGGGGGCCGACCTTCAGGATGCGGGCACCCGGTGGGCGCATGTTCCGGTAACCGATTACGGGGTGCCCTCGATCACTCAGGAAGACGCCTGGCACGAGGCCAGCCGCGCCGCGCTTGCGGCGTTGCACGGGGGCGGCCGGGTGTTGATCCATTGTGCGGGGGGCTGTGGCCGTTCTGGCATGGCGGCCCTGCGCCTGATGATCGAAGCGGGCGAACCCGTGGATACGGCGCTCGCCCGATTGCGCGGGGTGCGGCCCTGTGCCGTCGAAACCGAAGATCAGTTGGATTGGGCCACCAAGGCATAAGCGGTCTGCAAACGCCACGGCGGTCGGGCCCTCGTCGCGATTGGCATCAGCCGAAGACGAGTTTTGGCCCCTCGACAAGTCCCTCCAGTGGCGGACCGGCAAAGTGCCGAAGCCGCTCCATATCCACAAGTTCGATCCTGTTTGGCGCGCGGACGTGAACGGCGCCTTTATCGGCCAAACCGTGCAAACACCGGCAAAACGTTTCGGGCGTCATGTCCAGCAGGCTGGATAGATCGCAACGGTTGAGGCGCAGCCCTACGATGGGGTTCGGGCCGCATGTGTCGATCGTGGTGTCGCATTCGCCGCTGTGCAGCGCGCTGAACAGGAAATAGGCCGCGACACGCTCGCGCGCGGTGCGCCCCCGCAGCAGACAAGTCCAGCTATGCATCATGTCCATCTGCCGCAGGGAGCTAAGGAGATACCCGTGTTCCAGCATGGGGGATCCCATCAAGAAAGCCTCGAAGGACCTTCGGTTGAACAGGCAGATTTCGACATCCGTGGCCGCCTCGTACGAAAAACGGTATTCGCTTTCGAACGCGCGTCCTGTGAAATCCCCCGGGAAAAGCAGTCCAAGGACCTGGGTATCGCCATCCTCGGTCATGAAAACGGTCTTGATCACCCCCGAACGAAGAATCCCGATTTTGTCGGACAGGTCACCCTGCATCAAAACGGTCTGACCCTGTGAAAAGTTCATATGATGGCCAAGACGGGACAATTCCCCAAAGTCCTCGGCTGGTGCATTGGCACAAAAGGAAAAGCCCGGAATAGGACACTCCTGACATTGGCACTGTGATGGGCGGTGCATTGCGACGACATTCATTTCAAATTCCTCTTTGAGCTGGCCGGACGAAAATACCCCCGGCACCAAGTGCAATTCCCCCGCGGGAATTTCGGTTGGTACTCACACAGTTCAGGTTACGCGGATAAATTTTCTGAATGCCTGGTCATGACGTGTGGATGTGATGCCATGTCCCCCCAAAGGCTTGATCATTAACCTTGAAAATCGTCGCCCGATCAAAATCATAAATGTGCAGAATTGTGCATTATCAATGCGTTGTGGTTCGGCATGTGGTATTATGCCATATTTGGTCCATTGCGGAGCCAACCCATGGCCCACGAAGGCTTTACGGAAGGTGTTGCCCCGCACACGCGCGAACCGGAGCGCCCGATTCTCGGGGTTTGGTTTGAACGTGTGTTCGAAAACGTGGCCCTGGGGGTCGTTGTGACCGACCTGCAAGGGCGGGTGCAAATCTGCAATTCGGCCTTTGGCCGGTTGTTGGGCTACCCGGTGTCGCAACTACAGTCGATGACATTCCATGATTTGGTCGAGCCCGAGGACCTGCCGGAAAACCAAGCCCTGTTCGAGGCCCTGGTCGAAGGCCGGGTTTCCTCGTTCGAACTGGAAAACCGATATCGCAAGGCCGACGGCAGCGCGATCTGGGTGCACAAATGCGTATCGCTCCTGCCCGATGAAGATGGACAGCCCGCACATGCCCTGATTCTGGCCAGTGACATTACCGAACAAAAGCAGTTCCTGTCACAGCTGGAAGGGCTGCGCGATCGGTTGGAGCGGTTGATCGAAGAAGCGCCAATCGCCATGGCCATGTTTGACCGCGATATGCGCTACATCCGGTGCAGCCGCCGGTGGCTGTCCGATTTCGACATGGGCGGCAAGGCGGTCGAAGGCCAATGCCATTATGACATGTTTCCCGATTTGCCCGACAGTTGGATCAAGGCCCACAAACGCGGTCTTGCCGGTGAGGTCGTAAAATGCCGAGAGGATTGGTTCCTGCACCCGGATGCAGGCGGATCGGTTCAATGGCTACGATGGGAGGTTCACCCGTGGCGTGATGTCGGGGGGGACATCGCGGGCATCATCCTCTTTGCCGAAGATGTAAGCGACCGTAAGCGCGCCGAACAGTCCCTGCGCGAAAGCGAAGCGCGTTTGCGCCTTGCCGCCGAGGCCGCGCATTTCGGCACCTTCGATATTGATCTGGCCACAGGTCACGCGCATTGGTCCCCCGAGGCACTCGGGCTTTTGGGCCTGCCCCCCGAGGCCAGCCCGCAAACCATCGACGAGATGGAGCGCCATATCGGGCCACGTGCGGTGCTCCAGATACGCAGCCAAATGCAATCGGCCTTTGACCCCATGGGGACCGGCACCCTCAAGCAGGATCTTGGCCTGACACTTCCCAATGGTGCGCGCCGCTGGCTGCAAGTCCATGGGCGCGTCATCTTTTCAAGAAGCGGCTGCAGTCGGCACGCCACACGCGTCAGGGGCATGATCCTGGACATCACCGAGAACCGGCAAATGCAGCGCCGGCTGGAAAACTCCAAGCGGCTTGAGGCCATCGGCCGATTGTCCAGTGGCATCGCCCATGACTTCAACAATCTTCTCACGATCATTTTGTCGAATCTCGAACTTGCCCAAAGGCGGAGTGCCGACCCTGAAACGCAATCTCTCTTGAATACCGCGATCGAGGCCTCCGAAATGGGGGCCACCTTCAATTCTCGGCTTTTGTCCCTTGCCCGGACACGCCGGGTTCAGCCGGGCCGGTTAAAGGTGGGTCGCCACCTCGCGTCACTCTGGCCGGTTCTGTCGCGCGCGGCGGCAGATGCGATCGACCTTAGCATCCTGCATAACCGGCAGATATGGACCGTCCGCGCCGACAAGGCCGAATTGGACAGCGCCCTGCTCAACTTGGTCGTCAATGCGCGCGACGCCATGCCCCATGGCGGGCAAATCACGATAGGCGCGGAAAACGTGACGCTCGATGCCGATGCCGCAGAGGGCTTTCACGATGCCTTTCCCGGCGATTACGTGCGCATCTTCGTTCAGGATACCGGCGTCGGCATGCCGCCCGAAGTGGCCGAACAGGCGCAAGAGCCGTTTTTTACCACCAAGTCCTTTGGCCGCGGAACCGGGCTTGGCCTGACAAGCGCGGCCGCTTTTGCCGCGCGCGAAAACGGGTTCATGCAAATCGAAACCGCCGAACAACAGGGCACCAACGTCTCAATTTACCTGCCGCGTGACATCGACGGGCCGGACAGTGGCCAAACCGACGCCTCGGAGACATCCGATATCATCTACGGCGACGGAGAGGTGATCCTGGTGGTCGAGGACGACGATTTGGTCCGAGAGGCCGTTTGCAAACGCCTTGAGGTTCTGGGCTATGCCGTCTGCGAGGCACCCAATGCCATCGCGGCTTGTGAGCAACTCGAAAAGGGTCACCATATTGATCTGGTGTTCAGTGACATCGCGATGCCGGGCCAGATGTCAGGCCGCGATCTGGCGGCTTGGGTGCACGAAAAACACGCCGATGTGGGCATGCTTCTGACAACGGGCAATGCGATTGACCAACCGGGTCCGGAAGGGGCCCCTGACGATGTGATCATCTTGGCAAAACCCTATTCGATTGCCCGCCTCGGCCGGCAAATCAACGATGCCCTCAAGCGCCGTCTACAGCCACGGGTTTGACGTCACCGGTGAAAACATAGCCGACCCCCCGGACGCTTTTGATCAACTGCGGGCCGTCCGTGTCCACCTCGATCTTTCGGCGCAGGCGCGCAACATGGCCATCAATCGTTCGATCCAGCGGTGACCACTCCTGCCCGCGCAGTTTCAACGAGATGTCGTCCCGGCTCAAAACCCGTCCGGGGTGCCGCACGAATATTTCCAACAGGCGCAGTTCGGTTTCGGTCAAGTCCAGAACGTCGCCGTTGCCCTTGCGTACGAACCGCTTGCGCGTGTCAAACACGCAATGGTCAAAGTCGATCTGCTTGGGGAAATGCGCGGAATTTTGGCTTTCTTCCAACTCATACCGCCGTAAAACCTGTTCGACCCGCATCACGATTTCGCGGAAATGAAACGGTTTGGTGATGTAATCATCCGCGCCGTTCTCAAGGCCGCGTACCCGGTCCTGTGGGTCGGCGCGCCCGGTGACAAGGATCACGGGCACGTTCCGGGTTTCACGCAGTTCCCGCGCGAAACTGAAACCCTCGTCTGGACCCAACCCAAGATCAAGGGTGACCAGATCAACGTCATGCCGTTTCACATTGGATATCGCGGTGCCACGATCGGCCGCTTCGATAACGTCGTAACCTTCGGCTTCCAAACCGAGGCGAAGGGTCATGCGCAGGTCGCTTTCGTCATCCACGACCAGAACTTTTCTTTTATGGTTCCCGATACGATCCACTATGCCCCGCGTTTCCAATTTGAAATTTAAAAATAGACTATCTTGATTATATCATATTCCGTCCCGTCTGGAAAAAATTGCACAGACAGAAGGCCGTTCAGGGCAATTGGCTGTGTCGGGGGCTCAAACATGATGCTGCGAAAAGCACCGGCCCGGACAGTATTGACAGGACCGTCCTGTCCGGGCCGGGATGCTGCCGCCGCGTTGAAACCTGGGCCGCTTGAAGCACGCCGTGGTTTCGGAAGGCGTACGAGGAATATGGGCGGCCCGTAGAAACGGACGTTTCGGCCAGTCGAGGTGTTGCGCTTCTAGTCGGGGATAAGAAAGCAACAGGAACGGGGGTGGACACAGAAATATACACGCGGTCTGTGCCCAACTTCCTTTTCACAGCTGGCCAGCAGTCCGCTGGCATCAGGGCGGCGGCGGCATTCATCAAGCCACCGAAGTATGATCGGCCATGGGCTTTGTGCCGGGCGCGGGCCATGCGGCGCGTCCTGCGGTTTTGGTGTCCAGACAAGCTGGCGGCGCACCGATATCCAGGCTCCGCTTGTCATGGGGAACCCATTGCACGCCCTTGTGCATGGCTTTGCGGACTTTCATCGTTGTCATCCTCGCGTAATGAGCGTGGGGTCATTGGTCGGTGACTGCCAGATTACTTTGCCGACGGGTCGGGGCATTGACGGTAGTCAATGTTGCCACTTGCATTGCAACCTTAGGGTTGTTCATGATCTCAACAAGGATGCAGGAAAATGTCAGTGCTCTGTGCCAACCTTGATCGTGCGCCGCTGTCCGGCCTGCCACGTGCCGCCGCAGTGTCGCGCAGGTCGCAGGTGCTCAGGGCGGCGCTGCTTGCATTGCGCGATTGGATGACAGCCGCCGAGGTGGTCGAATTGGCGCGACGGCTTCCTGACGGTTGGGTGCCGGTCCTCTTTGAGGGGTGGCGCCCGCAATCCATGGTCTTGTCCTATCCGACTCGCCGGAAATTCATCGCGGCTGTTCAGGGGCATCTGGACCGGATGGACGACCCTGTTCAGGTGGCCGAGGTCGCCGCGGCGGTCGAAGATCTGGCCGCCGTATTGCCGGACCGGCTTTTCGTACGAAAACCGGGGTGCAATCGTACGACTCGTACGGGAACCGCGCGGTAGGCCGAAAGGGTGCCGACCTGCCTGCCTTGTAGGGGGTGACAGCGATTTTATGGCTCGGGCCAGAGGGTTCGGATATCGGCGGGCAGGGCATTGCGGACATCGTTAACCTCACCTTTGGAAATGCGCGCGTTAAGCAGGCGAAATACCTCAGAAATATCTTCGGGGCCTTGGTATTCCTGATCACGGCCCAAGTTGGCCTCGATCCGGGCAACAAAATCGTCACGGGTGCGCTTGTGCGTCTGGGCGGGGCGCCAGCCTTCGAAAAACAGCCCGCGCACCAAGAGCGGAAGTTGCGCGGAAAGCTGGGCGGCCTCATCGGGGCTGATCATGTCACGCACCCCGGCCAGAGTGGTTCGCAAGAGCATCAGAACCTGCTTGCGGTCCGCCCACCCCAGTTTGGCGGCCAATTCCTTGATCCACTCATGGGTCAGTTGAACGGTGTGGTCGATTACTTCAAGTCCTTGAGAACTCATGAAAACCTCGCTTTTCCGGCTGCGTCATCGCAGCTGTTTCAGGGCGGGGCCATGCCCGTTGAATAGGGTCTTGCCCGGCCTCAATGGGTGGCCCATTTCGCCTGTACGGGAAGGGCCCGGCGCAGGCGTTTGACGGTTGACCGCGTCAAACCGTAGTAGCGGGCAATCTCGCGGTCGTTCATGCCGTATGCTGCCATGGCACGCAGGGCTTCGCCCGGGCATGGCCCAAGTTTTTCGGTAATGCGTACATGGCGTTTGACGGAAGAAAGGGGGGTGGTCAGCGTGTCGCGCAAGCGGTTTGTCATCATTGCCTCCGAAAGGAATGGCCCTTGCAATCGGGCCTAACGGGTTGACTTGGTTCAACTTTGTGGCGCCGGCTTGGGCGCTTGCCATTGATGGCGATCAACGGCGGGGCAAAGCGAAGGATCAACGTGCTGTGTTTGGCGAAGCCCCGCCCATACCGGGCGGGGTTGGGCAAATCTGTGCCGAAAGCCCTTTAAAACAAGAGAAATATAAAGGATGGCGCGGCGGTATTGACGGCCCTCAAAGACGACCGGCCCAGCGGCCTGCGATGCCGAAATGAAGGGTCAGATTCGCCGGGCGCATCGCCGGGGACATGCGCGAAACCGGGTATTCGTTACCAAGGCGCGCGTGTACAAACTGTACGTTTTGTACGCGGGTTTTGTACGAAAACCTGGGGTGTGGCCCCAAGACGAGCGCCTGCCGCGGGCGGCGGTGGTCAATCGCCCATGGCGAGGGCGACGAAATGGTCAATCGCGTCGTCTGAAATCGACCAATCACAAACCAGCCGCATGGCAAGCGGTTCATCCGCTGCGCCGCCCTCAAGCGGGCCTTGGTTCAGGCCGTAATGCGCGCCGCCGGTCATCAGACGTTGATGGGTGGCGCGGGGCAGGGTGGCGAAGATCATGTTGGCCTGCGGTTCGGCCAAGAAGTGACAGTCGGGCACGGAGCGCAGGCCGTCGGCCAGACGGGCGGCCTTGGCGTTGGCATCGCGCGCCATGGTGAGCCAAAGGTCATCGGTGAGATAGCCCAGCATCTGCGCGGCCAGAAAACGGTGCTTGGAAAAGAGATGCGCGGCGCGTTTGCGGCGCAACTCGAATTCCCATGCTTTTTCCGGGTTGAAGAAGATCACCGCCTCGACCCCCAGACAGCCGTTCTTGGTGCCCCCGAAGCTGACGGCATCAATCCCGGCCTTCCATGTCATTTCGGCAGGGGTGCAGCCAAGGGCGGCAAGGGCATTGGCAAAGCGCGCACCGTCAAGATGCACCGGCAGGTCATAGCGGGCGGCGGTTTGCGAGAGGGCGGAAAGCTCATCCAGCGAATAGACCCGACCCATTTCGGTGACTTGGGTGAGGGCCACGGGGCCGCGTTGCGAGCAATGCACATCGCCCAGGGGCCAGCCCTCGATCGCGGCTTGCAGGGCGTCGGGCGTCATCTTGTCATCATCGCCCACAAGCGAAAGCTTCGCGCCGCCGGTGTAGAATTCGGGCGCGTGGCATTCATCGGTGTGGATATGCGCCAAGGGCGTGCAGAAGATGGTTTGCCACGGCTGGGTGAGGGTGGACAGCGCCAAGGCATTGGCCGCCGTGCCGGTGGCGACCAGGTGAATGGAGGCCTCGGGCGCCTCGAAGACCTCGCGGAGTTTCGCCTCGACCTTGGCGGTCAGGTCATCCGCGCCGTAGGAGGGGGCAAAGCCTTGGTTGGCGTCGTTGAGGGCCTGCATGATTGCCGGGTGGGCGGGGCCGCAGTTGTCGGATTTGAAGCTCATGTTCCCGGTTCCTCGATTATATGGTCTTCCCAGTCGTCATCAGAAACCTCGAACTCGGGCACGGTGTTGCCCTGCATGGAAACCCCCGCGTCATGTACACTGTCGGGGGTGCCGGAAATCAGCGGGTGCCAATCGTAAAGCGGCTGGCCGTTATGCAGCAGCTTGTAGGCGCAGGTTTCGGGCATCCAGTAGAGGTGGCTTTCAAGGTTCTTGGCGGTCAGCGTGATACATTCCGGCACGAATTGGTGGCGGATGGGATATTGCGAGCAGCGGCAGGTACTGTCGTCGAAAAGGCGGCAGGCGACGTTGGTGAGGGCCACCTCGGAGGTGTCTTCATCTTCCAGCTTATTCAGGCAGCATTTGCCGCAGCCGTCGCAAAGCGCCTCCCATTCGTGGCGGGTCATGCGCGACAGGGGCGTGGTTTCCCAAAAGCGGGGGCGCAGGCCGGAGCGGTCGATGGGATCGGTCATAGGGCGCTCAGGATGTCGCGGGCTTTGGCGCAGTCGGCGTCCATCTGGGCGATGAAGGCCTCAAGACTGTCGAAGGTTTCTTCGGGGCGGAGGTAGTCGATCAGGGCGACGGAAAGCTCGGTGCCGTAAAGATCGCCGGAAAAATCGAAGATGAATGTTTCGATATTGGGCACTTCGCCGTTGAACATGGGGCGGACCCCGAGGGAGGCGGCACCGTGGTAGCTGCCTTTGTGGGGGCCGTCGAGAACATCGACCAACACGGCGTAGACGCCGAATTTGGGCGGGTGCAACCCCGCGATGGACATGTTGGTGGTGGGGTAGCCCAGTTCGCGACCGCGTTGTTCGCCGCCCATGACCTCGCCTTCGATGCGGTGCCAGTGGCCCAGCATGGCGGCGGCATCGCGGGGGCGGCCATCGCTGAGGGCCTGGCGAATGGCGGTGGACGAGACCTGACCTTTGTCACCTTCCAGAAGCTGGGCGATGCTGACGCCAAAGCCCATTTCGGCACCGAAGCGTTGCAGGTCGGCGGCGGTTCCGGCGCGACCTTTGCCGAAGCAGAAATCGGCGCCGACGACGACGTGTTCCAGGCCAAGGCCATCGCGGATGACGTTTGCGGCGAAGTCTTCGGGCGTGAGGGCCGAAAGGTTGGCGTTGAAGTTCAACTGATAGAGTTTCTCGACGCCGAGTTTTTCAAGGCGGTGGGCGCGGGCCTCGGGGTTCATCAGGCGGAAGGGGGGCGCATCGGGGGCGAAATATTCCCTTGGGTGCGGCTCGAACGTGAGCACGCCGAGGGGGGCGCCCGCGGCCTCGCCCGCGCGGCGGGCGATGTCGATGACGGACCGGTGGCCGATATGGACCCCGTCGAAGTTGCCGATGGCGACGCTTGCGCCGCGGTCGGCCTGATCAACATATGCGTAGTCGCGGATAATCTGCATGGCGATTGCGTAGCTCCAACGCGGGGCTTGTGCAAGCGTGAGGGTCTGGCATTTGGCGTGAAGGCTCTGCTATGGGGGCGGCATGGAACCCGTGAGCACACCCGAGCAGGTCGAGGCGCTGTTTACCCGCGCCGATGGTCGCTATCTTTTTGCCCGTTGGGGGCGGCCCATCGCGCCGATTGTCTTCGGCGTGGATGATGCGACGCTTGAGGTCGTCAAGGGCGCGGTGGAGGCCATGGCGGTTCTGGCCGGCCACCAGATGGCCGAGACCGATCCCGAGCTTGGCGTGAACCTGATGTTTTTCTTTTTCCGCGATTGGGAGGAACTGCGCGAGGTGCCCGATCTGGACCGGATGGTGCCGGACCTGGGGCCCTTGGTGGACAAGCTGATTGCGGGGGATGCCAACCAGTACCGGATTTTCCGGTTCGACGAGGCGGGCGCGATCAAGGCGGCCTTTGTTTTCCTGCGGATGGACAAGGAGTTGAGCAAGGTGCCCGCCGAGACACTGGCGTTGAGCCAGATGGTGCAGACGATCTTGTTGTGGTCCGACAAGGCGTTTCAGGACTGCTCGCCCTTGGCCAGTGTGCCGGATCAGGATACCGTGATCCTGCGCCCGGATATCGCCGAGGTGATCCGGGCGGCCTATGATCCGGTGATGCCCGTGGTGGCGGAGGATCCCAGCCATGCCTTGCGATTGGCGGCGCGGTTGCGGCCGCAGTAGGGGCGGCCCCCGAAGCTGCCAAATGGCTTGACCGAAACCGCAAGATGGGCCTTATTCCCGCGCAGGTGTGGGGCGTGTGTGATGCGGACGATTTTTCTTGTTTGCCTGGTTGTGATCTGTGTGGGCGGCTTTGGTCGCGCCCGGGCCGAGGCCTGTGGCGGGGGCTACACGGTCAAGCCGGGTGAGACCCTGTCGCAGATTGCCGAGGCGCAATATGGCGACGCCGCGTTATGGAGCCGGATTCACAGGGACAATCTTGAACAGTTGGGGGAAAGCCCCGACACCCTGCGGGCCGGGATGCGGTTGCGCTTGCGCTGCGTGAAAGGCGGGCGCGCGGGGCTGCCGGACGGGGCGGGCATGGCTGTTGCCCCGGCGATGGCGGCCGCGCGTGGCGGTGCCGGGCGGATTGATATCCTGACCGCCGGGGATTTCTGGCCTTTCACCGATCCGGCGCTGCCGGGGGGTGGCCTGCTGGCCGAGGTGGTTCAGGCGGCGATGGAGGCCGCCGACCCCGGGCATGGCTTTGCCATCCATTGGGTCAACGACAGGGCCGCGCATCACGAGCCGTTGTTGTCGAACGCGTTGCTGGATATGGGCTTTCCCTGGGCAAGGCCGGATTGTGCGGTGGAGCCGGGCAGCTATGGGTGCGAGACACTGGTGTTCTCGTCGCCGTTTTTCGAGGTTCTTGTGCTTTTGTTCACGGACAAGGGCCGGCCCCTGGATGTCGAAAGCACGACCGGGATGCAGGGCAAGACCCTGTGCCGCCCTTCGGGGTATTCGACCTATATCTTCGATCAGGATGGGCGGAACTGGCTGCGCGACAAGGTGATTACCCTTGAGGTCGCGGCCTCGCCCGAGGCGTGTTTTCACCTTTTGACAGGGGGGCAGGTGGATGGCGTGGTCCTTAACGAATTCCTTGGTCATCACAAGATCAAGACGTTGGGCATCGCAGATCGTATTGCCCCTGTGCCTGGCGCGCCGATTTCGGTGGATACCCTTCACATGGTCGCGCACAAGGCGCACCCGGAAGGAAAATCCGTTCTGGATGTGTTTGACGCGGGGTTGGCGAAGATCAGGACCGATGGAACATATCAAGGTATCTTGGATGAACATATGACCCGTGTTTGGGAGGAGTATTAGGCCATGCTTAGGGTAGGCATACTTCGACTTGTCATCGCTTTGGGAATGTTGAGTGCGCTTCCGGGGATGGCGCAGGCACTTTGCGATGTGACCTACAAGGTGCAGCCGGGCGATACATTGCTTTCCATTGCCGAGACGCATTATGATACCTCGCAGCAATGGACGCTTGTTTACTATGCCAACCAGGCCGTCTTGCAGGGGCAAAACCCGGTGCCGGGGACGGATGTTTACATCCCTTGCCCCGCCACCACGACCGAGCCGGACGCCCCCCACCTGCGCAAGGCCGATGCCGAAATGACTCTGCTGACCGGGGGCAATTACCTGCCCTTTACCGATCGCAATTGGCCGAGTGAGGGGATGGCCACCGAATTGGTTAACGCCGCGCTGGAACTGAGCCCCTCGCCGCTGCCTTACGCCATCGGCTGGGAGGGCGATCGGTCACAGCACCTGTTCCCGCTGTTGGATCAGAAGACCTATGACATGGGCTTTCCGTGGCAAAAGCCCGATTGCGCGGCCACCCCTGACAATGAACGGTGCAAGAATTTCCACTTCTCGGAGCCGCTGATGGACTTGCCCATCATGCTGTTCAAGCGGGAGGGGAGCGATTTTTCCTATGAAAGCGATGCCGATGTGATCGGCAAGCGGCTGTGCCGTCCGGCGGGGTATTTTACCCATGATCTGGATCGCGCCGACCGGCGATGGTTGGCCGAGGGCAAGATCACCCTTGAACAGCCCGACAGCCCCGAGGCCTGTTTCGAGCAGTTGATGGCCGGCAAGGTGGATGCGGTGACGGTCAATATCTTTCTTGGGGCCTCGAAAATCGTCGCCATGGGATTGCGGGGGCGGGTGGTGCCGCTGGACCGGCCGCTATCGCGGGAAAGCCTGCACGTGGTCATCTCGAAGACGCATTGGCGGGGCACGACGCATCTTTACCGGATCAACGCCGGGTTGGCGGCGCTGCGCGACAGTGGCCGGTATAACGAGATCGTCGCGCGCCACCTTGAGGTTTTCTGGGGGCAGTTGAAGTAATGCGGGCATTCGTGGCCCTTCCCCTGCCTGACGATCTGGCCGATGCGCTGGAGCGGTTGCAGGGCGATATATCGGTCGGGCGGGTGGTGCCGCCCGAGAACCTGCATGTGACATTGGCCTTTCTGGGCGATCTTGAGCCGGGCATGGCCGAGGAGGTGCGTGCCGCGCTGTGCGAGGTCGAGGCCCCGCCGGTGATCTTGGATATGCGCGGTGTGGATGTCTTCGGCGGCGATGACCCGCGTATGGTATTTGCCGGGGTGGAACCCGACCCTGCGCTGAAGGCCCTGCGCGACAAGGTTTACGCGGCGGCGCGGGGTGTCGGGCTGGAATTGTCGCGCAAGCGGTTTCGCCCGCATGTGACGCTGTCGCGGTTTTCCCGGCGCATGCCGCAGTTCGAACTTGATCGGCTGGGATCGTTCCTTGAGGCGCATGGGGCTTTTCGGCTGGAGCCGGTGGAGGTGTCGCAATTCGGGCTTTATCGCTCAATCCTGTCGCAGGAGGGGCCGCGCTATGAGGAATTGGCGCTTTATGATCTGGGGCCGCTTGCGGCGCGGGGCGGCCAGACATAGGGTGCCGGCATGACCCATCGTTTTCCCATCCGCGTCTATTACGAAGACAGGTAGGGGTGTAAGGATTTCATTTTTTATTAAATAAAATCAGTCAATTAAATCTTATTTTCCTGTTGCCCCAGCCTTCTTGTGACCACCGGTGACCACAGCTCGGCTATTTTTTGGAATTTTTCGTTAACCTGCGTGCTGTATAATCGCGCGTTTTTTGGCGGAAAATCAGGGGCCACTTGGCCCGTTTGGCTGCATCGAACGCCGCCACGCATCTAGCACTTTTTCCGCATAGAGCGGGTCGTCGTTGTCGATAGAAGATGGCTCAGGACTTGATGAAATTGCGCTCAAGAATTGTGAACTGGTTTGATTTCCAAACTTCATTCGCGAGTTCGATTTGTTCGCTGCTGATCGAGTGGCTGCTGATGTCAGGCGTTGCTTTGAAATGTTTCGATCATTGAGTTGAACGCTTCTGTTAACCCCGTCACTTCGTTCGCTAACCGTTCCAGTGCCTCGGTTTGGCCAATTTGGTTCTCCGAGATTTGTTCCAGTTGTTCTTGAAGCATTGTGATCGGGTCGGGCTGTTCTTGATCTGCCGCTGGCGCGTTCATCTGATCCAAGAGATCGAACAGATAGCTTTTGATTTGTTGAATCTGATCGAACATTGGTTCGATGTTGTCTGTTCTCTTCGACATTGTGTCGATCTCTATTTTCAGCGTGTGAAGCTGCTTGCCGATCTTTAGCTGCGAGGACTTCTGTGACGTCTTTTGCTTTGATTCCGAGGGCTTTATGGGTGGAGCAGATGAGCTCGCCGTCTTGGTCTTTGAGAAGAATGACATTTTTTCGATCACCTTTTTCTATGCGAACGCCGTGGTCTGCGGCGAGTTTTGCAAGGGCTTCTCCCTTTTCCTGGTTCGAGTTTTCTCGAAGCCGGGTCATCTCGTATGCGATTTGCGGAAGATCGACGCCGTGACGCTCCGCTTTCTGATGTACCCCCTTGGAGAACACAGTCGAAGGCCGTGGGCCGTCGCAGATGTCGTTAAATACGGACTTTGCCCGGTCTGGCGCGGCATCACGGACAGCGCGATTATGAGCACCCTTTACCTGCTGGTGACCGAATTTCACTTCGGCAATCCGGGCGATTTTCTCGTTTCGCGCATAGTTATGCGAGGACGACATCGTGCGACCTTCCTGGTTTTGCTCTGAAACCAGAATGTGGTAATGGGGTACCTTAATACCGTCCGGCCGCTCTTTGACATGCTCGTAAACAGCGACCGAGCGATCTTTGAAGTCAAACTCCTTGTTGAGCATTTGCATCAGGTCTCGGTACTGATCCGGTGTCAGCGTCTCCGTTGGGGAAATATTGAAATGCCGAATTCCATATTTTTTCCCATCCTGGGTGGCCAGCTCGTCATCGAGCATGAGATCATCTTCAGACCCGGCGACTAGGCGAACGACTTCGTTTTGCTCAGTCTTATTGACATGAGCAATAACGTTCCGACCTCCACCGCTACCAATCCGTGTCTGGTTGATGATCATTTCAGAGCGCCTCTCGAATGAGCTCCTTCAGTTCTGCGTGCTCCTTCTGGAGCTTCCGCAACCGCGTTTCGATACTCATAACCTGCTCGCCATCAAGCTTATGACCATACTCCAGGCGGGCTTCATTCACGCTCTTGGCGATCTGGTTCAGGTTGTTGCCGATCCCGTTTGAGATCTTCAGCGATCTGAGAAGAAGATCCCGCGAAGGCAGTTTCCTGCCCTCGCCCTCACCGAAGAGGCGGAAGCGGATATATTCCGCATCTCGCATCCGGTGTTCCCGAGCTGCATCCTGGAACCGCTCCTTTTCAGCGTCGCTGGCCCGGAATTTGATCTGGTGAGGACGTGTGCTCATGGCTTCGGTGCCTCCGGCGCTACACCGTTTTCCTTCGTATCACGGAATCGTTCGAGCTGACGTTTGATGGAACAGATGGCGAAGCCTGCCTTCGTGACTTCCTCGTCGTTCACCTCTCCCAAGAGATCGGCAAAGTCTTCTTCGATACCATTGAGAATGGATGTGTAGAGATCCAACTTTATTGGTTGCTGATTTCCGAGACCGTCTTCCATTTTTTTCGACATTCTGTATCCTCTCACTGTCTTCAGGGGGTCTGCGGGGCGAAGCCCCCAGCGTGGCGGCAGTAGGGACCAGCGGTCCCGGATGCCATGCCTCGCTATAGACAAAAGCCACCAATCTCAGGTGGGTTTGAAACCTTAACAATCAGTTAAGGAATTGTTTTCTGAGGCGCAGGAAAAGTAGAGCGGACGTTCAGCCGATACGCAGCGAAAGTCCGTTCAGCGCCCAACCTGAAAGATGCTGCGCAGGGCATATTTCGACATGAAACGGCGGGAAGTCGACCTTCACCGCAAATTCTGCGCCCATATCTAATGCGCCACAGAGCAGACATTGGTGGTTCCAAATCCACAGTGGTGCCTGGCAGTCTTTTGAAGTATTTAGTTAGAGAGCACCAGCGCCATGGAAAACGATAGCTCTAACCCGCAACACAAGTGACCTTGCCGCCTTTCATGTTTGATCTCAAAACAAAAATTAGCAATAAACCCATTTTCATAGACCTTTTCGCGGGGGCTGGTGGGCTTTCTGAGGGTTTTGTTCGCGCTGGTTTCGATCCTGTCGTTCATGTCGAAGCTGACCCTGGTGCAGCCTACACCCTTCGTACTAGAGAGGCATTCCATTTGTTGAAAGGCCGCGGCGATCTCACCGCGTACTTTGCATATCTATCGGGTCAACTGAAAAGAAACGAACTCTATTCCCAAGCGTTTGGAACTGGCTCCAATTCCGTCATCAACGACACTATTGGTGCGGAAAGTCTTTCAAAGATCTTTGATCTGCTAGACGCTCGGATTGGCACACGGAGGTTAGACCTTATTGTGGGAGGGCCCCCGTGCCAAGCGTATTCACTTGTTGGACGAGCACGCTCTGAACAAAAAATGGTAGGCGATCAACGGAACTACCTGTTTGTTTATTATGCCGAATTTTTAAGGCGGTATCGACCGAATTTCTTCATTTTTGAGAACGTTGTCGGTTTGCTGACCGCACGTGAAGTCGATGGTACACGGTACTTCGATATGATGTTGACGCTTTTCAAGGAGCTTGGATATTCGGTTGAGTATCAAGTCATCGCAGCCGACGAGCACGGCATTCCTCAGAAGCGAAAAAGAATAATTCTCGTTGGAACAAGAGGACGGAAATGCGGATTCTTTCCTGAGCTTGACAAGGTTCCGACTGACTTCTTGGTGGAGGATGCAATCGGGGACTTGCCATCTCTACGTGCGGGAAAAGGGGCACCTTATATCACATCCCTAGAAAAACCTCCCAGCCGTTGGCTGGTGCAATCAGGTTTACTCTCGGGAACCGGGTGTACTACTTGGCACGAAGCGCGTCCACACAATCCGAGGGACCTTAGAATTTTCAAAAAAGTAGTTAATAAGTGGAACAAAAAAGGGGAACGGTTGAGTTATAATGACCTGCCTGAGGTGCTAAAAACTCATAGTAATCGAAATTCGTTTCTTGATCGTTTTAAGGTCGTTGCTGCAGACCTACCAGCGTCACACACTGTGGTTGCCCATATTGCCAAAGATGGGAACTACTACATCCATCCAGATAATGCGCAAAACAGATCGCTGACTCCGCGCGAAGCTGCAAGGCTGCAAACCTTCCCAGACGACTTCTATTTTGAGAGCGCAAGTGGAAAACCAAGCCGAACCTCGGCATTCAAGCAAATTGGGAATGCTGTTCCGGTCCTACTAGCTGAGCAAATCGCAAGGAAATTTGTGGAGAACTGGTCATGAGTGGCGACGATGTATTCTCAATTCGACCGGCAGGTCGGCACATATTAACTATCGGTCGCGATCTAATCCAAGATCCTTATGCTGCTGTTGTTGAACTAGTAAAGAACGCCTTCGACGCAGATTCCGAGTTCGTTGAGGTGGAATTTAAGGCAGATACTGAAAGACAAGAATATAAAATCATCATTTCTGATGGTGGCCACGGAATGTCGAGGTCAGATGTCGTTGAACGGTGGATGGTCCCGTCCACCGACGACAAGCTGAAGCGAAAGATTAGTCCCAAAGGTCGAGTTCTCCAGGGACGAAAAGGCGTCGGCCGCTTTGCAGCGTCTATTCTGGGTGACGATCTTCTGTTGGAAACCACCACTGAAAATGGGGAAACCACCTCTGTATTTGTAGAATGGGCAACCTTCGAAGATGCAAGCTATCTGGATCAGGTAGAGCTACTTATTGATACTCGAAAGTCCGACTCCAAACCCGGCACGGTTCTTACGATAAAGGGTGGCAAAGTTGGGCTGGAAGAATGGAATGAAATACAATTTCGCCGTTTGATGTATGAGTTGCGAAAGTTGACACCTCCTACTGCGGCTGTCTCTGGAGTTGTTTTAAAGTCAGAGAAGTTTGATATAAAACTGAAAATATCTGGCTTCGAAGGTGTTCAGGACACAGAAGAAACCATCGATTCATTCCCGATCCTAGAGTTCTACGATTACATGATTTCCGGATATGTGGACGAAAACGGCATCGGCGAACTCACCTACTTCACGCAGAAAATCGATAACGCAAGCGCGGAGCAGTTTTCCGTTGATTTTTCCGGGTTCTTTGAGAAGTCATGCGGTCCTCTTACCTTCGACATCCGGGTTTATGATCGTGACAAGAATGATATCGACCAAATTATTCGTAGAGGTCTGAAGGACAAAGACGGAAACTACCTTGGCAACCTAGCTGCTCGGCAACTGCTGAACTTCAATAATGGCATCGGTGTTTACAGAAACGGATTTCGAGTTCGACCGTTGGGTGATGCACAGTTCGACTGGCTTAAACTCAACCAAAAGAGAATCCAAAACCCTTCCAGAAAAGTTGGGGGAAACCAAGTCATTGGATTTGTGCACATCGATTCCGAGGAGAGGTCGGGATTGGTTGAGAAAAGTGCCCGGGACGGTCTCAAAGAAAATGCGGCATACGAACGATTGATCGATGTGACCACCAAGGTCATTGAAGAATTGGAAATTCGAAGATTCGCGTTGCGAAGATCGCTTGACTTGGGCAAGCCGAAGTCTCGCGTCGAAAAGCAAATTCAGCAATTGTTTTCGGACGACCACATTCGTGTGGACGTGGTTACGAGGCTAGAGCGCGCAGGCATAGGAGAGGCTGTAACCAAAGAAATATCTGACATCCTTACAAGGGACATGGCCGCAAAGAACAAGGCTGCAGAGAGCATTAGGCAAACGGTTGCTGTCTATCAGGGTCAGGCTACTCTCGGAAAAATTGTAAACGTTGTTCTGCATGAAGGGCGTCGGCCACTGAACTTTTTCAAGAACCAAGTTCCGAACCTTGAGTATTGGGCTGGTGTATTTGGCGACAATCCCACATCGCAGAACTTGGAACAGGTTCTGCCAATTGCAAAGGAACTTGGACACAACGCAGAGGTGTTTGCGCGTCTTTTCGAAAGACTTGACCCACTGGCGGCGGGCAAACGTGCGGAAGCTCGCCCATTTAACATGTCGGAGGTGTTGAACGGCTCTCTACAAGTGTTTGAAAACACGCTGACAGAAGTCGGAGCTAGTTCGGTCGTCGAGGGTCCACTTGATTTCGAACTACTAGGTTGGAAGCAAGATTTCTATGCGATTTTTACCAACTTGATTGATAACAGCGTTTATTGGTTCGCAGAAAAAGGCACGAAGAACCCTTCGATCATGATACGTTTTGAGGTTTCCGAAAGTGGTCTCGCATACATTGATTATAGAGATAGCGGACCCGGAATTGATAAATCGCTCATCGAATCAGAGGTGATTTTCGACCCTGAGTTTTCTACGAAAAGAGATGGTACTGGTTTGGGTCTTGCGATTGCGGGGGAAGCGGCATCAAGAAATGGCCTTGAGTTGAATGTTCTGGAGTCCGATCAAGGTGCGTATTTCAGGTTGCAACCCGAAAACGGAGAATAGATTTGACTATTAAGCTATTGTTGGTGGAAGACGATGAAGGCGACCGTCAAGGCTTTATGCAAAGCGTAACTCGTTTCAACCATGAGAACAAAACCGAATTTGAAGTCGTTCCTTTTGGTACATTAAACGAAACTTTGAGTGCTTTGGACAGCAGCTTTGACTGCGCTGTCATTGATATGAAGTTAGGTGATGCAGGCGCTGAAGGTAATGAGGTTCTTAAGGCTTTTGGCGAGGCGAATCTTCGAATGCCAGTTGTAATCCTAACCGGAACACCCAGTGAAGCCGATGATAGGTTCGTGCACATTGACGTGCAAAAAAAGGGTGATGCAGATCACATCGAAATTCTCGAAGACTTTCGCCAAGTATATGCCTCGGGTTTGACTAGGGTAATGGGTGGACGTGGGCTTGTTGAACAGTCGTTGAGTCAGGTGTTTAAGTCCAATCTGCTAAGTCAAAAAGAGGCATGGAAGAGGTATGGGCAGCAAGACCCTGAAAAGTCAGAAAAGGCATTGATGCGCCATGTCATGAACCATCTAATTAGTATGGTCGACATGGACGAAGAGAGCTGTGTTCCAGAAGAATTCTATATCCACCCTCCTGTCGACAGTATTACACGAACTGGAAGCGTGGTTCAGTCCAAGCAGAGCGGAGACTACTATGCTATTCTCACACCCCTGTGTGATTTGACAACCCGGGCTAACGGCGAGATCAGTGCCAGAAAGCTCATGCTGTGTAGGATTTCGTCATTTGATGATTGTGTTTCAGAGCTTCCACAAGACAAACAAAACAAAAAAGGTAGGGAAGCATTCAAGGACAATTTGGAGCGAAACAACAAAGGGTCTTATCATTTTCTGCCTGAGACAGAATTTTTCGCGGGCGGTTATTTGGATTTTGAAGCATTGACTTCGGTACCGAAAGCAGGGTTTTCAGAGCAATTCAGTGATCCACTTCTCCAGATTTCGCCAGCGTTTATCAAGGACATCATCGCGCGGTTTTCGTCTCATTTTGGCAGGCAAGGACAACCTACCCTTACCTTTGCCAACGAGTGATCCTTAGTGGACGATGGCGCGGCTATTTTGTTCGAAGCAAGACCTCAGAGAGTCTAGGGACAAAAGCGCGTGACTAGGAAACGTAACGGTGATGGCAATGTGACTTCTGTGTCGGCAACACGCTCTTTCAACATGTCTCGCATCCGTGCAAAGGATACGAAACCGGAGCTGATCGTGAGGCGAATTCTGCACTCAATGGGCTACCGCTACAGGCTACATGCACCGAAGTTGCCCGGCAGGCCAGACATCGTGTTTCGTCCTCTTAGAAAGGTGATCTTCGTTCATGGGTGCTATTGGCATCGACATCCAGGCTGCCCGAAGACAACGACCCCAAAAACAAGGCAAGACTTTTGGCAAGCGAAATTTGAAAGAAATGTTCAGCGTGACCGCGACGTGATGAAGAAACTTACAGAAATGGGCTGGTCGTATTTGGTTGTTTGGGAATGCGAAACCATTGATGCAGATCTTCTTGTGCGGAGACTGTCTACATTTCTAGCATTTGACAGGACAACGTGCGCCGGTGTCTGATTTGAAGAAGCAGCACCGCCGCATGTCTGTTCCTAGTTGAACGACCGGTATGGGCCGAAATGCGTCAGGCCGCCTCTGAACGGAGTGCCCGCGCAAAGCATCCGCTTCATGTACAAACCTGTTGTGTAGAGTTGCGTTTAAGCGATCTGAATGAGTTGATATTTCGCGCGAACGACTGGGATTTCTTCGTCAAAACGTTCGTCGGCAACTCGATAAACAGTCTTCGTTGAACAGTTCTGATCGCGTGCAATCTGTGTGATCGTCATATCTGTTGTTTCGATAAGACGTGCGATTTCGTCATGATCATACTGAACCTTTCGACCTTTGTACTTTCCTTTCTGTTTCGCCTTTTGGATGCCTTCTCGTTGACGCTGTTTTAGAATATCGCGCTCGAACTCGGCGAAGGCGCTCATGATATGAAGCTGAAGTCGCGATTGCGGATCGTCGTCATCACGTGCGAAACGCAAACTGTTCTTGATGAAGTAAACTGCCGCGCCTTTTGCATTCAGTTCTTCAACGATAGCGGTTAGATCTTTCAAATTTCTTGCAAGTCGATCAATCGACCAGACAACTATCTCGTCTCCGTCTCGCGCATACCTGATCATTTCCCGTAATTGGGGGCGCTCTCGAAACGCCCCAGAAAGTTTTTCTTCGAAAATTTTGTCAACGTTGCCCAATTCTTGCCGGTCAAGATTTTGGTCGAGCGACGAAACGCGACGGTATCCAATTTTCTCACCCATTACTCTGTGCCTGCATACCGTTGTGGGTCATCATTGGCGACGTCATACATGAGATCTTTCAGGCTCTTTTCTTGATCCTCAGTGAAGAAAATGCCCGCCTCTGCATAATGCTGCAGCATACTTTCGAACATATCGCTGATTTGAACGCCAGTACGTCCGAAGCACGTCCGAAGTTTGCGCAGCATCGCACTACTGACTTCGGCCCGGATATCACGCTCGAATTCGAAATCTGATATGTATCGGTTCGCCGGAAACCATTCGAGTATGGGACTACTGTCGTCGTCGGCATCGTAATTTTGCCAACGCCCAGGCTGGACCTCGGCTCCAAGCTCATCAACGTAAATAGGCTCCTCAGAAATGTTCTCGAAAATGTACAAACCGGTTTTGACAATGTTCGGCTGTATCATCCGAATTTTATTAAACCGGTCGATGAATTCCTCGACTTCGTGCGGTTGCATTTTTGTCTGGTCGTTCGGTTGTGTTAATTTTGGCATTTGTTTCTCCCGTAATTTGTCTTATGGGTCTTAGGTAACAACGACAGATTAAGACAAAATTTAAGAACTAACTCTAACGCATGCGGGTAGGGGAATTTCTGTGTGCGGGTGCAAGGGTAGACCCTAACGCACTGCGGGTCTGCTGAATGTCGAGATTAATCGGTCACTAATCACTTCAAAGCTGATCTAGGGTTTGCCACATGACAAAAGGTTCCCAGCTTGCCTGACGTGTGCCCTCCGTTACTTATACGATGGATCGAGGGATGGGTGAAACTTCGGTTGCCGTGACCGGCAGTAATGCGCAGAAAGCGGGGTTTGCAAAGTTTGGGCGGTTTCCCGACAGCGGACCTCCAAGCTAAGTGTCGCAAATGCCGGGGCCATTGTTCCCGTTGGCTCCATCTGCTCATTGCTAGGGTTCTGTGGAGCTTTCCCTCGTGGGTAAGTTCAGTCACGTTATGGAAATGATTCGTCCGCTCATAGTTGTTGCAGCTTCGATCCTAGGGATTTCAAGCGTGGCCTTTTGTGGCTTCGCTCTGAATGCCTTGCCGGGATTCTTGTATCTGGTTGATCCTGGCATGTACGCGTCGTTCCTTGCCGCTCTTGTTTTTGACCTGGTAGCAGCCATCGCCGTTGGACGTCTGTGTGTTATGCTCGTGTCGGCGTTACTTGGGCAAATGAGTGTCATTGTAAATCGCAGTGACAACAATTCCCGCCGTAGAACGCGAATTCTTATGTGGTCAGTCATGTCTAGATCTCCAATCGCATTGCAATATGCGTCGATAGGACTGAGCTTGGCATTATTTGCATTTCTATATCTCGGATGGGCCGGTGCATTTGCATACTTCATGATTGCCGGAATACTCTGCTTTGGAGGGTTCTTCCTTCTTTTTAGGTTTAAGAGGCAAATTCTGGGGGTTGTTCGCCCGCCCTTCGACAGTGAGGAACTACTCAAATTGATCGCCGAAAAGAAGGTGAGTTTCACAGTCTCTACGACTATCGCGGCGTTAGCTTTTTCGTTAGGTGTGACCAGAGCGGAAGTGATCTTTGAACAAGAGGGTGTGTGGATTTGTAACGATACCACTTCGTTCGACGGTGCGGTCCTTGGAAGGTCGTTAGGTGGTTTGGTCGTTGTCTTGCATGACGACGAAGGCGATCCACAAAGTGTAAAAATTGTTGACCCCAAGGCCGAGGGATTTTCTCTTTCAGCAACGCGTGCTGGGTGTCACTAGGTCCTGATGGCTTAGAAGCCATTTTCGCATATCGCAATTCAAGCAGATTCTCTTCCACATTAATCTTTTACGGCCTTCTCGCCGTTGCTATGGATCGCCTCACGCATTTCGGAGGGCGGCGGCTTTGGCGGCGTGAAACAACCAAGGAGCCTCGGGCACGGGCCGGACTGTCGCCGCACCACAGAAGGATGTTGCTGGCATTTAGCGGATCAGGCGAAGGGCTGGCCGTGACTTATGGCCGCTTGGTCCCGCATGCCGGTCACTCAACGGACGCAAAGCGAAAGTCTGCTCTGATGAACCCCACCGTTTCGCCCCATGTCCGCTTCGGGGCTGAAACCCATTATCTGACGTTTTCTTTTAGGATTCTTGCCTCCAGACCTCACGCCTGTCTTTAAACCGGGATCTTGCTTCAGGTGCAGAAGACTAGCTTCTCCAAACCCGGAGACGTCAACTGCGCTGTCGGTCGATGAGGTCCCACAAGGTCTCCTAGAGCGTCTATTAGCGGTTTGACGTGCTTTTCATCGTCGGTTGCAAATAAGAGCATAGACAAAGAACTTTGAAACATAACGACCGACGCAAGCAAGCCTTTCCCATCGGTATTATAGTTGAGAGAAAACTGTCCGTGTGACACTTTCCGTCCTTGTTCAAGCTGGCCGAAAAGGGGCATCATACTTAGACATGCATGGTACATCTCCATTGGCATACCTTTGTTTAAGTACCACTCCGTGAACAGCACTCCGCTCATTTCAATGGGACGCCCACAAAGTTTTGAAAAGGCCGCCATGGCAACTTTCTCAGAGAACAGGTGAAGATGCCGCCTGACTTCAGGGCCATTGGCAGACAGCTCAATCGCAGGTCGCAAGAGTCCATTAACCCGAAGCATGGTGTCTTTTCTTGCATGTGGTGGTGCCAATTCTTTTGAGACACTTGGGGCGGTGTTCCTCACTGAACTCAATAGTTTTGAGAATTTTTTGACCTTCCATGCATTCTCATTGAAAGGCTCAATCATAGCAAACATCTGCGCTACTGCGTCTACGCCTGTTGTACCGTTATTGCATCTCTCACAACTTGGGAATTCCCATCCCTTAGGCCGGTCGCGATCCTTAAACATTCCAATAGGAGGCATGTGTTCCAGAGTGAACGGCCCAGTTGATGAACAGTACACGCACCGCTCTGCATTATCTAACAGCGATTTGTGTCGGATTTCTTTTTGTTTCTTTTCACCCAATTTTCCACCCATCAAGATTTTCACCAAAGCATAGTAGCATCTGAATCTTGAATGAATGACCAAGTTGCCGAGGCAATTCTTTCTCTTTTTGGTGAGTCAGGGCGTTTCCCTCAAACAGTCTTCGAGTACATCACGTTGAACGAGTTCGCCCCGGAAATGGAATTTTTCTGTTTCAATCTCTTCTCCATCAAAAATCGCGAGAAAGTCTGGATGGGCGTTTTTATCGCCCTGAGACGTTGCCTCATTTTCTGAGGTTTTTGCATGTTGTTCCATCGTTTCGAAGATGGCTAGGGCGTCATCAATCTCCCTTTTGCTGGATTTGGGAGGGGGGTCTTGATCTTCTAAAACCTCTATTTGGTCATATGTTGAATACGGTTCATACTGATTCCCAGTTGTCGTGTCGTAGAGAACTACTGTAGCTTCATTGTATTCTTCCGCCCGCGCGACCAGGAATTCGTTGTACTGGTCCGCGTGCTTGTCAAGAATCTCTCTGTATGAAAGCTTTCTGCGATTACCGTCACTGTCGCGATAGCAGTCGTATAAATCATCTTCAGGGATTGTCGTGAACAGATCGTGTAGGGCTTTTGCTTCATATGGCTTTGGAGCGCCTCGCTGCTCCCAACGCTTACAATCCTTGTCCTGATGCTTTCTCAACTCTGCTAGTCGAGACAAAGACTTCGCGTCGGTTGCCTGTGGATCGTACCCGAACATAACAACCGCTCCTTCAAAAATAGGGCTGACGAATGAGCCAGGGTTCACTCTTCTTATGAGAATGTTACGTGACAGCTTTCTTGGCTTGCTTGCCAATTTCTTTTTATCTTTCAAGTCTGTTGGGGAGTTTCGATCACCATTTCGAGATGAGTCAACGTCACTTTCAATCAGCTCTGAATGCGGGAAAAACAAGGTGGACTTACGAGAACATCTATAAACTCTACCGCCCTTCAAAACTGATTTTAGCCCTTTTTTCTTCAATTGCGTTCTGTATTTCTTAAATTCGCCGACTGGCTGCGAGAGTTTCTTTCCCTGTACCTGATGGTGCAGCCAAGCGAGTTCCTCGGGAGAAATCCTGCCAAGTGTTTCGGCCTTAAAAGGGTAACGAGCAAAGCGTGCCGGGTCTTTGATCACTCCTTCATCTTGCGGCTCAGTGCCAAAGTAACTCTCGGTTCTCGCCATGAATTTGTTGTAATCATCTCGCTCTAAATAGGGCATCCGCAGCACTATATTTGCATGAAGGTGGTATTGGCTAAGACCGTTTCGCGGAAATTCAAAGCCCAAGAAGTCCACTTCGACACCGAACATTTTGCAGATGTATTTCGCCCAATAGTTTAGGCCATCTCGGAACTTAGAATATCGCTGATAAAGGCAATCGCAGTCGGGCTTTGCAGGATCGTAAGTGATATTGTTCCGCTTACCAGCGGTGATAGTGAAGTACTTGGCGTTGCTGTTCTCTGGTCTCTGAAGCCAACCAATTAGATCGTATTCAACCTCCCTGCGATTGCTGATGGCCTTTTCCGGCAACACATTTAGGTTCCTCAGCCTACCAATCGGACGCACTTCTTGCGTCACATTCGTCACCATTACAAGCCCGTGCCAAATCCCATTTTCATCCTGCTTTGCAGGTGTGCCCGCCATGGTGTTCACACCGGCATCTTCGAGCTTACGCACGATTTCTTGTGTCAGCTCCTTGATACCGCACTTTTTTTGGAAGCTTTTGCGGTAATCTGCCGGTATCGCGCACTTACCAACTATCTCGTTATCAACATCATCAAGATGTAAGCCGGGACCATCATCAAGGTACTCAACACTAGAGGGCCACTTATCATTCTTGTTCGCAATCACACTCATTGTCGTTCTCCATTTACTTGAGACAAAGAGCGCGACTTAAACTTTCTATTAACTGTGTTTGTGTTATGTACAGCATACCAATGCGATATGGGGTCGAGGGTGCACGCTCTTGGCCCCTTTATTTTGGAGACCTGTCATACTTTGTTTAAAACTGAGTAAATCGCCGAGAGCGGTAACGTTTCTTTCACTCGCTCGCATATGTGTACAAGTGAGGCCCCATACCAGTGAAAGGAAAACGCATGTCAGAAATGCCAAAAGATGAAACGCTCGAAATGAAACGCGCGATGCAGTCTTATTTTCAAGAGCAATATGAACTTCAAAAAGCGATCATTGCGCAGCTTCAGACGGTCAAGAAATCACAGAATTTGTTGACGTCGATCTTTGTCGATGCGCGCAAAAACCATGAAGAAGATGCGGGGTGATCTCGATGCTTTTCAGAATGCTGTTCACATATGGGATTATGCTGAACCGAAAGCTTGCCGGAAAGGGGATTGTGCAGCCGCCGGGTGCCTCGGCGTTTGCTTCTAAGCGTCGTGACCGCATGGCTGATAGAAAAGTCGCTGCGGCGCTTTGGCGGGCATATGCGATGCGAAATATCGCAAACGCTGATATCGCATTCTATACTGCAAAAATGTAGCCTTTTGGGCTGACGATCAGAAACCGCCGGGGCGGTTTGATTACTTGATGATTTCATCAATTCTCTGGGCAACGGCTAGCCGCATTTCAGCAGTGTCTTTTATATACCGCTGGGTGGTTGTGATGTTTTTGTGCAGCATGATTTTTGATACCTGCGTAATCGATATCCCGGAGTTTACGAGAGTCGATCCGAAAGTATGCCGGAGCGAATACAATACCAATTCTTCAGTGCCCTCAGTTTCAAAACCTTCTTTGTTTACGTGATACCGAAAGAACTTTAGCGTGCCTTTTTCAGATATGTGCAAATCCTGAAAATATTGCCGTTTGTCATGTGATCCGAATACGTATTTTGAGTGTGGTGTGTCTTCGTGAGCCGCTCTCATGGTTCTCAGAACCCCACCTTTGGGGTCAACTTGGATTTCAGCGGTCTTGGCCGTCGATTTTTTATCGGTTTTGTGATTACGAAAGACCACTACCCCTCTTGTCCAATCTATAAAATTACCGCTTTCATCGTCTTCCGCTAGTAGCGTTCGAAGCATTGCTGGTCGGACGCCGGTTTTGAGGAGACATAAAACATAACGCGCGTGATTATAGTGATTGCTTGAGAAATTACTCAGATCGCTAAAGTATTTGACGAAATCAGATACACCCTTTTCAGTAAGGATCGTAGTACGAAACCGGGATGGATAAGGTTTGATGCGTTTCACAGGGTTTTTATGAAGTCTGCCTTCATAAACTTCGTTTTCTAATACCGTATTCAGGACCATTCGGAATTTATTAAACTCCGCTGGCCGATCAGACATTTCATCTCTGATGCGCGCAATTTTTGGAGTGTCTAGATCTTTAGTTCTTAGAAAGTCACCATGGCGTTCAGAAATGTGTTTCCACATCCGTTCTCGACTTCTCGCGTGTCGCTCCGTGACGTCCGTGTTCAAAAGAAGTGCGTTTTTCCACGCGGTGAGCAGTAAAGACTGAGTTTGTTCATCTACATCTGTTTGTTGCTGTGAGCTATAGGTCTTGAGTGTCTCACAATAGTCTTCTCCTCGGCGTCCGGCGACAATAAAATCGTCTGCCAAGGCACGTGCTTCAACGCAAGAATATAAACTCGGTGGGCCGATTTTGTATTGACGCCGCCGCGCCGACCGTCCTGTGCCGACCCTATATTTTACGATCCATTCAACATTCCCTTTACTATATACTTTCAATCCAAATCCACTTCGTGTTTCGTCCCAAATGATCCTTGGGTTGCGTGCTTCGAAGTGCTTTTTCGCGAATGCATCAGTGAGTTTTCTGCGTTCAGTCATGTGTGCTATGCGTCGATTTTCGTTGAGAGTTATCTGAGATCTGCATAGCGCTTGTGACCACCTGTGACCACCGGTAGAGTGAAAAATGCAAGCTTTCCGAAATGTTTGAAGCCGGAAGGCAATAGGAGATAAGCAGTAAATGTCTAAAAATAAACAGGAAATTAAGAATCTTGCTTCTGATGTGATGAGTTCCGCAACACACAGTTTTCCAGTGCGCGTCTATTACGAAGATACCGACATGGCCGGTATCGTCTATTATGCCAATTACCTGAAATACATCGAGCGCGCGCGCAGTGCATGGGTACGCGAGATGGGCATCGACCAGAACGAGATGCGCGAAAAGGATGGCGTGGTTTTCGCCGTGCGGCGGGTCGAGGCGGATTACCTGAGTTCGGCCAGGTTCGACGATGAATTGGAAGTTCGGACCACCACGCAGGCGGTAACGGGGGCCCGGTTGGTCATGGACCAGCAGGTGCTGCGCGGCGAGGAGGTCTTGTTCGCCGCACAGGTGACGATTGTCTGTATCGGCGAGGGCGGGGCGCCCGCGCGCTTGCCCGAGGGGCTGCGCCGCCGTTTGCATTGAAGGTGCGGGCCACCGCCACAGACCATGCCGTTACGTCCAGCCGGCCACTCTCAGGTAGGGGCTGAGATATAGCGACGGTGTGCCGAAATCCCGGATCACCGCCGATTCAGGGCGGTCGTCGGGCACGATCTGCATCTCGCCCTCAAGCCAGTCGGCGGGCGTGGCGGCGCCGGTTCTGTCGCGAAGTTGCAGGGCCTGAAGGGTTCTGAGGATTTCCTCGCCGCTGCGGCCGACGAAAATGGGATACTCGAAGGCCATCCGCACCTTCATGGATGGGTCAATCAGAAAACTTTTCCGAATGCTCCATTCAGTGGATTCTTTTTCGTGCATCATGCCGAACAGCGTGGCCAGTTTCTGGCCGGGGTCGTGGGCGCAGGGGAAGTCTACCTTGACATTGAAAATGCTATTGATGTCGTCATGCCATCTGGTTTGTTCTTCAAGGGTCGAGCCGGTAAGCGCGAGGTTCTGGACACCGTGCTTTGCCCATTGATCCTGCAGACTGGCAAAGGAGGCGATTTCGGTGGTGCAGACCGGCGTGAAGGCCGCCGGGTGGCTGAAGAGATGTGTCCATTGGCCTTCGGCCCAATCCCAGAAGCGAAGACGGCCTTGGGTGGTTTCGACCGTGAAATCGGGGAAGATATCCCCGATCTGGGGCAGCCACTTGACTGTTTTACGCATCTCGCGCGGGATCTTGACGACTTCGTTTCCCGGCCCGCGGGGGGCAAAGAACTGGATAGACACGATGCTCACTCCTCTAGCTCAATGATCTAATCGGGGGGTAAAAGGGTGCACCAATCAACAGTTGAAGTGTTCGCGTCAGATTGTGTCCGAAATTAGGCAGGTTTGTTCAATTTTGTCACTCTGGGTTGTGGTGGTATTCCGGGGGTTGTATGAGCGTTTTGCCGAACGGTTGATGAAAAATTCATATTTGTTAGCGTGGCTTCAAATCATGCAAACGCTGTCAGGTCCGCCTGTGCAAGTTACCCGATCGCGAAGAAAGACAGCGAAATGACACTACGAGCCCTTGTTTTGGACGACGACCGCGATACGCGGGCGGCAATTTGCGACCACTTGGTCGAACAGGGGTTCGAGGCGATCGCGGTATGCAGCGCGGAGAGCATTCTTGAAACAGTTGAGCAGAGCGGTGTGCATATTTGCGTCATCTCCTCTCGCTGCCAGGGGAAGGATTGCGTTGAGATCGCGCGCATGCTCAGGCTGCATACGAAAGCGGGCAGCATTGTTCTGGGCGATTCCGACGACGAGCTTGATATCGTCGTGGCCTTGGAAATGGGGGCCGATGATTACATGGTGAAACCCATCAGGCCGCGCGAGTTGTCCGCCCGGATGCGTACGATCCTGCGGCGCACCGTGGTTACCCCGGCGAACAACGCGGGCGCCAGACCCTTGCCGGACCAGTATTTGCGTCGTGTCAACAGGCTTGAAATCTGTTCGGTCCTGCGCAGTGTCAGCGTTGACGGTCAAGTCGTTGAACTGACACCGATGGAGCTTGACGTGCTGCTGGTTCTGGCGGCTCAGACCAATGTCGTTCTAACGCGTCAACAAATCATCAAGGGCATTCGTGGCGAGGGCTGGACGATGAGTGAGCGGGCGATCGACCAGATCATAGGACGATTGCGGCAGAAGCTTTTCGGCGGGGATGTCGAGCATCAGCACATCAAGACAGTGCACGGGCGTGGCTACATGTTGATAGAAATGCCCGAGGGGCAGGCCGAGTCTGCCTGACGGCTGAGTGCGCGCTGTGGAGGCGGCGAATATCCGCCTGATCCTGCATTGATCACGCCGAATTGTGCGACTTGATGCGGTTCTGGTTGGCTTTCCCCTTTAAAATCGGCTAGTTTCATCCTCAATAAGGTCGGAAAACACGGCCAGAGGCGGAAAAAAGAGCAGGCTTATGGAAGCAGAAACCCTTGCGATGGCGCAGGAGATAGATTTCTCCATGTGGGCGCTATTCGCGCGTGCAACCCTTATTGTAAAACTGGTTATGGTGATGCTTATCATCGCGTCGTTCTGGGCGTGGTCGATCATCATTCAAAAGATCATCCTGTATCGCAAGGCGCGACGCGAGGCGGAGGTGTTTGACCGGCGCTTCTGGTCGGGTGAGCCCTTGGACGAGTTGTTCGAGGAGATCGGACCGGACCCGTCGGGCCAATCCGAGAGGGTCTTTGCCGCCGGTATGATGGAATGGCGCAGGTCGCATCGCAACGACGGCGGGTTGATCGCCGGGGCCACGGCGCGGATCGACCGGAGCATGGATGTGGCGATTGCCAAGGAGGCCGAGAACCTGCAAAGCGGATTGTCGGTGCTGGCGACTGTCGGCTCAACCGCGCCTTTCGTCGGGCTGTTCGGCACGGTCTGGGGCATCATGAACGCCTTCATCGAGATCGCCGAGCAGCAGAACACCAATTTGGCGGTTGTGGCGCCCGGCATTGCCGAGGCGCTTTTGGCGACGGGCCTTGGCCTGTTGGCGGCCATTCCGGCGGTGATTTTCTATAACAAGCTGAGTGCCGATAGCGATCGGATCGTGGCCGGTTACGAAGCCTTTGCCGATGAGTTCGCGACCATCCTCAGCCGTCAGTTGGATAGCTGAGCGATGGGGGCCGGTGTCGTTCAGAAATCCGACGGTGGCAGCGGGCGGAGGCGGCGTGGGCGCGGGCGGTCGCGTCCCATGGCCGAGATCAACGTCACGCCTTTTGTCGACGTGATGCTTGTGCTGCTGATCATCTTCATGGTGGCGGCCCCCCTGATGACGGTGGGCGTGCCTGTGGAACTGCCCAAGACGGCGGCCAATGCCCTGCCGGGGGAAGAAGAAGAGCCGTTGACCGTCACTGTGACCGGCGAGGGCGTGGTAATGATCCAGACCAGCGAAGTGGCGCGCGAGGAACTGGTGGCCAAGCTGCGGGCGATTGCCACCGAGCGCGACAGCACGCGGGTTTACCTGCGCGCCGATGGGGCGGTGCCCTATTCGGATGTGATGCAGGTGATGGGCGCGCTGAACCGGGGCGGTTTTGGCAATATCGGGCTTGTTACCGATACTGGCGGGCCGCGTCTTGATGAGCAGGACGGCTAGGGGACGGCTTTGAACACCGGACAGGTCATATCCGGGGCGGGCCATCTGGGCCTGATTGCCTTTGCCCTGTTCGGCGGTGCGTTCCAGTCGGAGCCGCTGCCGTTCGAGGTGACGGAAGTGACCGCGATTTCATCCGAGGATTTCGCGGCCCTGACCCAGGGGGAAAGCACCCCCGAGGCGGTGGCCAACGTGGACACGCCCGAACCGCCGCAGGAAGGCGAGGCCCCGGCGCTGACCAGCGAGGCCGATACGCCGCCCGAACGCAGTGAGCCGGAGGCGGCCGAGACCCCGCCGCCCGACGAGGTGCCCGAGCCGGTGGAGCCCGCGCCGCAAGCCGAGGTGAGCGATGAGCCGCCCGTGATGGAAATTCCGCAGGAGGACACGGCGCTTCTGGTGCCCGAGGAATCGACCCGGCCGCAGGCGCGGCCCGCGCCGCGTGTGGCCCCCGACCCGGTGGTCCAGCCCGAGCCGGATGTGCAGATCGACGAGGTGGAGCGCGAGGAAGTGGCCCCCAGCGAAGAGCCTGCCGATGTGGTCGAGGAGGAATCCGAGGCGACATCGCCCGAGGAGGCGACCACGGAAATCGTGACCGAGGCGGAAGAAAACGATGTAAGCAACGCCGCCCCGGCACAGTCGGTCAGGCCGCGGAGTCGGCCATCGCGCCCTGAACCTGCGGAAACAGAAACCGCCGAGCCAGCCGCGCCCGAGACCGACAACAGCGCGGTGAACGATGCGCTGGCCGAGGCGCTGGGCCAAAGCGGAACCAGCAGCAATGAGGCCCCGCAAGGTCCGCCGCTGACAGCGGGTGAAAAGGACGCGCTGCGCGTGGCGGTGCAAAATTGCTGGAACGTGGGGTCCTTGAGTTCCGAGGCGCTGCGCACCACGGTGATTATTGGCGTCGAGATGGCCGAGAACGGCAAGCCCGTGACCAGTTCAATCGAGATGCTGAGTGCGTCCGGCGGGAGCGGCGCGGCGGCGCAACAGGCCTTCGAGGCCGCGCGCCGGGCAATTATCCGCTGTGGATCGGGCGGTTTCGATTTGCCGGTCGAGAAATACGATCATTGGCGTGATATTGAAATGACATTCAATCCGGAGAGGATGAGGATCAAATGATACGGTATGTACTGAGCCTCTTGTTGGCATGTTTGCTTTGGGCCGCCCCGGCGACGGCACAAGACGGGCCGTTACGGATCGAGATTACCGAGGGCGTGATCGAACCGATGCCCTTTGCCGCCCCGGATTTCGTTTCAGATAATGCAGCGGGGGCCGAGTTGGGCCGACAGATCGCCAATGTCATCGCGGCGGATTTGTCGGGCACGGGACTGTTTCGCGAGATTCAGCCCGACGCCTTCATCAGCCAGATCACCAGTTTTTCCAGCCCGGTGCAGTTTGCCGATTGGAAGGCGATCAATGCCCAGGCTTTGATCACCGGGTCGGTGAGTGTGGACGAGGGCGGCAAGGTGATTGTGCGTTTCCGCCTGTTCGATGTTTTTGCCGGGCAAGAGATGGGCGATGGCCTGCAACTGGTGGGCACTCAGGCCGGGTGGCGCCGGATCGCGCATAAGGTGGCCGATCAGGTCTATAGCCGGATCACCGGCGAGGCGCCCTATTTCGACAGTCGGGTGGTCTTTGTTTCGGAAACCGGTCCGAAGGACGCGCGGCAAAAGCGGCTGGCGATCATGGATTATGACGGGGCCAATGTGAAATACCTGACCGATAGTTCGTCTATCGTCTTGGCCCCACGGTTTTCGCCCAACGGCGACCGGGTGCTTTACACCAGCTATGAAAGCGGGTTCCCGCGGATTTACCTGTTGGATGTGGGCAGCGTGCAGCGCCGTGTCCTGGAAAGCCAGGATGGCACCATGAGTTTCGCGCCGCGCTTTGGCCCGGATGGGAAAACGGTGGTCTATTCGGTGACACGCGGCGGTAATACCGACCTTTACCGGATGGATGTGAACACCGGGGCCAATACGCGCCTGACCAGTGCTCCGTCGATTGAAACCGCGCCGAGTTTCAGCCCCGATGGCAGCCAGATCGTTTTCGAGTCGGACCGTTCGGGCGTGCCGCAGATTTACGTCATGCCCGCCGGGGGCGGCGAGGCACAGCGGATCAGCTTTGGGCAGGGGCGCTATGGCACACCCGTCTGGTCGCCGCGGGGTGATCTGATCGCCTTTACCAAGCAATCCAAAGGCCGGTTTCATATCGGGGTGATGCGCACCGACGGCAGCGAAGAGCGGCTTTTGACCGCCTCGTTCCTGGATGAGGGGCCGACATGGGCGCCAAATGGGCGGGTGATCATGTTCACCCGCGAAACCCAGGGCGCACAGGGCCAGGCGAGCCTTTACACGGTGGATATCACCGGGCGAAATCCGCGTCAGGTGCCCACCAGCACCGGCGCGAGCGATCCGGCGTGGTCGCCATTGCAAGACTAGATCGGGATTTCTGCGCGTTTCCAAGGCGCGCGGCCTGTGGTAGAACGAAATTGAGCGCAACGACAGACAAACGAGTGGGGCGAACGACATGACATATCTGGGAAAAGCGGTACTTCTTTGTGCGGGTCTGGCATTGGCCGCCTGTACCAACGCGGACCGTTTCGATGACACCAATACCGTAGACCTGAATGGTGCAGGCGGGGGGGCGCGGGGCAGTGCACAGGACCCCAATTCGCCGCTGTACTTCGAGCAGGCGATCGGCGATCGGGTGCTTTTCGCGGTGGATCAATCCAGGCTAAGCCCGGCGGCCATGGGCACGCTGGATGGGCAGGCGCAGTGGTTGATGAACAACGCCGATTACACCGCCATCATCGAAGGCCATGCCGACGAGCAGGGCACGCGGGAATATAACCTTGCGCTGGGCGCGCGGCGGGCTAATTCGGTTCAGGAATACCTTGTCAGCAAGGGCGTCGCGCCCTCGCGGTTGAAGGTTGTGAGCTATGGTAAGGAACGCCCGATCGAGATTTGCAGCAGCGAGGCGTGCTATGCCAAGAACCGTCGGGCCGTGACCGTGATTTCAGTGGTTCCGACAAGCTGATGATCCGAGTGGAGGGGCGGCCATGAAGCGGTTTGTTCGTATTCTCGGGGTTTGTGTGCTGGTCACCCTGCCAAGCCTTGGGGCGGCGCAGGACCGTACCGAGACGCTTGCCGATATCCGGCAGGAATTGTCGGTGCTTTACGTCGAGATCCAGAAGCTGAAGCGCGAGTTGAACACCACCGGCGGAGCCGGGCAACTGTCTTCGGGCGGCAGCCTGTTGGACCGGGTGAACGCCATCGAGGGCGAGTTGCAGCGGCTGACCTCGAAAACCGAGGAGTTGGAGTTCCGGGTTGGCCGCGTGGCCGAGGATGGGGCCAACCGGATCGGTGACCTGGAATTCCGGCTGTGCGAGCTGGAAGAGGGCTGTGACATCGGGGCCTTGGGCGAAAGCACGACGCTGGGTGGTGTCGAAGGCGCCACGGGCGACGGTGCCGTCTTGCCGGATGCGGGCAGCGGCGGCGATGCCGGTGGCCCGCAGATGGCCGTGGCCGAGCAATCGGATTTCGATGCGGCCAAGGCGGCGATGGAGGCGGGCAGTTACGAGGCCGCCGCCGAGAAGTTCGCCGCCTTTCGCCAGACCTATCCCGGCGGGCCTTTGACGGGGCAAGCCGGGCTGTTGCAGGGCGAGTCGCTGGAAGGGGCGGGGCAATTGACGCAGGCCGCGCGCGTTTACCTGGATTTGTTCAGTGCCGACCCCAACGGGGATGTGGCCCCGCAAGCCTTGTTTCGTTTGGGCCGGTCCCTTGGCCGTTTGGGCAAGACCGAGGAAGCCTGTGTAACCCTGGCCGAGGTCGAAACGCGCTTTCCCCAGTCCGATGCGGTTCTCGAGGCGCAATCGTCGATGCGCAATCTGGGATGCGAGTGACGCAAGACAGCCGCTTGGTCTATGAGCAAATCACGGGTTTTTTCCTGCCTGCGCCGCCCAAGGTTCTGGGCGTGGCGGTGTCGGGGGGCGGTGATTCCATGGCCGTATTGGCCATCTTGGCGCAATGGGCCAAAGAGGGCGGCCCATCGGTGCATGCCGTTACCGTGGACCATGGTTTGCGCAGCGAGGCGGCGGACGAGGCCCGCGAGGTGGGCCGAATCTGTGCCGATTTGGACGTGCCGCACGACATTCTGACCTGGCAGGACTGGGACGGCGCGGGCAACCTTCAGGATGCGGCGCGCCGGGCCAGATACGACCTGATGGCCGAATGGGCCGCGGCGCGGGGCATCACGCAGGTGGCGCTGGCGCATACTGCCAATGATCAGGCCGAAACTTTTATCATGCGTCTGGCGCGGGAATCGGGGTTGGACGGGCTTTCGGCGATGTCGCCGCGCAAACGCCATGCCGGCACCGTGTTTTGCCGCCCTGCCTTGACCCTGTCGCGCGAGGCGTTGCGCGACATTTTGCGCAACCGTGGCATCGCCTGGGTTGAAGACCCCAGCAATGAAAACCGGGATTTCGAGCGGATCAAGGCGCGCGACAGCCTGAAACTGTTGGAACCCCTGGGGCTGACGGTTGGCGGGCTGACGCGCATTGCCGGGCATCTGGCCGAGGCGCGCCGGACCTTGAATTGGTACGCCTTCGTGGCGGCCCGGGGGATCATCCGGGCCGAGGCCGGGGATTTGGTGATCGCCCTGCGGGAGTTTCGCATCCTGCAAGAGGAAATCCAGCGGCGTATTCTTTTGGAGGCGCTAAAGTGGGTCAGCGGGGCCGAGTATGGCCCACGCGGCAAGGCTTTGGAATTGCTTATGGAATCCCTGCGAGGGGGCAATGACATGACGTTGCATGGCTGTCTTGCCACGGTCGGAGGAGACCAGATCAGGATTGCGCGAGAATATAATGCCGTGGCCAAAATCCGGTCTGAGACCTCGGAGGTTTGGGATGGGCGCTGGCAATTGGACGGGCCGTGGCCCGAGGGCCTGCATGTGGCGGCGCTTGGCCCCGATGGCGTTGCGCAATGTCCCAACTGGCGCGACACGGGGCTGCCTTTGCGCACATTGGCGGCCTCGCCCGCGCTTTGGCGTGGTCCGGATCTGGTTGCGGCGCCGCTTGCGGGGCTGCGAAACGGCTGGCGTGCCACGAATTTACGCGGCGAAGAGGATTTCTTTGCCGCGTTTTTATCGCATTGAAGATGTGGCTGTGATCTCTATTTAAGAAAGGCGTGGCCTGTGATAGGCCCTCGCCATTCGAACTTTGAGGAGACTTTCCTTGGGCAACGCAAGAACCATCGCTTTCTGGCTGATGCTTTTCCTGATCATTTTGACGCTGTTCAACCTGTTCAGCGGATCGGGCAATACGCTTCAGAGCAAATCGATTCCCTACTCTGAATTCGTGACAGCCGTGGAAGGCGGCGATGTCAGCAAGGTGACCCTTGACGGCGAAAACGTCCGGTTCCGTGGCGCGGACGGGCAGGAATACGTCACCGTCAAGCCCGAGGATGCCGAGATTACCCAGAACCTGATCGACAAGGGCATTCCGGTGGATGCCGAGCCGCAGGAACAATCGGGGTTCCAGACGTTCCTGATTTCGCTTCTGCCCTTCCTGCTTTTGATCGGTGTCTGGATTTACTTCATGAACCGCATGCAGGGCGGTGGCAAAGGCGGCGCGATGGGCTTTGGCAAGTCCAAGGCCAAGATGCTGACCGAAAAGCATGGCCGCGTGACCTTTGACGATGTGGCGGGCATCGACGAGGCCAAGGAAGAACTGGAAGAGATCGTCGAATTCCTGCGCAATCCGCAGAAATTCAGCCGCTTAGGCGGCAAGATTCCGAAAGGCGCGTTGCTTGTTGGCCCTCCGGGTACGGGTAAGACCCTTCTGGCGCGGGCGATTGCCGGTGAGGCGGGCGTGCCGTTCTTCACCATTTCCGGCTCGGATTTCGTTGAGATGTTCGTGGGTGTCGGGGCATCGCGTGTGCGCGACATGTTCGAGCAGGCCAAGAAAAACGCGCCTTGTATCGTTTTCATCGACGAGATCGACGCCGTGGGCCGACATCGTGGCGCGGGCTATGGCGGCGGCAATGACGAGCGTGAACAGACCCTTAACCAGTTGCTGGTGGAAATGGACGGGTTCGAGTCCAACGAAGGCGTGATCATCATCGCGGCCACCAACCGCAAAGACGTGTTGGACCCCGCGCTGTTGCGCCCCGGCCGGTTTGACCGTCAGGTCACGGTGCCGAACCCCGATATCAAGGGACGTGAAAAGATTCTGGGTGTGCATGCCCGCAAGACGCCTTTGGGCCCGGATGTGGACTTGCGGATCATTGCCCGGGGGACGCCCGGTTTCTCGGGCGCCGATCTGGCCAACCTTGCGAACGAGGCGGCGCTTATGGCGGCGCGTGTCGGTCGGCGGTTCGTGACCATGGAAGATTTTGAGAACGCCAAGGACAAGGTGATGATGGGGGCCGAGCGCCGCAGCATGGTCTTGACCGATGATCAAAAGGAAAAGACGGCCTATCACGAAGCGGGCCATGCGATTGTTGGTTTGGAACTGCCGCAATGCGACCCGGTTTACAAGGCGACGATCATTCCCCGTGGCGGTGCCCTTGGCATGGTGGTCAGTTTGCCCGAGATCGACCGCCTGAACTGGCACAAGGCCGAGTGTGAACAGAAACTCGCCATGACCATGGCGGGCAAGGCCGCCGAGATCATCAAGTATGGCGAGGACAATGTCAGCAACGGCCCCGCCGGTGACATTCAGCAGGCCAGTGGCCTTGCGCGGGCGATGGTCTTGCGCTGGGGGATGTCGGATCGTGTCGGCAATGTCGATTACGAACAGGCGCACGAAGGCTATATGGGCAATGGTGCCGGGGGCTTCTCGATCTCGGCCCATACCAAGGAGTTGATCGAGGAAGAAGTGAAGCGCATGATCGACGAGGCCTATGAACGGGCCTACAGCATCCTGACCGAGCGCAAGCAGGAATGGGAGCGTCTGGCGCAGGGCCTGTTGGAATACGAGACCCTGACCGGCGAAGAGATTCAGCGCGTGATCAAGGGTGAACCACCCGAATCCGGGGATGACAATGACGGATCGCCCGAGAAGGACGAGAAACAGTCACTGACGGCGGTCCCGAAGACCAAGCCCAAATCCAACCCGGGCTTGGGGGATGGCGGGCCCGAGCCCGAGCCGTCGGCCTGAGCCAAATGAGCGGCCAAGTGAAAAGTGCCGATTGGAATCCCCGGGCCTATGCAAGGTTCGGGGATTTGCGCCTGCGCCCCGGTCTGGACCTGCTGAATGGGGTTGGCCAGATGGGAGCAGGGGATGTTGTTGATCTGGGCTGTGGCAACGGTGCGCTTGGGTCGGCCTTGAAGGCCCGGGCCGCCGGTCGTGATCTGGTCGGGGTGGATGCCTCGCCCGCGATGCTGGAAAAGGCGCGCGGGGTGGCGGAATACGACAGCCTGCAACAGGCCGATATACGCGAGTGGCACCCGCGCCGTGCGCCGGGTTTGATGATTTCGAACGCGGCGCTGCATTGGGTGGGTGAGCATGAAAAGCTTATGCCGCGCTTGGCCGGAATGCTAGGCAAGGGCGGGACGCTTGCCGTGCAAATGCCGCATCAGAACAAGGCCCCGTCGCATCGCGTGTGGCTAAGCCTTGCCGAGGAGTTGTTCCCCGGACGGGTGGAGAAGATGGGTACACCCGGTGTCATGTCGCCGGTGAAATACGATGAGTTGCTGTCGCCGCTGGGGCAGTTCCGCCTGTGGGAGACCGAGTATTTCCAACGTCTGATGGCCGAGAAGGGCAGTCACCCGGTGCGGCGCTTTACCGAAAGCACCTATGCGCGGCCGATTCTTGAGGTGTTGGACCCCGAGGAGAAGGCCGAGATCATCCGCCGCTATGAGGATGTGATGCACTCGGCCTATCCGGTGCGCGCCGATGGTTCGGTCCTGTTCCCGTTCCGGCGGATGTTCTTTACGCTGACCGTCTGAAGCGGGTGATGGAGCCAATCACATTTTGTCATTTGACCCTTCGCAGGCCTCCGGCGAAGGTGGCCTTTGTTCGATCTGCATAGGGGCGACAGATGCCGGCACTTATTCCCACCGATTTCACCGCGACGATCACTTGGCTGGGCCGGGTTGACGACCGGGCGTCCAGCCTGCGGGCCAGTGGCCTGTCAGAGGTCATGGCAACCTATGCCGGTGTCGACGGGGAGGAGCATGCGGGCCTGACGCGCCCATCGTGCAGCCGGGTGGTGGCGCAGTACCCGAAGGGCACGGAAATTCGCAACGTGCGGCAGTTCTCGGTCTTGTCGTCCGAGGAATTGGCCGCGATTGCGCAGGATATGGGGGTGGAGCGACTTGACCCGGCTTGGGTCGGGGCCTCGCTTGTTCTGGAGGGGATACCCGATTTTACCCATGTGCCGCCCTCGTCACGGTTGCAAAGCGCGGAGGGCACGACATTGGTTGTGGATATGGAAAACCGCCCCTGCCATTTGCCCGCCAAGGTGATTGACGAGGACGCCCCCGGTTTTGGCAAGGCCTTCAAGACCGCGGCCCAAGGGCGGCGTGGGATCACCGCCTGGGTTGAGCGCGAAGGGATCTTGCGGGTGGGCGATGTCATGCGCCTGCATATCCCGGATCAACCGGTTTGGCCGCATCTGGCGGCGGCGCGCGGGGCCTAAAGCGTTCCGCCTTTAACCCGAGGCATCGGCGAAAGGCGGAACGCGTGCAACGATTGAGCGAAGCATCGCGTTTCGCGAAACGCCTTAGGCGGCGGGCAAGCGGTGCCTTTGGGAAACTTTGCCCCAAGCGTGACGTTGCGTTTCCGAAACGAAACGCTGCTGCGGCATGCCGCCGCAAGAGGGGCGGGATATGTCGGATTCGCAATCTGCTAAAGGTCGTTGTGCCGCTATAGGCGGGGTAGTGAAAACCGCCGGGCGGCCAGCAGAGGAATGACCATGAGCTACAAGTCCGATATCGAAATTGCGCGCGAAGCCAACAAGAAGCCGATCCAAGAGGTTGGTGACAAACTGGGCATTCCCAGTGAACACCTGCTGCCCTATGGCCATGACAAGGCCAAGGTAAGCCAGGACTATATCAACTCGGTCCAGGGCAATGAGACCGGCAAGCTGATCCTTGTCACCGCGATCAACCCGACCCCGGCGGGCGAAGGCAAGACCACCACCACCGTAGGTCTGGGCGATGGCCTGAACCGGATCGGCAAGAAGGCGATGATCTGTATCCGCGAGGCCAGCCTTGGGCCTAACTTCGGGATGAAGGGAGGCGCCGCCGGTGGTGGCTACGCGCAGGTCGTGCCGATGGAGGACATGAACCTTCACTTCACCGGCGACTTCCACGCCATCACCAGCGCGCACAGCCTTCTGTCGGCGATGATCGACAACCACATCTACTGGGGCAACGAGCAGGAAATCGACGTGCGCCGCGTGCAATGGCGCCGCGTTGTCGACATGAACGACCGGGCCCTGCGTCAGGTCAACGTGAGCCTTGGCGGCGTGGCCAACGGTTTCCCGCGCGAAGGTGGCTTTGACATCACCGTGGCGTCGGAAGTGATGGCGATCCTGTGCCTTGCCAAAGACCTCAAGGATCTTGAAGAGCGTCTGGGCGCGATGATCGTGGCCTACCGCCGCGACCGCACGCCGGTTTACTGCCGCGATATCAAGGCCGAAGGCGCGATGACCGTCCTTCTGAAAGACGCGATGCAGCCGAACCTTGTTCAAACGCTGGAAAACAACCCGGCCTTCGTACATGGCGGCCCGTTTGCCAACATCGCGCATGGCTGTAACTCGGTCATTGCCACGAAGACTGCGTTGAAGATCAGCGACTACGTGGTGACCGAAGCCGGTTTCGGGGCCGATCTGGGCGCCGAGAAGTTCATGAACATCAAGTGCCGCAAGGCAGGCCTTGCGCCCGATTGTGTGGTTCTGGTGGCCACCGTGCGCGCGATGAAGATGAACGGCGGCGTGGCCAAGGATGACCTTGGCGAGGAAAACGTGGATGCGGTGAAGGAAGGTTGCGCCAACCTTGGCCGTCACATCGGCAACCTGAAATCCTTTGGCGTGCCGGTTGTCGTGGCGATCAACCACTTCGTCAAAGACACCGACGCCGAGATCAAGGCGGTTCAGGAATACGTCGAAAGCCAAGGCAGCGAAGCCATCGTCAGCCGCCACTGGGCCGATGGTGGGGCCGGTGCCGAAGAACTGGCAACCCGCGTGGCGGAAGTGGCGGAAAGCGGCCAGAGCCAATTCGCGCCGCTTTATCGTGATGACCTGCCCCTGTTCGAGAAGGTCGAGCGCATTGCCAAGTCGATCTATCGTGCGGACGAGGTTCTGGCCGATCAGAAAATCCGCGATCAGCTGAAGCTGTGGGAAGATCAGGGCTATGGCAATCTGCCGGTCTGCATGGCGAAAACGCAGTACAGCTTCTCGACCGATCCGACCCTGCGCGGCGCGCCGACGGGCCATTCGGTTCCGGTGCGTGAAGTGCGCCTGAGTGCCGGTGCCGGGTTTGTCGTTGTGGTCTGCGGCGAGATCATGACCATGCCGGGCCTGCCGCGGACACCTGCGGCCGAGAAAATCTGCCTGAATGACGACGGGCAGATCGAAGGCTTGTTCTAAAGCATTGACGAAAGCACGGGCCCGGCGCATAGCCGGGCCCGAATGCGTTTCCCTGAGTGGAAACTGGTTTACCAAGGAAGATCGGGAACATGACGGCGCAGATCATTGACGGAAAGGCCTTTGCGGCCACGGTTCGGGAAAAGGTGGCGGGCCATGTGGCGCGCCTGAAGGAAGAGCACGGGATCACCCCCGGCTTGGCGGTGGTTCTGGTGGGCGAAGACCCGGCCAGTCAGGTTTACGTACGCTCGAAGGGCAAGCAAACCGTTGAAGCGGGCATGAATTCCTATGAACACAAGCTGGAGGCGGATACCTCAGAAGAGGAGTTGCTGGCCCTGATCGACAAGCTGAACAACGATCCGGCGGTTCATGGAATCCTGGTGCAGCTGCCATTGCCCGGGCACCTGAACGAGGATTTGGTGATCAATTCGGTTTCGCCCGAAAAGGACGTGGACGGGTTTCATATCTCGAACGTGGGTCTGTTGGGCACGGGGCAGAAAAGCATGGTGCCTTGCACGCCGCTTGGCTGCCTGATGATGCTGCGCGATCACCACGGGAGCCTGTCCGGCCTCGACGCCGTTGTGATTGGCCGCTCGAACATCGTGGGCAAACCGATGGCGCAGCTTTTGCTTGGCGATAGCTGTACGGTGACCATTGCCCATAGCCGGACCAAGAATATTGCCGATGTCGTGCGCCGCGCCGATATCGTGGTGGCTGCCGTGGGCCGCACCGAAATGGTGCCGGGCGACTGGATCAAGCCGGGGGCCACGGTGATTGACGTGGGCATCAACCGCATCGACGCGCCCGAGAAGGGCGAAGGCAAGACCCGCCTTGTGGGCGATGTCGATTTCGCAAGCTGCGCCGAGGTGGCCGGGGCGATCACGCCAGTGCCGGGCGGCGTGGGGCCGATGACCATCGCCTGCCTGCTGGCCAATACGGTGACAGCATGCTGCCGTGCCAATGGCCTGTCCGAGCCCGAGGGCCTGACGGCCTAAGCCCTGTGAGTTTGCAGTTTGAAACCCCGTGCCCATGGCGCGGGGTTTTTACTTGGGGGCGATGGGCATCATGGTGCCGGTCATCAGGGCAATCTGTGTTTCCACGCCGCCCTCGACAGCGAAGACATCGGCCTGCACGATGATCAACCGGCGACCGGGTTTGATGACCTTGCCCCGGGCAACGAGGTGATCGCCCTTGCCGGGGGCCAGAAGATTGATCTTCATCTCGGTGGTCAGAACCTCGTGATCGGCGGGCAGGGTGGAAAGGGCTGCATAGCCTGCCGCGCTGTCGCCGATGGAAAAGGTCAGGCCCGCGTGGGCAAAGCCGTGTTGTTGGCGGCTTGTGTCGAGAATGGGCGCGGTGATTTCGACGCCGCCATGGGTGATCGCGGTCAATTCGGCCCCGAGGGTGCGCATCAATGACTGTGCGGCGAAACTGTTATGGATTTTGGTTTCCATGTCAGGCGACATCGTGGCGTGATCCTTTTTCGAAATGACGTTCCGTAAATTGTGATCGGGGCGGTGTTTCACTGTAGGGTTGAACGATATATTGTTCAAAAACAAAGTAATAGTAGGGGCCGTGGTGTTGTATCTAAGTCGGTTGCGTGAAGAATTGGTAGAGTCGAGACCCGCACTAACGCATCCTTTCACCTTGTTTGTCTGGGGGTGTGCGTCGCTTATTGCTATTCTTGCCGGTCCGTTTGGAACGCATGCCTTGTTGGTATGGCCCGATCGGGCCCTTTATTGGCTTGGCACGGTGACGGGCGCCATTCTTGTCGGTTTTCTTGTCCATGCCGTGGTGGCGGTATTTGTCGGCCGTCAAAATCCCCTGATCTTCGATGTCGCCGCGACGCTTTTGATGACATTGGTCTTTGCCCCGATGGTCTGGGCCTTGCGGAGCACGGTCGATATCATGTCAGGCATTCCGCCGGTCCAGTTTCTCGATGTGTCGGTCAACACCTTCGTGATCGCGGGGCTGGTGTTCGTGACCCGGCGCCATACGGTGGCGACGGGGCATGGTACCTACCTGAGCCCGCGACAGGAGGTGGCAGCGATGCCCGGACGGCAACCGAGGCTGCAGCGGCGTTTGTCGGAGAAGACCACGGGCACGATCATTCGTTTGTCGAGCCGGGATCACCATGTGGATGTTGTGACGACCGAGGCTCAGGAAACCCTGCGGATGCGTCTGAGTGATGCGATTGACGAGATGGAGCCGGTGGAGGGCTATTGCACGCACCGGTCCCATTGGGTGGCGCGGGACGCCATTGTCGAGTTGGATAAAGGGCAGCCCGGAAAGGTTTTCTTGGTCCTGGTGAACGGAGACAGGGTGCCGGTAAGTCGCAAATTTCGTCCAGACCTTGAAGCGGCTGGCATCCTTTACTAGCGCGGCATTGGCACCACATGCGGCACCGGGCCGGTAAGGACGGCCAGGGCCTCGGGGCGCATGAGCGATTGCAGGGCGGTATCGTTGCTGCGCAATCCGCCGGTATAGGTGCCATAGGCCGGCAGGACCACCCGATCACTATCTATCAGGAAGGCGGGCCTTGTGATCGCGCGGCCACGCGGACGGATGGTGACCTTTGGGTGGTAATGGCCCGAAAGCTCACCGCTGTGGCCGGGTTGCGCGATATGGCGGAAAGTGAGCGGCGGCAAGGGCAGCTCAAAGAGGTGTGTCCCACCCAGCTCGACCGGGCCGGGATCGTGATTGCCTTCGATCCAGACCCAGCGGCGCCCGGCCTGCAGGGCCGCGACCCAAAGTTTTTCGGACTCGGAAAGAGCCTGTGCCGCGGCGCTGTCATCGAAGCTGTCGCCAAGGCAGATCACCGTGCTGGCGCGGGTGGTTTTCAGGTCCACCTCAAGCCGTTCCAGCGTATCGCGGGTTTCATAGGGTGGCAGGGGTGGTTCCCCCAGGCGGGCGCGGCGTTCGGATTTGCCAAGGTGCAGGTCCGACACGCAAAGAAGCGATTGCGCGGGCCAGAAAAGCGCGCCCGAGCCAAGCGCCACCAACCGCGCGCCTGCCAATGTGAAGTCATGCCCGTTCATGCGCGTGGCTTGCCTTGGGGGGCAGGGGATTGCAAGCTTTCGCCTGTTAGTCCTGCGGTCTCCATCAGGCGCGCGGTTTCTTCGGCCAAGAGCCGTTCCTGTGCAGCACCCTCGATAGGGGTGCGCCCGGCCTCAAGGAACAATGGCGCGGCGAAAGGGGTGACACGATCAAGGCGGCGAAGGTCAATCCGCCCGTCGATGCGGGCGAGCATCTGTTCGATGCGGCCAAAGTCGATGAGGCCGCGCATGGCCTCGTGCCGGGTGATGCGCAACAGCAGGTGGTCGGGGTCGTATTTGGCCAGCGTGTCGTAGAGGATATCAGAGGAAAACGTCGCTTGCCGCCCGGATTTGCGGGCCTGCGGTGTATTGCGTTGGATCAGCCCGGCGATGGTGGCCGAGGCGCGAAACGTGCGTTTCATCAAGGCATTCCCGGCCAACCATTGATCAAGCCCGTCGCGCAGTGCGTCGGGGTCAAATAGCGGCCCGGGATCGGTGAGTGGCTCAAGCCCGCAGATCAGCGTGGCGTAATCGGTTGAGACAAAGCCAAGCGGTGCAAGGCCCAGTTCTTCCATCCGCTTGGTGAGGATGAGGCCAAGGGTTTGTTGGGCATTGCGGCCTGCAAAGCCATAGACGCAGGTATGTTCGCGCCCCTCATGGGGGAAGGATTCGATCAGCAGGCGGCGATCTTGGGGAAGCTGCGATAGCTTGTTTTGCAGGGCGATCCAGTCGCGGGTTTGGGTGGGCAACTCGGGCCAGTCGGATTGGTCGAGTATCTGCAGGATGCGCTGGCTAAGCTGTGTGGAGGTGGCGAACTTGGTGCCCATGAAGGTGGCGATCTTGGGTTGGCGGCCCTTGTCGCGGCTGACCTCGACCACCATTTCGCGCAAGGATTCAAAGCGCACGACCTGCCCGCCGATGAGGAAGGTATCGCCGGGGGTGAGCGAGGCGGCAAAGCCTTCTTCGATTTCACCCAGGGGTTTGCCGCCGCGGGTGCGGCGCATGCGCACCTTGAGGGTATCGGTATCCTGAATGGTGCCGATGTTCATGCGGATCAGGCGCGCGCTGCGCGGGTCGCGCAGGTGCCAGAGGCCGTCGGGCGATTGCTTGAGGCGCTGCCATTGATCATAGGCCCGCAGGGCGTAGCCGCCGGTGGCGCAAAACGCGAGGCAGTCGTCGAAATCCGCGCGGGATAGGGTGGAGTAGGGGCCGGCGGTGCGCAGCTCGTTGAACAGGGTGTCGGCATCGAACGGCCCGGCGCAGGCGATAATCAGGATATGTTGGCAAAGCACATCCAATGGGCCGGGGCCGCGCGTTTCGCCATCCAGATCATGGGCTTGTACCGCTTCAAGCGCGGCTTGGCATTCGATCACCTCGAACCGGTTGGCAGGCACGAGGAGGGCCTTTGAGGGCGCGTTGTAGCGGTGGTTGGCGCGGCCGATACGCTGGACGAGGCGTTTGACGTTCTTGGGCGCGCCCACTTGGATCACAAGGTCGACATCACCCCAGTCGATGCCCAGGTCAAGCGAGCCGGTGCAGACGATGGCGCGCAGCTCACCACGGGTCATGGCGGCCTCAACCCTTTCGCGCTGACCGCGATCCAGTGAGCCGTGGTGGATACCGATGGGCAGCCCCTCGTCATTGGCAAGCCACAGATTATGAAAGAAAATTTCCGCCTGCGCGCGTGTGTTGTGAAAGATCAGCGTGGTCTTGTGGCGCTTGACCTCGTTCAAAACCGCGGGGATTGAATAGGCCGCCCCACCCCCGGCCCATGGCGGTGTGGCATCGGAAATATCGAGCATCGATATATCCGGATCAGGCCCGGGATCGGCGGTGAGAATATGGCAGGGATCAGGGTGGCGGGCCAGAAACTTGGCGATGGCTGTAGGGTCTTCCACGGTTGCCGAGAGGCCCACGCGCCGCAGGTCGGGGCAAAGCGCCTGTAACCGCGAGAGGGCAAGCATCAATTGATCGCCGCGTTTGGACTCGGCCAGTGCATGGATTTCATCAATGACCACCCGCTGAAGGCCCGCGAACGTGCGCGGTGCATCCTCGTAAGATGTTAATAATGCAAGGCTTTCCGGGGTAGTAAGCAGAATGTCGGGGGGCGCCGCGCGCTGTCGTCGCTTGCGGCTGGCGGGGGTGTCGCCGGTGCGGTCTTCGACCCGGATCGGCAAGTCCATCTCGGAAATCGGGGTCATCAGGTTGCGTTTTATATCCGCCGCGAGCGCCTTTAGCGGCGAAATATAGAGGGTATGAATGGTGTCGGTATCACGCCGGTGTTCCGACAGTTCCACGAGCGTTGGCAGGAACCCGGCCAATGTCTTGCCGCCGCCTGTCGGCGCGATGAGAAGCGTTGCGGGATCGGCGGCGTGGTCCAGCATCTCTTGCTGGTGCGGGTGAATGGACCAGCCACGATCGGAAAACCAGTGCTGAAATTTATCCGGAAGCCTGCGCATGTCTTAGAGGTAGGGGAATGCGCAATACCGGACCAGCCGTTATTTCACGATTGTCTCGTCCTTGACGAACATATTGGCCCAGGCCCGATCAATCAGTTCCGGGGTCATCTGATAGGGGATGCCTTCGAAATCGCAGACCGCGATCATCTGGTCGATCAGGAAGTTCGGCTGATAGTTAGCATAGATGTTCTGGATCGTGGGGTATTTCACCTTGAGCAGATGCACCAAGGCGGCCTCGTCCAATGCCATGCCCTTTTTCTTGGCGACCATGGCGAAGATCTTGAGGAAATCCTGTTGGCTCGGGCCGTCGATCTTGATCTTGAAGAAGATCCGGCGCAGGGCGGCCTGGTCGAAGATTTCGTTGGGGTGGAAGTTGGTCGAAAAGATGACCAGCGTGTCGAAGGGGACTTCGAATTTCTCACCCGATTGCAGGGCAAGGATGTCCTTGTTTTCTTCCAGCGGGACGATCCAGCGGTTGACGAGGGACTGTGGCGGCTCGGCCTGTCGGCCAAGGTCGTCAACGATGAAAATGCCGCCGGTGGCCTTGAGTTGTAGCGGTGCCTGATAGGTCCGGGCCGTGGGGTTATAGACCAGATCGAGCATATCGAGCGTCAGTTCCCCCCCGGTGATCACCGTGGGCCTTTCGCAGCGCACGTAACGGTTATCGAAGGTGCGTTTGCGGCGCAGCGAGTTGGGGTCGTCCACTTCGACCTCGGCCTTTGAATGCACGATGGGGTCATAGACGGTGATCACGGTGCCGGAATACTCGATGGCGCGGGGAACATAGATCTTGTCGCCCATGGCGTCGCGGATACCGTTGGAGATACTGGATTTCCCGTTGCCCGGTGGGCCGTACATCAGGATCGACCGCCCCGAGGATACCGCCGGGCCAAGGTTGCTGAGCAGGTTCTCGGGCAGTACGAGGTGCCCCATGGAGCCGGTCAGATCATCGCGTGTGACCTGAATATCGCGGATTGATTGGCGTTTGATCTGTTCGCGATAGACCGACAGTGGAACGGGCATCGCGCCGAAATATTCCGATTGGGCGAGCGCGTCGAGCGTGCGGTTCTTGCCCGCGTCGGTCAGCTCATAGCCCATTTCACCGCCTGAATTGTTGGCGTTGAGCGTGCCGGTGGCCTGTACCAGTGTTTGCTTGCGGGCCATGTCGATGAGTTCTTGCGTGACCGCACGGGGCAGGCAAACTGCCTCGGCAAGTTCCGGAACCTCGGTCAGGTTCTTGCGGAACATGGTTTTCAAAAGGATATCCCGCATCATCACGATGGGAAGTTGCATGTCTTCAAGCCGGGCGGGCGGCGGCGGCGGCTGTACGCCTTGGGTGACTTGCATATTCATTCGATGGGCCTGTTTCCTGTCGTGTGTCATGCGCCGGAGGGGCCGACGCACCAAGGAAGATGCAGGAAAACTTTGGAAAAAATGTGGTCACCGCCGGGCTTTGGCGGGGCATCGGTGTGCGTTACTGGCCAAGCACGGCGCCCATCACCAGATAGCTGGAAAGCGCAAGGCCCAGGCCGGTGCCCATGGGAATGGTGAATTTTTGGCCCTTGCCCACGGACTCGGTTTTACTGGGGTCTTTGCCTTGCCAACTGGCCCAATCGGGCGCGAGGTTCTTGATCGGCGTGTGATAGGAAATCAGCACCGCAAGGCTGGCCCCGATCATCGAGGCGATCAGCAGGAATATGACCAGTCCGATATCGCCGGGATGCACGAAAAGCGCGGCGACGGCCATGAATTTCACATCCCCGCCGCCCATCTGGCGGGCCATCCACATGAGAAAGCCATAGGCGAAGGCGATGGCATAGCCGGCAAAGCGCCATAGGAAATCGGTAAAGGGCAGTGTGACGAGACCGATGGCCACGAAGACAGCAAAAAGCGCCCAGACCGTCAGGTTCGAGATGCGCTTGTGCTTGAGATCCACATAGAAGGTGAAAATACAGATCGGCACGCAAAACAGCGCGAAAAGCGTGGCCTGAGAGGCATCAATCTGCATGACCCTTATCCTTCGCCCGCGAAGTTACCCTTCGAGCGCCCGAAGCGAGCGTACGGCCTCTTCGAAGTGCTGCGGGTGTGTATCAATCGCGTCGCGCAGGAGGCCTTTGCCTATGCCGGTGTCCCCCTGTTTGACGGCCGAAAGCGCAAGCGTGTAGAGCAGTTGCGCGCGTTCCTCTTGCGACGTGGGCATCACGGGAAGCGAGTATTTCTTCTGGGCCCCGCGCGCGAGAACGAGGTTGTTCTTGGCGGTAAAGAGGCTTTCATCCTGACGGATGGCATCGGAGAACAGGCGTTCGGCGGCGGCGAAATCACCGCGGGTGAGTTTCGAATAGCCCCAATTGTTCATCACCCCCGCCGGTCGCGTGGTAAGGCCCACGGCCGTTTCATAGAAACTATCGGCCTTTTTCCATTCCTGGTTGCTGTCGGCGATCATCGCCTCAAGCCGGTAACGCTTGAAGGTTTCAAACGTGGGCGGAATGCCATCAAGGACGGTATCGGCGCGTTCCCATTCATTGTTGCGGATCAGGGCATCGGCGAAATCGACGCTGTCGTCGTCGGTTGCATCCTTATGTTCGGTCACGCGTTTCCATGCCGGGACGGCCTCGGTAAAGCGTTTGGCGCGGACGAGGGATTTTGCAAGGCCACGCTGTAGGTCGATGCGATTGGGCTGTTCGCCGACGGCGCGCTGGAAGTAGGCCACTGCTTCGTTGGGGTCTGCCACCGTCAACATCACATCGTTGAGGTTGGTTTCGTCAACGACATTCACGCCCTGAAAGGCACGATCCACGTCTTGCCCGCTGGGTTCAGAGCACGCCGAAAGGGAGAACGCGCCTGCAACGCATACAGAAAGAAGAATAGGGTGGCGCATCTTTGCGTCCTTTTACTGCCTTCGCCTCGATCATGGTATCTTGCGTATCAAGTAGTCACTGCTGCCACGCCGTACCAATTTGTAGTCTTGTTCGTTTTCAGTACCATAATCGGAATTATCCGATTTTGCGAGTGCTAACCGCAAATTGTCGCGAATTGAGTCACTTTGGCCATTGTCTATGGCATATGCGCGACGGAAAACCTGTGCCGCTTCGGCGGTTTTGCCGCGTTCCATGAGCACTACGCCGAGGTTGTTCCAGACTTCCGGCACGTCTTCGTCTTTCTCGATCGCGTCGCGCAGAAGGCGTTCGGCGGTGCCAAGACGCCCTAAACCAAGATTGGCGCTTCCGATACCGGCGATGACCTCGGCGGTCATGCCTTGGGTGACAGCGGCCCGCGAATAGGCATCAATCGCCAGTTCATATTCGCCCGCATCCATAAGGCGGTGCCCGACGACCATGCCGTCGACCGCATCGCCGTTCTGGGCCACGCCCGGGGCATAGGGATTGTCACGCGACACACCATCGCCCTGGCCGGTGCACCCGGTCAGGGCGAGTGTCAGGAACAAGATGCTGCTTGTGCGTATCATCGCACCCTTGGTTTTATTGGGCCGCCATCGCGAAGAGATCCATGATACCCAGAACCGATGGCCCCACGAGAATGATCAGTAGTGGGGGCACTGTAAGCATCATGGTGGCCAATGTCATCTTGGTTGGCAGTTTGTTGGCTTTTTCTTCTGCGCGCATGACCCGTTTGTCACGCATTTCGGCGGCGTAGACGCGCAGGGCCTCGGCGACCGAGGTGCCGAATGTCTGCGACTGGATCAAAACCGTTACGAAGCTGGAGATATCCTGTACCCCGCAACGCTCGGACATTTCGTGCAGAACCGAAGGCTTGTCGCGGCCCGCCTTGATCTGGTGTGCGACGATTTCATATTCTTCGGAGAGCGCGGGAAAGGACACACGAATTTCGCGTGCCACCCGGATGATTGCCTGGTCCATGGATTGGCCGGCTTCCACGCAGGTCAGCATCATATCAAGGCTGTCGGGGAAACCGTCGGTGATTTCTTCCTGGCGTTTCTGCTTGCGCTTGGTGACCCAGTATTTGGGCAGCATGTAGCCCACGCCGCCCGGCGCAAGGATATAGAGCAGGGTTTGCTGTGTCGTGGTTTCATCGCCGGAAACGAAGATGATGAAATAAAGCACGCCCAGAACCAGCAGGCCCAAGGCCAGGGTCAGCTGTGCAAAGTGGAAATACCGCACCGCATCGCGGTCGCGATAGCCTGCCTGCATGAGCGTCAGGCGCATCTGTGAAAGCTGTTTTGCATCCTGCGGTTCGAGGAAGTTGGCGTATTTGTCCAGCTTCTCGTTGCGGGTGCCTGAGCGCAGCTTTTTCTTGGGTTGATCGACTTTCTCGTCGCGCGCGCTTTTCTTGAGTTTTTCAAGCGGGTCCTGCGATTCCTTGATCAACAAGGGGATCGTGACCAGAACCAGGACAACACCGAGCGTGCCAACCACGATGAGCGGGCCAAAGGGCCCAAGCACATCGGTCATGAGTTGTTGGATGTTGGTGAGGAATTGCATGGCGATATCCTTTTACACCTTGATGTTCACAAGCGCGCGCATGACGAGCAGGTTCACGGTCAGGAAAATGCCCACGACGATACAAGCCGGGATGAAGAAAGGATGCTCCATCGCGTCGTCGTAGTAATTTGGGTCAAGAATATTGATGCCAACGAGGGCCAGCAGAGGGAACCCCGAGAGGAACTTGCCTGACCACTGGGCCTCGGCGGTGATGGCCTTCACCCGGCGGAACAGGCGGAAGCGCGAGCGGATCACCTTGGCCAGACCATCGAGGATCTCGGCAAGGTTGCCACCGGATTGTTGTTGGATGGTCACGGCCACTGCCAGAAAGCGCAAATCCTGCATGTCCAGACGTTCGGCCATATCCTTGAGGGCCTCGCCCATGTCACGGCCATAGGCGGCTTCGTCCGCGATCATGCCGAATTCGGAGGCCAATGGATCGGCCACTTCGGTGGCGACAATGCCAAGCGCAGAGGAGAACGGATGCCCCACCCGCAGGCTGCGCACCATGAGTTCGATTGCATCGGGTAGTTGTTCTTCGAACATGCTCATGCGTTTCTTGGCCTTCATGTTGATCCAAGTGAAGACCCCGCCCACGCCGATGGCAACCGAGATAACGGCCCGAACCGCCGCGCCTGTCGCGGTGCCGACAGTCAGGCCGATGAAGGCCAGAACGCTGACGGCGATCATGATCATGATCAACTGCTTGGGCGTAAAGGCGATGGCCGCCTTTTGCGCCTTGTCCGCAAGGATCGCGTAAAGCGGAACGCGACGCGCCTTGAGGTGCTGTTGCATCTCCTTGCGGAGTTTCTCCATCACCTCTTCGCGGTTGCCGCCCTTGTCGAGCATTTCAAGGCGGCGGTTCACCCGGTTGTTGAGGCTGATCGAACGACCGAAGACGGTAAGGTAAAGGCCCTCGACGAGAACCAGAACCCCGACGAAGATCAGACCGTAAATAATCGGTTCTGCGCTGATGCTCATGAATTTTACTCCGCGGCGATGGGTTCATAGATGCTGGGGGGCAGGTCGTAGCCCCACAGGCGGAAACGTTCGGAAAAGTTCGACCGCACACCGGTGCCGGTGAAATGGCCGATGATCTTGTTGTCGGGCGTCAGGCCGACCCGCTGGAAGCGGAAAATTTCCTGCATCGAGATCACATCGCCCTCCATGCCGGTCACCTCGGTGATCGAGGTCATGCGGCGCGAGCCATCCTGAAGGCGCGACGCCTGCACGATCAGGTTCACGGCCGAGGCAATCTGGCTGCGGACGGCCTTGATCGGCATCTCGATGCCCGACATGGCGATCATGTTTTCCAGACGCGCGACCCCGTCGCGCGGGTTGTTGGCGTGGATCGTGGTCATTGATCCGTCGTGGCCGGTGTTCATGGCTTGCAACATGTCGATGACTTCCTCGCCACGTGTCTCACCCACGATGATCCGGTCAGGGCGCATCCGAAGGGCGTTTTTCAGGCAGTCACGCGGGCTGACCTCGCCCTTGCCTTCTACGTTGGGCGGGCGGCTTTCCATACGACCGACGTGAATCTGTTGCAGTTGAAGTTCGGCGGTATCCTCGATGGTGAGGATGCGTTCGGCATTGTCGATGAATGACGACAGCGCGTTGAGCGTTGTCGTTTTACCCGACCCTGTCCCGCCCGAAACGATTATATTAAGACGACAGGCGACAGCGGCCTGAAGATAGGCGGCCATTTCCTCGGAGAAGGCACCGAAATTCACCAGATCGTCGATGCCCAGCTTGTCCTTTTTGAATTTCCGGATCGACACGAGGCTGCCGTCAACCGCGATGGGGGGCACCATGGCGTTGAAGCGAGACCCATCGGCGAGACGCGCGTCCACGTAGGGGTTGGATTCATCAACCCGGCGGCCCACGGCGGAAACGATCTTGTCGATGATCCGCAGAAGGTGCTTTTCATCCTTGAAGGTTACATCGCTCAATTCGAGCCTGCCGTCGCGCTCAACGAAAATCTGTTGTGGGCCGTTGACGAGAATATCGTTGACCGTGTCGTCCTGCAGAAGCGTTTCGAGCGGCCCGAGGCCGCGCACTTCGTCATAGAGTTCCTGCGTCAGGGTGGTGCGATCTTCTCGGTTGAGAACGATACCGCGTTCTTCCAGCACCTCGCCCGCGATGGAACTGATTTCGGCGCGCAGGTCGGCCTCGGTCGCGCTTTCGAGTGCGGCGAGATTGAGGTTGTCCAAAAGCGCGCGGTGCAGTTCCAGCTTGATTTCGCCAAGCCGTTCCTTGCGCTTACGCTCTTTATCTTCGACCACGGGGCGGGCCGCCGCCTTCTGGGACGGACGACGCAGCGATTGCGCCTGTTCCACCGGCTTTGTCTTGGGCATTTCAACCGGCGCGGGGGCCGGTGCCGATTTGGGTGCTGGGGCGGCTTTCTTATATTTCGAGAACATCGCGGTGCATCCCTTCTGTTAGGCGGCTTCGGCGTCGTTCTTGCCAAGCGCATGCAATGAGCTGGCAAGTTTGGCGATTTCCTTGCGAAGCGGGTTTTTCGCGGCGCAATTGCCCAGCGGCGTGCCTTGGTCGGCGCCTTGCGAAACCGGGCGCCCCCCATCGGGGAGCTGGACCTCGATTCCGATTTCAAGGCTTTCGCTCAGGCGTTTGACCCGGCTTTTGCCGTTCAGGTCGGTGAATTTCGGGGCGCGATTGAGGCAATAGCGCAGTTTCTCGATCGGAAGGTCCTCGGATTTCAGGGCACGTTTGAGCCGCAGGGCGTTTTGCGCCGAGCGCATGTCGAGTTCGAGGGTGCAGAAATAGATCTGGGCCGAGGTGAGAATAGTTTCGGTCCATTGCACCAGCGTCGGGGGCATATCGACGATCACATAGTCGAAATGCCGACGCGCGATATCAAGAACGCGCGTGACATCCTCGGGTGTGATCAGGTCAAGCGGCAACATATCGGACGGCGCTGTCAGGACCCAAAGCTTGTCATCAAAGGTCGTGAGCGCCTGTTTGAAAATGTCCTCGTCCATTGAATCGGTGTCGGACCACAACTCGTAAACCACGTCGCGGCGCGGCAGGTCGAGGTATGTCGCGACCGAGCCGGTTTGCAGGCCAAGATCAATCAGGCACACCCGCGGGGAGTTTTCTTTTTCAACGGTGGCCAGTTCCCAGGCAAGGTTGACGGCAAGGGTCGTGGCACCGGTGCCGCCCGCGATCGGCTGTACGCCCAGAAGCACGCCATCGCCCACGCGTTGAGAGGTGTTGAACGGCGAATGCGCCGGTTGCGGCGCGGCCTCTTCCACTTTCCTCAAGCGCTCGATCGCCGCCTCCAGTTCACCTTCGGGCAGGGGGTATGGCACGAACTCATGCGCGCCCTGGCGCAAAAGTTGGTGCAGGGCGGAGGGGCTGACATCCTCGGCGATGAGAATCACCTTGATGCCGCGCGCATTCGCGAGGCCGATGACCTCGCCCAGCATGACCAGTTCGTTCTCGTCGGTTTCATCAATCGCGATTGCCACGAACTCCAGAGACTCGGCCTCGGGCTGATTGAAAAAGGCCAAAGCCTCGGTGAAACCGAGGTCACCCCAGTATTCGCCGAGCGCGGTTTCCATGTCTTCGATCAGAAGGTCGAAGTTCTGGACGTCGCGACTGATCGTGCATGCGACGATCGGGCTGAGTTCTGTTTGTGCCATCGAACCACTCGTGTTTGTTACCGAATCTCCTCGTTGGACAGCCCTTCTGCGAGAGGATTTTTCGAATCCAGTCAGCATGGGGCCGGTATTTCCCTTGGCGGAAGACTCTCTTGCCTGCAGAGAACTTCGCCGAAAATCTTGGCAACATTTGGGCTAAAAAAACGTATTTGTGCGATGATCCGATACAAAAAATAACCCGCCGTTGAGGCGGGTTTTTTAGTTGGCCCGGCCATGGCCGGACAGGGAGAAAACGAAAGGCCCTTGGTCAGCCGCCCGATGCAACGCCAAGCCCCTGTTGGCTTTCGACGTTGGTCAGACCGGATGGCGGGACCGCGCTATTGATGTATTCGCGATAAACGACCTCGGCGTATTTGCCCTGCATCACGATGGGGTGTGATCTGACGAAACCCGATACTTCGGTCACGGTGCGCCGGTTGCGGCGCTCGCGGCCCTGGGTGACGATCAGGGGCTGGCTTTCGCCGAAGGATACAACCGCTTCAAGGCGGGCGCGGCTTATGCCTTGGCTAACGAGATAATTTACCACGGTGTTGGCACGGCGCATGCCAAGCGACTTGTTATAGGCGCTTGAGCCAACCTTGTCGGTATGGCCGTAAACGCGGAAACGCACTTCGGGGAACTGTTTGATCCAATGTGCTTGTTCACGCAGGGTATCCCGCGCGCCCGCGTCGAGTTGAGACGAATTGAAGGCGAAGTTCACCGTGCTGAGCACTTCGTTCGCAAAACGGTTCGACAGGTCGAAGACATGGCTTTTCTCGCCGGTCATCACGAGGTGGTTATTCATGTTGGCATTGCCGAAGTTGCCACTATCGACCAGGGCGCCGGCCTCATGGGTATAGGAGCGGTAAACCTCTCCGGGTTGGGAGGAACAGGAGGTCAGGGCGACAAGCCCCGCAGTTGCGATAAGGTGTTTCATGTGCCCCTGCCTTTCCATCAATCCATCACGTACCCATAAGAGCCGCTGAAGTCTTGTTTTGCGACTTCTCCGGCCTTGCTTTGCGGGTTGACGGGTTTTGCCACGCGCCCGTTGAGGAAAAGATCCTTTTCGGAGGGCAGCTTGACCCGATCGGTCGGAAGGGCCAGCGCCTCGCCACGGGTAGGCGTGACAAGATGGGCCGAAATGATGATCACCAGTTCGGTTTGCGAACGGGCATAATCGGCACTGCGGAACAGGGCCCCGAGGATCGGCACATCGCCAAGCCAAGGAACCTGACCATTGTTGTCGCGGAAATCGTCTTGCAGAAGGCCGGCAATCGCAAAGCTTTGCCCATCGCGCAGCGACACCGTCGTCGAGGTGTCACGACGGCGGAAGGCATCGACGGTAAAGCCGTTTGTCGTGATGCCATTTGTCGGGTCGATCGACGAAACCGCCGCCGCGAGTTCAAGGTTGATGACGTCGTCGTCGATGACACGCGGCACGAAGTTGAGTTCCACACCGAAGGGTTTGAATTCAATCGTGGTGGAATCATTGTCCTGGGCGACCGGAATCGGGTATTCGCCGCCAGCCAAGAAGGTTGCCTCCTGCCCGGAAAGGGCCGTGAGGTTCGGTTCGGCCAACGTGCGAACAACGCCTTTGGTTTCAAGGGCTTCCAGAAGAATACCCACCTCGACCGATCCGACATCGAAACCGAAGGCGAAGGCTGCGTTATTGGTGGTCGTTGCCGGGACAGCGCCACTCAAGGTGTTGAGGATCGAGCCCTGTGTCGCCGTGCTGTTGGTGCCGCCGATTGCGCCCAGACCCGAGCCGCTGCGCCCGTCAATGGCCAGCGAGGTGGACAGGGCCTTGGAGACACTGCGCTGCATCTCGGCAAAGCGCACTTTGAGCATGACCTGCTGCTTGCCGGATACGACCATGAGGTTCGAAACCCGTTCCGGGGCGTAGCGTTGCGCCAATTCCAAGGCACGATCCATGCGGGCGTTGCTGGAGACACTGCCAGAGAGAACGATACCGTCGTTGGCCGAGCGAACTTCGATTTTCTCGCCCGGCAGGATTTGGCGCAGGCGTTCCTTGAATTCCGAGATGTCCGCAGCAACCCGAACCTCGACATTGGTGATCAACCGGCCATTGGCATCTAACAGGGTCAATGTCGTGCGGCCCGGCGTTTTGCCAAGGACGTATATCGTGCGATCCGACAGCGTTGAAAAATCCGCGATCGACGGGTTCGCGATGCTGAGTTCGGCGAACGGCACATCGCTTTCGACAACGACAGCGCGGTTCATTGGAACGCTGAGATCACGGTTGGCACCTTTACGTACCACGGTGATGTTCTCTGCGATGGCCGTGGTCGCAATGGGTCCACATGCCACAGCCAGCCCAAGCAGGGCCGCCTTCACAAAAGGTAACTTTTTCATGTGACCTGCCTTTCCGATCACGCCTCAAATTATCGGGTCTTTGCGCCCGGATTTTGGGACAGTTTGCGGCAATTCGAAATTTTTTTCAAGAATCAATGGGTTTTGGGGTGGAAATGTTGTGAATTTGAAAAATCTGTTGCCAACAAACGACGGGGCGCTGGTGATCAGCGCCCCGTTTTTCGGCGTTTGCTTGTGGATCGATCAGTTCGTGCAGGGGATTTCGCTGATGATGACTTCGGCACCGCGCCGTGTACGGATGGTACAGACTTCTTCGCGCGCCTTTGGCTCGGCCTGCGGCGTTGCCTCGGCAATTCCAAGAAGCTGGCGCTGGTCGATTTCAATCGCTTCGGCCACGGTATCGTCTTCGATCCCGACAAGGGACAAGGACAGGCGCCCCGTCGATTGGGCCTGTGCCAATGCCGCGACTTGCTGTGGCTGCAGGGCGACGGTTACGGTGCGGGCGATCATGGCTTCGGTCAGGTCGACATCGGCCAGTTGGTCAACCGCGATCAGGCGCACGCCGGTTTGGATAAGCTTCGTCACCTCGCCGGTCGAGTTGTTTTCCGTGCGCACGCCACCGCGACCGATATCCCCGGTCCAATAGATATCGACCTTGTCACCGGGGCGCAAAAAGCCGGAGACCCCGCTTGAGACATCGACCTTGATGGCGAAAGCGCGTTCGCCGCGTTCAAGGCGCGATGTGATCCCGGCCTCTTCGCCTGCATTGGTGACTTTGCTGGCGAGAATGGGTTCATTGGTTGCCATTGCCCGCAGAACCGAACGAGGTTCGTCATCGCCTTCGGGGAAAAGGGCGCCTTCGCTTGTGAAGACACCTTTGGGAAGCGCCTGCCTGGGGAACTTGGTCAGGCGAACGTGTTTTTTCATGAGGCGCTGGCCGTATTTCAGATTACCGGTTGCAACGAAAACTTCGACCGTGTCGATTTCCGGCGCCCGCTGTGCGCGTTCCTGTGCAAGTTGGGCCTGATAGCCTTGAATATAGTTCTTGGCCATATAGACCGCGAAACCCGCAAGGCCGATCCCGACAATTAGCACCAGTCCAAAAACCAATCTCATGGCCTTTCCTTTCAAGGTTGCTGCGTTTCAAGGGCCACGACGCCCATGTTGATGCGTGAAAAACTAGATGGATAATGTGGCGAAATGAGGGATGCCGAATGTCTGTTTCAGGACATCTTCAGCATCCGTGCGTTGCATTGCTATGCTGCAAGCGGCCGGGCGTGGACACAAAAGGCCGCAAATCAACGATTTGCGGCCTAGAGCTATGTCACCTTAGGTGAAGGTCGGCTTATTCACCGTCATCGGCAAAGCCGATGTCGGGCGAGTCAACGGTGGTGCCGTCGAGGCCGGTCTGGATGTTCGTCGCCAGGTCGGTGATACCGTCATTGACGAGCGAGATGCCGGCAACGCCCAGGCCAACAACAGCTGCGGTCAGAACGACCCAGTCAACAGTTACGGCGCCGTCTTCGTCTTTGCGGAAGTTCTTGAAGAATTTGATCATGGTTGGTCCCTCCAAAGGATCGGTTACTTTAGGTTTCTCACCGTTCCGTCAGATTGCTGGGCCGCCTCTCTCTTGGCCCTCTGCCGTCTCGGTATGAGCAGATATAGCCAGCGAAATCAGGCAGGATTTTGTCTTGAATGGAACGATTTTCGTGAACCTATCTTTTTTTGGAGTGTCTTCATTTAAGTCATTGAAAAATAATGATTTAAAAAATTTTCTTGTATCGAGATTCTTTTTGGGGTTGTGGGTTTGCCTTGGGGAGGCATGAGGCCGTGTTTCCGTTTTTCCAACAAAGCTGGCTTTGAAAAGCGACTTTTGCCATACTGATCGCTAAAGAACCGAGGCAGAGCAGGCCCAAGATGCGATTTTTACCGATATTGTCTATCGGAGCACTTTTGTGCACTCCGATTCCCGTATTTGCAGGCGATCCGCCGCCGTTTCCGGAGTTTACCTTCAAAATGGGCAAGCCGCCGCAAAAGGGGGCGTCAAAACGGATCAATGTTCAAATCGAACCCGACGCCGCGCCGGCACCGAAATCAGCGGAGCAAGACAAGACACCGGATGCCACGACAAGCTTGGCCCATTATGCGTGGTTCTGGACGAAAGTATCGCCCGAGAGATCGGTAAATGGCTCGGAGCGCCTGATATTGGCGATGCAAAGCCTTGGCGATGGACCGGGCGGTCAAGCGGTCCAATCCCCCAGATTGCAGACGGTGCAACAGATTGCGCAGGCCCATGGGCCGGATATCCTGCGCTCGACCCTTGGCACGCGCGTGTCCCCGGCCCTGGCGCTTGCGGTGATTTCCGTCGAGTCTTCGGGTAAGACGTCGGCAGTCAGTCACAAGGGCGCACAGGGCCTCATGCAGTTGATGCCGGACACGGCAAAGCGTTTCGGTGTCAACGATAGCCTGAGCCCCGCTGAGAACATCAAGGGCGGTGTGGCCTATCTGGACTGGTTGATGAAAGAGTTCGGCAATGATCCGGTTTTGGCCCTTGCCGGGTATAACGCGGGCGAAAACGCCGTGAAGTCGCACGAGGGCGTGCCGCCCTTTGCCGAAACCCGGGATTACATTCCCAAGGTTCTGGCCGCCTACGAGGTGGCGCGCGCGCTGTGCAAAACGCCGCCTGTCTTGATTACGGATGCCTGCGCTTTGACCATCGCCAGCAACTGAAACGGGCGGCCCAAAAGGTGCCGCCCGCGATACAGTATATATAGGCCCTGTTTCAGACCACGGTCGCCTCGGTCGCGGCGCGCAGGTCGTCCTCGGACACGCCGGGGGCGCATTCGACGATTTTCAAACCGCCTTCGACCACATCGAGAACACCAAGGTTGGTGATGATGCGATTCACAACGCCGGTGCCAGTCAGGGGCAGGGTGCATGCCTTGAGCAGTTTGCTGTCGCCGTGCTTGTTGGTGTGGTCCATGACCACCACAACCCGGCGCACACCGGCCACAAGGTCCATCGCGCCGCCCATGCCCTTGACCAGCTTGCCAGGAATCATCCAGTTGGCCAGGTCGCCGTTTTCGGCGACTTCCATCGCGCCAAGGATGGCCATGGCGATCTTGCCGCCACGGATCATGCCAAAGCTGGTGGCGCTGTCGAAATACGAGGTATGAGGCAGTTCGGTGATGGTTTGCTTGCCCGCGTTGATGAGGTCGGGGTCGACCGCATCGTCGGTCGGGAAGGGGCCCATACCCAGCATGCCGTTCTCCGATTGAAGTGTCACATGCACGCCTTCGGGGATGAAATTGGGCACCAGCGTCGGGATACCGATCCCGAGGTTCACATAGGTGCCGTCCTCAAGTTCCTGTGCCGCGCGGGCGGCCATTTCATTGCGATCCCATGCCATGGTTCAGCCCTCCCGTACCGTGCGTTTCTCGATGCGCTTCTCATGCTCGCCCTGGATCAGGCGGTGCACGTAGATGCCCGGCAGGTGGATGTGATCGGGGTCCAGCTCACCGGGTTCGACGATTTCCTCGACTTCCATCACGCAGGTCTTGCCGCACATCGCGGCGGGCGGATTGAAATTGCGCGCGGTCTTGCGGAAGATGGCGTTGCCGGTTGTATCGGCCTTCCATGCCTTGACGATGCTGAGGTCGGCAAAGATGCCGCGTTCAAGGATATAGGTTTCGCCGTCGAAATCCTTGTGTTCCTTGCCCTCGGCGATCTGGGTGCCGACGCCGGTTTTGGTGTAGAAACCGGGGATACCGGCGCCACCGGCGCGCATGCGTTCGGCCAGCGTGCCTTGGGGGTTGAACTCAAGCTCAAGTTCGCCCGAGAGGTATTGTTGCATGAAGGTGTCGTTCTCGCCCACGTAGGAACTGAGCATTTTCTTGACCTGACGGGTTTGCAGAAGAATGCCGATGCCGAAATCGTCAACGCCCGCGTTGTTCGACGCGAAGGTCAGGTTTTGCACGCCCGCGTCCTTGATCGCCTGCAACAGAAGTTCGGGAATGCCGCACAGGCCAAAGCCGCCCGCGGCGATCAGCATATCGTCGCGCAGCAGCCCGTCCAATGCCTCGGCAGCAGAGCCGTAGACCTTTTTCATGGGGATACCTCCTTGGGAATACCGGTTCGAAACAAGGTATGCGGGGCAAGGCAGGCAAGAGTCAACGCGCCCACCGCAAAGATGGGCGCGTTATAGGGTTACTACGTATGGTACGGCGCTATTTCTTGGCCGCCGCTTTCTTCTTGGCGGGGGCTTTCTTGCCCTTGCCTTTCTTGGCGGCCTTTTCGGCGATCAGGTTCACGGCCATTTCCATGGTCACGTCTGCCGGGTCGGTTTCCTTGGGCAGGGTCGCGTTCACCTTCTCCCATTTCACGTAAGGGCCATAGCGGCCATCCATGACGTTGACGGGGCCGCCGGATTCCGGATGCTCGCCCAGTTCCTTGATCGGTTTGGCCGCCGCACCGCGCCCGCCGCGCCCGGGATTGGCGCGTTTCTCGGCCAGAAGTTCGACCGCCCGGTTCATGCCGATCTCGAACACCTCCTGGAATTCCTTGAGGTTGACATAGACCGGTTTCGCATCCTCGGGGCCTTGGTGCATGACATATGGCCCGAAGCGGCCAAGGTTTGATTTCACTTCGCCCCCGTCGGGGTGTTCGCCAATCAGGCGCGGCAGGGTCAGCAGCGTCAGCGCCTTTTCAAGCGTCATGTCGTCGGGCGACCAGCCGGGCAGGAAAGCCCCCTTGGCCTTGGGCAGCGAGGCGCGCGGCGGTTTCTTGTTTTCCGGCGTGGGTTCGCCGCGTTGCACATAAGGGCCGAAACGCCCGGCCTTGAGCCAAATCTCATCCTCGTCATCATGGCCAAGAAGGCGCTCATCCCCATCGGCCCCTTCGCCCGCAATGGGGCGGGTATAGGTGCATTCAGGGTAGTTGCCACAGCCCACGAAGCCGCCGGTGCGCGAGGTTTTCAGGTGCAGCTTACCGTTGCCGCACTTGGGGCAAATCCGCGGGTCAGTACCGTCTTCACGTGGCGGATAAAGCTGATCGGCAAGGGCCTCGTCCAGCACGTCCAGCACCTCGGTGATCCGCAACTCCGAGGTTTCGGCAATCGCCGCCGAGAAGTCGCGCCAGAAACGGGCCAGCACTTGCTTATAATCCACGTCGCCCGCGCTGACCTTATCAAGCTCGTCTTCGAGGTTGGCGGTAAACTCGTATCCCACGTATTTGCGGAAGAAGTTGAGCAAGAAGATCGTGACGATCCGGCCCTTGTCCTCGGGGATCAGACGGTTCTTGTCCTTGCGGACGTATTCGCGGTCCTGAATCGTGGTGACGATGCTGGCATAGGTCGAGGGACGCCCGATACCCAGTTCTTCCATCTTCTTGACAAGTGTCGCCTCGGTATAGCGCGGCGGCGGTTGGGTGAAGTGTTGTTCGGGGCTGACCTTGCGCTTGTCGGTCTTGTCGCCTTCCGAGATTTGCGGCAGGCGACGATCATCATCATCGACAACCGCGTCGTCGCGGCCTTCCTCGTAAACCTTCATGAAGCCGTCAAACAACACCACCTGGCCGGTGGCGCGCAGGCCGACTTGCCCATCCTGGCTGGCGATCTCGACCGTTGTGCGCTCCATGCGCGCGGCTTCCATTTGACAGGCCAGTGTGCGTTTCCAGATCAGGTCGTAAAGCTTGCGCTGATCCTGTTCGGTCACTTTGATCTGGCTGGCGTCGCGGTTCATATCCGTGGGGCGGATACATTCGTGCGCCTCTTGGGCGTTCTTGGCCTTGTTCTTATACATGCGCGGCGAGCCGGGCACATATTCCTTGCCGTAACGGTCGGCGATGGCGTCGCGCGCGGCATGCACCGCCTCGGGGGCCATGTCGATCCCGTCGGTCCGCATGTAAGTGATCAGGCCGGCCTCGTAGAGGCGTTGCGCGGCGCTCATGGTTTGGCGCGCGCCCATGCCGAATTTGCGGCTGGCCTCTTGTTGCAGGGTCGATGTCATGAAGGGCGGGGAGGGGTTGCGACTGGTCGGTTTGGCCTCGACCGAGGCAACGCTCAGGTCACGCGAATTGATCGCCTGCACCGCCAGTTCGGCCTGCGTTTCGTTCTCGATGTCGTATTTATCAAGCTTTTTGCCCGCCAGAACCGTCAGGCGGGCCTCGAACTCCTGACCGCGGGGGGTGGCCAGAAGCGCCTTGACCGACCAGTATTCGCGCGGCTTGAAGGCTTCGATTTCCATCTCGCGCTCGACGATCAGGCGCAGGCAGACCGATTGCACCCGGCCCGCCGATTTGGCGCCGGGCAGCTTGCGCCAGAGTACGGGGCTGAGGTTGAAGCCCACAAGGTAATCCAGCGCGCGGCGGGCGAGGTAGGCCTCGACCAGATCCCGATCGACCTCGCGGGGGTTTTGCATTGCCTCGGTCACCGCCGACTTGGTGATGGCGTTGAACACCACGCGGGACACGGGGGTGTCCTTCTTGATGGCGCGGCGTTTGCGCAGGGCCTCTTCAAGGTGCCAGCTGATGGCCTCGCCCTCGCGGTCGGGGTCGGTTGCGAGGATCAGGGCGTTGTCGTCTTTCAGGGCATCGGCGATGGCTTTGACGTGCTTGCGGGAGTCGTACCCGACCTCCCATTTCATCTCGAAATCATGCTCGGTATCGACCGATCCGTCCTTGGGCGGCAGATCGCGGACGTGGCCATAGGAGGCCAGAACCGTGTAGTCGGATCCCAAATACTTGTTGATTGTCTTGGCCTTGGCCGGGGATTCGACAACGACAACGGGCATGAAAACTCCTTTCGACTCATAGAGCGCGACTTATGGCGTCGGACCATGTGGGGTGGCAAGGGGAATTGTCAACGCAGGGGTTCGGCGGTTTGTCACAGGGGGCGGGGCTGACTAGACTATGAGCACAGAGGAGGAGTGGCGATGCGAAACTGGCTTGTTTTATTGGCCGTGGCGGTGCCCGGAGTGGCCCTGGCATGGGAAGAGCCGCAGCGCGGCAAAAAAATGCGCAGTGCCATGATGGATGCCCTGCGCCCACATGCGGAGTGGATGCTGGGCGCCCCGGTGGAGTTCGTGGTGCATAGCCTGAGGCAGTCCGGCGATGTGGGGTTTGCCAGCGTTCACGCGCAGCGCCCGGGCGGGCGCGCGATCGACATTGCCCGAACCCCGGGGGCGGCACGCGGACAGTTGGATGCCGAGTACATGGATGGCAGCAGCCTGCAGGCGCTCTACCGAAAGTCGGGTCAAACCTGGGTGGCGGTGCATTGGGCCATCGGCGCGACCGATGTATGGTATGCCGATCCGGCCCTTTGCCCCGAATATAAAGCCGTTATTCCCGAGGTTTGCGGCGGCTAACCGGCCTTGGAAACCGCAAGGCTTAGCAATCCGCCGGCATGGCGGCGGATGCGGCCATCCAGTTCCAGATCGGTCAGTGCCGGGGAGATATTGGCGGCAGGGGCCTTTAGGTCGCGGATCAATTGATCTTCGGCCAGGGGCGATGGGCCGAGGCGATCGAGGATTTGCTGATGCAGCGCCGCCGTGTCTTGCAGGCTCCGCTTGGGCGGCGCAGGGCGTGGCGGTGGGTCAAGCGGCATTTCCGTCTGGTGTTCAGCGGGTTGCGTCACGCCCTGAACCGGGCCAATCGCCTCGATCACGTCGTCGGCGTTGCGCACCAGTTGCGCGCCGTCGCGGATCAGCATGTTGCAGCCCGCGGCACGCGCATCGAAAGGATGGCCCGGCACGGCCAGCACCTCGCGTCCTTGGTCCAAAGCGGTGCGGGCGGTGATCAAGCTACCGGATTTGGCGGCGGCCTCGACAACGATGGTGGCACGGCAAAGGCCGCTTATAATCCTGTTTCTACGGGGAAAATGCCGCGCTTGCGGGACCGTGCCCATGGGCTGTTCCGACAGGCGCAGCCCGGTCTTGGCGATATCTTCGGACAGGCGGGTATTCTCGGCGGGATACATCACGTCGACGCCCCCGGCCAGAACGGCCACGGTGCCCGCCTCAAGCGTCGCGGTATGCGCGGCGGTGTCGACGCCACGGGCCAGTCCGGAGACCACGACAAAACCCTTGGCCGACAGGTCGGCGGCAAGGCCCCTGGCCATGCGTTGCCCCAAGGACGAGGCGTTGCGCGCGCCCACCATGGCCACCAGCGGGCGGTGCAATATTTCTGTGTCGCCAATTGTCCAAAGGATCGGGGGGGCATCAGGAATCTCAGCCAATTCAGGGGGATAGAGAGGATCCCCGAAGCACAGCATCTGCGCACCCGCTTGGGCGGCGGCCTTCAATTCGGCGCGCGCCACGCCTTCCGGGCATATCTGGTAATTCTCGACACCGGCGGCCTTGGCGACCTCGGGCAAGGCGGCAAGGGCCGCCTGTACTGTTCCGTGTTCTTTCATCAAGCGATGAAAGGTAGAGGGACCCACACGGCGAGATCGCAAGAGACGAAGCCACGACACCCGGTCATCTTCCGTGGTGGGTGGGAGTGGGGGGTGAGTGGAAGGATGTGTATCCTCGGTCATCGTGACTCCGCCTTCTTGCAAAGCCACTATTGGACGGGGTCGGTTAACGGTGGGTAAATCAAACCCACCCAGGATACGGATTTTTCGACAATTTCATGTAAAACACTGATAAGGCACAGTGATTTATTTGAAGATGCCCAGCTTTCATTGCTGCCGCCCTGTCGATCGCGGCCCGCAAGGCGGCGAAACGTCAACAGGGCGGGTGGTTGATGGCGCGCATGAGGGCGCAGGCATCGGCGTCAGGCTGCCGAGCCGCCCACGGTCAGCCCGCCGATCATCACAGTGGGCTGGCCCACGCCGACGGGCACCCATTGGCCTTGTTTGCCGCAATTGCCCATGCCGGGATCAAGCGCCATGTCGTTGCCGAGCGCGCGGATTTGTTGCAGCGCCGTTGCCCCGTCGCCAATCAGGGTGGCACCCTTCACCGGCGCCCCGACCTTGCCGTTTTTCACGCGGTAGGCCTCGGTGCAGGAGAAGACGAATTTGCCGTTGGTGATGTCCACCTGCCCGCCACCGAAGCCCACGGCATAAATCCCGTCTTTCAAATCAGCGACGATATCTTCGGGCGCGGTATCCCCGCCCAGCATATAGGTATTGGTCATGCGCGGCATGGGCGCGTGGGCATAGGATTCGCGGCGGCCGTTGCCGGTGGGCGCGACGCCCATCAACCGGGCGTTCTGCCGGTCTTGCATGTAGCCCACCAAGATACCGTCCTCGATCAGGGTATTCTTGCCCGAGGGCGTGCCCTCGTCATCCACGGTGATGGAGCCGCGCCGGTCGGGGATGGTGCCATCGTCCAGAACCGTCACCCCGGGGGCGGCGATGCGTTGGCCCATGAGCCCGGTAAAGGCAGAGCTGCCCTTGCGGTTGAAATCGCCCTCAAGGCCATGCCCGATCGCCTCGTGCAGCAGGATACCGGGCCAGCCGGGGCCGAGAACCACATCCATCACGCCCGCGGGCGCAGGTTCGGCGCGCAGGTTCACAAGGGCCACGCGCAGTGCCTCCTGCGCCTTGGCCTGCCAATCGGCGGGGTCGACCAGGCCATCGAGGCCCACGCGCCCGCCGCCCCCGGCGTTGCCCGCTTCACGGCGGCCGTCCTGTTCGACGATGACCGAGACATTCAGGCGCGTCATCGGGCGGGTATCCGTGACGTCGGTGCCATCGGGCCGCAGGATCACCACCTCCTGATGCGAGGCGGCGATGGTGGCGGTGACTTGCACGACGCGCGGGTCAAGGCCCCGGGCGAAATCGTCAATCTCGCGCAGGGTTTGAAGCTTGACCGGAAACTCTGCCCCGGCGATGGGATCGGCATCGGTATAAAGATGCGTGTTGGTGCGCGGCGGGGGCGGGGCCATGGTGCCGCCGCCATCGCCCACGGCCAGCCGCGCGGTTTCCACGGCGCGGGTCAGGGCGCCTTCCGAGATTTCCGAGGAATGGGCATAGCCCGCCACGTCGCCGCGCACAGCGCGCAGGCCAAAGCCTTGGGCGGCATCAAAAGAGGCGGTTTTCACACGGCCATCGTCAAAGACCAGGGCCTCGGACCGGCGACGTTCGAGAAAAAGCTCCCCATCGTCGGCACCTTGTGTTGCCTCGTTCAGCTTGCGCAGGGCCAACTCGCGGTCCAGCGAGGTGTCAAAAGGGCAAAAGGCGCTGTCTGTCATTTGGTCCTGCTCCTTGAGGTGCGGCAATTTGTTTGATCTAAATCAAAAAAGCGTCCGTTTGCCGCAATGGTCTTTCTTGTCTGATGCCCCAGAATATGGTTTCTAGCGGCGATGAAACAACGGGATTCCGTCCTAGGTACGGACCCAACCGCGAATATAGCAAGAGTGCTACAACCGATCAGGGTGAAAAATGCGTAGACTTTCCAGCCTTCTGGCCGCAATGGCCGCCTTCGCAGCCCTTCCCGCTTATGCGCAGGAAGGTCTTGAAATCATTGGCAAGCCGACCGAAGGGGGCACGGGTTTCCAACCGGCGGCGACCGAACTGGCGCGGGATTTGCAGTGGCTGGACGGGATGATCCTTGTGATCATCACCGCGATCACGCTGTTGGTCTGTGGGCTGCTGTTGATCGTGATCTTCCGGTATAACCGCAAGTCCAACCCGAATGCGGCAACCTTTACCCACAACTCGCCGTTGGAAGTGGCATGGACCGTGGTGCCCATCCTTGTGCTGGTGTTCATCGGCGCCTTCTCGCTTCCTGTTCTGTTCAAGCAGCAGGAAATCCCCGAGGCGGACGTGACCATCAAGGTGACCGGCAACAAGTGGTACTGGAACTATGAGTACAGCGACCACGATTTCGGTTTCGACAGCTTCATGCTGGCCCGCGACGAGCTGGAAGAATACGGTTATAGCCAAGGGGAATACCTGCTGGCCACCGACACCGCTGTCGTCGTGCCCGTGGGCAAGACCGTGGTGATGAATGTCACCGGGTCTGACGTGATCCACAGCTGGGCGATGCCGGCCTTCGGTGTGAAACAAGACGCCGTTCCCGGCCGTCTGGCGCAGCTTTGGTTTGCCGCCGAGAAGGAAGGAATCTATTTCGGCCAGTGCAGCGAACTGTGCGGCAAGGACCACGCCTTCATGCCGATCACCGTCAAAGTGGTCAGCGAAGAAGCCTATGACCAGTGGCTGACCGGGGCGATCGACGAGTATGCCGGCGATCCTTCGACCCTGCCGAACACGGTTGAGGTGGCTTCGGCCGATTGATCAAGGGTGGGCGCGTTTCAAGCGCGCCCATGACCGACCGCCAGGCGGCGCAGATGCGCCACCCCACCGGAGAGCATGATGAGCGACGCAAGTCTGAATACTTCCACGCAAACGCCGCCCTATGAGGCGCAGTTTGGCGATTACTTCGCGTTGTTGAAGCCGCGGGTGATGACGCTTGTGGTATTCACCGCCTTTGTCGGGCTTTATGCCGCGCCGGTTGCGACCAATCCAATCATTGGCTTCGTGGCGATCCTGTTCATTGCCGTGGGCGGAGGGGCCTCGGGTGCCCTGAACATGTGGTGGGATTCGGATATCGACCGGATCATGAAACGCACCCAGAAGCGGCCCATTCCGGCGGGCAAGGTGACCGAAGGGGAGGCCTTTGCCATCGGCATCGCGCTGTCGGGTTTTGCCGTGGTGATGCTGTCGCTGGCCACCAACCTGCTGGCCGGGGCGCTGCTGGCCTTTACCATTTTCTTCTACGTGGTGATCTATTCCATGTGGCTGAAGCGCTGGACGCCGCAGAACATCGTGATCGGCGGGGCCGCTGGGGCCTTCCCCCCGATGATCGGCTGGGCGGCTGCAACCGGCAGCATCAGCGTGGAATCTGTGCTGATGTTCACCCTGATCTTCATGTGGACGCCGCCGCATTTCTGGGCCTTGGCGCTGTTCATGAAAGGCGATTACCACGAGGCGGGGATTCCGATGCTGACGGTCACCCATGGCCGCCGCGCAACCCGCGTGCATATTATCGTCTACACGGTCCTTCTGGCCGCTCTGGCGGTCGGCACCGGTTTCACCGGTGTCGGTGGGCCGCTTTACCTTGCCGTCGCCGTGGTCTTGAACGCGCTGTTCGTCAAAGGTTCAATCGACATCTGGCGGCGCGACGAGGCCATTGCCGAGGCCGATGGCTATGCCGTGGAGAAGAAGTTTTTCAAGCTGTCGCTGCTTTATCTTTTCGCGCATTTCGGCGCGATCGCCTTCGAGGCGGCGCTGATGCCCTTCGGTCTGGGGGGCTGGTAAGATGGCCCTGTCGCGCCAGCATGACATGCACAAACGCCGGTTCAGCCGGAACCTTGGGCTAGGCGTTGTCTTGGCAGGGTTCGTGGTGCTGGTGTTCCTGTTGACGGTTGCCAAGGTGACCGATGACGGCTTCGAAATGCAATCGCAACAGACTCAGGAGGGGAACTGATGGCGATGGACAGCAAATCCAAGACGGTCGTGCGCCTTGTCGGTGTGGTTCTGACCATGGGGGCGTTGGCCTGGGCCTCGGTGCCTTTGTATGACTGGTTCTGCCGGGTCACCGGATTTGGCGGCGAAACCAGTGTCGCCACGGCCGGCAGCGACGAAATCCTGGAAAAAACCATCAAGGTGCGTTTTGACGCCAGCAAGGAGCGGGAATTCCCATGGGAATTCAAGCCGCTACAACGCGAGGTCGAGTTGCGCATCGGGGAAACCGGGCTGGCCTTCTACGAGGCCTACAATCCGACAGACAAGCCGATCGCGGGGCAGGCCAGCTATAACGTGGCCCCCTTCGAGGCGGGCGGCTTTTTCACCAAGATCGACTGTTTCTGCTTTAGTCAACAGGTCCTGCAGCCCGGTGAGCGGGTCGAGATGCCTGTGACCTTCTACGTCGATCCCGAGATCGTCACCGACCGGGACGCCAAGTACACGCACACGATCACTCTGTCCTACACTTTTTATCAGATCGACCTGCCCCAGGAGGAACAACAGGCCGCTCTTGATCAGGGCAGCAAAACCGATAAAAATCTGAACTAAGACGCCACGAGGGAAAACACGCGCAATGGCACACGAGAAAAACCACGACTATCACATTCTGCCCCCCTCCATCTGGCCTTTGCTGGGCTCGCTGGCCGGGTTCGTCATGCTGTTCGGCGCTGTCCTTTGGATGTCGCCGCAGGTGGACAACAATCAGCCTTGGGTTTTCCTGATCGGCTTTGTCGGCGTTCTGTACGTCATGTTTGGCTGGTGGTCAGACGTGGTGCACGAGGGTGAAACCGGCGACCATACCCCGGTTGTCCGGATCGGCCTGCGCTATGGCTTCATCATGTTCATCATGTCCGAGGTGATGTTCTTTGCGGCCTGGTTCTGGAGCTTTTTCAAGCACGCCATGTACCCGATGGGCCCGCAAAGCCCCGCGGTGGACGGTGTCTGGCCGCCTGCCGGGATCGAAACCTTTGACCCCTGGCACCTGCCGTTGATCAACACGCTGATCCTGTTGTGCTCAGGCGCGGCGGCCACTTGGGCGCACCACGCCCTTGTGCATGAAAACAACCGCAACGACATGAAGTGGGGCTTGATCCTTGCCATTGGTCTGGGTGCAATCTTTACCGTCTTTCAGGCTTACGAATACAGCCATGCGGCCTTTGGCTTCTCGGGCAATATCTATGGCGCGAACTTCTTCATGGCCACGGGCTTCCACGGCGCGCACGTGATCATCGGGACGATTTTCCTGTTCATCTGCCTGATGCGGATGCTGAAGGGGCATTTCACCCCTGAACAGCATATCGGTTTCGAGGCCGCCGCGTGGTACTGGCACTTCGTTGACGTGGTGTGGCTGTTCCTCTTCGCTGCCGTTTATATCTGGGGCAGCTAAGGCCCGATCTCAAAGCGGCGGTTGCATTTCCGCCCCTAAGAGGCAAAAAGCAAAGCGCGCGAGGGATCGCGCGCTTTCGTCGTTGAACGGAGCCTGAACTTGGCACGCTATCTTATCCCCTTGATCTTTGGCTTGGCCGGTATCGCGGTTCTGGTCTCGCTCGGGCTGTGGCAGGTCCAGCGTTTGGCGTGGAAAGAGGGGGTTCTGGCCGATATCGAGGCGCGGATCGCGGCAGAGCCGGTGGCGCTACCGGGTGAACTGGACCCGCAGGCCGACCGGTATTTGCCGGTTGAGGTGCGTGGCAGGCTGGGCGACGAGGCGCTACGCGTTCTGGTCAGCCAGAAACATGTTGGTGCGGGCTATCGCGTGATTTCCGCGCTTGATACGGGCGGGCGCCGTATTCTGCTGGACCGGGGGTTCATCAAGGTGGCCGAAGACATCCCCGCCGCGCCGGAGGGCCAGGTGACGGTCCGCGGCAATGTGCATTGGCCGGATGATCGCAATTCCTCGACCCCGGAAAATGATCTTGAGGGCAACACGTGGTTTGCCCGCGACCTTGACCAGATGGCCGGGGTGCTGAATACCGAACCTTTGATGGTCGTGGCGCGCGATACGTCGTTTTCCGACGCACCTGTGACGCCTCTACCCGTCGACACGGACAACATCCCGAACGATCACTTGGAATATGCCGTAACATGGTTCGGCTTGGCCGCGATTTGGGCGGTGATGAGTGGCTATTTCCTTTGGCGCATGCGCAAGACAGCAAAAGGCGAGAACTGATGAAGTATATCTCGACGCGGGGGCAGGCCCCGGTTCTGAGTTTTGAAGAGGCGATGCTGACCGGGCTGGCGCGTGACGGGGGGCTTTACCTGCCGCAAGAGATCCCGGTGATGAGCGCGGGTGATATCGCCGCCCTTGAGGGGCAAAGTTACGAGGAGGTGGCCTTTCGCGTGATGTGGCCCTTCGTCGGCGATGCCTTCACCGAAAAGGAATTTCGCGGAATCATCGCGCGCGCCTATGCGCCTTTCGGCCATGCCGCCCGCGCGCCCTTGGTGCAGCTGGATCAGGGGCATTTCCTGCTGGAACTGTTCCATGGACCGACGCTCGCCTTCAAGGATTTCGCGATGCAGCTGATTGGCCAGCTGTTCGAATTTTCGTTGAAACGCTCGGGCAACCGGGTGTGTATCGTGGGGGCGACCAGCGGCGACACCGGCAGCGCGGCGATCGAGGCGTTTCGGGGCCTGGACGCGGTGGATGTCTTTATCCTGTACCCGCATGGCCGGGTGTCCGAGGTGCAGCGGCGGCAGATGACCACGCCCTCGGAAGACAACGTGCATGCCTTGGCGCTGGACGGGTACTTCGACGATTGCCAAGCCCGCGTGAAGGATATGTTCAACGATTTCGAGTTTCGCGATGCGGTTGGGCTGGCCGGTGTGAACTCGATCAACTGGGCACGGGTTCTGGCGCAGGTGGTGTACTATTTCACCTCTGCCGTGGCCCTTGGCGCGCCGCACCGCAAGGTCTCTTTCACCGTGCCCACCGGCAATTTCGGGGATATTTTCGCAGGCTACATTGCCAAGCGCATGGGCCTGCCGATTGATCGCCTGGTGGTGGCCACGAACCAGAACGACATTCTGCACCGGTGTTTGACAAACAGCGAATACAAGCCCGATGGGGTGATCCCCTCGATCAGCCCGTCGATGGATATTCAGGTGTCGTCGAACTTCGAGCGGGCGCTTTATTACGCCTATAACCAAGATGGCGCGGCTGTGGCGCAGCTGATGGACGAGCTGAAGGCCGGGGGCTTTAGCGTCAGCCAAGGTGCGCTTCAGGCCCTGCGCGAAAGTTTCGACTCGGGCCGCTGCGACGAGGAAGAAACCCGCGCCACCATCCGTGAGGCTTGGGGCCAGACGGGCGAGTTGCTCTGCCCGCATAGCGCCGTTGGTGTCAAGGTGGCCGAGGAACAGCGCCAAACTGGCACGCCGATGATCACGCTGGCCACGGCGCATCCTGCCAAGTTCCCCGCGGCGGTGGAAGAGGCCAGCGGCATGCATCCCCCCTTGCCCGAGCGCATGACCGACCTGTATGAGCGGTCGGAACGCGTGACCCGGGTGGAAAACGACCTGGGCGCATTGGAAACTCTGATCAAGGAACGGACCACGCATTGAGTGTCAAACTGACCACGCTGGACAACGGATTTCGCATCGTCACCGAGGACATGCCGGGGCTGCAATCGGCGGCCATCGGCGTTTGGGTCATGGCGGGGGCCCGGCATGAACGGGCCGAGCAAAACGGCATTGCCCATTTCCTTGAACACATGGCCTTCAAGGGCACCAAGCGGCGCAATGCCCTGCAAATCGCCGAGGCGATCGAGGATGTGGGCGGCTATATCAACGCCTATACCAGCCGCGAGGTCACGGCCTATTACGCGCGTGTCTTGCAGCAGGATGTGCCGCTGGCCCTCGACGTGGTGGCCGATATCATGCGTAATCCCAGTTTCGACCCGCGCGAGATCGAGGTGGAGCGCGGCGTGATCCTGCAGGAAATCGGGCAGGCGCAGGACACCCCCGACGACATCATCTTCGACTGGCTCCAGGAAGAGGCCTATCCCGATCACCCGCTGGGTCGCACCATCCTTGGCCCCGAGGGCCGGGTGCAGGGGTTCTCCCGCGATGATCTGGTGGGGTTCGTCGATGAACATTATGGCCCCGGGCAGATGATCCTGTCGGCGGCAGGGGCGGTGGACCACGACGCGTTGGTGCGCGATGCAGAGCGCCTGTTCGGCGACATGTCCGCCAAACCCGCGTTCGAGCCGGCCAGGGCGCGGTTCAAGGGCGGCGAGGCGCGGCATGTGAAATCGCTGGAACAGGCGCATTTCACGCTTGGCTTCGAAAGCCCCGATTACGGCGATCCGCAGATATATGCGGCCCAAATCTATGCCACGGCGCTTGGCGGCTCCATGTCCTCGCGCCTGTTTCAGGAAATCCGCGAAAAGCGGGGGCTGTGCTATACGATCTTTGCACAGGCCGGGGCCTATGCCGATACCGGCATGATGACGATTTATGCGGGCACCTCGGCCGAGGAAATGGCGCATCTGGCGCAGATCACCGTGGATGAGATGAAGCGCGCCGCCGAGGACCTCAGCCAAGAGGAAGTGGAGCGCGCCCGTGCCCAGATGAAGGCCGGGCTGTTGATGGGGCTGGAAAGCCCCTCGAACCGGGCCGAACGTCTGGCGCGGATGATGCAGATCTGGGGCCGGGTGCCCGAGCTTTCGGAGGTGGTCGAGCGGATTGACGCGGTGACCCTGTCAGAGGTGCGGCAACTGGCCGAAACCACCGCCACCCAAGCCCCCGCCGCCATGGCGCTTTACGGCCCGGTCGAGGCCGCGCCAAGCCTTGCGGCGCTTCAGGACAGGCGCGCGGCATAATGTTCATCCCGCGCCGGAAAGTCCGGATCGAGACCGAGCGCCTGACCCTGCGACAGCCGCTTTTGACCGATTTCCGCGACTGGTCCGCGATGCGCGAACAAAGTGCTGAATTCCTCATCCCGTGGGAGCCTGTCTGGGCCGCCGACCACCTGACACGCAAGGGCTTTTCCAACCGGGTCTACTGGGCGCAACGGTCGATCACCAATGGCTCGGCCTTGCCGCTCTTTCTGATCCGGCGCGAGGATGAGCGGCTTTTGGGGGCGATCACGCTCGACAATATCCGGCGTGGTCCGGCACAGGCGGGCACATTGGGCTATTGGATCGGAGAGCCTTTCGCGCGCCATGGCTATATGCGCGAGGCCTTGCAGGCGGTGGTACACCATGCCTTCGGGCGGCTTGACCTGTCGCGGTTGGAGGCCGCCTGCCTGCCCGAAAACACCGCCTCGCGCGGGCTGTTGGAAAAATGCGGCTTCAAGTACGAAGGCGTCGCGCAAAGCTACCTGCAGATCAACGGCCGTTGGCGTACCCACGTGCTTTACGCCGCGCTGCGGATGGACCGACGCGGGCGCACCGACGTGGGATAGCCTTCCAGGTTTTCTTCTTTTCAAAAGTATCCCTGGGACTCGGGGGCTGGCCCCCGATGTTGTCCGGCCCGCGTTAACTCACCCTGATCCAGTTCATCATGCCCGACATCTGGTGGCTTGGCATGTGGCAATGAAACATCCAATCGCCGGGATTATGGGCGTTGAACACCACTTCGCGGGTCTCGTTCGGGGCCACGAGGATCGTGTCGCGCCATGGGCCAAACCCGCCCTTCAGCACCTCGCGGAAGTGCATGCCGTGCAGGTGCATGGCATGGGGAAAGGCCGTGTTGTTGGTGATCGGCACACGGATGGTTTCGCCTTCAAAGGCTTCCAGCATGGGCGTCTCCGCCATCCCCACTTGCCCGTTGAAGGCCCAGAATTGCCCGGCCTCGGCCAGGGCGCGCATGTCCATCTGTTTACCTTCGTAACTGCCGCCATCTGGCAATCCGCGCATGGCCCCGCCCTCCATCACCAAGGGTACCTGGCGGGCGTCGTTCACATCAATCGCGGGCATCTCGTTTGGCGGCAGGGCGGCAGGTGCTGCGCGGCTGCCTTGCGCCGCGCCGCTCACCGGAAAGCTTGCCAAGGCAAAGGTGCCGTCGCGCTCGACCGAGGCCAGCGCCGCCTCGTCGCCCGCCTCGGCCGTGATATCGACAATAAGGTCGGTACGTTGCGCCGGGGCAAGGGCGAGGCGTTCAACCCGCTGTGGCCGGTCAAGCGGCATGGCGTCATGTGCCACCACCCATGCCGCAAGCCCGCGAAAGCGCAGGTCAAAGATGCGGGCCGTGGCGGTATTGACCAGCCGCAGGCGCAGGCGCGCACCGGGGTGGACCGTTTGCCGGTGTTCGGGCGTGGCATTGACGGTGATGTAATTGCCCAGACGCCCGGCGTGGGACATATCGTGCCACGCCCCGAAAGACGGGTGGATCACCGCATCATCGGCCATGCGCCAATCGTCCAGTACCAGCACGCGGTCGTCATCCACTTCCGGGGCCTGAGGTTCTTCGACCACCAGAACCCCGGCCAACCCGCGTGAGATTTGTTCAAGCGAGTTGGCATGCGGATGATACCAGAAGGTACCGGCATCGTTGAGCGTGAAGCGATAGTCAAAGACCTTGCCCGGGGCAACGGGGGCCTGCGTGAGGTCGGGCACCCCGTCCATCGCATTGGGCAGGCGCAGCCCGTGCCAATGGATCGTCGTGTCCTGTGTCTGCAGCCCGTTGATCAACCGCACGTCCAGTGTATCGCCTTGGCGATAGCGCAGCACCTCGCCCGGCACTTTACCGTTGAAGGCCCAGACATCGGTGGCGGCATAGCCGCCCGGGGCCAGTTGCTGCTTGGTGGGCGCGGCGGTGATCCGGGTCTGGCCCGTGGCCAACGCGGCGCGGGGCAGGGCGGCAAGCGCCGTCGAGGCAGCAAGGAAACGGCGGCGGGTCAGGGGCATTGCGGGCATCCTTTCGTTGTCTTCAGGATGCGCGTATTTTTCGGCGCTGCAAGGCCATATGCCGGGCGGGCCATCACTCTGCCGTGATGATCCATTCCCTTGCCGCCTCCACCTCGGCCGTGTCGAAGGTGCGCAGCTTGGTGGTAAGCAGCGCACCCGCCGCTTTCGATAACGGCCCGATCCAGCCGATATCCGATACCACGGCAACATGGCTGATATGGCGCAGGTTCTTCATGTCGAACTTGATCCCCGACCAGATCATCGTCGGGTCGAAGCCCTGGAAATTCTCGATCACTTCGATCAACCTGATCGTCCCATGGGTGTCGATGAAGGTTTGCATCCGCTCGGCGACGGCATCGTAATCTTCCTGCGTGATCCGGTCCGCGACGATGATTTCGACGGTTCTTGTTTCGGGGTCTTCGGAGTACTGGATTGTCATCTTCTGTATCCTCCCTGCGCCATTCTATCACGCTGTCGCCACGGGCCAATCCATGCCGCGTGCCGGGTCAGCGCTTGCGCCGGCCGCCGGGAGTTTTCGAATGGAACCCTGGTGGGCGTTTGGAAACCCATTTGATGAACTTGGACAGGCGGGGATGCTGGCGCAAGGCGTCGACGGTGGAAAAATCCCGCGCGATTTCCGCCTCGGTCAGGGTGGCGTGAATCTCGTTGTGGCAAATCTGGTGTAACAGGACTGTCGGCCCGCCCTTGCCGCCTTTCAGTTTCGGCACGAGGTGGTGCAGGCTTTGCCGCGCCTCGGGCGGAATGGGACGCCCGCAGAGCGGGCATATGGGGTGATCCATCGCTTTTCCTTGATCCTTGCGCCCGGGACGGGCAAGAGGATGGCGGCGACGGGCCAAAAGGCAAGAGGTGATCGGTATGGACTGGGACGCGCAACCGGAATTCGTGCGGCAGGCGTGGGGCTTTGCGCTTCAGGGTTGGGAGATTGCCCAGGGCTGGTTGATGAGTCCGGCGGCATGGTCGCAGTTCGGCCTTTTGCTTGTCTCTTACCTGGTGGCCTTGATGTTGAGCCGCCGATTGAAACCATGGCTGGCCCGCCTGCTGACCCCGGCGGAGGGACAGGAGGGCCTGTTTACCAGCGCGCGGCGCTTCTTCTTGATTCTCGTACCGCTCCTGTTGCCGCTTCTGGCCTATGGCTTCACGGGCATCGGGGAAAGCGTTACCCGGTCGATCTTTGACAGTGGCGCGGTGATTGCCTTTGGCAAGCGGGTGTTCCTGCTGTTGGCGGCGCATATCCTCGTGCGGGATATTATCCGTGATCCGTTCCTGAAGGTGCTCGGTAAATACGTGCTGATCCCGGTGGCTGCCCTTCATACGGTGGGCCTGCTGGACCTTGTGACCGGACGGCTGGAGGCAACGGTGGTGCCCCTTGGCAATATGTCCTTCGATCTGCTGTGGCTGATCAAGGGCGTGGTCCTGGGCGCGGTGATCTTCTGGCTGGGGCGCTGGTCGAACGATCAATCCTCGACCTACATCCAGTCGCAGGAAGAAATGCGCCCGGCCACACGGCAATTGGCCGCCAAGGCCGCCGAGATCGCGATTTTCGGCGTGGCCTTCCTGATCCTGATGAACATCATGGGGATTTCGCTGACGTCGCTGGCGGTTCTGGGTGGTGCTATCGGTGTCGGGCTGGGCTTTGGCCTGCAAAAGATCGCTTCGAATTATATCTCGGGCGTGATCCTCTTGCTTGAGGGGCAGGCCACAGTCGGGGATTATGTCGAGCTGGACAACGGCGAGGCCGGGACCATCGTGAAAACCACGGCCCGCGCCATGTTCCTTGAAACCTTCGATGGCCGCTGGATCGTGGTGCCGAACGAGGATTTCATCACCACCCGCGTCGTCAACTACTCGGACCAGGGCAGCGCCAACCGCTATGAGGCGCCCTTCTCGGTGAGTTACGACACCGATATCAACCTGATCCCCGACATGGTCGAAAAGGCGGTGTCGGACCTGCCTTTCATCCTGCAAGAGCCCGATGGCCCGGATTGCGAATTGCGCGCCTTTGGCGATAGCGGCGTTGAGTTCGCGGTCGAGTTCTGGGTGAACGGTATCGACGACGGCAAGAACAAGTTCACGCCGCGCGTGATGTTCGCCATCTGGAATGTTCTCAAGGACAACAATATCGAAATTCCCTTCCCGCAGCGTGTTGTGCACCACGTGGGACTGGACAGGGGCGAACCCCCGAAGGCATGAGCCACGCCCTGATCATCGGCGCGGGGCCCGCCGGGTTGATGGCGGCCGAGGCTCTGGCCGGGGCGGGCCATGCTGTGACCGTGGCCGAGGCCAAACCCTCGCCCGCGCGCAAGTTTCTCATGGCCGGGAAATCCGGGTTGAACCTGACGAAAGACGAGGGGGCAGAGACGTTCCTTGCCGCCTATGGCGAAGCCGCGCCGAAATTGCGCCCGATGCTGAAGGCGTTTGGCCCGGCAGAGGTGATGGCATGGGCCGAAGGCTTGGGTCAGCCGCTTTTTACCGGCAGCACCGGGCGGGTGTTTCCCAAGGCGATGAAGGCCTCGCCGCTGCTGCGCGCGTGGTTGGCGCGGCTCGAAGGGCAGGGGGTGCGGATCAATCGCCGCTGGCGCTGGGCCGGATGGGATGGTGCGGCTGTTTTGATGGACACGCCCGAGGGGCGGCAGGTGTTGACGCCTGATGTCACTGTGCTGGCCTGTGGCGGGGCCAGTTGGGCGCGGCTGGGATCAGACGGCGCATGGGCCGCGCAGATGCCAGGGGCGGTGGCACCTTTCGAAGCGGCCAACATGGGGTTCGTGGTGGCGTGGTCCGATCACATGCGCCGCCATTTCGGAACGCCGGTGAAGGGCGTGGCGCTGCGGGCCGGGATGGCCCTGTCACGCGGGGAGGTGGTGATTTCCGAGCGCGGGATCGAAGGCGGCGGGATTTACGCGGTCTCCAAGGCCATGCGTGAAGGCGCGCCGCTGGTTCTTGATCTGCTGCCCGATCTGGATGTTGAAACGATCCGACAGCGGCTGGCCCGCCTGCGTGGCAAGAACAGCCTCAAGAACCACCTGCGCAAAACGCTCAAGCTGGACCCGGTGAAACAGGCGCTCCTGATGGAATTCGCCCGCCCATTGCCCGGCGATCTGGCCCCTCTGCTCAAGGCGTTGCCCGTCGCGCACCAAGGTCCGCGCCCCATGGACGAGGCGATTTCCACCGCCGGGGGGCTGCGGTTCGAAGCGCTGGACGATGGGCTCATGCTGCGCGACAGGCCCGGCACTTTCGCCGCCGGTGAAATGCTGGATTGGGAGGCGCCCACGGGCGGTTACCTTCTGTCAGCCTGTTTCGCCACCGGGCTCTGGGCCGGGCGGCACGCGGCGCATTATCTGGATCAGCAGGGCTAGAGGGCAAGGATTTTCGAAAATCCTTGCTCAAGCAATTTCGAAATTGCTTGGCGTCTCATGCGGCCGGGCTTGCACAGGTCAAGGCCAAGGGCTACCTCCTTACCCGGTAATAGGAGGCCCGCCCATGACCCGACCGTTGGATGATCTGACCCACGCGCTTTTGGATGCTGCCCGCAGGGCAGGGGCCGAGGCTTCCGATGCCATGGCGGTGCGCGGCACGTCGCTGAGTATCGGCGTGCGCGGCGGGCAGTTGGAGCAGGCCGAGCGCGCCGAAGGGGTGGATTTGGGCCTCCGCGTTCTGGTCGGGCAGCGGCAGGCTTGTGTCTCGTCCTCGGATGAACGGCCCGAGACCATCACGGCACTGGCCGAACGGGCCGTTGCCATGGCGCGCGAAGCCCCGGAAGACCCTTACATTGGTTTGGTCGATCCTTTGCAGCTTGCACAGGATTGGGATGTCGCGGCGCTGCAACTGGCCGATGACAGCCCCGAGCCCGCGCCCGAGGCCTTGCAAGAGGATGCCCGCCGCGCCGAGGCAGCGGCACAGGCGGTCGAGGGGGTGACGCAGGTGCAATCCTCCAGCGCGGGCTATTCCGCGCGCGAGATTCACATGGCCGCGACCAACGGGTTTTCGGGCGGCTACAAACGGACCGACAGGGCGCTGGGCTGTGTGGCCATTGCCGGGCAAGGCACCGGCATGGAGCGCGACCACGATAGCGACAGCCGGATATTCCAGACCGATCTGCGCGATGCCGAGGATATCGGGCGCACAGCGGGCGAACGCGCGGTCAGCGCGCTGGGCGCGCGCAAGCCGCGCACCGGGGCTTACCCGGTGCTGTTCGATGAGCGGATTGCGGCGTCACTGATCGGCCACCTGTTGGCCGCCAGCAACGGCGCGGCGATTTCGCGGGGCTCGTCCTGGTTGCTGGGCAAGCTGGGGGAGGAGGTCTTGCCCAAGGGCCTGTCGTTGATCGAAGACCCGCAACGCCCGCGTGCCATGGCCTCGCGCCCCTTCGATGCCGAGGGGTTGCCGACGCGTAAGCGCGCTTTGGTGGAGGATGGGGTTTTGACGGGCTGGACGCTGGATCTGGCCAATGCCCGCAAGCTTGAGATGGACAGCACCGGCAATGCCAAGCGCGGCGCATCATCCCCGCCCAGCCCGGGCAACTGGAACATGGCCCTGACCCAAGGCGGGGCCAGCCGCGAAGAGCTGATCGCGCAAATGGGCACGGGCCTTATCGTGACCTCGATGATCGGGGCGACGATCAACCCGAACACCGGGGATTATTCGCGTGGGGCCAGCGGTTTCTGGGTGGAAAACGGCGAGGTGGTGCATGCGGTGAACGAGATCACGATCGCCGGGTCGCTGCCCGAGATGCTGCGCCGGATGACACCCGCAAACGATGCGCGCCCTTGGCTCAGCCGGGTGGTGCCCTCGCTTCTGGTCGAGGGGCTGACCCTTGCCGGCGAGTGATCTGCCCCTTCTGATCGAGGCCGCCCGCGAGGCGGGCCGCATCGCCAGCCGCTACACCGGCGAAAGCGCCAAGCGCTGGGATAAACCCGGCGGCCTTGGCCCGGTGACTGAGGCGGATATGGCAGTCAACGAAATGCTGGAGCGCGATCTGCGCGCCGCCCGGTCCGGCTATGGCTGGTTGTCGGAAGAAACCGAGGATGGCGCGGGGCGCTTGGGGCGCGATCACGTGTTCATTATCGACCCCATCGACGGTACACGCAGTTTCATCGAAGGTTCGGCCACATGGGCGCATTCCTTGGCCGTGGCAGAGAAGGGCGTTGTCACGGCGGCGGTGATCTACCTGCCCCTGCGCAACAAGTTTTATGCCGCCGCCACAGGGCAGGGGGCAACATTGAACAACGCCCCGATCACGGTAAGCCCACGCAAAACACTGCCCGGCGCACATTTCATGGCCGCCAAGCCCAACCTTGATGCGCGGAACTGGAAAGGCGGGCATGTGCCGGAGGTGCGCCGTTCGCACCGGCCCTCGCTGGCCTACCGCCTTAGCCTTGTGGCCGAAGGGCGCTATGACGCCATGCTGACACTGCGGCGCAGTTGGGAATGGGATATCGCCGCCGGTGACCTGATCCTCCGCGAGGCAGGCGCGGTGACCAGTGACCGGGCGGGGCAACCGCTGCGCTTCAACAATGCCGAGCCGCTTTTGAACGGGGTGATCGCGGCGAACCCCGATTTGCAACCGTCGATCCTTGACGCACTGGCGATAGGCTAGGCGGGGCAAGCGGTTTCGAAACCGCTTGCAATCCCCTGCGAAGGGGATTGGCCGCCTTGTCACCTGTCACCTGTCACCTGTCACGACTGGCCTTTGCCGGGGGCGATCCGGGGCAGGGCGTTTGGCCTTTGACCCGTGGCATCGGCAAAAAGGCGAAACCCGCGCAAAGGTCGCGCGTTGCGCGGCGTTTCGTGAAAAGCCGTGTTGCAGGTTTTTCCCGAAACGCTTTAATGGCGGGGCAATCCCAACTCCGGGCTCCAAATGGCACGATCCGACAACCTGACAGGCGCGCTTTTGATGATGGCCTCCATGGCCAGCTTCACCCTGAACGACACCTTCATGAAGGCGCTGGCCGGTGAGGTGCCGCTGTTTCAGGTGCTTTTCCTGCGGGGGATTTTCACAACCGTCGCCGTGGGCGGCGTGGCATGGTGGATGGGCGCCTTGGCGGCATCTGTTTCGCGCCGCGATGCAGGTAGTATCGCCCTGCGCATGGTGGGTGAAATCGGGTCGGCCTATTTCTTCCTCACCGCGCTTTTCAATATGCCCATTGCCAATGTCACGGCGATCTTGCAGGCGCTGCCGCTGACCATCACGCTGGCCGCCGCTTTGGTCTTTGGCGATCCCATCGGCTGGCGGCGGATGTCGGCGATCCTGATCGGCTTTGTCGGCGTGATGCTGATCGTGCGGCCGGGGGCCGAGGATTTCACCATTTACTCGGTTTACGTGCTGGCCGCCGTGGGCTTCGTCACCCTGCGCGATCTCGCGACGCGACGGTTGTCGAAAGAGACGCCTTCGATGCAGGTGACGTTCATTACCTCGGTCTCGATGACGGTGTTTTTCGGCTTGGCAAGCCTCACCATCGACTGGGCCCCGATGGATGGCCGCGCCTATGGCCTGACCATCGGCGCGGCGCTGTTGATCATCGGCGGCTACCTGTTTTCCATCATGGTCATGCGGGTGGGCGAGATCAGTTTCATCGCGCCCTTCCGCTATACCGGGTTGATCTGGGCGCTCTTGCTGGGCTGGCTGGTCTTCGACGAATGGCCCGAGCCGATCACCCTTCTCGGGGCGGCCATCGTCGTGGGGTCGGGCCTGTTCATGCTGTATCGCGAAGCACGGCTTGGGCGCCGAACACGGCTTTCACTTGGGCCTCGTCCACGTTGAATTTCGCGCGCAACAGGTCAAGCTGTTCCCGCGTGGCCGGTTGCGGTTTGTCCTGACGATCCGAGGCTTGGGAATCGTTGTCGGCATGCACGGCGCGAATATACATCGGCATGCCCGGGTCGATCAGTGTTGGCATGGTTTCATGCAACTTGTGATGCCCGTAATTCATGATCGTCTTTTTCGCCCCGGGCTTGAACAGGGCCGCGAGGCCGCAGGCCAGAAAGGGGATCTGCACCTCGCGCAGGCGGATGCCTTCGGGCGAAAGCGCGGCCTCATAGCCCTTCGAGAACTCGAACACCATGTTCCGCCACGGCTTGCGCAGGTTGCCCGCCTGCCGGGCCATCCGCCGGATGGCGCGCACGAAATTCACGCCCACCGCATCGTCGTCATCCAGACGGAATTGCAGCGATTCCCCGGTATCCTCTCCCAGTTCTTCCTTGATCGCCGCTTGCATGGCATAGCGATGCTTGACCGGTTCCATGGCGACGATCTTGATCTGTTCGACCCCGGCGGTGATGTCATGCAACCGGTCAAGGTATGGCTTGGGCATACGCGGCCCGATAACGACCAGAAAGCTAAAGCGCGGATCGCGCTGCGCCGCGATAGAGGGCAGCGTCAGCGTTTCGAAGTGATTGAACCGAAGGTTCATGCGTTCGGGCTGATAAAGATAGGCCTCGCGGTCTTCGACGGTGTCATGCATACGTTTGAACCCGCCTAGGGCGGGATAGGAAAACCGGCATAATCCGACAACACGCATCGCGGTGGACCCCTTTCAAACCATTGCGCGGCATGGTGGCAAATGCATGGGGCGCAAACAAGGCCAAAGGCGGGCCATAGGGTGCCATCCTCGGGCCGGCCCCCGGGCTTGTATGGGCAGAAAACACCCGGTAGACATGGCCCTCTTGCCCTTGATGCCGCAGGCCAAAAGGCAGCGGTGCAGGACAGTTGACAACCCTCGCGACTCCCCCTATACGCGCCTCATCCCGGCGAGGGGGTCGCCCCGGTGCCGAACTCAATATTGAAGTGGTCAAGATCCAGGCGCTTTTATATGCCTCGATCCTCTGGGAACCAACCGCGTCGTTCACCTCGGAATGGGAACGAATGCGGCATTTGCGTTTTGCGGACGCGTAAGGCGCTGAAAGTTTAACCGCACGCATCCGCGTGCAAGACACATGTGTTGCAAGACGGGGAAAGAGACCCAATGCCAACGATCCAACAGCTGATCCGCAAACCGCGGCAGCCCAAAATCAGAAGTCAGAAGTCCATGCACCTGCAGGGGTGCCCTCAGAAGCGTGGCGTTTGCACGCGCGTCTATACCACGACGCCGAAAAAGCCGAACTCGGCCATGCGGAAGGTTGCCAAGGTGCGCCTGACCAACGGCTTCGAAGTCATCAGCTATATCCCCGGTGAAAGCCACAACCTTCAGGAACACTCGGTTGTCCTGATCCGTGGCGGCCGTGTGAAAGACCTTCCCGGTGTGCGCTACCACATCCTGCGCGGTGTGCTTGACACGCAAGGCGTCAAGGATCGGAAACAGCGCCGCTCGAAATACGGCGCCAAGCGTCCGAAGTAAGAGGAATAACAGATGTCCCGTCGTCACGCCGCTGAAAAACGTGAAATCCTGCCCGACGCCAAGTATGGCGACCGGGTTCTTTCGAAGTTCATGAACAACCTGATGATCGATGGTAAGAAATCGGTCGCAGAAAAGATCGTTTACAACGCCCTCGACCGTGTCGAAGACAAGGTCAAGCGCGCGCCGGTCGAACTGTTCCACGAAGCTCTGGACAACATCAAACCCGCCGTCGAGGTTCGTTCGCGTCGCGTGGGTGGTGCCACCTATCAGGTGCCCGTCGAAGTCCGCCCCGAGCGCCGCGAAGCTCTGGCCATCCGTTGGCTGATCACCGCCTCGCGTTCGCGCAATGAAAACACGATGGAAGAACGCCTTGCCGGTGAACTGCTGGATGCAGTCAACAGCCGCGGTTCCGCCGTGAAAAAGCGCGAAGACACTCACAAGATGGCCGAGGCGAACAAAGCCTTCAGCCATTACCGCTGGTAACCCCTAGAGGCATTACACCATGGCACGCGATTATCCGCTCGAACGCTACCGCAATTTCGGCATCATGGCGCACATCGACGCAGGCAAGACCACCTGCTCGGAGCGCATCCTGTTTTACACCGGCAAGTCCCACAACCTTGGTGAGGTGCACGATGGTGCGGCCACCATGGACTGGATGGAGCAGGAGCAGGAACGCGGTATCACCATCACCTCGGCTGCGACCACCACCTTCTGGGAACGCACCGAAAACGGCACCGAGCCCGATTCCGAAAAGCACCGTCTGAACATCATCGACACCCCCGGCCACGTTGACTTCACCATCGAAGTCGAGCGTTCGCTGGCCGTCCTCGACGGTGCTGTCTGTGTTCTCGACGGGAACGCGGGCGTTGAGCCGCAAACCGAAACTGTTTGGCGTCAGGCCGACCGCTACAAGGTTCCGCGTATCGTCTTCGTCAACAAGATGGACAAGATCGGCGCCGACTTCTTCAACTGCGTTCGCATGATCGAGGACCGCACCGGCGCGACCGCCGTGCCGGTTGGTATTCCGATCGGTGCTGAAAGCGATCTGGAAGGTCTGATCGACCTCGTGACCATGGAAGAGTGGCTCTGGCAGGGTGAAGATCTGGGCGCGTCCTGGATCAAAGCCCCGATCCGTGACGAACTCAAGGACATGGCCGACGAGTGGCGCGCCAAGATGATCGAGAACGCCGTCGAGCAAGACGACGACGCGATGATGGAATACCTCGAAGGCAACGAGCCCGATGTGCCGACCCTGCGCAAACTGCTGCGCAAGGGCACCCTGTCGCTCAGCTTCGTTCCGGTTCTGGGTGGCTCCGCCTTTAAGAACAAAGGCGTTCAGCCGCTGCTCAACGCCGTGATCGACTATCTGCCCAGCCCGCTGGACGTGGTCGATTACATGGGCTTTGCGCCCGATGACGAAACCGAAACCCGCAACATCCCGCGCCGCGCGGATGATACCATGCCGTTCTCGGGCCTGGCGTTCAAGATCATGAACGACCCCTTCGTCGGGTCGCTGACCTTCACGCGTATCTACTCGGGTGTTCTGAACAAGGGTGACACCATCCTGAACGCGACCAAGGGCAAGAAAGAGCGTATCGGTCGTATGATGATGATGCACTCCAACGACCGGAGCGAGATCGAAGAAGCCTTCGCCGGCGACATCATCGCACTGGCCAGCCTGAAGGACACCACCACGGGTGACACGATCTGTGACCCCAAGGCGCCTGTCGTTCTGGAAACCATGACCTTCCCCGACCCGGTGATCGAAATCGCGGTCGAGCCGAAGACCAAGGGCGACCAGGAAAAGATGTCCCAGGGCCTGCAGCGGCTTGCCGCCGAGGACCCGTCCTTCCGCGTCGAGACCGACATCGAGTCGGGCCAGACCATCATGAAGGGCATGGGCGAGTTGCACCTCGACATCCTCGTCGACCGCCTGAAGCGCGAGTTCAAGGTCGAGGCCAACATCGGTGCGCCGCAGGTGGCTTATCGTGAAACCATCGGTCACGAGATCGAACATACCTACACCCACAAGAAACAGTCGGGTGGTTCGGGTCAGTTCGCCGAGGTGAAGATGATCATCTCGCCCACCGAAGCGGGCGAAGGGTACTCGTTCGAGTCCCGCATCGTCGGCGGCTCGGTGCCCAAGGAATATGTCCCGGGTGTCGAAAAGGGCATCGAATCGGTCATGGACAGCGGCCCGCTTGCCGGCTTCCCCGTGATCGACTTCAAGGTCGCCCTGATCGACGGTAAGTTCCACGACGTGGATAGCTCGGTCATGGCCTTTGAAATCGCCGCCCGGATGTGCATGCGCGAAGGTCTTCGCAAGGCCGGTGCGAAGCTGCTCGAACCGATGATGAAAGTCGAGGTGATCACGCCGGAAGAATACACCGGTAGCATCATCGGCGACCTGACCTCGCGTCGTGGCCAGGTTTCGGGGCAAGAGCCGCGCGGCAACGCCATCGCCATCGACGCCAACGTGCCGCTGGCCAATATGTTCGGCTACATCAACACCCTGCGCTCCATGTCTTCGGGCCGTGCGCAGTTCACGATGCAGTTCTCGCATTACGATCCGGTTCCGTCGAACATCTCGGAAGAGATTCAGGCGAAATACGCATAACCGTCGGTGCGCCCTCGGGGCGCACCCTACACCCACCCGTAGGGTGCGCATGAAGGCGCACCGCACGACAAAAGAAAGAGGGAGCCAATACCATGGCAAAGGAAAAGTTTGACCGTTCGAAACCGCACGTGAACATCGGGACGGTTGGTCACGTTGACCACGGCAAGACGACGCTGACGGCGGCGATCACGAAGTATTTCGGTGATTTCCGTGCATATGACCAGATTGACGGCGCGCCGGAAGAGAAGGCCCGCGGGATCACGATTTCGACGGCGCACGTCGAGTACGAGAC